>NZ_JBIVQC010000002.1:0-586293 GCF_044754925.1 Pseudarthrobacter sp. NPDC092424 | reverse complement strand
GATGGGCAGTGTGAGAACTTCCATCCTGGAAGACCTCGACGTCTATCCACGAACCAGCCGCCGACCCTCGACTACACCCTCAACTGCGAAGAGCCGCCTATCCGCTGTCCCGTTACCGGTCCCGCTTCAACGCCCCGTTCATGTACGGGGTCCTGTTTGGGACGTGCCTGCCCATCACCGCGATCATGGTTCCGGTCTATGGGCTTTTCGTGCAGCTGGAACTGCTGGACTCCATGCCCGCCACCATCCTGTTCATGGCGGCAACGTCGCTCCCCATGGCCATCTGGATGACCCGCAACTTCATGGATTCAGTGCCGGTCTCCCTGGAAGAAGCAGCCTGGGTGGACGGCGCATCCCGGATGGCGGCGCTGTGGTCCATCGTCCTTCCGCTGATGCGGTCCGGGCTGGGGGTGGTGTTCATCTTCGTGTTCATCCAGGCATGGGGCAACTTCTTCGTGCCATTCGTGTTGCTCCTGTCCCCGGGGACGCAACCCGCGGCCGTGTCGATCTACAGCTTCTTCGGCCAGCATGGAGCAGTGGCCTACGGGCAGCTGGCCGCCTTCTCCATCCTGTACTCCGCGCCCGTCCTCGCCCTCTATGCCATCGTGGCCAAAGCTTCGGGCAGCACCTTTGCGCTGTCCGGCGCCGTGCGCGGCTGAGGGGGAACCATTGCCGGGCAGGACGCTAGTCGATGTCCTCCAGGACCACCCCGTAGGGGAGCGACTCATCAAGGTGCGCCTGGTGGCCGGTGGATCCCGGGTTGTAGGTGACCCGGACGCCGTGCAGCTTGTCTGCAGCGGACTGCATGAGGACGGGCCGTACGGTGCTGACGAACATCTCGCTCTTGCCGGCGAGGAACTCCTGGTAACTGGCTGGAAGCTCGATCATGGCAAAAGAATAGACCCGCGGGCGATGGTTGGGGAGAGGGCGAGGGTCCGGCCTGGTCGAACAATATTCAGCCCAGTGTCGCGGATGGCCGTAAAGCTGCGTCTTAATTCGGCGGCCGACTTGAAAGCGCCTCCGGCTGCTCATAGAGTCGTAGACAAGTTACCGCGGTAACGTGTCAGCGATCCTCCGGTCCGGAGGGTGTGGGTGCCCCCATGTGGGCCTGACATTTGCTCACGGAAAGCTTCAATCCAGGCGTAACAGTCGCGGCTGCGTCCCTGTTGGAGTTGTTTTTCCGTGTTCCCAAACTCAAATTCATTGCCGGATCGGTGCCGCCCTTTGGGCAGCCGGCCCCAGTGACCCAAAGCCAAGGACGCAAATGTCGCCACCAAGCCTTATTGACACACATCCACCCCTCTCCGAGACCGCCCCTGTGGCGCTGTCCTACGAGCTCTTCCCGCCTCGTTCGCCTGCTGCGGCCGAATCCCTGTGGACCACCATCCGTGAACTGGAAGCCACAAGCCCCGACTATGTCTCCGTGACATACGGTGCCAGCGGCTCCAACCGGGACACGGCAGTGGACCTGATCAACCGGCTCCTGCTGGAAACCACCCTCCGGCCGTTGGCGCACCTGACCTGCGTGGGCAACACGCCACAGGAACTGGCAGGGATTATCGGCCAGCTGCTGGACACCGGCGTACGGGGCATCCTGGCCCTGCGCGGTGACCTGCCCAAGGACGGCGCGAGCCCGGGGGATGGTTCCCTGCGCTACGCACAGGACCTGATCGACCTGATCCGCCGCGTGGAGCAGCGCCGTTCGGCTCTCCTCTGCGCCGGCAAGATCGCGGTTGGCGTTGCAGCCTACCCCACCAGGCATCCTGAGTCGCCCAGTGAAGCGCACGACGTCGAGGTGCTGCTGGCGAAGCAGCGCTCCGGTGCCGATTTTGCCATCACGCAGGTGTTCTTCCATGCCGGGCAATACGCGGACCTGCTGACCCGGGCCCGCCGTGCCGGGGTCACCATCCCTATCATTCCCGGCGTCATGCCGCTGACCAGCCTGCGCCGCCTGAAGCGGCTGGGGGAACTGACCGGGGTAGAGCCTGCGGCCGACCTCACCGAGCGCCTGGCCGCCGCGGATACCGACGCCGACCGGCTCCGCATCGGCGTGAACGCCACGGTGGACCTGGCCAACGCCGCACTGGATGCCGGCGCTCCCGGCATCCACCTGTATACGTTCAACGAACACCAGAGCGCACTCCAGGTGCTGGACAAGCTGGCCCTTCCCCGGCCCAGCCGCCGGGCCATCGGCAGTGCCGGCCGCCGGCTCGCCGTCTGACACCCGGGTAGCCGGCTCAGACCCGGCCCCGCTGGCTGGGCCCAAGCCTTCCACGCCTGTAGACCACCAAGAATTCGAGGAATCGCCATGACTGACTTCAGCACGCCCAAAAACACCCCCTTCCCGTCTGCTTCCCTCCTGGGCTACCCCCGGATCGGCCGCCGCCGCGAGCTCAAGAAGGCCGTTGAGGCCTACTGGGCCGGCAAGATCGACGCCGCGGCCCTGGACGCCGCCGCCAAGGACATCCAGCTCACCACTGCCAGGCGCCTGCAGGAGCTCGGCCTGGCCGAGGCCGCCGCAGTTCCCGGGACGTTCTCCTTCTACGACCAGGTCCTCGACACCACTGCGCACCTGGGGGCGGTGCCGGCCCGCTTCGGCGGGCTCCTCAACGAAGCAGGGCAGCTGGACATCGACGGCTACTTCACCCTGGCCCGGGGCACCAAGGAGCAGCAGCCGCTGGAAATGACCAAGTGGTTCGACACCAACTACCACTACCTGGTGCCGGAGATCGGCCCCGAGACCGCTTTCACCCTGGCCTCCACTGCAAAGGTGGAAGAGTTCGCCTACGCCCTGGAGAACGGCATCGAAACCCGGCCCTACATCGTGGGCCCGGTAACCTACCTGCTGTTGTCCAAGGCTTCCGACGACGCCCCCGCCGGCTTCGCACCGCTGTCCAGGCTTGAGGACATCCTGCCCGTGTACGTCCGGCTCCTGGAGAAGCTGGCGGCTGCCGGTGCAAGCTGGGTCCAGCTGGACGAGCCGGCCCTGGTGGTTGACCAGGATACCCCGGCAGCTGAGATCGAAGCAGCAGTGGCCCGCGCCTACGAGGTCCTCACCTCGGCTGCCAACCGTCCGCAGGTCCTGGTCTCGACTCCCTATGGTTCGCTGGACGGCCAGCTGGGCACTGTCGCGGCCACCAACATCGACGCCCTGCACATCGATGTCTTCAAGGGTGACGTTCCTTCCGCCGCGGCACTCGCCGGGCTGGGCAGCAAGACCCTGGTTGCCGGCGTGGTGGACGGCCACAACATCTGGCGCAACGACCTCGCCGCTTCGGCTGCCAAGCTGGACGCACTGAAGGCAGCTGCAGGCAAAGTCACTGTCTCCACCTCCACCTCCACCCAGCACGTCCCACATGACGTGGCGGAGGAAACACAGCTCCCCGAACAGCTCCGCAGCTGGCTGGCGTTCTCCGACCAGAAGGCCGTGGAGGTCAAGACCCTCGCGTCCTACCTGGCCGATCCCGCCTCGGCCAAGTCGGCGATCGACGAGGCAACCACCGTGATCGCTTCCCGTGCCAGCGCGGACGGCGTCCGCCGCGCGGACGTCCGTGCCCGCACCGAGGCCCTCACCGCCGCCGACTTCAGCCGCTCCGAGTACCCGGTCCGGGCAGCAGCCCAGGAGCAAGCGCTGCACCTGCCGCCGCTGCCCACCACCACCATCGGGTCCTTCCCGCAGACGTCCGAGATCCGCTCGGCCCGTGCCCGCAACACCAAGGGCGAGCTCAACGACGCGCAGTACGAGCAGTTGATGAAGGACGAGATCAGGCGCGTCGTGGGCCTGCAGGAAGAGCTGGGTTATGACGTCCTGGTGCACGGCGAGCCCGAGCGCAACGACATGGTCCAGTACTTCGCCGAGAACCTCGAGGGCTTCGACGTGACGGTGCACGGCTGGGTCCAGTCCTACGGTTCCCGCTGCACCCGCCCGTCCATCCTCTGGGGTGACGTGACCCGTTCCGCCCCCATCACGGTGAAGTGGGCCGAATATGCGCAGTCCCTGACCAGCAAGCCGATGAAGGGCATGCTCACCGGCCCGGTCACCATCCTGGCCTGGTCCTTCGTCCGCGACGACCAGCCGCTGGCCGAGACCGCCAACCAGGTTGGCCTGGCGCTGCGGGACGAGATCGCCGACCTCGAAGCCGCCGGCATCAAGGTGATCCAGGTGGACGAACCCGCGCTCCGCGAACTCCTTCCGCTGCGCCGGGCCGGCCAGGCCGACTACCTGAAGTGGTCCGTGGACTCCTTCCGCCTCGCCACCGCGGGCGCCAAAGACGCCACGCAGATCCACACCCACCTCTGCTATTCGGAGTTCGGCGTGATCATTGACGCGATCGACGGCCTTGACGCCGACGTCACCTCAATCGAGGCGGCCCGGTCCCGCATGGAGGTTGTCCACGACCTCGAGTCCCACGGCTTCGGCCGCGGCGTGGGCCCTGGTGTTTACGACATCCACTCGCCCCGCGTGCCGGGAGAGCGGGAAGTCACCGAACTGCTGGCCACCGCCGTCAAGCACGTCCCGTCCCGCCAGCTGTGGGTCAACCCGGACTGCGGCCTGAAGACCCGCGGCTACGCCGAGACCGAAGAGTCGCTGCGCAACCTGGTCAAGGCAACGCAGGCCATCCGCGCGGAACTGCTGGAAACTGCCAAGTAGCACAAAGACCGGCGCCCCCCGCCACAATGGCAGGGGGCGCCGTCGTCCTTTAACTGCTTTTCAGGATTCCCAGAGGATCTCGTCGTCCACTACGCCGTCCTCGTCCGCCGAGGCCACCAGGACCTCGTCCGTGAAGTGCTCCCCGAGGGTGAAATCCATGACGAAATAGCGTTCCGGCTGGCCGGGATAGATGCCCACATGGCCCAGCTTGAGCGCCTTGAGGAACACATCCTTGGTGAGCTGGCTGCGGTCCTCCACGCCGAAAACCTTCTGCAGATGCTCGTCCTTGAGGGCGTTGCAGTGGAAGTGCAGGTATTCCTGGGGGCTGGTGCCTTCCTGGTCCAGCTCCTCGGCGATCATCTCGCGGACCTCGTCCACCAGTTCGGGCAGGAAGCGCAGCCGGTATTCCACCTTGCGGAGGGCGGCTTCGTCGAAGTGGTCGTGGGCGGCGATGTTCAGGTCGAGTTCCAGCGGATGCCCGCGCAGTTCGTGCTTGGCTGCGACGGAGTGCTCCCGGCCGTGGTTGAGCTCGATCTCCCCAAAATGCTGGCTCGCTACCTTGTTCATAGTTTCAACATAGACCCGAAGCCCGGTGCATTCCAGCGTTGGCAGCTAATTCACGGCCGTGCGCATTCCGGCCAGCGTTTCGGCCAGCAGGTCCACGAACAACTGCACGCGGGCGGTCTTCCGGTCGTTGATGAGCAGGGCGAAGACGTTGCGGGCCAGCCGGATTTCCGGGACGTCAAGGACCACGACGCCGGACGGCTTCTTCCGCAGCGCGAGTTCCGGAACCAGGGCGGCGCCCAGGCCCGCTGCCGCCATTTCCAGGCTGGCGTGGAAGTCGTCGCTGTGGGCCACCACGCGGGGGTGCAGGTTGCAGCCGGCGAAAAGCCGCTCGATCACCATCGCATCGCTGGTGCCGGGATGGTGCATGATCCAGGGCATCTCCGACAGATGGTCCGCTGCCACCTTCGCGTCGCTGCGGAAGCCCCAACCCGCCGGCAGCACCACCCGGAAGTCGTCGTCGCCGATCCACTGCCGGTTGATGGTGTTGGGCCAGGCGAACCCGGTCTGCCCCACCTGGAACACCACGGCGACATCCAGGTCGCCGCCGGTGCGCAGCCCCTGGATGGTCTGGCCGGGCTCCGCCACGGACACCTTCAGGTCAATGCCCAGGTCCTTCCAGGCAGGGTTCTTCAGGATCCGCGGCAGGACGTAGGTGGCCAGGCTGGGAAAGATGCCCAGCCGCAGCTCCTGGCTGGCAGTGTCCTGGGTCCTGGAGGCGGCGGCCATGAGCGCCTCGATGTCGGTGAGCACCTTGGCAGCGTGCCGGGTCATGACGACGGCGGCATCCGTCGGGACCACGCTGCGCGCCGAACGCTGGAACAGGACGACGCCGGTGTCGCGTTCCAGCGCAGACATCTGTTGGGAGACGGCGGAGGCAGTGTAGCCCAGGGTGGCCGCGGCGGCCGCGAACGAGCCCTGGCGCGTGACCTCCAGGAGGGTCTTCAGATGTACCGGATTTACCACCCGCCCACCCTACTCTGCGGACACCCGGTGAAAAAGCTTCCCCATCCACCCATCCACCGGCGTGGCCGCGCCGAATTGCCCCCTGTATACGCGTCGCGGCCGTATACATGTCCCAGCGGCAATGTTCAGCAGAGGAGCATCCCTTGTCAGCAAGCCCCACAGCAGGGTCAGCAATCCCGCCTCCAGGCAGCGGCCGGCGCCGGGTGGCGGTGGTCGGCAGCGGCGTGGCAGGACTGACCGCAGCCTACGTCCTCAGCCGGCACGATGACGTCACGGTCTTCGAGGCGGACGCACGCCTCGGCGGGCACGCGCACACGCACGACATGCCCCAGCCCGACGGCACCACCCTCGGCGTTGACACCGGGTTCATCGTGCACAACGAACGGACCTATCCCACCCTGCTGCGGCTGTTCGCCGAGCTGGGCGTGGAGACACAGGATTCCGAAATGAGCATGTCCATCCGGTGCGACGGCTGCGGGCTCGAATACGCCGGCGCCCGGGACGGCGCCCGCGGCATCATCGCCCGCCCGTCCAGTCTGCTGCGCGGGCGCTACCTGCTGATGCTCCTCGAGGTGACCCGCTTCTACCGGAAGGCCAGGGCCCTGCTCAATTCCGCGCCGCCGTCGTCTGCCGCGCCGCCGTCGTCTGCCGCGCACGAACTGACCCTGGGCGAATTCCTGGCACGGGAGAAATTCAGCCCCTACTTCACCTCACATTTCATGACCCCTGTGGTGAGCGCGGTGTGGTCCTGCGATCCCACCACGGCGCTGGCCTACCCTGCGCGCTACCTGTTCACGTTCCTGGGGCACCACGGAATGCTGGGCGTCAAGGGCTCACCGCAGTGGCGGACGGTCACGGGCGGGTCGGCCCGGTACGTGGAGAAACTTGCCGCCAGGCTCACTGACGTCCGCCTGGGCACCCCGGTCAGCGCCGTCCGGCGCCATGCCCTCGGCGTCGAGCTGGTGACGGAACAGGGCGTGGAGGACTTCGAAGCCGTGGTCATTGCCACGCATCCGGGCCAGGCGCTCGGCTTCCTGGCGGACGCCACCCCGGAGGAAAAAGCAGCGCTCGGCGGGATGCCCTACTCGGTGAACCACACGGTGTTCCACCAGGACGCGGCCGTGCTGCCGGCCACGGACAACGCCAGGGCGTCCTGGAACTACCGGCTGCCGTCCTGCGACGCCCGGCCGGACCGGGTGCTGGTCAGCTACGACCTCACCCGGCTGCAGCGGCTGGAGCCGGCAGATGGGCTGCCGTATCTGGTCAGCCTGGGCGAATCGGACCTGATCGCCGAGGACCGGGTGCTGGACCGGATGGTCTACGAGCACCCCCAGTACACGCCCGAATCCCTCGCGGCGCAGCAGGCCATCGCCGCCCTCGCAGATCCGCGGATCGCCTACGCCGGCGCCTACCTGGGCTGGGGCTTCCACGAGGACGGGGCCCTGTCCGGTGTCCGCGCCGCCGAAAGGCTGGGACGTACGTGGGTGGCAGGCGCCACGGAAGATTCAGTGCGGGAGGAACGGGACCTGCTGGCCGCCGGGGAGCCGGCATGAAACCCCTTGGTCCCGGGGCAGCCGGAGCCGCGATCTACCGCACATCGATCTCGCATGTGCGGCACAGCCCCCTGAAGAACGCCTTCACCTACCGCAGTTACAGCTGGCTCGTGGATGTGGACGAACTACCGCGCCTTCCACGGCTGCTGCGGCCCCTAGCCGGCTTCCGGTCAGCCGACCATCTGGGCGACCCTGACGCCAGCATCCGCGCCAACGTGGAGCGCTTCCTGCGCACCCAGGGGGTAACGCCCGACGGCGGCCGCATCCACATGCTGGCCAGCGCACGGGTCCTGGGTTACGTCTTCAATCCGCTCTCGATCTTCTGGTGCTACCGGGCCGGCGGGGAACTCGAGTGCGTAGTCGCGGAAGTCCACAACACTTACGGTGAGCGGCACTGCTACCTGCTGCGGACAGACCAGGCCGGCCGGGCCTCCGTACCCAAAGCGTTCTACGTCTCGCCGTTCAACGACGTGTCCGGGCAGTACCGGATGAAGCTGCCGCCGCCGGGGGAGCGGCTTGCCGTGTCGGTCGTGCTGGAACGCGAAGGACACCGGCCCTTCGTGGCCACCATGGACGGCAGGCGGCAGCCGGCCACAATCCGCAGCATCCTCGCAGCTGCGTTGGCCGTCCCGGCCGCGCCGCTGCTGGTTTCCGCGCTCATCAGGGTGCAGGGCATCAAACTTTGGGCCAGGCGGCTGCCCGTCGTCACCAGGCCACACCACCCATCACAGGAGGCAGTTCAATGACACTGACGGACAACAGCGGAACCGCCCCTGCCGGGAGGGCCGGGCACCCTGGCCGCGTTCCGGCGTCGCCCGCCATCATCGATCCGCACGTGTGGCCCGGAGTGGCCTCACCGCCGTCGGGCACTAAATCGATGGTGGCCGGAAGGGCTGCCGGGCTGCTGTTCAAGGGCGCCGTGAAACGACTGCCGCTGCGGGTGCAGTATCCGGACGGGACGGTCCTGGGAACCGGCGGACCGGATGCACCCGTGATGACGATGCTCCGGCCGGACGCGTTCGAGGCGCGGATCGGCGACAACGGGCTTATCGGGCTGGGGGAGTCGTTCATGGCCGGCGATTGGGAAGCCAATGACCTCGCGGGCGTGCTGGAGGTCTTCGCCGCGTCCGTGGACACGCTGATCCCCGTGCCGCTGCAGAAACTGCGCTCGCTGTACCTGCCGCGCACGCCCCGGACCGAACGGAACGCCGAGCAGAACACGCGCAGCAATATCTCCCGCCACTACGACCTCTCCAACGACCTGTTCGCGAGCTTCCTTGACGACACGATGAGCTACTCCTCGGCGCTGTTCCCGCTGGCAGCCGGACCGCTGGAGACCGTGGACTGGGACGGACTGGCGGACGCCCAACAGCTCAAGATTGACCGGCTGCTGGACAAGGCGGGCGTTGGGGCCGGCACCCGGGTGCTGGAAATCGGCACGGGATGGGGTGAGCTGTCCCTGCGCGCCGCGGCCCGCGGCGCCACGGTCTATAGCGTGACGCTGTCCAGCGAGCAGCAGGCGCTGGCGCAGGAGCGGATCGCGGCCGCCGGGTACGCGGACCGGGTAACCGTGGCCCTGCAGGACTACCGCGCCGTGGAAGGCGAGTACGACGCAGTGGTGTCCGTGGAAATGATCGAAGCTGTGGGCTATGAGTACTGGCCCATCTATTTCCAGACCATCGACCGCGTCCTGGCCCCCGGGGGGAAGGTGGCCATTCAGGCGATCACTATGCCGCACGGGCGCATGCTGGCCACGCGGAATGCCTACACGTGGGTGCACAAATACATCTTCCCGGGCGGGTTCCTGCCGTCGGTGCGGGCCATCGAGTCGGTGACGCAGCAGCACACCACACTGCGGGTCCGCGAGCGGCTGGGCATGGGCGACCACTACGCCGCCACGCTGCGGCTCTGGGAGGAACGGTTCCTTTCGCGTTCCCGCGAGGTGGGGGAGCTGGGATTCGACGCCGTGTTCCAGCGGATGTGGCTGTTCTACCTCTGCTACTCGCGGGCCGGGTTCCAATCCGGCTACCTGGACGTGCAGCAGATCGTGCTGGACCGCCGGGAGGCGCAGCTGTAGGTTCAGCCTGGTGTGTGCGGGCTGGGCGTGGTGCCGGGTCCTTGGTTTCCAGGGAAGGGGAGTGGGCGGGCATGAAACTCACGACACTGGCATGGACGACGGCGGCAACGGCGGCCACCGCCGCGGCCGGCGCCGCGGCTACGGACCCCGGGAGCAGCTGGTACATCGGGCTGCGTAAGCCGCGCTGGCAGCCGCCGGCCCTTGCCTTTCCGATCGTGTGGACGGCACTTTATGCTGACCTGGCTGTGGCGTCCGCCGTGGCCCTGGACCGGGCTGGCGGGAAGGGCGGGGCAGGTACACCCGGCCGGGCCGGTGTTGCGGACCCGCCCGGAGGTGCGGGCAGCACGGGCGCCGATGTTGATGCCACTGCCGCGCGCCGGGAACTGCGTGCCTACCGGAGGGCACTAGCCGCTAACCTGGTCCTCAACGCTTCGTGGAGCTGGTTCTTCTGGCGCTCCCGCAGGCCGTGGCTGGGTGCTGCCGAAGCGGCGGTGCTCGCAGCGAGCAGTGCCGACCTGGTGCGGCGCACTTACCGGTTGAACCGGGCAGCCGGTGTTTCACTCGCGCCGTACGCCGCATGGTGCGGATTCGCCACGATCCTGTCCGCGGCGATCGCCAGGCTCAACCCCTCAGCCAGATAGCAGGGGACATCCGGGCTCCGCAGGGGGCAGCCTGGTCCCACGAGCAGGCAGCGGGCTGCCGGCCCAGCGTCCTGGCCGCTGGGTGAGGGTCCTTCATCACCACATGTAGTGATGAAGGACCCTTTTCTTTGTGGCGGGGCGGGCGGGCGACACGCCGCAGTTTTCGCGACACGCGGGGCGGTTAATTGTGGCTAAGTCGTCCACAGCATGTGGACGGAGGGGCGAAAAATCCCGGGAATCCGGACATTTTGGCTGCCCCCGCCTGTGGATTAAAAGTGCATTAAATGACATACTTGTAATACATCATCTTGGGGTTCCGAAGAGGCGTCTGCACTACATGTAGTATCTACATACAGCTTGGGCCGGGACATCGGACCAGCGAGGATTTCGACTAAGGGGACAGGGAACAATGACCGTAACGGTTTACACCAAGCCTGCTTGTGTTCAGTGCAACGCTACCTACCGCGCACTGGACAAGAAGGGCATTACCTACCAGAGCGTTGACATCTCCCAGGACGCCGAAGCCCTGGCCCGCCTGAAGGATCTTGGCTACATGCAGGCCCCCGTTGTGGTCACGGACCAGGACCACTGGTCAGGCTTCCGCCCGGACAAGATCGAAGAACTGGCACAGGCTTCCGTTTCTTCTGTTGCCTAGGAAACAGCACTTTTTGCCGGCACCCGTATCAACCAGCTGAGGTGGCTCCCGTGGCAGCACCAGCAGCACAGCATTACCGCAGGACCGGCCACCCGCACGCGGCTCAGCGCGTGGAGGTGGCTATGCCGGCTTCCCATGAAGACCTTCCCCGGCCGGCTGTCACGGACAGCCAGCTGATCTACTTCTCCTCCACATCCGAGAACACCAGCCGCTTCGTTTCGAAGCTTGGCCGCCAGGTGGCCCGGATCCCGCTGTATGCCAAGGACGCACCGCTCCTGGCCACCAGGCCGTACGTGCTCGTGGTTCCCACATACGGCGGCGCCGGGGGAGAAGGCTCCGTTCCCAAGCAGGTCATCCGGTTCCTGAACATCCCGCAGAACAGGCAACTGCTGCGCGGTGTCATCGGGGCCGGCAACACAAACTTCGGGGACAACTACTGCCTGGCGGCGGACATCATTGCCGCCAAATGCCAGGTACCCCGCCTTTACAGATTCGAACTTATGGGAACGCCGGAAGACGTCACCCGGGTCAACCAAGGATTGGACACGTTTTGGACACGACTGTCGCAGACACGGAAGTAACCAGGGCCCAGAAGCCCGAGATGCCCGCCGCGTACAAGGGCCTGGGCTACCACGAGCTGAACGCCATGCTGAACCTGTACGGTCCCAACGGCGAAATCCAGTTCGAGGCGGACCGGGAGGCTGCGCACCAGTACTTCCTGCAGCACGTTAACAACAACACCGTCTTCTTCCATGACCTGGAGGAGAAGCTCGACTACCTGGTGAAGAACCAGTACTACGAGCGCGAGACGCTGGACCAGTACACGATGAACTTCATCCGTGAGCTGTTCAACCGCGCCTACAAGAAAAAGTTCCGCTTTGAGACGTTCCTGGGCGCGTTCAAGTTCTACACCTCCTACACGCTCAAGACGTTTGACGGAAAGCGCTTCCTGGAGCGCTACGAGGACCGCGTCTGCATGGTGGCCCTCCACCTTGCCCGCGGCAACGAGCAGCTCGCCACCCAGATGGTGGACGAGATCATCGAAGGCCGCTTCCAGCCGGCCACCCCCACCTTCCTGAACGCGGGCAAGAAGCAGCGCGGCGAGCTGGTCTCCTGCTTCCTGTTGCGCATCGAAGACAACATGGAGTCCATCGGCCGCTCCATCAACTCCGCCCTGCAGCTGTCCAAGCGCGGCGGCGGCGTGGCCTTCGCGCTGACCAACATCCGTGAGGTGGGTGCTCCGATCAAGCAGATCGAGAACCAGTCCTCCGGCGTCATCCCCGTGATGAAGCTCCTCGAAGACAGCTTCTCCTACGCCAACCAGCTTGGTGCCCGCCAGGGTGCCGGTGCCGTATACCTGCACGCACACCACCCGGACATTTACCGCTTCCTGGACACCAAGCGTGAGAACGCGGACGAGAAGATCCGCATCAAGACCCTCTCACTTGGCGTCGTTATCCCGGACATCACGTTCGAGCTGGCCAAGAAGGACGAGGACATGTACCTGTTCTCGCCGTACGACGTCGAGCGCGTCTACGGCATGCCGTTCTCCGACGTCTCGGTCACCGAGAAGTACTACGAAATGGTGGACGACTCCCGGATCAAGAAGACCAAGATCAAGGCGCGCGAGTTCTTCCAGACCCTCGCGGAGATCCAGTTCGAATCCGGCTACCCGTACATCATGTTCGAGGACACCGTGAACCGGGAAAACCCGATTGACGGCAAGATCATCATGTCCAACCTGTGCTCGGAGATCCTCCAGGTTTCCCAGCCCACCACCTACCACGATGACCTGTCCTACGACGAGACCGGCAAGGACATCTCCTGCAACCTGGGCTCGCTGAACATCGCCAAAACCATGGACAGCCCCAACTTCGGACTCACCATCGAGACCGCCATCCGGTCGCTCTCGGCAGTGTCCGACATGTCCAACATCACCTCGGTGCCGTCCATCGCCAAGGGCAACGACCAGAGCCACGCCATTGGCCTGGGCCAGATGAACCTGCACGGCTACCTGGCCCGCGAGCGGGTCCACTACGGTTCCGAAGAGGGGCTGGACTTCACCAACATGTACTTCTACACAGTGGTGTACCACGCCGTCCGCGCCTCGAACCTGCTGTCCATCGAGACCGGCCAGACGTTCGGCGGCTTCGAGAAGTCCAAGTACGCCTCCGGTGAGTTCTTCGACAAGTACACGGAGCAGGAGTGGGTGCCGCAGACCGGGAAAGTCCGCGAGCTCTTCAAGGATGTCCACATCCCCACGCAGGAAGACTGGCGTGCTCTGAAGGCTTCCGTGATGGAGCACGGCATCTACAACCAGAACCTGCAGGCTGTTCCGCCCACCGGTTCGATCTCCTACATCAACAACTCCACCTCCTCGATTCACCCGGTGGCGTCCAAGATTGAGATCCGCAAGGAAGGCAAGCTCGGCCGCGTGTACTACCCGGCGCCGTACCTCACCAACGACAACCTGGAGTACTACCAGGATGCGTACGAGATCGGTTACGAGAAGGTCATCGACACCTACGCCGCTGCCACCCAGCACGTGGACCAGGGCCTGTCCCTGACGCTGTTCTTCAAGGACACCGCCACAACGCGCGACATCAACAAGGCCCAGATCTACGCCTGGAAGAAGGGCATCAAGACCATCTACTACATCCGTCTCCGTCAGCTCGCGCTGGAAGGAACTGAGGTAGAAGGCTGCGTTTCCTGCATGTTGTAGTTTCAACTGAAGGTGCCAGTACGACGGCGGGTGCCCGCCCGCCGTCGTACGCTTTAACTTAGAGAAACCCACCCAACTTCTTAGGGGATGACATGACCGAAAAGGTCAAGCTGCTTAGCCACGTCGAGGCCATCAACTGGAACCGGATCCAGGACGAGAAGGACGTTGACGTCTGGAACCGCCTGGTCAACAACTTCTGGCTGCCGGAGAAGGTTCCGCTGTCCAACGACGTCCAGTCCTGGAACACGCTGACGCCGGCCGAGCAGCAGCTCACCATGCGCGTCTTCACCGGCCTGACCCTGCTGGATACCATCCAGGGCACTGTTGGTGCCGTCTCCCTGATCCCGGATGCGCTGACGCCGCACGAGGAAGCCGTGTACACCAACATCGCCTTCATGGAGTCGGTGCACGCCAAGAGCTACTCCTCCATCTTCTCCACGCTGGCCTCCACCAAGGAGATCGACGAGGCGTTCCGGTGGTCCACCGAGAACGCGAACCTTCAGAAGAAGGCACAGATCGTCATGGACTACTACCAGGGCGATGATCCCTTGAAGCGCAAGGTTGCCTCCACGCTGCTGGAGAGCTTCCTGTTCTACTCGGGTTTCTACCTGCCGATGTACTGGTCCTCTCGCGCCAAGCTGACGAACACGGCCGACCTCATCCGCCTGATCATCCGCGACGAAGCCGTTCATGGCTACTACATCGGCTACAAGTTCCAGAAGGGCCTGGAAAAGGTCTCCGAGGAGAAGCGCCAGGAGATCAAGGACTACACGTTCGAGCTGCTCTTCGAGCTGTACGAGAACGAGGTCCAGTACACGCACGACCTCTACGACGGCGTCGGCCTGGCCGAGGACGTCAAGAAGTTCCTGCACTACAACGCCAACAAGGCCCTGATGAACCTGGGCTACGAGGCCATGTTCCCGGCATCCGTCACCGACGTGAACCCGGCCATCCTGTCGGCACTGTCCCCGAATGCTGACGAGAACCACGACTTCTTCTCCGGGTCCGGTTCCTCCTACGTGATCGGCAAGGCCGTCAACACGGAAGACGAGGACTGGGACTTCTAACCCGGTTGTGGTGTCTTGAATTTAGGCCGGGATCTGCCAGCCAGCCGAACCGTCCAGTGCGCGCAGTGCGCGCTGCCTGGTTTCCGGCCACTCTTCCACCAGGAGTGACAGCACAACAATGTCACGCCAGGTCCCGTCGGCGCGCTGGGAGGAGCGCCGGCGGGTGCCTTCTACGGTGAATCCGTAACGGATGAGGGAACGGATGGACCGTTCGTTTCGGGGGTCCACGTCGCATTCAAGGCGACCGGTGCCCAAGGAGAACAGCCAGTCGAAGACGGCGGTTTTCACCTCGTGGTTTGCCCCCGTGCCCCAGAAAGCCGGGTTGATGACGGTGCGGCCAACTTTGACCCGGTCGTACTGACCCGTAATTTCTGTCAGGCCGGTGGTTCCCGCGAAAAGGGGACCGCCGGGCAAGCCCGTGTAGTGAATGGCGAAAATCGGCAACCCGCTGAAGCGGCGGTGGATGTACGCGTTGACTTCCTCCGGGTTTGACGGCCGGCTTTCACCGTCGCCGAAGCCCTGTGCCCAGATCTCATCGTTGCCCAGGATGCGCGCCAAAGGCTCCACATCGAGCGCGGTGAACGGCGTGAGCGTGAAGCGTCCGGTGCTGGTCGCCAGGGTAGGGAGGGTGTCGGGAAGGCGCAGCACGCCGGAGCCCCTTTCTAATGCGAGGGTAAGCCTGTGTGAGGGTCGGCCGACTGGCCGTTGCTGACCGCACACGTGCTGCAGCGTGCTACATCGTCGGGTACAAAGATGAACTGCAGGTGAACGCGTCAGACCGTCATTTAATCACGCCGCGGAGCTGCTTCTGTGCACATGTTGTCGGCTTCTGTTCACCCTCGCGATACCCCGCCTCCGCCGGGAATGGGGGATCGATTTACCTTCCGGCGATCCAATGGTTCCTCATGTGGAGCGGGCGATCTGCGCGGAGGAACAAAGGCAATGAATGAGGTCTGTGCACTGTGCGGCAGCTCGGTGGTGTACCAGAAGGTTGACGTCACGTGGCCCGGAAGCCCAACTCCGCACGACCTGTCCATTCCGGCCCACTGCAGCAACTGGCACTGCCCCCACGCGACTGTGCGCCACCAGCCGTTGGTGTGGACGGCACGGGAGCGGGTTGCAGGGCAGCCGGCAGCTGGGATGAGCAACGCTTCTTAGGGGCCCATGGGGATAAGCTCCCGGGCGCGGAAGCTGGGCGCCCGCCGTCCGGCCACCGAGAGATCACCGCGCGGCGAGGTACTCCCGCAGGCTGTCTTCTCCGATCGAGGGCGGCAGGCGGAAGTAGTCCACGGTTCCCCGGCGTGCGGCGGCCGTAAAGGGGATCAGGAACCAATTGCTGATGTTCCCCCGTTCCGGGCTCAGCGAAACTTCGGGACGCACCGAAGGAGGCCAGTGGGGTGGCTCCCAGTCCTGGTGCTCGCTCTTGTATCTGCGCCCTGACGGCGCGACCCAGCCGGGCGGTTCGTTCTTCGTTGCCGGAGTTGGTTTCCAGCCGCTGGTGTGCCTCAGCCGGTGGTGCTTGGGGCAGGGCTGTCCCAGGTTGCTGATTCCGGTGGTTCCGCCGTGGTGCCAGGCCAGCAGGTGGTCGGCCTCGTTGTCGAGGGAGTGGTTGCTGCATCCGGGGAATGGGCACTTTCCGTCCCTGAGACGAAGCCAGTTCCGCATGGCTTTAGTGAGCCGGTAGCTGGTACGGCCGATTTCCAGCGGTGCACCGTCGCGGGGGTCCACGAGCACCCGGTGGAAGGAGTCCGCTCCGCTGGCCACCAGCTGCCGCGCCATCGAGGCCGGGATCGGTCCGTAGCCATCCAGCATTGCAGGCTCGTCGGTCGTACCAAGGAGGGCGAAGACGGGGACGGTGACCAAGACTTCAGCGCGGGGAGCGGGAGCGTCGGCCGGTCCCCTTGTCCCGCCGTCGTCCGCGCTGCTGCTCGCGTTGTCACCGGCGCCGGTGCAGCGGATGCAGCCGCTGTCACCCCGAAGTGCTGCCGCAGCGAACAGGTCGGCGCGTAGCTGGGTGAGCGTTCGCTCCTCGTCCCGGCCCTGAAGGCCGCGGGCGACGGCGGTGATGCGGTTCCAGATCGCGTTCGCCTGGTGGGCCGGAAGGTAGGCGGACACCCTGGCCATGCCGTCCTGCTCGGGAGCGTATTCGAGGCACCGGTCCGCCACGCCTTTTGCATGGCGCGTTTCGATGCTGTGCGGATGGTTGCGTTCCCGCCAGATTCGGGCTTTCCGGCGGAAGCGGTAGGCGGGCATCTCCCCGGGCGGGCAGCCGCGCGCAGCGTCCGGTGCGTCGGGGTCGAGGAAGTGGGTCTCCAGCGCGGCTGCGGCGTCCCGGTCGAGGGTCGCGGTCTCTTCCACCATCACCCGGGCGTGCTGCCACGACACCGTCCCGGCACGAAGGGCTGCCAGCGTCCGGGGCAGTGTGGTCGACAGGGCGTAGGACTGTAATAGGAGGGCGCCGGCCGCCCGGTCGCCGATGGCGAGGACGCAGCCGACCTCCGCGGCGATGGCCATTTCCTGGGCCTGCACGGGCATGCCCGGGGCAGCGATAGACCGGGCGGAGTCCGCGTACCGGGCTGCGGCATCGGCTTTCAGGGCGGAAACCCGGGCCTCGGTCTGTGCCACACCCGCCAGGATGTCCAGGCATTCGTCAGCGACAGCCGCCAGGGGATCGTTAGCCTCAGGGACCCGGGCAGCCGATGCGGCTACCTCGGCGTGCAGCACGGCAAGGGCGGCATCGATCGCCTCGAATGCCCCCATCGCCGCTTCGCTTGCCATGTACTAACTATGAAAAGGGGGTCTGACATTTTGAGGGGGTTTGGGGGCCCGCGCAAAAAAACTTTCAAAAACTTTTTTGCGTGGGCCTACATCCGGGCGGCCAAAGCGGTGCCAAGTATTTGCTACCCGTTCGCTGAGGCCTGGTTGAGCGCTGGAGGGCGGAGAGCACCCATCTCCAGAGCCGCCGGCTCAACGCTTCAGCGTCGAGTCAAACAGTTCCCGCAACTCGCTGAAGTGGCGTTCTGTTGCAGCGTCGTTGTAGGCCGCGGAATCAGCCATGGTGTAGCCGTGGGCGGCGCCGAGGTAAATTTCGTTCGACGCCGGAAGGCCGGCCGCCGCCAGCGCCTTGCCCAGGCGGGCGACAGCATCCCGGTCCATGCTCCTGTCATGGTCGGCATGGCCGAAGACAAAACGTGCCTTCGCGTGGGCTAGCCCAAGGTGCGGACTGTCCGGGTCGTCCGTGGCCAGTCCGCCCCCATGGAAGCCCCCGCATGCGGCGATCCTTTCCGGGTGGGCCGTAGCTGTTCGGACTGCAAGGCGGGCACCCATGCAGTAGCCCGTGGTGCCCATGGGACCGGGGGAGACGCCGTCGACTGCGTTGAGGGCGCTGAGCCAGGCGTCGATGTCCCGAAGGGCTAGCCCGGCGGTTAGCCGGCCGATGCGGGGGAAAGCGAGCTGCCCTGCGGTTTTGCGTCCGGCCTCACTGGTCAGATCGATACCGGGGTCCAGTTGGGCAACCGTTCCCTCGCGGTAGAACACGTTGGGAGCCATGACGATGTAGCCCCAGTCTGCGATGCGCTGTGCCATTTCCTCGATCCGGGGGCGGAGCCCGAAGGCGTCCATGTAAAAGAGGATGCCCGGAAAAGGGCCTTCGCCGGTTGAGGGCCGGGCGAGGACGGCTTCGGCCAGGCCGTCCGGGGCGGTGATCTCGATCATTCGGTCAGGATACCGTCCGGCGCACTCACGCGGGCGGCAGCCGCTTTCGGACGGAAGTCGGGAAGATGGGGTATGCGTCAACGGAATGCCCCTCCTCGACCATCCGCACCGCCTCGAATCCGACAACCAGGCGCGCGGAAGGGCCCTCACCGGCGTGGTGGGTTCTTGGGCGACGTGGCACTTAGGCCGGAGCGCAGGGCAGGAGGTCTGCATCGCCGCGCTGCTGACGCCGCTTCCGTATCGCGATCTACAGGCTCCTTGAGCGCAAGGTGCCGGTAGGCTCTCGCTATGGAGGTTCCCACAGTTTCGGTAGTCATCCCTACCCGCAATGACGGTCCCGAGCTGAAGGTCTGCCTTGCCATGCTGGCCGGGCAGACCAGGCCCGCCGACGAGATCATCGTGGTGGACAATTCGAGCAGTGACGACACTGCTGCCATCTGCGCAGCAGCGGGCGTGAATCGGATATCCGTGGACCTGCCGGGCATCCCTGCGACTGCTGCCGCCGGGTTTGACGCGGCAGCGGGGACGATCATCGCCCGGCTTGACACGGATTCGCGGCCGCCGCGTGACTGGCTGGAACACGTGGAGCGGATCCTCCGTACCGCCGGAGCCCGCACGGCAGTGACGGGCCCTGGTGATTTCTATGGCGGAAACGCCCTGGTCCGCTGGGCGGGGCGGCACGTATTCCTCGGCGCCTACTTCAGCGTGATCGGCTTCCTGCTGGGCCATCCGCCAGTGTATGGCTCCAACTTCGCCCTGCGCCGCGAGCTCTGGGCGGCAATCCGCGCCTCCGTCGTCCGGGACAACGACCTGGTCCATGACGACCTGGACATCTCCTACCGGCTGCGGTCGGACATGGGCGTTGTGTACGATCCGACGCTGAAAGTCGGGGTTTCGGCTCGGCCCTTCGCCAGTTGGTCATCCTTCCGGCGCCGCATCGTGATGTCGCTGGTGACCTTCCGCGTCGAATTCCGGGACGAACCGCCCCTGCGCCGGCGGCGGGACCGTGTTCGGTGGCGCCGGGAACAGCTCTAGTCCTGTGGCGCCGGCCGGTCCGCCTTGGCGTAGAGGGTGATGAGGTCCCGGCTGAACTGGTGCGGTGTCGTTTCGCAGGGGCTGTGGCCTCCACGGTAGATGCCGATCCGTGCCTTGATGTCCTGGGCAAAGAGCCGGTGCAGCCGGAGCGGCCACAGGTCGTGTTCGCCCACGGCAACAAACTTGGGAAGGGATGCCTCCGCCAGTGTTCCACGGAGGTCCGGCGCTTTTTGCATCAGGGTGTAGATGTCGCGGACGGCTTGCCTGCGGGTGAACCGGAAGCGGTGGTTGACGAACCTGCGCCGCCCCGGCGGGACATGGACGAACCTGCCACTGCGGATGCCCCAGATCAGCAGGGCAGCACCGATCCTGCCATTCACCCAGCTGCTGAAGCGGCCCACGCGGCTTACGCCTCTGAAGCTCTGGCCGGCCTCGGGCGGACAGCTCTGGAGGGTCAGGGACCTGAACAGTTGCGGGCGCTGCGCGTAGGCAAGCTGGGCAACGATGGCGGCGAAGGAATAGGCCACCACATGGACCGGGGTGGCCGTGGTTTCCAGGACGGCCACGAAGTCATCGACGAACAGCTGGTAGTCGTAGTGCCGCCGGGGCGGAACCAGGTTTTCCGGGCCAGCGGCCGCGGAGCCGTACTGCCCGGCGAGGTCGTAGCTCAGCACGAAGTAGCCGGCGTCGGCGAGGTCGGGCATCATGAGCACGAAATCCTCTTTGGAACCAGTAGCGCCGGGAACCATCACGATGCACGGATTGTCCGGATTCCCCAGGGCCAATGCCGCCAGGCTGCCGCTGGGCGCTTCGATGGTGCGGCGCACCGATCCCTCGGGAGGTGTGGTCCAGTCGACGTCGCCCAGTTCTGCATCCAGGCGGGCCGCGGCATCCACCCGGGCAGAGCCAAACTCCTCGGGGTCAAGTTCCGTGCCTGGATCTGCCATGCTCCAAAGATAGCCCCGGCGGCAGTGCCTGGCCGGCGGCAGGGTGAGTGAGTTCGTCAGGCAACACGCCTGACGAAGGCATGGAGCCGGCGGTACACCTCCTGGGACTCGGGGTAGCGGTAATCCTGTTGCCATGTGTGCTCTGTGTTTGTGCTGGACCAGCCATAAATGAGGGTTTCCACCGGAACAGAAAACTGCCGAAGCCGCCTAATGAAGTTGAGGTTTGCCCGGTAGAAGAAGTCGCGTTCCGACGTGGTGACCAAAACCGGCGGGTGCCCCTCGTCCAGCCACTCAATCGGTGACACAAAAGCGGCCGCGTCCTTGAGGTGGCGGAGCTGCCGGCGCGACCGGAGCGACCGCCGCGCGCCTGCAGGCGGCACCGATGCCGGCAGCAGCATCCGGACAAAGTTCAAGCTGAGGACAAAGCTGTCTTCGAAGAATACGGAGAAATCAACGGCGCTGCAGTGCTGTACCAGTCCCTTGACGTGCGCACCCGGAACCGCGGGCTGCAGGGAGTAATGGGCAGCCAGTTCAGGCCGCAGGCTTGCTGCTGCGAGCAAAGCTGCGATTTGCCCGCCGGCCGAATCACCGCCCAGGACCAGGCGCTCCGGGTCCCCGCCGTAATCGCGAATGTGGCCGGCCACCCACGCCAGCGCCGCATTCGCGTCCTCCAGAACGTGGCCCATATGGAACCGCGGTGCCTGGCGGTAGTTGACGTTGACTACCACCATTCCGCCCAGCACCTGGCTGGCACAGTATTTGGTCACTGCCGCCTTGTCCCCGGACGTCCAACCTCCGCCATGGAAATAGACGTACACGGGCAGCGGATCTGCGGCGGCCTGATCCGGGGACGCCGGGCCCGTCAGGTCAATGTCCGTCAGGTCAATGGGTGCCAGGACATCAAGACGGTGGGCAGGCATGCCGTCACCGGCATAGTCAATGTCGTGTGTGTACTCCACATCCGTGATGGGGTCTGTGTTGAACCTTGCCCGCTCGCGCGGTCCCACGGCCATCATCAGAAGCCGCCAGGTCCACACCGGCACGCGGCGCAGCACTCCCCGTGCGTTGCGGGCGAGCGAAAATGGGCTCCCGGACTGGGCGGGCACCGCGGTCATCCCGCTATTTTACCGGGCTGTGCCGGGCGTGTGGACCCCGTCAGTCCTGGCGGCCCTCGAGGATGCGCCTGGCGTTCTCCTGCGCCTCCAATGCCTGCCCAGTCACAATTTCGCCCCGCAAGTGGCCCGCCGCGGAGAGGATGTGCCGGAGTTCCGGGACTGTGCGCGGCGTGCTGACGCCATGGTGCACCATGGCGTGGCAGTTGGCGCAGAGTGGGACAAGGTCCGTGACAGGATCCAGTTCGTAGCCCGCGCCCAGGCGGCTCGCCGGTACGGTGTGATGCACGTGGATGAAGCCATCGCCAATTTCTCCGTAGGAGGCCTCGAAGGAGAAGCCGCAGGCGGTGCAGGAAGTTCCATGGAACGCCAGGCAAACGCGGCGTGCATCGGGGTCGCGCTCATAGCGGTTGGCGCCAACAGTGCGGGTCGCCTCGGGCGGGCAGGTGCCGGGAACGACGTCGAAGGGGTCCGCCGCTACTGGCCCCAGTTCCCGCCAGAGCCTGCGAATGCCCGGACCGGCCGATGGCGGGACGGACAGGACATCGGCGTCCGGCGCGTCGACCCAGTGGATGTCCGGCACTGCCGCGGCAAGGGCGGCAAGCGGTATCTGCTCGCCCAGGGGCACCAGGGCGTCAAAGGCAATGCCCACGTACCGGCCGCCGGGAACGCCCGCGATTCCATGCCCGGGCCCGGCGGCCCGGGAAACCACCACGCCGTGCCCGACGATCCCGCTGCCTGCCTCACTGCTGCCCTGGAACAGCAGCCAGGCTTCCGTACCTGGCCGGATGTTGCGGTAACCACCGTTATGCCAGCTGGCCAGGTAGCGGCCGGATTCAAGGACCTGGTCGACGGCGGCACGGTAGTTCCAGCGGGTCCAGCGTACGGCGCTCCACACCAGGATCACGGCGGCCGCGGCCGCTCCGGGCTCAGTTCCTGCCATGAACGATCACCCGGCCGGTCCGCGCCGGGAGATGAGAACCGGGCCCCGGGCGTGGTGGAGGACGGCATGGGCTGTTGAACCAATCGTCTCCCTGAGGAAACCGTGCCCCTTGGTTCCCACAACGAGCATCCGTGCCTGGGTCGAGGCTTTCAGGAGGGCATGGGCGACTGAGGTGTCGGCGACGACCTTGCCGTCTACAGGGACGCCGGGCGCCAGGGCCCGGGCGCGGCTGACCGCCGAGGCAATGACTTCCCTGGCTGCCATTTCGGCGGCCAGGGCGTCGAACGGATCGGGGTGCCCGTAGCCGGCAGGGGTGTGCCGGACGTGCAACACCGTAAGTCCGGCCCGTGATACTGACGCCATCGCACAGGCATCTTCAAGTGCAGTAGGCGACCCCGACCCGTCGACGGCGGCGACGACGGGTCCTTCGGGGTGGGTGTCGGACCGGATGACGGCAACGGGGCAGGTTGCGGTGGCGGCCAGTTCGAGGCTTACCGATCCCACCAGCAGGCCAAGGAATCCGCCCAAACCCCGGCTGCCCACGGTAACCATAGCCTGGCCGGAAGACACTTGGGCCAACTGCGATGCAGGCAGTCCGTGCAGCAGGGTGCCTTCAACCTCCAGCCCTGGTACGGCTGACCTGGCTGTGTCCACTCCTTCCTCAAGGACCGCCTGTGCTGAACGCTCAAGCCCGCTGTCGGCAACACCGGGGACCGGACCCAGGTTCCTGGTCAACAGGGGCCAAATGGAGACATGAACCACGTGCAGGGGACAGCCGCGCAGGTCCGCCTGGTGCGCTGCCCAACGGAGGGCCCCCTCAGCCTCGGCCGACCCGTCACAGCCGGCAATGATGGCTTTGTCCTCCTGCACCCGCTCCTCCATTCCTGCCCGGGGGGACCTTCGGCACTGGAAGGGCCTGCGGGGGCGCTCCATGCTGATGTGGTGGGGCACTGTCCACCCGCTTATCTAAGCAGGCGTTGCAGGCTGGGGGAAGCAAGACGCTGACATCCGAGGAGCATCGCATGAACGGTGTGGCAGGAAGACATCACCCCGGGCAGATTCGATGGCCAGAACGTCATCGTGATCGGGGCGGCAACCGGCATCGGGATGGCGAACGTCCGGTGCGGAGGATCATTGGCGCCATGCTTGCCCTGGCAGCCCTGCTGCCCGGCTTCCCCGCCGCTGCTGAGGCTGTTCCGCCAGTAACTGTTCAGATTGAAGATACGGCAGGGGTCCTGGACCGGAACACGCTGCTGCCGGCCCTGGAGGATATCAAGTTTCACGAGCCTACCCGGGTGGTTGTGTATACCTACAACGGCAGCGCGGAGGACAACCTCAACGAGGAAGTCCTGAGGTTCGCGCGGGCCGGGCATCCGGAGTGGATCAGCCCTGACGGGCAGAAGTGGGCGGACGGACTCTTCATCTTCGCCCTTGACCCCGTAGGCCGCCATGTCGGTACCTACATGGGTGAAGACCGCAAAGTCTCCCTCCAGCAGCGGGACGCCATCCAGGACGCGGCCAGGGAGCTTTTGCGTGAAGCCCAATGGACGGAGGGGACCATTGCAGGCGTCCGGCGCGCGGCAGAGCTCATCAACCAGCCGTGGTATCAGTCCGCGGCCTTCCTGATCACTGCGTGGCTTACGGCGGGGACGGCGGCCCTGGGAGCGGCGGCCTGGCTGATCGTGCGCGCAGTCACCAGGTCTGCCAGCCGAAAGGAAATAGAACGCGGGGACCAAAGCTACGCCAACGTCAGCATGGACCTTGAGGTGACGGAACTGAACGCCGGTACCATCCCCGGGTCATCGCGGTACGGAGGCCAGGTGCTGGAGAAGCACCGCACCTTCCTCAACCGCTATGACCTGGCCAGCGGACTCGCCAACAGGGTGCATGCTTTGTCCAAGGGGTCGCTGGGCATGCGCAGGAATCTCAGGCTCGCCCGTGACTACGCCGATGCCGCGTCCGAACTGGACGCCCTGGACGACGTCATTGCGGACAGCAATGCCCTCCTGAACCGGGGCAGCACCTGGCAAACGGCCTGGGACCGGCAGTTGGCGCCCTTCCGCAGCGACCTCGCGGGACTGGAACAGCTCCTCAACAGGCGGCACGGGCAGGGAGGTTCGGCAACGGCGGCGGCGCTCCGGTCCTTCCGCGCCCAGAGCCTGCGGGACATCGAGCGGTGGACCGTTGACCTGGCAGAGGAAAGGATCAGCCCGGAAAGGGCGCTGGACGGCCTCTATGAAGCCCGGACCCGGCTGGCCGGCCTGTTGGAGAACCACGCAGGGACAGTCATCGAAGGCTATGCGAAGAATAAGCGTGAGGCAGAGCTGATGCGCAAGGAGATGGAAGCGGCACAGGACGGCCTCAACCACAAACGCCGGCCGAGCTACGAGCCGAGCATCCTCGGCACCGTTTACCCCTCCTACCAGTTCTTTTCCGTTGCCACCTTCAACTCAGGCTTCAACACCGGCGTCAGCAGCGTCAGCTCTGCCCGCAGCGGGGGCGGCAGCACCACCGGGTACGGGAGCAGCGGCGGGAGCTTCTCCGGGTCCGGCAGTTCGTCCAGCTTCTGAAGGGCTCCCGGCCCTTTGGAGGACCAGGACTACCGCGCCCGGCGCACGCTCCGCCCCCAGACCTGACGCGGCGACGTTATCCATCACGGAACCAATCACCGTCGCCGCCGCAGAAACTGCGGCGCATAGTACGGATGTCCACATACTCTGGGCACATGAGCGAGCGAAGCAGTACCTGGCATGTGCGCCACAAGGAGAGCCTGAGCCGCGGCGAGCGCGCGGCAGATGTCCTCCGCAACGGTATGGGCAGCTGGCCCTTTGTAGGATTCTTCCTCGCATTCATGGCGGCCTGGGCCGTGGTCAACTCCTACGTCCTTGCAGGAGGCGCATGGGACCCCTATCCCTACATCCTCCTCAACCTCTTCCTGTCCATGCTGGCCGGCCTCCAGGGCGCCATCCTGCTGATCGCTGCCAAGCGGCAGGATGCGATCGCCGCGGCGATGGCCCGCCATGATTACGAGACGGACGTGCAGTCCGAGTCAGAAATCGAACGGCTGACGGCCATCAACAATGAACAACTTGAGTTGCTGAACGAGCTGCGGGCACTGCTGCAGCGGGCCGAAGCGCTCGCGGACAAGGATGACGGCGGCCCGGCCCGCACCACGGGGGCGGGCACATAAAACACGACGGCGGCCGGCTGGCGGTTACGACGCCGGCCAGACCACCTTCGTCTGCCATTTGGCGGGATCCGGTTCCTTCTCCGGATCAGTCAGGTAGTACTCCCACATGCTGTCGGACGGCGTGAGGCCCTCCGCGTGCATCCGCTGCTGGATGGCGCCGTAGGTCTCCCCAAGGGTGTCGTAGGGTCCGATGTGGATGGCTTCGAAGGCGTCACCCCCGGGCAACACCACCGTCTGCACTCCATCTGCTCCGGTGAAGGGGTCGGCTATGGGGAAGCCCGCTTCGACGTCCACGGTGTCCGTGGGCATGCCGCGATACCTGGCGAAAGGAGGGCCGGCGGGGAAGACGCCCTGTTTCTGGGTGGCCGCCATGACGGCGCCGAAGGCACGGCCGAAAAACTCGGTGAGCGCGCTCATGGGGACACGCTCACGAAGTACAGCGGCCGGCTGCTCCGTGGTGTGGATCTTCCTGGGCTGTGCATCGTTCATGGCACCAGCCTCCGCTGCCGGCGGCCGGCGGGACAGGGCATAAAGCCCCTAAACCAGGTGCCGCCTCAGCCGGCTGCAACGTAGGCCTCGCGCATCCACTCCTGCACCTCGCCGTCGAGGGCGCTGCTGTCCTGGAGTTCCAGGTGGTGCATCCAAACGCCGGGGGAGGGATGGGCCACCTCCTTGAAGCGTGGTGATACATCATGCCGCGGAAGGGGAAGTGAAAGGACCAGCGGAATGTTCGAGGTGACATACATGCCCGGACGCCACAGGTACGCGAAGCTGCGGCGCCGGCTGAACGCGATCCGGCTCTTGCTGACACGGATATCCATCGGCCCCAGGCTGGCGGCCATCCGTTCCGCCGCCTCGTAGATTGCCTGGGCCGGGGGTGACCCTTCCAGGAAGCGGGCAACGGTCCAGGCATTGCCGTCGGGTTCCACGTGCCCGAAGCCCTTGACCCTATTTCGCGGCGTCGGCAAGGTCGTCCGCCCATTTGGCCGCCCGGCTTTCCTCGCCGGTGAGCAGTGGCCCTTCCGTGCCCTTGACGTAGAACGCCATGGGTCCGCCGATAATGCTGGCCCCGGCCTCCTTGAGGGCGCGGGTAATCTTCCTGCCCGCGTCCCCGTGGATGAACAGCTTGAGCCGGGTATCGAACGCAGCCGCCTTCACTCCGGCCAGTCCGCGGGCGGCCAGGTCTCCGAGTGCGCGGACGATCGCCGGAGTGGGCCGCCAGCCATTGATCGGACTACCGACGACGAGCAGATCGCCGGCCTGGATGCTCCCGGGCTCGAACCCGTCCACGGGAACAGCCCTGGCACCGGCGCCGAGTCCGGAAGCAACGGCCTCGGCAATCGCCTTGGTGTTTCCGTAGCCGGAGTCGTACAGGATGACAGCCTTCATATCGTCGCGTCCTTTGCGGTACCAGGAAAAGCGGACCTTCCGTTCCAGCAAGGTACCCGGAAAGCGCAGGCATGCGGCAGGGTCAAAAGTCACCAGACCGGGTGGAAAATACAGGCTGGAGCTCGGGCCTAAATGCCCTAGTTTGCCCGCGCGGGGCCGGATACCTTCGGCGTATGCATAACGACCCTCCGCAGCCTGCCACCGAAGTCCTCCGCCCGGGCGACTGCTGGGACCTCCTGCACGGTGTTTCGGTGGGGCACCTGGCAGTGACGGTGGACGACCATCCGGAAATCTTTCCGGTGAACTTCAAGGTGGACGACGAATCCCTCGTGTTCCGGACCGGCGAGGGGACCAAGCTTCGAAGTACCGGCGGCCATTCCGTCGTCGCACTGGAAGCCGATGGATTCGACGCCACCACCCGGACGGCCTGGAGCGTCCTGGTCAAAGGCCACGCCGTTGTGCTGAAGCCATCCCCGGAGCTGCTGACCGGCGTCGGGCTGACGCTTTTCCCGTGGCAGGCCGGGCAGAAAGACCATTTTGTCCGGATTGTTCCCGGATCGGTCACGGGACGCCGGTTTGGAATCACGTCACCGCTGACCTGGTGGAACCAGCTGGACAGTGCCCCGCGGGCGGACCGTGAATGAGGCGGCCGGCAGGTCCGCTTGAGGCTGCGGACACCACCGGGCTGACTGGGCACATGGCCGCCGGTTCTCCCCGGGGAAGCCGTGCCGGCAGACTTCTCCGGCTATATCCCCTGGTAGCGCTGACCTCAAGCATCATCCTGGTCACCCTGCTCCTGCCGCAGTTCGGCCTCGAAGAGCCGGTCCGGCTGCTCGCTTCGGCCTATGCCGCCGCCGTTGTGCTCGCCAGGTCCGTGTCCATGATCCGGTCCCTCCGAAAGGGCCGCTGGGGCATTGATCTCCTGGCGCTCATGGCCGTGGCCAGTACCGTCGCCGTGGGCGAATACCTCGCCGCGCTAGTGGTGATCCTCATGCTTGCCAGCGGAGAAGGGCTTGAAGACTTCGCCCACGGCCGGGCAGTACGCGAGCTGAGGTCCCTGCTGGACCGCGCGCCCCGGTTCGCGCACCGGGAGATGGCCGGACCGGTCCTGGACGACATACCCGTCGATGCGGTGGTGCCGGGGGATGTGCTGGTGGTGCGTCCCTCCGAGCTGGTGCCGGTGGACGGCGAGCTCCTGTCGGATTCGGCCGGCATGGACGAATCGTCGCTGACGGGGGAGAGCCTGCCGGTGGAGCGGCGCCGCGGGGAACTGCTGCTGAGCGGGTCAGTCAACGGCGAGGCGGCCATCAGGATGCGCGCGGCCGCCACTGCTGCCGATTCCCAGTACAGCCGGATCATCGCCCTGGTGGAGGAAGCTTCCGCCAGCAGGGCTCCGGTGGTGCGGCTGGCGGACCGCTACGCGGTGCCTTTCACCGTTCTCGCCCTCGCCATGGCGGGAACTGCATGGCTGCTGTCCGGGGACGCTGTCCGTTTCGCCCAGGTCCTGGTAGTGGCGACGCCCTGCCCGCTCCTCATAGCCGCACCGGTGGCATTCCTGGCGGGCACCAGCCAGGCGGCCCGCAAGGGCATCATCATCAAGAACACCAGCACCCTCGAACAGCTGGCCAGGGCGCGGACCGCCGTCTTTGACAAGACCGGAACCCTCACGTCCGGCCGGCCGGTGCTGGACAGGGTGGAACTGGCCGCCGGACCGGAAACAGGGTCCGGCGGCCCTCTTGACGAGGACCGGCTGCTGCAGCTGGCCGCATCCGCTGAACAGTTCTCGTCCCACGTCCTTGCCGCATCCGTCATCACAGCCGCTGCCGCGAGGAACCTTCGGCTCCTCCCGGTGGCTCAGGCAACGGAACAGGCCACGCAGGGTGTGGAAGCAGAGTGCGGCGGCCAAAGGGTACTGGTAGGCAAGGCAGGACTCGTCCACGCTTCAGCAGGCGGGTTCCGGGCAGTCGCGCTGGAAAGCGGGCAGCTGGCCGTCTATGTCGCCGTCAATGGAACCTACGCCGGCGCCCTGGTCATGAAGGACCCGCTGCGCGCTAACGCAGTGGATACGCTCTCTGCGCTCCGGCGCCTTGGCATCCGGCACACCATGCTGCTCACCGGCGACGCCGGCGCGACCGCAGCCCATATCGCCCGGGAGGCCGGCATCCGGCACGTCCAAGCTGAATGCCTGCCCGCCGACAAGGTCAGGTCCGTGGCCGCCATCGCCGACCGCCCGGTCCTCATGGTGGGCGACGGCGTCAACGACGCCCCGGTCCTGGCCGCGGCGGATGTTGGCGTCGCCATGGGCGCAAAGGGTGCGACGGCGGCTAGCGAGTCCGCCGACGTCGTTGTCATGCTGGATGACCTCTCCAAAGTGGCCCTGGCAGTGGCCGTTGGAAAACGCACGCTGTCAGTGGCGCTGACCAGTATCTGGGTCGGAATCGGTGCCAGCATCGCCTTGATGGCAGTGGCCATGACCGGGTACATACCGGCGGTCACCGGGGCCCTCCTCCAGGAACTCGTCGACCTGGCCACGATTGTGAACGGGTTGCGGGCCCTTCACGGTGCAGACCGCCTTCCGGGCATGATGTCCTCCGCCTCAACCACCCAGGAGGCGGAGTACATGTGAGGACGGCGGACGGCCTGACCTCCACGCAGGCGGCGGAGCTTCTCCAGCGGACAGGACCCAACCTCCTTCCGGCGGAAAAGCCCGTACCCCAGTGGCGGAAACTCTGGGGCGAGATGACACATTTCTTTGCCCTGATGCTGTGGTGCGCCGCTGTCCTTGCCTACGTCGCCGACATGCCGCAACTGGCAGTGGCGATTGTCGTCGTCGTCATCGTCAACGGCGTCTTCGCCCACATCCAGCAGGAACGTGCCCAGCACGCTGCCGCCAGGCTCCGCGGGCTTCTGCCCGCGGACGTGGTGGTGCGGCGGGACGGACGGGTCCGCACGGTCCACGCAAGCGAACTCGTGACCGGAGACGTGGTGCTCCTGGCCGCCGGTGACCGCGTGCCGGCCGACGCGGTCCTGGACACGGCATCAGCCTGCACTGTGGACGAGTCCATGCTGACCGGCGAGAGCGAGCTGGTGCCCAAGAAGGCAGGTGATGCCGCATGGGGTGGAACCTTCCTGGTCAACGGGGAGGGCGAAGCGGTTGTGACGGCAACCGGTGCCCGGACCCGGCTGGCCGGAATCGCTGCATTGACAAGCCTGGCCGCGCCTCCGCCCACACCGCTGTCCCTCGAGCTGCGCAGGATAGTCCGGGTCATCGCAGGTGTGGCCCTGGCAATCGCCGCACTCTTCTTCACCACTTCGCTGCTGGTGGGCTTCCAGTGGCGGGACGCCTTCCTGTTCGCCATCGGCGTGGCCGTGGCCCTCGTCCCCGAAGGCCTGCTGCCCACTGTCACTCTTTCGCTGGCCATGGGCGCCCAGCGGATGGCATCCCGCAAGGCACTGGTGCGCAACCTGGAAGCCGTGGAGACCCTCGGCTCCACCACCTTCATTTGCACCGACAAGACCGGAACGCTGACCCAAAACAGGATGAACGCCGTCGAAGTCCTCACGACGGCCGGCCGCGTCCAGCTGGCGGGCGAGGGGTACCAGCCCGAAGCGGCGGTGGAAGGGGAAGGGATCGACCGGGCAGCAGAGGCAGCGCTCGCGGCGCTCGCCGCATCCCAAGGAGGCGCAGAGTTCCGCGACGGGCAATGGCGGGCACAGGGGGATCCAATGGAAGCCGCCATCGATGTGCTTGCCCGCAGGCTGACCGGCCGTACCGCACAGCGGGAAACACCCTCACGCCGCATCGCCTTCGATCCTGCGCGCCGCCGCGAAACGGCGGTTATCGGAACGGACGCGTACTGCAAGGGCGCCCCGGAAGCCGTTTTCCCCTTGTGCCGCGACGTGCCGGCGCTCCTGCGGGACGAGGTGACGGGCATGGCATCGAGGGGCCTGCGGGTGATCGCCGTGGCACGGCGCCGGCTGGACGCCGATGATCCTGCGGCCGGAAGATGGGAGTCCTGTCCTGCGGAGCTCATCGAGCGTCATATGGAGCTGCTGGGCCTGGTCGGCCTACATGATCCGCCCCGGACCGACGCGGCGGAAGTCATTCAAGCCGCGCGCAGGGCGGGGCTCAAGCTGGGCATGATCACTGGCGACCATCCTGAAACTGCCGCGGCCATCGCCCGCGAAATCGGCCTGATCGGGTCACCGGAGTGCGTGCTGGAAGGCGCCGGCCTTCCCGACGACGAACAGATGCTCGGTGCACTGCTGGACCGGGACGGGGTGGTGGTGAGCAGGGTGTCCCCGGAACAGAAACTCCGCGTGGCCAAGGCATTGCAGTCCAGGGGCCACGTAGTGGCCATGACGGGCGACGGCGTCAATGACGGGCCGGCACTCCGCGAAGCCGATATCGGCGTGGCCATGGGCCTGACCGGCACCGATGTGGCCCGCGAGGCCGCGGACCTGGTCCTCCTCGACGACCACTTCGGCACCATCGTGGCCGCCATCGAGCAAGGCCGCGCCACCTATTCCAACATCCACCGGTTCCTGACCTACCACCTCACGGACAATGTGGCCGAGCTGACCCCTTTCGTCATCTGGGCGCTCTCCGGCGGGCAGTTTCCGCTTGCCCTCGGCGTCCTCCAGATCCTGGCCCTGGACATCGGCACCGACCTGCTTCCCGCGCTGGCGCTGGGGGCTGAGCCCCCGGGCAAGCACGTCCTGGCCCGGCCGCCGGAGCGGCGGCACCTGATGGACAGGCAACTCATGATCCGGGTTTTCTGCGTGCTGGGGCCCGTGGAAGCGGCGGTGGAAATGGCGGCGTTCTCCGCCGTGCTGTTCGGCGGCGGCTGGATCCGCGGCGAAGCCCCGGAGGCGGGGCTCCTGATGGCAGCCTCCGGGGCCGCCTTCACCGCCGTCGTCCTTGGCCAGCTCGCCAACGCCTATGCGTGCCGGAGCGCGACGGCGGCGCCGTGGAGCCTGGGCTGGGGCACCAACAGGCTCCTGGCCTGGGCCGTCCTGGCCGAACTGGCCGTCCTCGCCGCGTGCCTGTACATTCCCCAGGCCGCTGCGCTGCTGGGGCACGCCCCGCCGCCGCCTGCCGGCTTCGTCCTGGCGCTCCTGGCGATACCGGCGGTCCTTGCCGCCGACTGGGCCTACAAGGAAATCAGGGGCCGGAAGCGCCCGGGCTAGCCGCGGCCACCCGTGCCCGCCCGCCCGTCCCCGCAGGACCAAAGACTCTGCCCGCCGGGTTCCGGACGGGCACAGAATCGAGGAATGAAAGCTGCCGCGCCAACATCCGTCAATAACGCCCGTGTGATATGGATCGAGGAGACGGGCATCGGGGACATAGCCTCCGTTGGGGGGAAGAATGCCTCACTCGGGGAGCTCAGCCGGTCCCTGCGGTCGGCCGGCGTCAGCGTTCCGGAAGGGTTTGCGACCACGGCGTCGGCCTACAGGGCGTTCCTGGAAGCCAACGCCCTGGTGCCGCGGATCAAGGAACTCGTTGCGGACTACCGCAGCGGACAGTCAACGCTGCGGCAGGCAGGCGCCGCCATTCGGGAGCTTTTCCTCGCAGCGACCTTCCCGGAGGACACGGCTGCCGGCATCCGCGAACACTACCGGGCACTCTGCCGCCGGGCAGGGGAGCAGCAGGTGCCGGTGGCCGTCCGCAGCAGCGCCACAGCTGAAGACCTGCCCGATGCCAGTTTCGCCGGCCAGCAGGAAACGTTCCTGAACGTGGCGGGGGAGCGGGCGGTCCTGGACGCCTGCCGCCGCTGCTACGCCTCGCTGTTCACCGACAGGGCCATCACCTACCGCGAGATCAAGGGGTTTGACCACCTCGATGTTGCCCTGTCCGTGGGCGTCCAACGGATGGTGCGGTCCGACGTCGGTGCTTCCGGAGTGATGTTCTCGATCGACACCGAGTCGGGGTTTCCCGGCGCCGTCCTCATCAGTGCCGCGTGGGGACTCGGGGAAACCGTGGTGCAGGGAACCGTCAACCCGGACAAGTACCAGGTGTTCAAGCCCCTGCTCGCCAATGCTTCGCTGAACCCCGTCATTGAACGGCACGTGGGGGCCAAAGAACGGAAAATGGTTTACAGCCATGGCGGCGACGCCCGCACGAAAATGGCGGAAACCACCCCGCACGAACGCAGGTCCCTGGTGTTGTCGGATCCGGAAGTTGTCCTCCTTGCACGGTGGGCCGCGGCCGTTGAGGACCACTACGGGCGCCCGATGGACATGGAGTGGGCAAAGGACGGCATCACCGGCGAACTGTTCATGGTGCAGGCGCGGCCGGAAACCGTGCAGGCCCAAAAGACGGGCTCAACCTTCCGGACGTACCGTCTTCGGCAGCAGGGCAAGCTCCTGACCGCCGGGGCCGCAATCGGCGACTCCATTGCCCGGGGTCCGGCCTGCGTCATCCGTGACCCAAAGGACATTGAAGACTTCGTGGACGGCTCCGTCCTGGTGACCCGGATGACCGATCCGGACTGGGTGCCGGCGATGAAGCGGGCGGCAGGAATCGTCACCGACCATGGAGGACCCACCAGCCACGCCGCGATCGTCAGCCGCGAACTGGGGGTGCCGGCCGTCGTCGGCACACGGAACGCAACGGAAGTCCTTGCCAACGGCGCACCGGCGACCTTGTCCTGTGCCGAAGGCGAAGAAGGGCACGTCTATGAAGGGCTGCTGGACTTCGCCGTGGAAGAAGTGGACATGGCCACCCTTCCCGCCACCCGGACGGCTGTGATGGTCAATATTGGCAGCCCAGCCGCCGCATTCAAGTGGTGGCGGCTGCCGGCCGCGGGCATCGGCCTCGCGCGGATGGAATTCATCATCAACAACCTGATCCGCATCCACCCCATGGCCCTGGTCCATCCCGAGCGCGTCGCCGATCCGGAGGCCGCCGCGCTGATCGAAGACCTGACCCGGGGCTACCCGGACCGCCGGGAGTATTTCATCGATGTCCTGGCCACCGGGATCGCGAAAATCGCGGCGCCCTTCTACCCCAAGCCCGTCATTGTCCGCCTCAGCGACTTCAAAACCAACGAATACAGCCACCTCATCGGAGGCGGCGCCTTCGAACAACCCGAAGAGAACCCGATGCTCGGCTTCCGCGGAGCCTCTCGCTACTACAGCGAACAGTACCGGGAGGGGTTCGCGCTGGAATGCGAAGCCCTCAAGCGGGTCCGGGAACACATCGGCTTTTCCAACGTGGTCGTCATGGTCCCGTTCTGCCGGACGGTGGGCGAAGCTGACCTCGTGATCAAGGCCATGGCGGACCACGGGCTGGTCCGCGGCGAAGCGGGGCTCGAGCTGTACATGATGTGTGAAATACCGGCCAACGTGGTGCTGGCCGGCGACTTCGCGCGGCGTTTCGACGGCTTCTCCATTGGTTCGAACGACCTTACGCAGCTGGTCCTGGGAGTGGACCGCGATTCCGAGCAGCTGGCCGCGCTCTTTGATGAACGGGATCCGGCGGTCACCACCATGATTGCCGAGGCCATCGGCAAGGCCCACGCCGCCGGGATCAAAATCGGCATCTGCGGACAGGGCCCCAGCAACCACCCCGACCTCGCCGAATTCCTGGTGGACCAGGGCATCGACTCCATCTCGCTGAATCCAGACACGTACCTGCGCACCATCCCCATCATTGCGGCGGCCGAACAGCGGCTCGGCAAACAGGCCTAAAGGCACTGGAAGCGGCCGCGCCTTCACTGGTACTGATGAAGCCATGACCACGTCGCCGACCGCTGCTGCTGCGAAGCCGCCCTTCGACGCCGTGATCTTCGACCTGGACGGCGTGGTCACGAACACCGCATCCGTGCACCGCGCCGCCTGGAAGGACGCGTTCGACCGGATCCTGCAGGACCCCCGGATCCCGCCGACTGCAAACCGGGCCCCGATGACCAAGGCCGACTACCTGAACTTCATCGACGGCCTTCCCCGCGAGGATGGCGTCCTGAAGTTCCTCGCCGCCAGGGGAGTGGAGATAGACCGCGGGACGCAGGCCGACGAGCCGGGGGCATGGACAGCGGTTGGCCTTGGCGCCTTGAAGAACCGCCTGTTCCTGGAACGCCTGAAGCGCGGCGGCGTCCAGGCCTACCCGGGAACGCTGCAGCTCCTGCAGCGGCTTTCCGGCGCCGGGGTGCGGGCCGCCCTTGTCACGTCCAGCCGCAACGCCTCGGCGATCCTGGAGTCAGCAGGACTTACCCGCTATTTCAACGCGGTGGTGGACGGCACCCTGGCCGCAAGCCTCGGGCTGCAGGGAAAGCCCGCCCCGGACACCTTCCTCGCGGCAGCGTCCCGGCTCGGAGTCCTCCCGTCCCGCTCCGTCGTCATCGAGGACGCGGTGCCAGGCGTACTCGCAGGGCACAAGGGAGGTTTCGGCCTCGTCGTGGGAATTGACCGCAACGGAATCCGGCGCGAACTCGAGGCGGCCGGGGCCGCCGTCGTACTCAATGACGTTGCGGAACTGGACCTGGGACTCGTTGCCGGTGATCCCTGGCAGCTTGTCTACGAAGGATTCGATCCCGGGCACGAGGGGCACCGGGAAGCGCTAACCACGCTGGGAAACGGCTACTTTGCCGTACGGGGCGCCGCCCCCGAAGGGGGGCCCTTCAGCTATCCGGGCATGTACCTTGCCGGGGTCTACAACCGCGTGGTTGCCTCCGTGGCGGGTGAAGAGCTGCTGGAAGAGCACATGGTGAACGGCCCCGATTGCCTTCCCCTGGACCTGAGGTTGCCGGGCGGAACATGGTGGTCCGAGGGAGGGCTGGTGGTCCTTCGGGAACGCAGGACCCTGGACCTTCGGGCCGCCGTCCTGGAACGGCGGCTGCTCCTGGAAGCGGCCGGCGGGCGGCGCATGGAAGTGGTCCAGACCAGGTTCGTCTCGATGGCCGAGCCCCATCTGCTGGGCCTCGCCACGAGGATCACACCCCTGGGCTGGAGCGGAACCCTTGAAGTGCGCAGCGGCATCAACACCGGCGTCCGGAACGCGAATATCACCCATCCTTCCTCGGGGCCGGGAATCCACCTCACGGACAGGACCGGCCCCGGACTGGCCGGCACTGATCCGGCGGACAGCACGGCTGTGGTGCAGGCGGAGACCACACAAAGCCTGGTCCGGATCGCGTCGGCCTTCCGAACCAGCGTGGCCGGCGGAGCACTGCCAGGCCTGTCGGGCCGGAAAGGTGGCCTGCACTTCCAATCCTTCACGGTCGCCCTCGAGGAGGGGGCGACGGCGTCGGTCACCAAGACGGTGGCGGTGGTGACATCCCGCGACCACGCGATCTCCAGTCCCGAATCCGAAGCAAGGGCGGTGCTGGACCGCGCGGGCGGCGACTTCGACGCGCTGCTGGCTGCCCACAGTTCGGCGTGGCGGCAGGAGCTGCGGCCGTTCCTGGTGGAGATGGACGCCCCCGTGCAGGTCCGGATGGTGCTGAACCTGCATATTTTCCACCTTCTGCAGACCCTCGCCCACCACACCGCCGAGCTCGATGCCGGAGTCACCGCCCGGGGCCTGCACGGGGAGGGATACCGGGGGCATGTCTTCTGGGACGAACTGTTCGTGCTGCCCCTGTTAACGTCGCGGACGCCGTATGTCGCCCGCGCCCTGATCAACTACCGCTGGCGCAGGCTTCCGGCTGCCCGCCACGCTGCCCGGCTGCTGGGGCTGCGGGGAGCAAAGTTTCCATGGCAAAGCGGCAGCGACGGCCAGGAGGAAACCCCGAAGTGGCTGTACAACGAAAGATCCGGGCGGTGGGTCCGGGACCATTCCCACATGCAGCTGCACGCCGGGCTGGCGGTCGCCTTCAACGCCTGGCAGTACTTCCAGGCCACGGGCGACTCAGCGTGGCTCCATCACCGGGGAGCGGAACTCCTGATCGAAGTCGCCCGGTTTTTCGCATCCCTGGCCGAGTACGACCAAGCCTCCGGGCGATACCACCTCAAAGGAGTGGTGGGACCCGATGAATACCACACCGGCTACCCGGCGCGGAGCCGGCCCGGACTGGACGACAACGCCTACACCAATGTCATGGCGGCCTGGGTGTGCGTGCAGGCCGCAGAACTCACCACCACCGCCCACGGCAGCGAGCTGGCCGAACTGCTGGAACGCCTTGGCGTGGCCGGTGGTGAACCGGACGGCTGGGCGCGCGTCGGCAATGCAATGTACGTGCCTTTTGGCCCCGACGGTCTGATCAGCCAGTTCGAAGGCTACGAACACCTGCAGGAACTGGACTGGGAGCATTACCGGGAACACTACGACAGCATTGAACGGCTTGACCTGATCCTGGAAGCCGAGGGGGACGAAACCAACCGGTACAAACTTGCCAAGCAGGCCGACGTCCTCATGCTGCCGTACCTGCTGGGGCATGAAGGCCTCGTCGCTTTCCTCAACGGGCTCGGCTATGCGTTCACAATGGAACAGCTGCACCGGACCATTGAGTACTACCTCGCCAGGACGGCACATGGATCCACCCTCAGCCGTGTTGCCCACGCATCGGTGCTGGCCGGGGTCGATGCCGACCGCGCCTGGGACAGTTTCCGCGAGGCACTGGATGCCGACCTGGACGACACTCAGCATGGCACCACCAGGGGCGGCATCCATTTGGGTGCCATGGCAGGAACCATCGACGTCATCCAGCGCAGTTTCGCCGGGCTGCGGATGAGCGGCGACACCCTGGAGTTCGCCCCCAACCTGCCCACGGGCCTGAACGCCGTCGCCTTCGAGGTCCGGTACCGCGGCCACTTCCTTACAGTGCGCCTCAAAGACGGGCACATGGGCGTCTCCTCCGCGCCGGGAGAGGCGCTGCCCATCAAGCTCCGGGTGGACGGCCGGAACACGACGCTTGCCCCCGGCCAGGCAAGGGACTTCGCCTCTCCCCGCCAGACGAAGGGACCGGCCGCCTCATGACACCGGTGGAACGACTGGGGATCCTGACCAGTGGCGGCGACTGCCCGGGGGTGAACGCGGTGATCCGCGGTGCCGTGCTGGCGGGAGCCGTCACGCACGGCTACGAGTTCGTCGGCTTCCGCGACGGCTGGCGGGGAGTCGTGGAGCACGACGCATTGCCCTTGCCGCGGCACGCCGTGCGCGGCATCTCCCGGCTGGGCGGAACCATCCTGGGAACATCCCGCACCAACCCGCTGTCGGAAGGCGGGGCGGAGGCGGTGCGTGGCAGTTTCCTGCGCCACCGGCTGGAGGGCCTCATCGCGATCGGCGGCGAAGGCACACTGGCCGCGGCGAAGGCACTCGCGGACCAGGGCCTCCATGTCATCGGGGTGCCCAAAACGATCGACAACGACCTCGGCGCCACGGACTACACCTTCGGGTTCGATTCGGCAGTGCAGACCGCCACCGAAGCCATCGACAGGCTGCGGACCACGGGCGAATCGCACCACCGCTGCATGATTGCCGAGGTGATGGGCCGGAACGCCGGCTGGATCGCGCTGCATGCGGGAATGGCGTCCGGCGCCCATGCCATCCTGATTCCGGAACACAGGGTGGCCCTGCAGCAGGTAGCCGCCTGGGTGACCTCGGCCCGGGACCGCGGGCGGGCACCGCTGGTGGTGGTGGCTGAGGCATTTACGCCCGAAGGGGAAGACGCGCCCTACGCGCCCCGCGGCCTGGATACCTTTGGACGGCCCCGGCTCGGCGGAATCGGGCTTGCCCTTGAGCGGGAGCTGCAAGAGCTGACGGGGATTGAAACCCGGGCCACCGTCCTCGGCCACATCCAGCGCGGCGGCGAACCGACTGCTTTCGACCGCGTCCTGGCCACCAGGCTGGGTATGGCCGCGGCGGGGGCAGCAGCTGCAGGCCTGTGGGGAACGATGGTTTCTCTCCGCGGCACCGAGATCGTCAACGTCGGGCTGGAACAGGCCATTGGAGCCTTGAAGGTGGTCCCCGAATCGCGCTACCAGGAGGCGGCGGTGCTGTTCGGCTGACAGGCTGCGCGTGCAGTGGCGGCAAGGTGTACGCGGCTAGGCGTGGGCGGCCACGTATTCCACCAGGCCCCCCACGGTGGCCACCGTGGGATAGTCCTGCTCGGGGATGTCCACCCCCGTGGATCCTGCGATGGACTCCACCAGGCGGAGGAAGTCGAGGGAATCCAGCTCCAGGTCCTGGCGCAGCCTCGCGCCGTCGACGAGGTCCCCGGGTTCGACGTCGGGCGCCACCTGGCCGATTGCCGCCTGGACTGCCGCCCGGGCATCCTGCTGGTTCATAGCTCCTCCGGGGTCTGCAACAGCTCATCGATACGGGACAGGAAACGGCCGCCGCGCAGGCCGTTGCTGACCCTGTGGTCCGCGGACAGGGTTGCAGTGGCGGCGTGGCGGATTCCGAGCATGCCGTTATGGGCCCAGGGCTGCTCCGTGACCCTGCCAAAGCCAACCATGGCGACCTGCGGCGGATAGATGACCCCGTACACGCTTTCCACACCGAGGTCGCCCAGGTTGGTGACGGTGATGGTCGGATCGGCCATCTCGGCCCGCTGCAGCCGGCCGGCCCGCGCCCGGGCAACGAGGCCCCGCAGCTGCTCCATGAGTTCGTCGAGCGTCAGGGCGTCCGCATCATGCAGGGCAGGTGCCACGAGCCCGCCTTGGCGCAGGGCCACCGCCACCCCAAGGTGCACGGCTGTGCCGGGGCGGAAGGAGCCGTCCGCGAAGAAGCCATTCATCTCCGGCACTTCCTTCGCCGCCAGCGCCGTGGCCTTGAGCAGCAATGCTGACGGAACCAGGCGCGAGGCGACCGGCCGCTCCTGGTTGGCCGACGCCATCCACGCCATGGCAGCCGCCAGGTCCAGGGTTGTGGCCAGGTAGTAGTGCGGGATCTCCTTCTTGGAATGGGACATCAGCGCTCCCACCGCCTGCCGGAGGCTTTCCGCCTTCCCGCCCGGCGCCTCCTTCCGGGGTCCGCCGGATGCTTCGCGGCGCACATCCGCCTCGGTCACCGCTCCCTCCGGCCCGGTTCCGGACAGGCCCTGCAGGTTCACGCCAAACTGTTCCGCCAGCCGGCGCGCCAGCGGCGAGGAGCGCACCCGGCCGCCCCGGCCCGCGCCGGAGGAAGCCGCGTCCGGCACCCGGTCCGGGGCCGGTGCTGCAGGAACGGGCATCCTGGTGGGGGACGCTGCGGCGGCGCGTTCGACGTCGGCACGCGTCACCGCACCGTTCCGGCCGCTCCCGTGGAGCGAGCCGACGTCGACCCCCAGCGAGTGCGCCAGGTGCCGTACGGGGGGCGGAAGCTTTGCATTCCGGTCAGCGGGAGCCCGGCCACTGGGAGCCTGGTCAGCGGAAGTCCGGTCCCTGGCGGGTCGTCCGGAGGGCAGCTGCGCGGGCGTGGCGGTGATCCGGGCGATGGGCGTCCCCACATCCACCGTGTCGCCGATCTCCACGAGGAACTCGGCAACGACGCCTTCCTCGAAGGATTCAATGTCCATCACGGTCTTGTCCGTGTCCACCGCGGCAATGAGATCGCCTTTGCGGACATAGTCGCCGGGCCTGACGAGCCACTCCACCACCTTGCCGTGCTCCATGTCAGCGCCCAGGGACGGCATCCGGAACTCAGCCACGGGTACCCGCAGCTTCCCTTGCTGCAGCCACTACCCGTTCCACCGACGGCAGAGCGGCGAGCTCCATGTGCTTGGCATACGGCACCGGCACCTCCGCGCTGCAGACCCGTTGCACCGGGGCATCCAGGTCAAAGAAGGCATGTTCGCTGATCCGGGCTGCTATCTCAGCTGAGATGCTGCCGCTGCGCCAGCCCTCGTCCACCACCACTGCCCGGTGCGTCCTGCCGACGCTGCCGAGGATGGTGGCATCGTCGAGCGGCCGCAGGGTCCGCAGATCGATGACCTCCGCGTCGACGCCTTCCGCTTCCAGCTGGTCAGCGGCTTCAAGCACGGCCGGAAGGGTGCCGCCGTACGTGATGAGCGTAACGCCGGTGCCCGGGCGCAGGACGGCGGCCGTGCCGATGTCCACCGGTCCGGCGTCGTCCGCCAGCTCTCCGGCGACGTTGTACAGGGATCCGTGCTCAAAAATCAGGACCGGGTCCGGGTTTTCCAGCGCGGTCCAGAGCATGCCGCGGGCGTCGGCCAGCGTGGCAGGGGCCAGGATTCGCAGGCCGGGGATGTGCGCGTACCAACCTTCCAGGCTGTGCGAGTGCTGCGCGCCCAGCTGACGGCCGGCTCCGGTGGTCATTCGGATGACGATCGGCACGTTGAACTGCCCGCCGGACATGTGCAGCAGCGTCGCTGCGTTGTTGACGATCTGGTCCAGCGCCAGGAGGCTGAAATTGACCGTCATGATTTCGACGACCGGCCGCATCCCGCCCAGCGCGGCCCCGATGCCGGCGCCTACGAAACCCGACTCGGACAGCGGCGTGTCGCGGATGCGTTCCGGCCCGAATTCCTCCAGCAGGCCAAGGCTGACGGCGAAGCTCCCGCCGTAGCGGCCCACATCCTCGCCCATCAAGAAGACCCGGCCGTCGCGTTGCAGGGCGTCGCGGAGGGCCGCACGCATGGCTTCGCGGTACGTGGTCTTCATCCTGCTGCCCGTCCTTCCTCGGCGTCAACGCTTCTCTCGCTGTAGACGAACCGGGTGAGGTCTTCCACGGGTTCGAGGGTTCCCTCCTCGGCGAAATCGACGCCGTTTGCCATCTCCGCGTCGATGTCCGCCTGCAGGCCGGCCCACTGCTCTTCCGGCAATTGACCGGCCGACTCCAGCGCGGCCTTGAGCAGGAGGATGGGGTCCCGCTCCATCCAGCGGGCTACTTCCGATTTATCCCGGTACAGCTCAGGATCGAACATTGAGTGGGCGCGGAAGCGGTAGGTGCGCAGCTCCAGGAAGTGCGGGCCGCCGCCGGCCCGAACCGCATCCACCGCCCGCCGGGCAGCTTCCTCGACCACGAGCACGTCCATGCCGTCAACGGTCCAGGCCGGAATCTCATAGCCCGAGGCCTTGAGTGCCATGTCCGTCTGGGACTCCGAACGGCTCAGTGCCGTGCCCATCGCGTACAGGTTATTTTCGCAACAGAAAAGCACGGGAAGCTGCCACAGTGCTGCCAGGTTCAGGCTTTCGTGGAATTCGCCCTCGGCCACCGCGCCTTCACCGAAGAAACAGACGGTGACCCGGCGCCGGCCGCACATTTTGTCTGCCAGGGCCAGCCCGACTGCGAGTGGAAGTCCACCCGCCACGATCGCGTTTCCGCCGTAGAACCTGGTTGCGGCATCAAAGAGGTGCATGGAGCCTCCACGGCCGCGGCAGCATCCCTCGAGCCGGCCATACATTTCTGCGAGGATGGCCCCTGCCGATACACCGCGCAGGAGTGCATGGCCGTGCTCACGGTAGGTGGCCACCACCGCGTCCTCGGACGCGAGAATTTCAAGTACGCCTGCGGCCACGGCTTCCTCGCCGATGTAGACGTGCAGGAATCCGCGGATTTTGGCGGCGCTGTAGAGTTCGATGCACTTTTCCTCAAGCCTGCGAACCCGCAGCATTTGCCGCAGGAGATGCCGGGCGTGCTCTGCATCCGGGATGTCCTGGCCCCGCACGGCGTTCATGGCCGCTGCCCTGCTTGCTCCAGCGTCGACAGGTCACCCTCCGGCAGGCCCAGTTCACGGGCCTTCAACAGCCGGCGGAGGATCTTGCCGCTGCGGGTCTTGGGCAGGTCTGGAGTGAAATCGACCAGCCTGGGGGCGACGGCTGATCCCAGTCGTTTGCGGGCGAAGCCGATGATTTCCAACCGGAGACCTTCGGACGGTTCGTATCCTGGCCGCAGTTCGATAAAGGCCTTGACCACTTCGCCCGCTACGGGATCGGGCACACCGATCACGCCGGCCTCCGCCACTGCAGGATGCTCCATCAGGCAGCTTTCGACCTCGAAGGGGCCGATCAAGTGGCCTGACGACTTGATGACGTCATCCCCGCGTCCTACGAACCAGAAGTACCCGTCGGCGTCGCGCTTTGCAAGGTCGCCGGTGAGGTACCAGCCTCCCGCGAAACAGCGCCGGTACCTCTCCTCCTCGTTAAGGTAGCCGCGGAACATCGATGGCCAGCCAGGGCGGAGCGCCAATTCGCCCATGACATCGGGTGCGGTGACGAGTCGGGCTGTGCCGTCCTCGATGACCGGCTTGCCCTGGCCGTCCCTGGCGACCAGGGCGGCCTCGATCCCGGGCAGGGGCCGGCCCATGGAGCCGGGACGGATAGGCATTGCCGGGTAGTTGGCGATCATGATGCCGCCGGTCTCGGTTTGCCACCAGTTGTCGTGGACGGGCAAGCCGAGGACGTCCTGGCCCCACATGACTATTTCGGGATTCAGTGGCTCGCCCACGCTGGCCACGAACCGAAGTGCGGAGAGGTCATGCCCGGCGGCCTTGTCTGCGCCGGCCTTCATCAGCATGCGCAGCGCGGTGGGGGCTGTGTACCAGACGGCCACCCTTTGCTCGGCGAGGATCCGGTACCAGCGCTCCGCGTCCAGTTCTTCCTCATCGACGACGGCAGTGACCCCATGCGCCAGTGGGGCGATGATGCCGTAGGACATGCCGGTCACCCAGCCCGGATCTGCGGTGCACCAGTAGATGTCATCCGGGTGGAGGTCCAAGGCGTAGGTCCCGGTGGCGTAGTGCGCAACTACGGCCTCATGGACGTGTACAGCCCCTTTGGGGGTGCCGGTGGTGCCGCTCGTGAAGTGCAGCAGGGCCATGTCATCCGGTTGGGTCACGGTGATGTCCGGCGACGGGTCGGCAGCCGCCATGAGTTCTGCAAGGTCAAAGGTTCCCGGTTCCGGCGTCCCCTCCGCGTCAGCCAGCAGGACAACGCGCAGGTCGGGCAGGCTGTCCCGGATAGGGGCCACCTTCTTGCGGTACAGGGCCCTGGTGGTCACCAGCGCCCGTCCCGCCCCAAGATGCAGTCTTTGCCGCACCGGTTCGGGGCCGAAGGCGGAGAAAAGTGGGCAGAAGACGCTGCCGTTCTTGAAGGTCCCCAGTACCGCCGCATAGAGGTCGGGGCACCGGCCCAGCAGCGAGAAGACCCGTTCACCCCTCTGGATACCAAGTTCCCGGAGGACCGAGGCAAATTTCCCTGACTCTTCTGCCAGAGCCAGGTAGGTCAGTGAACGCACCTGGCCGTCTGCCCGGACAAAACGTACTGCTTCCCGTCCGCCCTGCCCGCCGTCCACGTGCCGGTCAACCGCTTCATACGCGATGTTCAGCCCCCGGCCCCCGGGCAGCCCGGACAGCTCCCGCCGCGCTTCATCCCACGTGAAGGCCTGGCAGGCCCCGTCGTAGTCCGCAAGGTTGGGCGGTATGCGAAACGACGCGCGGTCTTTGGTGATCAACGGCCAGCGGGTGGGTCTCTCGATTCGAGTCCTCATCGTCTCATCAGGTTTCGGCTATTCGGGTTTGGGAGGCGTGACTGTGCCGGCCGTGTCCCCACCATCAATGACAAACTCAGCGCCGGTGACAAACGACGATTCGTTGGACGCAAGATAGAGGACCAGGTTCGCCACTTCACCCGGATGCCCCTCCCGGCCTATGGCAACGCGGCTCATGTCCATCTCCAAACCGGCCGTCATGGGTGTGGAGATGACTCCTGGATGCACGGAATTGGCTCTAATGCCGTAGCGTCCCAAATCGAGGGCCACACTTTTTGTCAGTCCGCGCACCCCGAACTTTGAAGCCGTGTAACCAGGAATCTGCTCATATCCCCGAAGGCCCGCAATCGAGGAAATGTTGACGATTGAGCCTCCCGTTGATTGTTTGAGGGCCGGTATAGCTGCCTTGATCCCATTGAAGGTTCCGGTCAGGTTGACGGCGATCACCGCGTTCCATTGATCCAATGTGTACTCTTCGATGGAAGCAAAATTCACGATGCCTGCATTGTTGACGAGGATGTTCAGGGCACCAAATGCCTCTACAGCGGCTTTCACCGCCGCCTCCCACTCCTGCGGGCTTGTCACGTCCAGGTGGACGTAGAGGGCGCCCGACCCCAGGCGCTCAGCGGTTTTCTTTCCTTCCTCGTCCAGGACGTCGGCTATGACCACGCGTGCCCCTTCGCCATGCAGCCTGGCCGCCACAGCCGCCCCAATGCCCCGTGCCCCGCCGGTGACGAGGGCTACTTTGTCGATGACTCGTTCCATTCGAGTTCCTCCTTGTGATTGCACCAAAGGCGTGTGGGTTGTTTCCAGCGGAGTGAATGGCTCCCGAAAGGCTTATGGCCGGGCGCTGCCGTGCCGTGGTTTACGCCGGACCGGGGTTTGCCCGGCACCTCCACCATCCGCCCTGGGTACGCACCGTTCCAGAGCCAAAAGTCCTGACTCTGGAAGTAGTGCGGTGGCCGGTCCGATCCTCCCGGCAAGGATCTGGGGCAGGCCCGCAGCGTTGGCGCCTGCATCAAAGGTCAAAGCGGCAATGCGTCCTGCGCCCGGTTCAAAGGTGAGGTCCTGGTTGCCTGACTGCGCCGGAACGGGTTCTGTGTCGGAACAGCGCCGGGCGCGGACGGCATGGGGCGGCGCGGGCGGCAGTGTACTGCCCCGAATAGCCGCGCGGGGCCGTGAAGGGCGAAGGCACTGTGGGCACGGTTGCGGCTGAACGCCACGTCGTCGGTGTTGAGCCTGGATATCGATCCCGGATCTCGTCTTGTTCAGGGGTGCTGCCACCTTACCCGCGGGTGATGGGGAGCTTCTTCGGCTCCGTAGGCTGCGCTTCGTCGGGAAGCGGCGCGCGGACTTCCAGGACTCCGTTGGTGTACGTGGCTGTAATGTCTTCTTCCTTTACACCGTCCGGAAGGGGAACGCTGCGGCTGAAGGATCCGTAGCGGAATTCAGAACGGAAGGTGCCTTTGTCTTTGTGTTCTTCTCTTTCCTGGCGTTCGGCACGGATCCGCAGGACCCCGTCCTCCAAGGTGACCGCGACGTCCTTGTCCGGATCGACACCGGGCATTTCGGCGCGGATTACGAGGTTACTGCCATCGACGTATTCCTCAACCCGGAGCGGAGCCGGGACGTCTGCGAAGTGGAACGCGCGTTCCAGCGAGTCCAGCATTTCTGCCGGGGAGCGCAACGCCATGTTGAAAGGGGAAGTCAAGCGGGAGGATGTAAACGGCGACCATTTGAGTAAGTCAGACATGACGGGTTCTCCAGGTTTTAGGCCGGGAAGGCCAGCGTGAGGGCCGGTGTCCTTCGATTACATACCCGCCCGGGGCACGTGCAACAGGGCCATAAGGCCCTCCCTCTGGATCGACGCTGATCGACGCTGTCGGTCCACACGCATTGGCGAACAGCGGGCAGGGGGTTTCCACTTCTGTCCCCGGGCTGGTGCAGGCGCTAGTCTGTAATAAGCACTAGGTGCGGCTTGAGCTGTCATCAGCGGATGCAGGCCCGGCCTGCCCGAAACACCTATGGCAAGACTTTATGTCGACTAGCTCCTTTCCGGCCTGAAGCCTCGTCAGATGAAGCCCTCAGGGGTCTGGAAGGTCTGGATCATGGCTGGACATTTCGAAGTCTTCATCGACCGCCGTTCCTACGTCCGTTTCCGGCTCATGGCGCCTGACGGAGCGCTGCTGGCGGTTTCAGCGCGCTTCAGTGATAAGAAAGCCGTGGCGACAGCCATATCCGACGTCCGCGCGTGTGCAGGCATGGGCCTCATCGAAGACCATTGCGTTGCTGCCCGCGCGGCTGAGGCGATCGGCACGCCCAGCCACCCCCGCACCCGGAACCAGTTACAGAGAACGGCCGCCAAGAGAAGGGCTAAAGCCTCCTTCGGCTCCGGGCGCGAACCTGGGCGGCCGGACGGCTTTGCCATGGAAAGTGAACACGTCGGGGAGGTGCTCGCCGGCCTGGCAGGCCACGCGGTGAGCACCCTCTCCCTCACGAGTTCGGGCGTCTCATGCGGACTCACCCTTTCCCGCCCAAAGAGGACTTCCGCCTTCGGCGGCAGCGGGGCGCTGGTGCAACTGCTGAATGACCTGCAGACCGGATTCGGTGAGGGGCCGGGAATCACGGCCAGAACCGAACAGGCCACAGTCCTGGTCCGGGATCTGGCCGACGATTACCGCTGGCCACGGTTAGCCCGGCCCGCTGCCAGCCATGGCATAAGGTCCGTCCTGGGCGTGCCCGTGCCCACTGAGGATGGGGTGAGCACCGTACTGACCTTGTGCGTCGACCGACCGGACGCATTTGACTATGCCGGCATTTGTGCTGCGCAAGAATTCGCCGCACAGGCATCACGGATCCTCCGGCCGGCACTTCGGATCGCCGAGCTGAAAGACACGGTGGAGAATCTCCACGCGGCCTTGGCCACCAGAACTGTCATCGACACTGCTTTGGGGGTGATCATGGCCCAGAACCACTGCGGTCACGACGCCGCCATCGCCATCCTCCGTGGTGCATCGAGCTCCAGAAACGTGAAACTGCGGGACGTCGCGGCGTCCGTTCTCGTTTCCGTCTCCGAGGAACACCTCCCAGTGCACTTTGACGCCTAGTCTGTCCCGCAACTCTCAGTGCGTACGTGGAGCTGCGAAGCAGGACCAAAGCCTCTACATGCCAGCCTCCCGGGGGTGGAAGCTTGAACTGCAAGCCGGGGGCGCGGCCGTGCTCAGTCCACACCATGGCCGGATTCTTTCCAGGACGCCATCAGCAACAAAGAACGGACCAAGGGAGTATGAGATGTCTGCATCATCAGCGCATCCGGGTATAGGTGCCGGCCACCATCGAACATCACTCGAGCTCACTGCACTTGCCGCGGGTGCCGTCTTCGCCCTCGTCGGCGTTCTGGGTTTCATCCCGGGCGTCACTACGAGCTATTCGGAAATGGCTTTTGCCGGACCCGACTCAGGGGCCATGCTCTTCGGTGTCTTCCAAGTCTCCATCCTGCACAATATCGTCCACCTGCTCTTCGGAGCGGCAGGGTTGGTCATGGGCAGGACCGCAATCCAGTCGAAGTATTACCTGATCGGCGGCGGTGCGCTCTATCTGGTGATCGCGCTCTATGGGCTCCTGATCGATCAGGCATCTTCCGTGAATTTCATCCCCGTCAACGCCGCGGACAACTGGCTCCACGTCGTGCTTGCGGTCGTCATGTTGGGCCTGGGAATCTTCCTTGGCCGAGCGGTCTCGGGCAGCCCCAGGCGCCAGTAACCGGACAGTTGCGGCCGCTGAGCTCCCCGGGCTCAGCGGCCGACGACGGCGAACTCCGCCAGGCGCGCCCCACCTTCCGGGAACGCGCCCCCAACCTTCCGGGAAACCTTCCGGGAAAAGATCGCGCAGGCCGCGCTGAAAAGATCGCGCAGGCCGCGCTGGGAAAAGATCGCGCAGGCCGCGCTGGGAATCGCGCAGGCCGCGCCGGAAAAGATCCCGCAGGCTAGTTGCCGCGGTCCAGCATCTTCTGCACATCCCGCACGGTCCGGAAGGCCCCAACACAAAGCAGGGCAAACCCGGAAACGCCCAGGATGGAAGTCTGCAGGACCTGGCCGGCCACCATAAGGCACAGCCCCAAAGCCAGCAGCGTCAGTCCGCGGCGGGCCCGTGCCCGGTTCCCGCGCAGGAGGGCGTCACCGTCCAGCAGCGAGGACAATCGCGGGTCCTCATGCTGCAGTTCATCGCCGATGCGGTCGAGTTCCCGCTTCTCGAACTCAGAGAGTGACATCAGGGCCTCCTCAAGGCTGCCTCTGTCAGCCTTTGTGGGCGGACTTCTTCAGCCTGGTGATTATGGTTGGGCAGGGCGGATTGGTCAGGACGCCGTGCGCCGTGGATCCCAGCAGGAGCCGGCCGAAGCTGCCGCGGCCCCGGCTGCCCAGCACCAGCAGGGCTGCCCCTGTTGCCGCGTTGATCAGCGCGTCTGCGGGCTCCATGACGGTTTCCAGGACCTCCTTGATTACCAGTCCCGGGTAGTCCTGCCGGATTCCCGCGGCTGCTTCGGAAAGCACAATCTGTTCTTCTTCAACCACCAGCTCGGCAAAGCTGCTGGATGGCAGTCCGGCCTTGATCCAGCGGTTCGGCCCGGTAAAGGCGTACACCACGGTAAGCTCCTCACCCAGGTTGTCGGCTTCGGCAGCGGCGAAGGCGACTGCCTGGGTGGACTCGCGGGATCCGTCCACGCCCACCACGACTCCCTTGCCCTGGGCCTCGTGGGTACCGACGACGGCCACGGGGACTTCCGCCGTCGCCGCCACCTGAAGCGCGCGGTCGGTGAGCGCGCCGCGTGCGTGGCTGCTGGAACCCACCACCAGCATCGAAGCATTCTTCGCATAGTCGCCCAACGTTGAGCCGATGCCGCCTTCGAGGAGATCGAGCGTGAAGGCCAGGCCGGGCTCAGCCGCCCGCAGCCGCTGTCCGGCGACCTCGAGCAGGTCCAGTCCGGACTGGCGCAGGACGTCCACGTAGGGGAGCGCCTCGCCGGCCATCCACCGGTCGTCGATGACATGGAGCACCGCAAGCGGCACCTTTCGGCGATTGGCACGGGCCGCTGCCCACATCAGTGCCGCACTGGACGCTTCGGTGTCGCTGATGCCGACGGCGATGGGCTGGCTGGATGTCATGGATCCTGTCCTCATTCCTGTTCGAGTGGACTTCATTTCTGGTTCAGTGGCCGAATTCGCGTGATGATCGTGGGGCAGGGCAGGCGCTTGAGGACACCGTGTGCCGTTGAGCCCAGGACAAGCCGGCTGATCCCGCCGCGTCCCCGGTTGCCGACCACCAGCAGCCTGGCACCCTCTGCTGCCTGAACCAGGGCCTGCGCCGGATCGCGGCCCGGCTCGAGCCGCTGGTGAACCACCAGGTCCGGATAGTCGGCCATCAGACCGGCGACGGTTTCAGAGAGAACGATCCGCTCCTCTTTTTCCATCAGCTCGGCGACGAGTTCCGGGGTGAATCCTGCATCCGGAAGACGGTCAGGGGGGCTGTAGGCGTACACCACGGTCAGCTCGTCGCCCTCCCGGTCCGCCTCGGCGGCTGCAAAGGCCACCGCGCGCACCGCTTCTTCCGATCCGTCGACGCCGACCACCACCCCGGGCCGGCCCTCCGTAGCCTGGGTTCCGACGACGGCGACAGGGACATCCGCCGACGACGCCACCTGCAGCGCCCGGTCGGCAAGCACGCCGCCGAGGTGCCCGCTGCCGGACCCCACCACCAGCATGGACACCCGGTCCGAATAGTTGGCCAGGGACCGGCCCACTCCGCCGGCCAGCACGGCGGTACTGACCTCAAGGGATGGGAACTCCCGCGCCCGTGCCGCTGCGGCCTCAAGGATCCGTTCCCCAGACTCCTGGAGTACGCTGCGCCACGGATAGGGTTCGGAAAGCCAACGCTCGTCCACGACGTGCAGGATCACCAGCGGGAGCCGGTCCCTGTGGGCCCGCCGGGCCGCCCAGGACACTGCTGCGTGGCTCTGGGGCGTGTCATTCGTGCCGACGGCAATGGGCTTGCGGGCTGCCATGTCCTGCTCCTGCGGGGTCCTTTACGGGCGTATGCCACCAGCGTGGCCGCAAAACCCCCGGGGAGGTAGGGCCCAAAGTCACCCTTTTCCCATGCCTGGCCGTTCACACAGCACCATGTTCATCAGTATGCTTACTTTATTGACTGACCGATACGTGGAAAGGCATCACCATGACTGAGCAGGAACTCCCCGACGACCAACTGGAAGTTGTTCCGGAGCAGGACGTCATCCTGGACGAGGCCCCCGGCGCTGCCTCTTCCCTCGGACTGGACCCCGTCCACGGAGAACCGGACAGCTATCCGGGCGCTGCCGAGGAAAACCCGGACGCCTGGCAGGAGGACCCACTGCTCCAGGAGGAGGCCCAGGCCGGGGAACATGGCGACTTTCCCGGCGGGCACGCAGTCACGTGAGGCTGCCGTGAGCGGCCACGCAGTGACGGCCCGCAGCGCGCCGGGCGGGGCTAGGGTTAACCCATGAGCGGTGTAGCGGAATCGACCGTCAGCTTTCAATCACGTTTCGCCCGGGAGCTGCCCGAACTTGCTGTTCCCTGGCAGGCGGAAGAGGCGCCCGAACCCCGGCTGCTCGTCCTCAACGAGGCCCTCGCAGGGGAGTTGGGACTGGACCTGGCTTTCCTGCGCAGCCCGGAGGGCGCCAGGTTCCTGGTGGGCAACGACGTCCCGCCGGACGCTGCGCCGGTCGCCCAGGCGTATGCCGGCCATCAGTTCGGCGGCTATTCGCCGCTGCTCGGCGACGGGCGCGCCCTCCTCCTGGGTGAGCTGCCGCTGCAGGGGAGTTCGTCCGACGGCGACCGGTTGCGGGACGTCCACCTCAAAGGGTCGGGCCGCACACCCTTTGCCAGAGCCGGGGACGGCCGTGCCGTCGTCGGACCCATGCTTCGCGAGTACCTGGTGAGCGAGGCGATGCACGAGCTGGGAATCCCCACCACCCGCTCCCTGGCCGTGGTGGCCACCGGCCGCCCCGTGCGCCGTGACACGATGCTGCCCGGTGCGGTGCTGGCACGGGTTGCCGCCAGCCACCTGCGCGTGGGTACGTTCCAGTACGCGCGGGCCACGGACAATCCCGACCTGTTGCGCAGGCTCGCTGACCACGCCATAGCACGCCACTATGCGGCGGCAGCGCAGGCCGGCAACCCTTACCTGGCGCTGTTCAGGGCCGTGGTTGAGGCCCAGGCGTCGCTGGTGGCGCAGTGGATGCTGGTGGGGTTTGTCCATGGCGTCATGAATACGGACAACATGACCATCTCCGGTGAAACCATTGACTACGGGCCCTGCGCCTTCATGGACGCATTCAATCCGGCCGCCGTGTACAGCTCCATCGACACCGGCGGGAGGTACGCCTACGCCAACCAGCCTGTGGTGGCGGAGTGGAACCTGGCCCGCCTGGCCGAATCGCTGCTTCCCCTTATCAACGAGGACCAGGAAAAAGCGGTAGAGCCCGCAGTGGAAGTGCTGGGGGAGTTCCGCCGCCGCTACAGCGACGCCTGGACAGCGGGCATGGCCTCGAAGCTGGGTCTGGCCGGACATCCGGCAGGAAGCCCGGAGGCAGCGGAGGTGTCCCAACTGGTCGACGGCGTCATCGCCCTGCTTAGGGACGGTCCGGTGGACTATACGCAGTTTTTCCGCCGCCTCGGGGATGCGGCCCTCGGAAACACCGGGCCGGCGCGCGGAATGGTCCTGGACCTTGCCGCCTTCGATGCCTGGGCGGAGCGGTGGCGGGCCATGGCGCCGGACGCCAGCCTGATGGACCGCGTCAATCCCGTCTATATCCCGCGCAACCACCTGGTGGAAGAAGCCCTGGATGCAGCCACCGCAGGTGACATCGGCCCGTTCCAGCGCCTCGTCGCAGTCCTCTCCGAGCCATACCGGCGGCGGCCGGGGCTGGAGCGCTACGAGGAGGCAGCCCCCGAAAGCTTTGGTGATTACCTGACGTTCTGCGGAACCTGAACGCCAGCCAACTGCCGGATGTTTAACGGGGAAAGGGCGGCATTCGGGATGATTTCCGAATGCCGCCCTTTCCGGCCCTTGGTGCTGCCTAGGCCACGCGCACGAAGGAGGCGCCGGCGAGCCAGCTGAGCGAGTGCACGTCCGTCTTGTAGCCGTCGATGCCGCCGCTCACAACCTGGCCGTCGCCGGCGTAAACGCCGACGTGGCCGGAGGTGATCACCAGGTCGCCGGGGGCCGGGGTGGAGACCACGGTTCCGTACTGGTAGAACTGCGTGGGGGCAAGATCGCCAACGCTCTTTCCGACCGAGCGCAGGGCGGTCTCGACCATGGCGGTGCAGTCCTGGTTGATTCCGATCTGGCTGTAGGCGGAGGCGAGGATCCCTGCGCCGGTGCCCGTGCCGGTGGACTCGGCCGGCGCGGTGGACGCGTAGGACAGGTTCATGCCGGTGTTCGTCGGCGCCGCTGCAGTCGTTTGGACCGGTGCGGGTGCGGGCGCAGGTGCAACTGCCGGTGCAGCCGCCGCAGAGCCTGCGCCGGGGATCTCGATCTGGTCGCCCGGGTAGATGATCGTGTCGATGGAGAGGCCGTTGACCGCGAGGACATCGGCCAGAGCCACACCGTGGGCAGCGGAGATCGCGCCCAGGGTGTCGCCGGAAACCACGGTGTGCACGGTGGCAGCAGTTGCCGCGGCAGCAGTTGCCGCGGGTGCGGAGGACGTCTGGACCGACGTTGCTTCAGCGTCCGGGCCGCTCACACCTGCCTGGGCGGGGGCGCCGACGCTGAGCGCAATGCCGGATGCCGCGGCTACTGCCAGTGCGGGACGGCCGAAGGTCCGGGCCAGGCCCTGGACGGTGATGGAGCCGGTCGGAGTTGCACGATGACGGGCGGTGGTGGAAATTTTTGACACAGTGAATCGCCTCTCCCATGCCTGCGGGGTGAGCTGTCGGGTTCGGGCTGGAGATGCCCGGTCGGAAGCATCCGCACAAGCGGAAAGGCTTTCGACTTAACCCCTAGGCCTCAATGAGGCCGTGGAAACTTGGTTCCCCCGTCCCTGCCAATTGGAAACGGTGGTATCCCGGTCCAGCGGCAGGGCTCGGCAGGCTGGTGGGAATGTCCCATCGGGGAGGGACACCACTCGACCGTAACCCGCCGTCCAGCTAAATGTCACGTTTGGATAACATCCGAGGCCCTTCTCTCGGATTAGGCTATCGTTTGGATTCACCCTGCATGGCGCGCTGACCTCGAAAGACGCCCGCGGCCGACGGGTCCGAAGTGAAATGCATCACATCGTAACAATCCCGGACTGCTGCCTGCGGTTTGCGCGCCTGCAAGCTCAGTCAGCCCTTGAAGGATGTGGTATTGCGGACTATGTCCCGGGGCCGCGATCACGGCCCCGCGCCGTGCCCCCGGAAGCCTGCATCCGTGACCGGTGGTGGTCGCCCAGCAGGGCATGGGGCCATTGGATGGCGGTGGGCCGGTACTGACGTGCGTGGCGGCCGGGGCTAGGCTTTGGGCATGCCTGATTTTGAGCGGTTCCGGCTGATGCTGGAGGAGGAACGCACCCGCAAGGTGGCGCTCCTGCCGGCCCTTCGTGCGGATATCGCCTCGGCTAATTCGGCACGTCAGAACGCAAATGTGGACGACGAACACGATCCAGAAGGCTCCACCATCGCGTTTGAACTGTCGCAGGCCTCCGCGCTCCTCAAGCAGAGCAGCGCCGGCCTGGACCAGGTGGAGGCCGCGCTGGACCGAATCGATGACGGGACGTACGGCATCTGCGCGGTGTGCGGCGAAGCCATTGCGGAGGGCCGCCTCGAGGCCAGGCCCTGGACGCCCTACTGCATCACGCACGCAGCGGCGGGACGCCGGTGACAACGGTCCAGGATGTGGCCGCATTCATCGACCGCACGTTGCAGAACGAGGGTACCTGGTACAGGGCGGACGACGTCGAGGGGCGGCTGGGCGGCAGCCTGGCCTCCTACGGGGCATCTGTGGGTGCCGTGCGGGGAACCGTCAGGGACGCGCTGCGGAAGTTCCGGGACCTGGACCATGACGGGGTGGTGTTCCTGGCTTCGGCACTTTGGGGCGTGCCGAAGCCAGGGAGCAGGCCTGTCTTTGAACGGAGACTTGCAGCGGTGGTGCTGCTTCAGGCAAGGGTGGGTCTGCTGCGGCACACCGACCTGACCCGCATCGAAGGGTTCCTCAGGTCCGCGCACACCCCGGAACTGACAGATCCGCTCATGGCCGACGTCCTTGTTCCGCTGCTTGGCGCACTCGGCGAAAAGGACCGGAGGCGGGCCGTTACGGTGCTGGATCGCTGGAAGGCGGATCCGGATCGTCAGCTACGGGCCGCGGCCCGGATCGGAGGGAACCATGAATGACCGGTACAACCTTGAGCGGTTCACGGCCGCCCAGGACAGCGGTGGGACATACCACCAGGCTTTGGCCGAGCTGCAGACAGGGCATAAACGCAGCCACTGGATGTGGTTTGTGTTCCCGCAGGTTGCCGGGCTCGGCCAAAGCCCCACGTCACAGCGCTACGCGATCGGATCTCTCGAAGAAGCCAGAGCCTATCTGGCGCATCCGGTGCTGGGCCCCCGGCTCCTGGAATGCGCACAGGCACTCGCCGCCCATGCCGGGCGCTCCGCGGACGAAATCCTGGGCGGCATCGACGCGCGCAAACTGCACTCGTCCGCGACCCTGTTCCTCCGCGCAGCGCCCGGGGAGACGGTGTTCAAGACCGTCCTCGCCACGTTCTTCGACGGCGTGCCCGACGCCGCGACGGACCGGCTGCTGTTGGACATGCCGGACCACGCGGCAGAATAGCTGCGCTCCGGCGGCGGTGCCGGCGGCCGGTCGTGCCGGGCTACGGCGTGGGGTTGCCGCCGTTGACGTTCAGCGTCTCGCCCACCACGTAACTGGACTCCGGCGAGGCCAGGAACACGTAAGCAGGTGCCAGCTCGGCCGGCTGGCCGGCGCGCCCCAGGGGAGTGGACTGCCCGAATTCCGGCAGTTTTTCCTTGGGCTGGCCGCTGCTGACCTGCAGCGGTGTCCAGATGGGACCCGGCGCCACGGCATTGACCCGGATGCCCTTGGGCGCAAGCTGCTGCGCCAGGCCCTTGGTGAAGTTGTTGATGCTGGCCTTGGTGGTGGCGTAATCGACCAACGTCGGGGAAGGGTTGTAGGCCTGGATGGAGGTGGTGTTGATGATGGTCGAGCCCGGCGGCATGTGCGGCAGGGCGGCCTTGGTGAGCCAGAACATGGCATACACATTGGTCTTGAGCGTGTGGTCGAACTGCTCATCCGTGATGCCTGCCAGCTCCTCCTGGGCCACCTGCTTGCCGGCGTTGTTCACCAGGATGTCGATGCTGCCCAGGGCCGACACTGCGGTGTCCACCACTTCCCGGCACACGGCGGGATCCTTGAGGTCGCCTGGCACCTTGACGGCCTTCCGCCCGCTGGCCTCGATGAGGCCCGCAATGCGCCCGGCATCCTCCTCTTCCTCGGGCAGGTAAGAAAGGACGACGTCGGCCCCCTCCCGGGCGAACGCGATGGCTGTCGCGGCGCCGATGCCGGAGTCGGCACCTGTCACGATCGCCTTCCGGCCTTCCAGGCGGCCGGTTCCGCGGTAGGTTTCTTCGCCGAGGTCTGCCTTGGGAACCAGTGCCGCATCCAGGCCCGGCTCCGGCTGGTGCTGCTTCGGCGGGGAGATTTCCTCGTACGCGGTGACCGGGTTGCGAAAGGTGTACTGGTCTGTCATGGGTGGTCCTCCTGACGACTGGGAATGCTTCGCAGCAAAAGTAAGTAGGCTTACATTTCTACCCTAGGCATTGAAGCTCTCCCTGCCAACCCGCAAACCGGCCGCAGGTGGAAACCGGGTGAGGCGCCCCTGTCGCGTCCAGGGCCGCAGTCGTAATCTGGGACTGGAGGTGAATGCGATGGAGGCAGCACAGGGAGACCGCATCATCGTGCACGGACGGAACGTCGGGTCCTCCGACCGGCACGGCGTTATTGTCGAAGTCAGGGGGCCTGGCGGGACACCGCCGTACCTGGTCCGCTTTGACGACGGCCATGAAACAGTCATGTACCCCGGCGGTGATTTCGCCGTAGACCGCGGGCACGGTAACTGAACCACTTTTTGCTGAAGCATTTTTACCGAAGCCGTCTGTTACGAACGGGTGCGCCGCGGAGGGTGCGCCTGTCAGACTGGTGCGCATGGATCATTCAGTGACTTCCACCCCGCCCGTCCGGACCGGCCCGCGTGATCCCGGCGATGCCTGGGTGGAGGGCGGGCAGGGACGGTTTTGGGGCCGCTTCGGCGCCGCCGGCGTGCTGGCCTACGATCCCGCGAAGGGCGTCCTGCTGCAGCACCGCGCCACCTGGAGTCACAACGGCGGCACCTGGGGCCTGCCCGGAGGTGCGCTGCACGAGGGGGAAGGGGCAGTGGCCGGTGCCCTCCGTGAGGCGTGGGAGGAAGCTGCCGTTCCGGCGTCGAACGTTGATGTCCTCTTCACCTCGGTCCTGGACCTGGGCTACTGGTCCTACACCACCGTGGCGGTGCTGGCGCGTGAGCCGTTCGACCCGGTGATCAGTGATCCCGAGAGCATCGAATTACTCTGGGTGCCGCTGGCCGACGTGGAGCGCAAGGAACTGCACCCCGGCTTCGCTGCTGCCTGGCCGGAACTGCGGAAGCGGCTGGAAGCCCGGAAACCCGCCTAATAGTCCGGACCGTACTCCGCCGTCACCAGGATGGGAAGATGGTCCGAGTTCCCGCGCGGCAGTGTCTCCACGCTCTGGATGTCCAGTCCCAGCGACGTGGCGAAATCGAAGTGGCCCTTGAATACCTTGTACCGCGTATACGTCCGGCGGTTGCTGAGGGACAGCGCATAGCCTGAGTTCTTCATGTGCATGTCCAGGTTCTTGGTGAAGAACGGGTAGTTGAAATCACCCACCATGAGCGTCATCAGGCCTTTACCCATGGTCAGGAGTTCAGCGTGCGCGGCGTGGATCTGTTTGCGGCGCAGCGAGTTGGATGCCGTCAGCGGGGCAGCGTGAAAGGAGCCGATCACCAGTTCGTGCTGGGTCTCATTGTCCATGACCCGCGTGCCGATCAGGCGCTCATGTGCCGGGGCCAGTACCCGGTCATGCATCGACTTCTTCAGCGCGAACGACTGCGTGTTCATGGCCGTGAAGCGGCTGGTGCGGTAATAGATGGCCAGCCCCAGCCGGTTGCCCTTGGTGGCGTCGGCCAGATGGAGCGGGCCCAGCGTCTCCGGCAGGTCGCTGGAATCCACTTCCTGCAGGCACATCGCATCGATGTCATGGTTCCGGGCCAGGGCAAGGAGCTCGCCGCTGGCCTTGTGTTTGCGGAGGTTGTAGCTGATGACGCGCATGGAACTCCTCTTCCGAGGGTTGCTGACAGGACCCAGTTCCTGAGTCTACCCAGACGGCGCCGTCCGGACTCCAACATTTCGGCGAGTCCCGGCGGCGGGATGTTTTGGACAAGCCGTTAGAGTTAGTGCCGATTCACTTAAACATGCAGAAGGGGCCAACGGTGACCACAGACCTGCCTGAACTGGCTGAAGGACATTTCTACTACCAGGAGCTAGACGGCGGCCGGTTCCGTTCCACGATCCACGCCCAGGGTGCCTGGAACGTCCACGAGCAGCACATGGCGCCGGCCTCCGGCCTTTTGGCCGATCGCCTGGAGCGGCACGAACCCCGCACCGACATGCGGATGGCACGGCTCAGCTATGAAATCCTCGGCCTGATTCCCGGCGGCGACTTCCATATTGAAACCACCACGCTCCGGCCCGGCCGGACCATCGAACTGGTCCAGGCTGAGCTCGTGGCCAACGACCGCACCGCCATCCGGGCCACCGCCTGGCGCATGGCCACCTCGGACACCTCTGCCGTTGCCGCCGTGGAGGATGCCGCCATTGCCGGGCCGGACGATTGCAAGCCCTACGACGGGTCCGCCGTCTGGCCCGGCGGCTACATCCGCTCCCTCGAGATGCGCGTGGCCGAAGGGCATCGCCCGGGCGCCGGCAAGGTCTGGCTCCGCACCGATCACCCCCTGACGGACCGGGCGGACAGCGGCGACCTGGCCCGCCTCATGGGGATGGTGGATACGGCCAACGGCATCGCCGCACGCGTTCCCCCGGGCAAGGACAGCTATGCCTTCCCCAACCTGGACCTGCAGATCCACATGTACCGCCGCCCGGAAGGCGAATGGCTGGGACTGGACAACGCCGTGTCCTTTGGCAGGGACGGAATCGGCCTGACTTCCACGGTGCTTCACGACCTTCAGGGGCCCTTTGGCCGGGCCGAGCAGATCCTGACGCTGCGCCGCACCTGAGTCCTGGCCCTGCGCCGGGCTCCGCGCGTCAGGACCTGTTGTGGAACACCAGCCAGCCGGCAACGGTGGACAGCCCGGTCAGGGCAGCACCCCACAGGACGTCCACCACTACCAGCCGCAGCGGCCACACCTTCAGGGTGGCCGCGTTGGTCAGGTCATAGGTGGCGTAGGCGAAGGCGCCCAAAGCGGCACCGTAGCCCAGCGCGGTCAGCCAGGTGCCGCCGTCGAGCGCGGGACGAAGGGCGAAGAAGACGATTCCGGCGATGTAAAGGACGTAGAAGGCCACCGCGTAACCTAGGTGTGGCTTGTCCGCCAGCAGCTCCCCGATGTGACTGCGGTAGAACGGGTTCATGAGCTTGAGCCAGACGGCGTCAATCACGGCGAACGCGGCGGCGACAACGAGGAATTGCAAGATGACCATAAGGGAGCTTAGCAACATGCAGGACACCGGCCCCGGAGGGCGCACCCTGACGGTGGTGCGTCAGGAAACGTCGCTGGGCGCCGGGCGGGACCTTGAGTTCGGCCTGGAACTGCTGGCCAGGGCCAAGGCGGGCGGACTTGGACCCACCCTGCGGCTCTACCGGCCGGAGCCCACGGTGGCGTTCGGCCAGCGGGACACCAGGCTGCCCGGCTTCGCGGCCGCTGAACAGGCGTGCCGCGATGACGGCTTTGAGCCGCTGGTCCGCAGGGCCGGCGGGCGTGCGGCGGCGTACCATCAAGGCACACTGGTGGTGGATCATATCGAACCGGACCATGACGCCATCGCCGGATCAAAGACGCGCTTCGGCTACTTTGGCGGTCTCTTCGCCGAAACGCTGCTCAGGGTCGGAGTGCAGGCCGCAGTGGGCGAGATCCCCGGCGAGTACTGCCCCGGGGAATTCAGCGTGCACGGCACCGATGCCGCCAACGGCTCTCAGATCAAGCTGGTAGGCACCGCCCAGCGCGTGGTGGCCGGGGGCTGGCTGTTCAGTTCCGTGATCGTGGTGGAGGACTCCGGGCCCATCCGGAAGGTTCTGACGGACACCTACGCGGCGCTTGGTCTGGAGTGGGAACCGTCCACCGCCGGCGCGGCGGACGACCTGGTGCCCGGCCTTGACGTGGACGCCGTGGAAAAGGCGCTGCTGGAAACCTATGCGGGCCACGCCAGCCTGGTGGCGGCTCCCTTCAGCAGCCTGGAGGCGTGACCCGCGCAGGAGGCCGCGGTCAGTGCCCGCGTGCGATCCATTCGTCCAGCTGCGGCGCCTCGGCGCCGGTGGTGGTGCTGTCGCCATGCCCGTGGCCGCGGGTCAGCAGGATGGCCTTGAAAGTCCGGCTTCGCACTGCGGCGGCCACCGCGTCGGCGTCGTGCGCGGGGTCGATCAGCACGCAGTCGCTGTCATCGCCCACGATCCACACGGTGTCATCGCCCACGATCCACACGGTGTTGTCGACGTCCCAGGTGCCGACGTCGGGCGAAAACGTCCGGGCGCACCCTTGGAGCGGGCGATGACACCTTTGACTTTATGGACCATGGAAGGCTTCCCTAATGCAGATGGACAGAACGGTACCGGCAGCGCACCGCCGGTCCCGTTCTGTCTATCAAACGCGCTTTCTGGGGCGCTTTCCGCTACGCGGCCAGGCGGGTCCTGACCTCGGCGGCAGAGGGGTTGGTGGCGGCGGTGCCGTCCGGGAAGAGGACCGTGGGAACCGTGCGGTTGCCCCCGTTAAGCTGCTCCACGAGCTCGGCGGTGCCGTCCACTTCCTCGATGTTGATCTCGGTGTACCCGATGCCCTGCGCGTCCAGCTGTTTCTTCAGCCGGTTGCAGTAGCCGCACCAGGTGGTGGAAAACATGGTGATGGTGCCGGATTCGGGAGTGAAGTCCACAGGGCTCTCCTTGCTGTTGGTAATGGGGTCCGTCGGGGTCAACGGTATCGCGACCGGCGCTATTCCCGGGCGGCTTCGCAGGATGGCATGCTGGAGCCATGTGTGGACGCTATGTGATGGCACGTGCCGTGGGTGACCTGCTGGCCGGGTTCGACGCCGCCCTGGAGGACGAGGTGCACGTCCCGCCGTCGTGGAACGTGGCGCCCACCGATGAGGTTCCCATCGTCCTGGAGCGCCTGGTGGAGGACGGCGGACCAGCGCCACGGCACGTGCGCCAGCTGCACGTGGCGCGCTGGGGCCTGGTGCCCTCCTGGGCGAAGGATCCCTCGATCGGTTCCCGGATGATCAATGCCCGGAGTGAGTCCGTGCTGGAAAAGCCGGCTTTCCGGAAGGCTGTGCGGTCCCGGCGCTGCGCCGTCCCCGCGGACGGCTACTACGAATGGAAGCAGGGGCCCGGCAAAGCTAAGCAGCCCTATTATGTGCACCCCGGCACGGACCACGGGCTGGCCTTTGCCGGCCTCTACGAATGGTGGAAAGACCCTTCCGTGCCGGACGGGGAGCCGGCACGCTGGCTGCTCTCCACTTCCATCCTGACGGCAGACACCCCGCCGCCCGGGACGGAATCAACTGTCTTCGGCAAGCTGACGGAGCTGCATGACCGGGTGCCGCTGCCCATGGACAAGGACACCATGCGTGCCTGGCTCGACCCTGCAGCGGACGACGCCGCGGAACTGGTGGATCTGGTCCGGGCGCGGGTGCGGGACGTGGCGGCGGACTGGAAAGTGGAAACGGTTGGCCGGGAGGTGGGCAACGTACGCAATAACGGCCCGGAACTCATCCGGCCGGTGGAGGCGCTGTTCTAGCAGCCCCCTCAAGCAGCCCCTCTGGCGGCGGCGCCGCTCAGACGGTGACCGTGCCGGCGTCGTCCACTGTCCAGGAAGGGTTGTACGCAACTTCCCAGCGGAAGCCGTCCGGGTCCGCAAAGTAGCCGCTGTAACCGCCCCAGGGCTGGGTGACCGGTTCGGCGATGATGCTTGCGCCGGCAGCGGCCGCCTCCGCCATGACCCGGTCCACCTCATCGGTGCCGGGCAGGTTGTGGCTCAGTGTAATGCAGGGAACCGGGCCAGGGGCGTCCACGCCCGCCTCGGCCCGCATCTGGCCTGCATCCCAGAGGGAGAGGACCAGGCCGTGGTTGACCTGTATGAATACGACGTCGCCCTCCAGTTCGCGGTGGACCGGCCATCCGAGCCCGTCGACGTAGAACGCGCGGGACGCGGCAACACTGCGGACACCTAGCGAGATGAAGTCGACTCTGGGTTGCATGCTTCGATACTGTCAGACGATGGCGACAATTCAAGGAAATGATAGGGACGCCCTGGCGGACAAAGAGCAGCTTGCTGCCGTACGGGTCGCCGTTGACGAGGTGGATGACCAGATCGTCACCCTCATCGCCCGGCGCGAACGGCTCATCCGCATCGCCGGAACCCTTAAAGGGGACGACGCCGAAGTGCGGGCACCCGGACGCGTGGAACGGATCATCGAGCACGTCCGTTCGGCCGCGGAAAAGAAGGACATCGACCCGGACATCGTCGAATCCACCTACCGGGCCATGATCTCCGGGTTCATCGAACTCGAAATGCGCGTGCACAAAGGCAACGGCTAAAACCCTCTAGAGGGACTCGGAGACCGGCACGCCGGACTGGAAGTCCCTTCCGTCCGCCTCGCTGAAGGCGGTCATCACATGGCCCTCGCCCAGCCCGTTGATGGCGGCGAGCGGGAACTGCCCGGTAATGCTGGTGGCCGAATGGGTCACGCCGGAGAGGTCATAGTCCTCTTCTATGCCCTGGTCCCGGTTGAACGAGTAGAAGGCGATGGCCTCCCCGTTCATGAATTCGATGCACAGCCGCCGCTGCGCGGAGTAGTCCGGCGTGGCCCCCATCAGGCCCACCACATAGGCGCCGGAACCGGGAATGCTGCCGTCTATGTCAAAAGTGGCGATGGCAGTGGAGTCCTGCGTTGTGAGGCTTGCCTGCTTGAGGAGTGCGTCATCGGTGCTCATGGCTCCATCCTGCTCCCTGCCGCACCGTCAGTCCACCCCCGTCTAGGTTTTGTCCTGGCCCCGTCGTAGACTGGAATTATTCGAACACATATTCGAATAATTCGTTCGTTCCATCCGGGGAGGCAGCCATGGGCCTGTTCAGTGAATCCGTGGATGTGGCGTGCTCTCCGGACGGCGAGCCCCGGGAACTCTGCTGGGGCGGGCGGTCATACACGGTCTGCGCCGAACCGGTCCGCTGGTATGAGCGCCGCCAATGGTGGGCGGAGGAACGCCGCGCGCCCCTGGGCAGCGGGCCCGGCCTGGTGGACCATGAAATCTGGCGCGTCCAGGTCCTGCCCGCCGCCGGTCCGGAAGCCAACGGTCCGGATGCTGCGGGGGAGCCGCTCACCCTGGACCTTTCCCGCCATACCGGCAGCGGCCGCTGGCGGCTCCTGCGGATCCACGATGCACTGCGGCCCCGGACAGCATGAGCTTCACCCACCTCCACGTCTCCACCGCCTTCAGTGCGCACTACGGGGTCTCCTGGCCCGAGGAACTCGCCCAGGCCGCCGCGGCGGACGGGGCAACAGCGCTCGCCTGCACGGACCGGGACGGCCTGTACGGAACCGTCAAGCACCTCAAAGCCTGCATGGCCGCGGGAATCGATCCCATCGTCGGGGTGGACCTCGCAGTTTTCGACGACGACGGCGACCACCGCACCCAGGTGTCCGGCCGGGTGGTGGTACTGGCGCGCGGAAACAACAACGGGGCAGGTTACCGTGCCCTGTGCCGGCTGGTATCGGATGCCCACGCCCGCACCTCGGGCAAATCCGGGGGAGCGGTCCCGGCTGCCGTCACCCGCGCGGAACTGGCATCGCGCACCTTGGACCCGAACACCCTCAAACCCGTCCTCACCGTGCTGATCGGCCCTGACTCGGACGTGGGCCGTGCCATGGGCGGACGGCGCTACCTGCGCCCCCGCACCCTGTTCAAGGCATGGCTGGACGCCATGCCCGCCGGCACCGTGGTGACCGAAATCGTCTCCCAGCTCAGCCCTCCCGGGACGCCGCTCAGCACGGCCCACGCCGTCCGTATGCTCAAGCTCGCCGAAGAGCACCGCATCCCCGCCATCCTCACCAACGCCGTCAGGTACTGTGCCGCGGACGGGGCGCCCACAGCGGACGTCCTGGACTCGGCCCGCACCCTGAAATCCCTCCCGGAGCTCGCCGGCGAACCGCTGCTGCAGCCCACCGGCCGGGGCTGGCTGAAAACATCCGCGCAGATGCTCCAGCTGGGCAAGGAAATCATCTCCGCGGCCGGCTATGGCGCCGCGGACCTCAAACAGCTCATGGCGCAGACCGAGGCGCTCGCGGACCTCTGCCGGATCGATCCCGCATCGGATATGGGCTGGAAGCGGCCGGTGGTTCCCGAAGCCTCCGTCCTTGGCATCAGCCAGGACCCGCATGCGGAACTGACCCAGCGCTGCCACGCCGGGATCGGCAGGCGGTTCTCCGGTATCGCCGGGTCAGCTGAACGGGACATGCTGGCCCGCCTGGAGCATGAACTGGGCATCATCCGGAACCTGGGGTTTTCCGCCTACTTCCTGACCGTGGCAGAAGTGTCCCGGATGATCCAGGAAATGGGGGTCCGCGCCGCTGCGCGCGGCTCGGGGGCGTCCAGCCTGGTTAACTACCTCATCGAGGTCAGCCACGTGAACCCCCTGCAGCACGACCTGATTTTCGAGCGGTTCCTGTCGCGGGACCGGGCCACCCTGCCGGACATTGATATCGACGTCGAAAGCGCCGAACGCCATAACGTCTACCACCGCATCTTCGAACGCTTCGGCGCGGAGCGGGTCACGCTGATGAGCATGCAGAACGGTTACCGTGCCCGGGGTGCTGTCCGGGACGCGGGGCTTGCCCTGGGCATGGATGACGGTGAAGTGGGGGAGATCGCCAAGCAGCTGTGGCGGTTTTCGGCCGGAAAGTTCCGCGAGGCGCTGCAGGAGAAACCGGAGCTGCGCGGGTTCGCCGGCCGTGTGGAGCGGCGGGACGCGGACGGAAACCAGCAGCTGGACATGCTGGTGGACCTCACCGAACGCCTGGACCGGCTGCCCCGGCACATCTCCATGCACCCGTGCGGGGTGATCCTGGGGGATGCCACCCTGCTGGACCGCACTCCCGTGCAGCCCAGCGGCCTCGGGCTGCCCATGAGCCAGTTCGACAAGCACGACATGGACCCCATGGGGATGCTCAAGCTGGACGTGCTGGGCGTCCGGATGCAGAGTGCCATGGCCTTTGCTGTCCGGGAGGTCATCCGCATCCATTCCGGCAAGGAGGACGTGGTGTCCGCGGGCCGCCACGCGCCCGGACCTGACGGCTCCGGGCCCGACTACATTGCGGACAACGGCCGCATCGACCTCAACGCCGTGCCCCTGGATGACGAAGCGACTTTCGAACTCATCCGCAGCACCCACACCCTGGGCTGTTTCCAGATCGAGTCCCCGGGGCAGCGGGAGCTGATCGGCAAAATGGCGCCGCGCGAGTTCAACGACCTCATCATCGATATTTCGCTGTTCCGGCCGGGGCCCATGAAATCGGACATGGTACGCCCTTTCCTTGAACACCGGCACGGGTTCGCCCCCGAGGTCTATCCGCACCCGGACCTGAAGCCCGTCCTGGCGGAAACACACGGGGTCACTGTTTTCCACGAACAGATCCTGAAGACCTTCGATGTCATGACCGGCTGCGGCCTGGCGCGGGCGGACGAATTCCGCCGTGCCCTGGGCAACGAAGCGCTCGAACTGGGCGTGGAGGAGTTCTTCCGCAGGGAAGCACGGAAAAACGGCTACACCCCGGAAGTGGTGGACAAGGTCTGGGGGACCCTTAAGTCCTTTGGCAGTTTTGGGTTCTGCAAAGCCCACGGTGCCGCCTTTGCCGTGCCCACCTACCAGTCGGCCTGGCTCAAGGCGCACCATCCGGAAGCCTTCCTGGCCGGCCTGTGGGAGCACGATCCGGGAATGTATCCCAAGCGGCTGCTCGTGGCTGAAGCGCGGCGGATGGGCATCCCCATCCTTCCCCTGGACATCAACCGCAGCCACGCCGAGTACCGGGTGGAGCGGATCCTGTCCGGGCCTGATACCGGAAAACTGGGCATCCGGCTGAGTTTGAATGGGATCTACGGCCTGTCCGCCACCGAACTTAAGCGGATCGTTGCGGGCCAGCCGTACGACTCGCTTGCCGATCTCCGCGCCCGGGCCAGGGTCAGCAAGCCGAACATCAAACGGCTGGCCCAGCTGGGCGCTTTTGATTCACTGCACCGGGAAGCCGGCGGTACGGCAAACCGGGCGGACCTGGTGCACCACCTTCAGGAGCTCTCCGCCCCGGGCAGCGCGCGGAAAGGCAGGGAAGTCCTCGAGGGACAGCTGTCCCTGCCCCTGGGCGATATTGAACTGCGCAACGTTCGGCCGGGCCTTCCCGCGCCCACCCTGGCAGACAATGTCCGTGCGGAGCTGGATCTGCTGGCCGTGGACGTCAGCAGCCACCTGATGGACAGCCACCGGCCGCTGCTGGACAGCCTGGGGGTGACCACGGCGGACAAGCTGCTGGGCCTGCGCAACGGCACCGAAGTGCTGGTGGCCGGGGTGCGGGTCGCCACCCAGACGCCTCCCATGCGCGGGGGCAGGCGGGTGGTGTTCATCAGCATTGACGACGGCACCGGATGCATCGACTCGGTTTTCTTCCACGAGGCCCAGGAAAACGCCGGCCCGCTCCTGTTCGGCACCCGGCTGCTGCTGATCCGGGGGACCACCCGCCGGACAGGGCCGCGGGGAATCAGCCTCAGCGCCAGCATGGCCTGGGACCTTGCCCGCCCGGAGACACTCCCCGTCCCCGCGGCCGCGTTGGTCGGCCCTCCGCAGAACCTATAGCATTGACGGTGGCTGGCTGTGGTCCCCGTACGCCACAAGCTATGAAGCCGTAACTTTGAATAGGAGACACCCGTGTCAGATGCCCAGCAGATCACCCTTCTCGTCGATGGCGAAGAGACCAAGGTGGCTACCGGGACAACCGGTGCGGAACTCTTCTTTGAGCGCCGCGACGTGGTCGTGGCCCGCGTCAACGGCGAACTGAAGGACCTGGACCAGGAGCTGCCGGAAGGCGCCGACGTCGAGGGCGTCACCATCGATTCCCCCGACGGCCTGAACGTGCTCCGCCACTCCACCGCCCACGTCATGGCCCAGGCGGTGCAGCAGCTGCGGCCGGACGCCAAGCTGGGGATCGGCCCCTACATCACGGACGGCTTCTACTTCGACTTCGACGTCGCAGAACCGTTCACCCCCGAGGACCTCAAGACCCTCGAGAAGATGATGCAGAAGATCATCAACCAGAACCAGAAGTTCGTCCGCCGCGTGGTCAGCGAGGACGAAGCCCGCGAGGCCATGAAGAACGAGCCCTACAAGCTCGAGCTCCTGGGCAAGAAAAACGAGGCCGCCGAAGCCGGGGAAGGCGTCAACGTCGAGGTGGGCGCCGGCGACATCACCATCTACGACAACGTGGAGCGCAAGGAAGGCACCACCGTCTGGTGTGACCTGTGCCGTGGCCCGCACCTGCCCAACACCAAGCTGATCTCCAACGCCTTCGCGCTGACGCGCTCGTCCTCCGCCTACTGGCTGGGCAACCAGAAGAACCAGCAGCTGCAGCGCATCTACGGCACCGCCTGGCCCACCAAGGAAGCCCTCAAGGCTTACCAGGAACGCATCGCCGAAGCCGAACGCCGCGACCACCGCAAGCTGGGCTCCGAACTCGACCTGTTCTCCTTCCCGGACGAACTCGGATCCGGCCTGCCGGTGTTCCACCCCAAGGGCGGCATCATCCGCAAGGAGATGGAAGACTACTCCCGCCAGCGCCACGTCGAGGCCGGCTACGACTTCGTCTACACGCCGCACATCACCAAGGGCCACCTGTACGAGGTTTCGGGCCACCTTGACTGGTACAAGGAGGGCATGTTCCCGGCCATGCACGTGGACGCCGAACTCAACGAGGACGGCACCGTGCGCAAGCCCGGCCAGGACTACTACCTGAAGCCGATGAACTGCCCCATGCACAACCTCGTCTTCCGCTCCCGCGGACGGTCCTACCGTGAACTGCCGCTGCGGCTGTTCGAATTCGGTTCCGTGTACCGGTACGAGAAGTCCGGCGTGGTGCACGGCCTGACGCGGGTGCGCGGCATGACACAGGACGACGCCCACATCTACTGCACCCGCGAGCAGATGAAGGACGAGCTGACCAAGACCCTGAACTTCGTCCTGGGCCTGCTCAAGGACTACGGGCTCAACGACTTCTACCTGGAACTGTCCACCAAAGACCCCGAAAAGTACGTTGGCGACGACGCCACCTGGGAAGAAGCCACCCGGACCCTCGCCGAGGTGGCGCAGGAGTCCGGACTGGAACTGGTTCCGGACCCGGGCGGGGCTGCCTTCTACGGTCCCAAGATTTCCGTGCAGGCAAAGGACGCGCTGGGCCGGACCTGGCAGATGTCCACCATCCAGCTGGACTTCAACCTGCCAGAGCGCTTCGAGCTGGAATTCCAGGCCGCCGACGGAACCCGCCAGCGGCCGGTCATGATCCACCGCGCCCTCTTTGGTTCCATCGAGCGCTTCATGGGTGTGCTCACCGAGCACTACGCCGGCGCGTTCCCCGCCTGGCTGGCTCCTGTCCAGGTGGTGGGCATCCCGGTGGCGGAGGCCTTCAACGAGTACATGTTCGACGTCGTTGACCAGCTCAAGGCTGCGGGCATCCGCGCCGAGGTGGACACCTCCTCAGACCGCTTCCCCAAGAAGATCCGCACCGCCAGCAAGGACAAGATCCCGTTCGTGCTGATTGCCGGCGGGGACGACGCCGAGGCAGGTGCCGTGTCCTTCCGCTTCCGTGACGGAAGCCAGGACAACGGCGTGCCGGTGGCCGAGGCGGTCAAGCGGATCACCGAAGCCGTCCGCAACCGGACCAGCTAGCGGAAACGGAACACACCGTGCAGGAAAACACAGGCGCCGGGTATCCGGGGGATTCGGGCGTAACGGACGACTTCGACCTCGCCGGTGTTCCGGACGCCTTCCAGCGACTGTGGACCCCGCACCGCATGGCGTATATCAAGGGCGGCCAGCACCAGTTCAAGAACCAGGATGACTGCCCCTTCTGCGTGGGTCCCGCCCGCACGGACGAGGAAGCGCTGATCGTCTACCGAGGCAAGACCTGCTACGTGGTGCTGAACCTGTTCCCGTACAATCCGGGCCACCTGCTGGTGTGCCCTTACCGGCACGTTCCGGACTATACCGACCTCACCGTGGAGGAGACCGCCGAATTCGCCGAGCTCACCCAGACCGCCATGCGCGTCCTGCGGAAGGTATCCAATCCCGGCGGCTTCAACCTTGGCATGAACCAGGGCGTCGTGGGAGGCGCCGGCATTGCGGCCCACCTGCACCAGCACATCGTTCCCCGCTGGGGCGGCGACGGCAACTTCTTCCCGATCATTGCCCAGACCAAAGCCATCACCCAGACCCTCGATGAGGTCCGCCGGCAGGTGGCCGAGGCCTGGCCCGGGGAGACGGATGCTTAACAGGCACGCCAGGGGATTCTTTACCGCACTCTTCACGCCGCTGGCCAGATGGCTGCTGCGGATCGGCGTTTCGCCGGATGCGGTCACCATCGCGGGAACGGCGGGCGTGGTGGTTGGCGCGCTGGTGTTCTATCCGTCGGGCCAGTTGTGGTGGGGCACGCTGTTCATCACGGCCTTTATCTTCTCGGACGTCCTGGACGGCATCATGGCCCGGATGCAGAACGTGAAGAGCCGCTGGGGCAACTTCCTTGACTCCACGCTGGACCGCATTGCTGACGGCGCCCTCTTTGCCGGGCTGGCCATTTGGTTCTTCACCGGCGGGTCCAACGTGCCCATTGCCATGGCGGCCACCATCTGCCTGGTCCTGGGCATGGTGGTTTCCTATGCCAGAGCCAAGGCCGAATCCCTGGGGTTCACCGCGAACGTCGGGGTGGCCGAGCGCGCCGAACGACTGGTGTCCGTCCTGGTGGTCACCGGGTTCACCGGCCTGGGCCTGCCGCCGGTGGTGCTGCTGGCCACTCTGGTGCTGCTGGGCGCAGCCAGTCTTATCACCGTGGTGCAGCGCATCGTTTCCGTCCGCCGGCAGGCCATGGCCGAGGCAGCGCCGGCGGATTAACCCTGATTAAGCCGGCGGCCCGCGGTGGGACTAGTATTAGGACTGCCCGGTCAATGGACCCGGCAATCCGTGTGTGTCAAGGCCGGCAGTTCCGTGCCGCCTGCACGCCGGGCGAAGGTCATCTATCTACCCATAGGGGTTTTTGTGTCTACACCTGATGTAAGCAGCGAAGCCGGTTCGTCCGCGAACAGCGTCACGGGCAGCAACCGCGTCAAGCGGGGCATGGCCGAGATGCTCAAAGGCGGCGTCATCATGGACGTCGTCAACGTCGAACAGGCCCGCATCGCCGAAGACGCCGGTGCTGTGGCCGTGATGGCGCTGGAACGCGTTCCGGCGGATATCCGTGCCCAGGGCGGCGTGTCCCGCATGTCGGACCCGGACATGATCGACCAGATCATCGACGCCGTGTCCATCCCGGTCATGGCCAAGGCCCGCATCGGCCACTTCGTTGAAGCCCAGGTCCTGCAGTCCCTCGGCGTCGACTACATCGACGAGTCCGAGGTCCTCACCCCGGCCGACTACATCAACCACATCGACAAGTGGAACTTCAAGGTTCCCTTCGTCTGTGGCGCCACCAACCTCGGTGAGGCACTGCGCCGCATCAACGAGGGCGCGGCCATGATCCGTTCCAAGGGCGAGGCCGGCACCGGCGACGTCTCCAACGCCACGGGCCACATGCGCCAGATCCGTGCAGAGATCGCCAAACTGTCCGCGCTGCCCGAGGACGAGCTCTACGTCGCGGCCAAGGAACTCCAGGCTCCGTACGAACTGGTCAAGGAAGTTGCCGCCGCAGGCAAGCTCCCCGTGGTTCTCTTCACCGCAGGCGGCATCGCCACCCCGGCGGACGCCGCAATGATGATGCAGCTCGGGGCTGACGGCGTGTTCGTCGGTTCCGGCATCTTCAAGTCCGGCAACCCGGCACAGCGGGCCGCCGCCGTCGTCAAGGCCACCACCTTCTACGACGACCCCGATGTCATCGCCAAGGCCTCACGCGGCCTGGGCGAAGCCATGGTGGGCATCAACGTCGACGAGATCCCCCAGCCCCACCGCCTCGCCGAGCGCGGCTGGTAATTCTCTCTTAGCGCCTTGGGGGCGCCGGACGGCGCGATCCTCTGCGTGCTATTCCCCGCCTCCCGCTGCCGCCAGACAGGCGATGGCTGGGGGCGGGGCCCCTTTTACGCACGCTGCCGGATCAGCCCCGCCGGTCGCTGGTCGCTTCGCCTAAGTCATGACGACGCCGGTTCCTCACCCTTTGCGGTGGGGGACCGGCGTCGTACTTCTTTAAGTGGTGTGGTGTGGTGTGGTGTGGTGTGGTGTGGTGTGGTGTGGGGCGGGTGGGGTGCCTGGCTATTCCAGGCCGCGGCGCTTGAGCAGCGGTTCCAGCCTTGCTTCGCGGCCCCGGAGGATCCGGAATGATTCCAGCGGGTCGCGGCTGTTGCCCCGCGACAGGAGTTCCCGGCGGAAGCGTTCGCCGTTGGCACGGGTCAGGCCACCCTGTTCCGTGAACCAATCCACCGTCTCCGCGTCCAGGACCTCGCTCCAGATGTAGGAGTAGTAGCCGGCCGCGTAGCCCGCGCCCGCGAAAATGTGCTGGAAGTAGCCGGTGCGGTAACGGGGCGGAATCAGCGGGTGCGCAAGTCCGGCCGCGGCGAGGGCCTTCGCTTCGAAGGCTATGGCATCCTGCGGAACATCGTCCGGTCCGAGGACATGCCAGGCCAGGTCCAGCAGCGCCGCGCCAAGGTACTCCGTGGTGGCGAAGCCTTCGCCCCAGAGCCGGGAGGATTCCAACCCGTCCACGATCCCGGCCGGAAGCGGTTCCCCGGTTTCGTGGTGGCGGGCGTAGTTGGCCAGGACCTCGGGCCACATGATCCACATCTCGTTGACCTGGGACGGGTACTCCACGAAGTCGCGGGGCACTGCCGTGCCGGAGAGCTTCGGGTAGGTGACGTCGGAGAACAGGCCGTGCAGCGCGTGGCCGAACTCATGGAACACTGTCCGCACCTCGTCGAGCGTCAGCAGAGCGGGTTCACCGGCCGGCGGCTTGGAGATGTTCAGCGTGTTGATGACCACGGGCCGGGCGTCCAGCAGCGCCGACTGGTCCACGAGGCTGTTCATCCAGGCGCCGCCGCGCTTGGATTCGCGCTGATAGTAGTCACCCAGGAACAGGCCCAGGCCGCTCCCATCCGCGTTCCGCACCTCCCAGACGCGGACATCCGGATGGTAGCCGGCGAGGTCGGTGCGCTCATGGAACGTGATTCCGTAGAGGGAAGTGGCGGCGAAGAAGACGCCGTCCGCCAGGACCCGTTCCAGCTCGAAGTACGGGCGGATCGCGTGCTCATCCACCTGGTGCCGTTCCCGGCGGACCTTTGCGGAGTAGTAGGCCCAGTCCCAAGGTTCCAGAGGGTGCCCGGCCGCTTCTGCCAGGACGCGCGCCTCGGCATCCGCGTTCCGCACCGCCGCAGGCGCGAGCCGGTCCAGCATGGCCTGCACGGAGTCGAAGGAGGGTGCCGTCTGCAGATCCACCACCAGTTCGGCGTAATTGGCGAAACCGAGCAGGGCCGCTTTTTCCGCGCGCAGGCCGGCCATGGTCCGGGCAAGTCCGGTGACGTCCAGTGCGCCGCCGCCGCTGCCGCGCCCCACGGACGCTTCGAACAGCCGACGGCGGACGTCCCGGTTCCCCAGCGCGGCGAGGGCCGGCTGGTTTCCCGGCTGGAGGAGGGTGAGCAGGAACTTGCCATCGTGCCCTGCGGCGCGCGCGGCTTCGGCAGCGGCTGCCACCTCGTCATCCGGCAGGCCGGCCAGTTCCGCCCGGTCTTCAATGAGCAGGGCGCCCGACTTCATTCCTTCCTTGACCCTCTGGCCAAAGTCGGTTCCCAGCCGTGCCAGTTCGGCGTTGATGGCGCGGAGACGCTCCTGCCCCGCCGCGTCCAACTGGATACCGGCCTGGCGGAACTCCTTGAGATACTCCTCCACCAGCCGCGCCCCCTCGGCGTCGCACCCGGAGGTGTCGATGGCCGCGAAACGCCCGTATAGGTCCCGGTTGAGAAATATCTCGTCCTGGTGGGCGGAGAACCGCGGCGCCAGCTTGGTCTCGAGTGCCCGGATTTCCTCCGACGCGTCCGCGGAAACCAGCGTGAAGAACGACGCCGATGCCCGCCCCAGGAGCCGGCCGGAGCGTTCCATTTCCACGGCGGTGTTTTGGAAAGTCGGGGCAGCAGGGTTGCCGGCGACCGCCCGGATCTCCGCCAGCTGCTCACTGAGGCCGGCTTCGATGGCTTCTTCGAAGTGCGCGGGAGTGACCGTGCTGAACGGCGGAAGCCCGTACTCCAGCGGGCTGGGCGTGAGAAGGGGGTTTGTCATGAGGCAAACCTTTCACAACGGCCCCGGCGGCTCAACGCGACAGACCGCCCGCCGTCCAACCGGCTACCGGGGTCGGCGCGCCGCGTGCTGCCGGGCGAGCTCAGCGAAGTGGTCGTCCGGCTCGCCGGGTTCAAACGTGCCGAACTTCCGCTCAGCCGCGGTGCGGATCAGGAAGTCGGCGATCGCGGGATTCTTCGGCAGCAGCGACCCGTGCAGGTAGCTGGCGACGATGTTCCGGTAGCGGGCGCCCTCGTGGCCGGAGCTGCTGTTGTTGCCGGTCCCCTTGGCAACGGTCCCCAGCGGCCGTACCGCAGGACCGAGCGTGGTCTGGCCGCTGTGGTTCTCGTAACCCAGGACCTCGCCAAACTCAAGAGTGTCCACTTTGACGTTGCCGATCAGGCGCTCGTCCGTGCCGTGGGTTTCCACGTCCAGGATGCCGATGCCGGGGATCACGGTGCCGGTCCGCGTCTTGAAGAAGCGCCCAAAGAGCTGGTAGAGGCCGCAGATCACCAACATGGGCAGGCCGTCCTCGGCGAGGGCCTTCAGTACCGGCGCGCGGGACTGCAGGTCGTCCTGGATGATCAGCTGGCCGCTGTCCTGTCCGCCGCCGCCCACCAGGATGTCCGCCTCCTCCGGCCAGGCGTCGCCCACGTTGTATTCGATGAGTTCCGGGGTGTAGCCGTGCCACGAGATGCGGCGCTGGAGCACCAGGGCGTTGCCCCAGTCGCCGTAAATATTCATGTCCCGCGGGTACAGCTGCACCACCCGGAGTGTCCCTTTGCTCCCGCCGCCGGTAGTTGCTGCTTCTGGGTTCACGAGACAACCTCCACGGTGGTGATCTTGGACAGCTCACGCCGGATGGCCAGCATGGCGGTGTAAGTGCAGAATATCCGCTTGGGCTTGCCCTTCCCTTCCCTGATGAACGACGCCAGGGCCGGGGCGATTTCCGGCTCCACGGAGCCAACCGGCACCTCGTCGTACTGCAGGCGCAGCGCCATGTCGTAGGCACGTGAACCGGTCAGCTGGTCCACGCCGCCTTCCCGGAGGGATTCGAACTCCACGTCCCACAGCCAGGACATGTCGCGGCCGTCGGCGTAGTTGTCATTGATGGCCACCATGGTGGCATAGCCCGCTGCCGGGAAGGACTTCAGTCCCAGCCGGAAGCCGCTGGGGTTCTTCACCAGCACCAGATCCAGCGGCTGGCCGTCCACGGTCAGGCTCTCGCCGCGGCCGAACGCCGGCGCAACCCGGGACAGTGCGGCCAGCAGCGCATCGTTGTCAGCGGCGGCCGCGCCGCTGCCGCAGATGCTTCGCGCCAGGGTGAGCGCGGCTGCGGCATTGAAGATGTTGTAGACGCCGCGAAGCTTCATCCCTGTGGTGGCCGTACCGCCGTCGTACTCAAAGCTGGCGCTGGCGGCGCCCACCGAGCGGAGTACGACGTCGGCTGCGGGCTTTTCGGGCAGGCGCGCCGGAGCGGGGCTGCCGGGAGCGGCGCGCATGTCGTCGTCGTTGGGGAATGTCCCGAGCAGCGAGTCGTCCAGGCCGAAATACTTCACTTCCTGGCCGGTGAGGGTGTCTGCGATCCGCGCCACACGTGGGTCTTCCCGGTTGAGGACGACGGTTCCGGTGGTCTTGGCCGCGATGTGCTGAAGCAGCTGGGCTGTCTTGTCGATTTCGCCGAACCGGTCCAACTGGTCCCGCAGGACGTTCAGCAGCAGGCAGTACCGCGGCGGGACGCTGTTGACGAAGTGCACGGCATGGGCCTCGTCCAGCTCAAGGACGGCGATGTCCGCGTCCAGCCGCCCCCGCCAGTCCACCTCGCCGAGCAGCGCCGCCGCCACGCCGCGGGTGAAGTTGCTGCCGGTGCGGTTGGTGAACACCTTCAGCCCCTGGCTTTCGAGCAGTTCAACCACCATCTTCGTGGTGGTGGTTTTGCCGTTGGTGCCGCTGACCACCGCCACGCCGTGGGGGAGGTCTGCCAGCGTCCGCCGCATGAAGCCGGGGTCGATTTTCTCGACGACCAGGCCGGGCAGGGCCGAGCCGCCGCCCCGAAGCCGGGACACCCGGCGGACCAGCTTGCCGAGCGGAACACTGAAGTAGAACATAGTTCGAATATATCCCAGCAGGGGCATGCATCCCGGCCGGCCCGGCATGACCCGCGACCGGGGGAATGGCCCCGGCCCGTATGCTGGATGGATGACAACTTCCCTTTCCGCCGCTCCCGCACGTCCTGGAACCGGGCTGCGGATCGGTGTACTGGCGCTCCAGGGCGACTTCCGCGAGCACCTCCGCGCTGCTGCAGACAGTGGCGCGGAGGCGGTGGCCGTACGCCGGCCACAGGAGCTGGAAGGCCTGGACGGCCTGATCATTCCCGGCGGGGAATCCACCGCCATCGACAAGCTGGCCCGCGCGTTTGAGCTTGCAGTGCCGCTGCGCGAACGCATCGCCGCCGGCCTGCCGGTCTACGGGTCCTGCGCAGGCATGATTCTGCTGGCCTCCGATATTGCAGACCCTGCGACCGACCTTTCCGGCGCGCCGCAGCAGACCTTCGGCGGCCTGGACATTACGGTGCGCCGCAACGCCTTCGGCCGGCAGCGGGAGTCCTTCGAAACTGACCTGGACTTCAAGGGATTGGAGTTCAGTGCCACCGGCTCCGGCGTGGCGCCGGTCCATGCCGTGTTCATCCGAGGGCCCTGGGTGGAGCGCGTTGGGCAGGACGTGGAAGTGCTGGCACAGGTGGAGCCGGCCGACCCGGAACATGCCTCCCACGCGGCGCCCCTGCCCGGGACGGCTAGAATTGTGGCAGTGCGTTCGGGCCAGCTCCTGGCCACCTCCTTCCACCCGGAAGTGACCGGGGAAAAACGCATCCACGAACTTTTTATCCGCATGATCAGAGGAGAAGCGTAAAGCATGTCAGGCCACTCCAAATGGGCAACGACCAAGCACAAAAAGGCGATCATTGACAGCCGCCGCGCCAAGTCGTTCGCCAAGCTGATCAAGAACATCGAAGTCGCGGCCCGCATGGGCGGTCCGGACCTCGCGGGCAACCCTGGCCTGGAACTGGCCGTCACCAAGGCCAAGAAGACCTCGGTTCCCAACGACAATATCGACCGTGCCATTAAGCGCGGCGCCGGCCTCACCGGCGAAGTGGTGGACTACACCGAGATCATGTACGAAGCCCGCGGCCCGCAGGGGTCCGCCCTCCTGATCGAGTGCCTCACCGACAACAAGAACCGGGCCGCGTCCGAGGTACGCCTGGCGATCTCCCGCAACGGCGGCACCATCGCCGACCCCGGGTCCGTCAGCTACCTCTTCACCCGCAAGGGAGTAGTCAACCTGCCCAAGAACGGCCTCACCGAAGATGACGTCCTGATGGCCGTGCTCGATGCAGGGGCTGAAGAAGTCAAGGACAACGGCGAGACCTTCGAGATCCACTCCGAGCCCGGAGACCTCCCCGCGATCCGCGGGGCGCTCAAGGAAGCCGGCATCGAATACGACACCGATGAAGTGGAATTCGTTCCCTCCATGCAGGTGGAACTGGACGTGGACGGCGCGCGGAAGTTCCTCAAGCTCGCGGACGCCCTGGAAGAGCTCGACGACGTGCAGAACGTCTACAGCAACGCCGACCTCAGCGACGAAGTCCAGGCCGCCCTGGAATCCGAGTGACGGAACGCCCGTGACGCTCCGCGTCCTGGGCGTTGACCCGGGCCTGACCCGCTGCGGCATCGGCGTAGTGGACGTGGAACGGAACCGGCGCGCCACCATGGTGGCTGTCGGCGTCGTGGGCACCGCCCCGGATGAAACGCTGGATCAGCGGCTATTGGTCATTGACACTGCCATTGACGAATGGCTGGACCGCTACGAACCGCAGGTTCTCGCCGTCGAACGCGTTTTCTCCCAGCTCAACGTCAGCACCGTCATGGGGGTGGCGCAGGCGTCCGGCGTGGTGATCGCCGCGGCCGCGCGCCGCGGCATCCCGGTGGCGCTGCACACGCCGTCGGAAGTCAAGGCAGCTGTTACCGGCAGCGGATCCTCCAACAAGGATGCCGTAACCAAGCTCGTCACCAAGATCCTCCGGCTGGACGCGCCGCCCCGGCCCGCCGACGCAGCAGACGCCCTGGCCCTGGCCATCACCCACGCGTGGCGGGCAGGCAGTGGTGCCGCCGTCGCGATCACCGGCCCCGGAAGCTCTTCCCTGACCCCGGCGCAGCGCGCATGGGCCGATGCTGAGGCCAAGGCGCGCCGCTCGCGCTGAATGTCGGGTGCCTTGCTAGGGTATTCGTAGATATGTTCGGATAGCCGGTCCTCCGTGATGGAACCGGCCGTACACCAGGAGCCAGGCCTTGATCAGTTTCCTCCGCGGAACCGTGGCGCACGTAGGCCTGTCCACGGCCGTCATCGACCTCAACGGGGCCGGCATGAGCGTGAACGCCACGCCCCAGACGTTGAGCGGACTGCGCCTCGGTGAAGAGGGGCAGCTGTTCACGTCGCTGATCGTTCGCGAGGATTCCCTCACCCTCTTCGGTTTTGCGTCCGACGACGAACGGGAAGTTTTCGACGTGCTGCTCAGCGTGAGCGGCGTGGGCCCGCGGCTGGCGCTGGCAGTACTTGCCGTCCACGAACCGGAGGCCATCCGGGTTGCAGCGCACAGCGGTGACAGCAAGACCTTCACCAAGGTGCCCGGCATCGGGCCCAAGGTGGCGGGCCGGATCGTACTGGAACTGGCAGGAAAGCTGGTGCCGCACGGCACATCCGGCGCAGCCGCGGCGCCGACAGCCGCCGAAGCGTCCTGGAAGCCCCAGGTGGTGGCCGCCATGACCAGCCTGGGATGGTCCGAGAAAGACGCCTCCGGCAGCATCGACAAGGCGCTGGCCGACGAGCCAGAGGTTTCGTTCCGCGGCAACGTCCCGGAAATCCTGCGTACTACCCTCCGGTGGCTGGGCCAGGACGGAGCGCGTGCCGGCAACCGCGTAGGCAGCCGTGGCTGAACCATCCCTGGTGGCTGCGGGGGAGGAGCCGGAAGAGCGGGCCATCGAGGCCGCGCTCAGGCCGAAGAACCTGGACGACTTCGTGGGCCAGCACCGCGTGCGGAAACAGCTCTCGCTGGTGCTGCAGGCCTCCCGGATGCGCGGACGCAGCGCAGACCACGTGCTTTTCTCCGGTCCGCCCGGCCTCGGCAAGACCACCCTCGCCATGATTGTGGCCGCGGAAATGAATGCTCCCCTGCGCATCAGCAGCGGCCCGGCCATCCAGCACGCCGGGGACCTCGCGGCCATCCTGTCGTCCCTGTCCGAGGGCGAGGTGTTGTTCCTTGACGAAGTCCACCGGATGTCCCGGCCGGCCGAGGAAATGCTCTACATGGCCATGGAGGACTTCCGGGTGGACATCGTGGTGGGCAAGGGTGCCGGCGCCACGGCTATCCCGCTGGAGCTTCCCCCGTTCACCCTCGTGGGAGCCACCACCCGCGCCGGACTGCTGCCTGGTCCGTTGCGCGACAGGTTCGGGTTCACTGGGCACCTCGAGTTCTACTCAGTGCCGGAGCTGGAACTCGTGTTGCGCCGCTCCGCGGGACTGCTGGACCTGAAGGTCAACTCCGCCGGCTTCAGTGAAATAGCCGGGCGTTCGCGCGGTACGCCCCGTATCGCCAACCGGCTGCTGCGGCGCGTGCGGGACTGGGCCCTGGTGCACGGTGTGGAGCAAATCGATGCCCGTTCGGCATCGGCGGCGCTGGACATGTACGAGGTGGACAAGAAGGGCCTGGACCGCCTGGACCGGGCCGTCCTGGACGCCCTGATCACCAAGTTCGGCGGAGGGCCGGTAGGGCTGTCCACCCTGGCGATCGCCGTCGGCGAAGAAACCGAAACGGTGGAAACAGTGGCCGAACCGTTCCTGGTCCGCGAGGGGCTCCTGGGCCGGACGCCCCGCGGCCGCATCGCCATGGCTGCGGCATGGACCCATATGGGCTACGCCGTCCCGCCGGGACTCTTCGGCCAGGAACAGCTGGAGCTCTTCGAGCCGGAAGAAGGCGGAACCCCGGCGGGAGACTGGGCCACGGAAGGCCAATAGGGCTTACCTCCAGCTTTTCCCTTTAGACTTGGTATGACGCTCGGCACGTTCGGGTCTCGTCCGGCGGCCGCCGTCAACCGCGGCCCGCGCCGGACTCATCATCAGGCTAGTTAAAGAATGGATTTTCCCTTGGACCCAATGTCAATTCTCCTGTTCGTCATGCTCGGCGTTTTCATCTTCATGATGTTCCGCCGGAACAAAAAGGCGCAGCAGCAGCAGGCGGAACTCCAGTCGAAGTTCGGCCCAGGCGTTGAGGTCATGACCAGCTTTGGCCTGTTCGGACACATCGTGGCCATCGATGACGCGGAGAACAAGGTCACCCTGGAGCTCTCTCCCGGAAACCTGGCCACCGTGCACCGCCAGGCCGTCACCAAGATCGTGGAACCGACCACCGTTGCAGAGCCTGCGGTCGCCGATGAGCCCACCGTGGCTGCCGGGCCGTCCGTGCCGGCAGTACCTAACGACGCCTCCTCCCTCACTGCTCCCCAGCCCGGCACGACGGCGGAGCCGCTGGACGCGCCGGCCCCCGTTGAGACCCCCGAGGAAACCCTGAAGCGCTTGAACGGCGAGGGCAGGAAGGACAGCTAGTCCGCTGCCCCGCACCACCTCTACCGCTGCGGTTCACCGCCGGTGCACGCCACGGCAGGCACCGGCGGTTCTTCCGTGAATAAGAGAAAGATCGACAATGCCACGAACTGGCCCTAAGAAACCAGGACTCAGGGTCCTGGTCTGGCTCGGCGTAATCATCGCCGCGCTGACCGCTGTCCTGGCCGGCGGCACCATGTCCGGACAGGCCGGCTGGGCGCCCAAGCTGGCCCTTGACCTGGAAGGCGGCACCCAGATGATCCTTGCGCCCCGGGTAGAGGGCGGTTCGGACATCAACGAGGAACAGCTGAACCAGGCCGTGGCCATCATCCGCCAGCGCGTGGACGGCTCCGGCGTGGCCGAAGCCGAGATCAGCACGCAGTCCGGCCGCAACGTTGTGGTCAGCCTGCCGGGCACGCCCTCCACGGAGACCCGTGAACTGATTCAGGCCTCCGCCGACATGAACTTCCGCCCCGTGCTCCTCAACGGGGACGGCACCGCAGTGCCTAAAGAGTCCCGGACGCCCGCGGACAAGCTTCCCAAGCCCTCCGCTGAGCCGGCGAACAGCAGCGATACCAACTGGATCACTCCGGACGTGTACCAGGAGTTCGAGGCGCTGGACTGCAACAGCCCGGAAGCAGAGAAGGCCGAGCGGTCCGACCCCGCCAAGCCCCTGGTGACCTGTGAACCCGGCACCGGGACCACACCGGCGATCAAGTACATCCTGGGCCCGGTTGAGGTCAAAGGCAGCAACATCGTTACCTCGTCCTTCCAGCTGCAGGCCGGCGCCCAGGGCGCCGTTACCAACCAGTGGGCCGTCAACATCCAGTTCGACGGCGAAGGCACGGAAAAGTTCAAGGCCGTCACCGAACGCCTGAACCAGTTCTATGTGGCAGCCGGCGGCGACTCCGGCACCGACCCGAAGGCGCAGTTCGCCATTGTCCTCGATGACCAGGTGATTTCCGCACCCCGGGCGCAGGCCGTAATCACCGACGGCCGGCCGCAGATCACCGGCGGTTTCACCGAGCAGACCGCCAAGGCCCTCTCCGACCAGCTGCGCTTCGGCGCGCTGCCCATCAGCTTCGAGATCCAGAGCGAGCAGCAGATCTCGGCGACCCTCGGCGGCGAGCAACTTCGCATGGGCCTGCTGGCAGGCCTGATCGGGCTGCTGCTGGTGGTGGTTTACTCCCTGTTCCAGTACCGTGCCCTGGGTTTCGTCACCATCGCGTCCCTGGCCGTGGCGGGCGTGCTGACCTACCTGGCGATCGCAATCCTGGGCTGGACGGAAAACTACCGCCTGTCCCTCGCCGGCGTGGCGGGCATCATCGTCGCCATCGGCCAGACGGCCGACTCGTTCATTGTGTACTTCGAACGAATCCGCGACGAGCTGCGCGACGGGCGTGGACTGGTCTCCGCCGTCGAGAACGGCTGGAAGCGTGCCAAGCGGACCGTGCTCGCATCCAAGGCCGTCAACCTCCTGGCCGCGCTGGTTCTCTACTTCGTGGCGGTGGGCAATGTCCGTGGCTTCGCTTTCACCCTGGGTCTTACGGCGATTGCCGACCTCATCGTCGTGTTCATGTTCACCCACCCGACGCTGCAGTTGCTGGCCCGCACCAAGTTCTTCGGTGAAGGCCACAAGCTGTCCGGCCTGGACCCCGAGCGGCTGGGTGCTGTTCCGCTGTACCGGGGCGCGGGCCGTCTCCGCACGCCGGAGGCCCGCCCCGTGGCGGCGCGGGCCAAGAACACCGGCGCCGCCGCTGAGGCGGAGCGCCGGATGACCATCGCCGAGCGCCGCATGGCCGAAAAGCAGGAGCAGCTCGCAGGCTCTGCGAAGTCCGCCGCGAAGGAGAACAAATAATGCCCAGCTTCGCCAACTTCGGCAATGAGCTTTACACCGGTAAGCGCTCCTACAACTTCGTTGACGCCAAGAAAATATGGTTCATCATCGCGGCCGTGGCCGTAGCCCTGTCCATCCTCATCCCGGTGGCCAAGGGCGGGTTCAACCTCGGCATTGAATTCCGTGGCGGCTCTGAGTTCACCGTCTCGAACGTGCAGACCAAGGACGCCGCGCTGGGCGAGAAGGCAGTCACGGACGTGGTTCCTGGCAGCGTCCCCCGCGTGGCCAACGTGGCCGGAACCACCATGCGGATCCAGACAGACAAACTGACGGACGACGAGACCCTGCGCATCAAGGAAGGCCTCACCACCGCTTACGGCGTGACGGACAACGAGGTGACCTCCACGTTCGTGGGTCCCACGTGGGGCGCCGATGTCACCAAGCAGGCACTGATCGGCCTGGTTATCTTCGTGATCCTGGCAGCAGTGCTCATGGCGCTGTACTTCCGGACCTGGAAGATGTCCCTGTCGGCGATCGCGGGCATGGCAGTGACCATGTTCATCACCGCGGGGGTGTATGCGCTCAGCGACTTTGAGGTAACGCCCTCGGCCATCATCGGCTTCCTGACCGTGCTTAGCTACTCCTTGTATGACACCGTGGTGGTCTTCGACAAGATCCGCGAAAACACCGCGGAAATAGACGCTTCCACGCGCAGGACCTTCGGCGAGGAGGTCAACCTCGCCGTCAACCAAACCCTGGTGCGTTCCATCAACACCATGATGGTGGCGATCCTGCCGGTCGGTGCCATCCTGTTCATCGGTGCGGGACTCCTGGGGGCAGGAACGCTGCGCGACCTTTCGCTTGCCCTGTTCGTGGGCATCCTGATCGGTACGGCAGCCACGATCTTCGTGGCCGCCCCGATGTACGCCTGGCTGCGCGAGGGCGAACCCAACCTGGTCAAGCAGGCCAAGAGGGTTGCCCAGCGCCGCGCCGGCTCGGCGGACCGTGCCGCCACCGCGGCGCCCGCAGGGGCCTGACCAGTCCTGACGGCCCGGACGGTGTCCCAGTGACACCGCCCGGGCCGTCAGGCGCTTAACGGCCGGTTACGGATGTCTCCGCCGTGAGGAATAGACTGAAGTAATTAAACGTGGTGAGGGGTGCTTCATTGGAAGAACGTTCGTCGTCGGTGCCAACGGCCCAGGGCGGCCAGGGTCCTGCCGGTCCGCAGGCCGGTACGGCCGGACCTGCGCGCCCCGGACCGCTCGTTCCGGTGGACAACTCGGGACAGCGCCTCACTTTTCCAGGCCGCCGGGAGCGGACCCGGTCACGCCTTGCACGGCTCACCGGACGCAGCACCGCCACGTATTCGCCGATCCTGGAGCCACTGCTCCGGACCGTCAGGGCAAATAACCCCAAAGAGGATTTCGACCTCATCCAGCGTGCCTTCGAAGTCGCGGAGCGCAGCCACCGCGGGCAGAAGCGCAAGAGCGGGGACCCCTATATCACCCACCCTGTCGCCGTCGCCACGATCCTTGCCGAACTGGGGCTCTCCGGAACTACCCTGGCTGCCGCCCTTTTGCACGACACGGTTGAGGACACGTCCTATACCCTTGCCGACCTGAAGCGCGATTTCGGCCCCGAGGTCGCCATGCTGGTGGACGGCGTCACCAAACTGGACAAGGTCAGCTTCGGCGAGGCCGCACAGTCCGAAACGGTCCGCAAAATGGTCGTGGCCATGGCGAAGGACATTCGGGTGCTGATGATCAAGCTCGCGGACCGGCTGCACAATGCCCGCACGTGGCGCTTCGTCTCGGCCGAGTCCTCGGCCCGGAAGGCGCGGGAGACGCTCGAAATCTTCGCCCCGCTGGCCCACCGGCTCGGCATGAACACCATCAAGTGGGAGCTGGAGGACCTCTCCTTCGCGGCACTTTACCCCAAAGTGTACGAAGAAATTGTACGGATGGTGGGGGACCGGACCCCGGAACGGGAAAAGAGCCTGGGCGTCATCCGCGACCAGATTGCCGAAGACCTGCGCGCCGCCCGCATCAAGGCCACCATCACCGGCCGGCCCAAGCACTATTACTCCATCTACCAGAAGATGGTGGTCCGGGACAAAGACTTCGACGACATCAACGACCTCATGGGCGTGCGGGTGCTTGTTGACTCGGTCCGTGACTGCTACGCGGCGCTTGGCACCATGCATTCGCGCTGGAACCCGCTGCCCGGCAGGTTCAAGGACTACATCGCCATGCCGAAGTTCAACATGTACCAGTCCCTCCACACCACGGTAATCGGTCCCGGCGGCAAGCCCGTGGAGATCCAGATCCGCACGCATGAAATGCACCGCCGGGCCGAGTATGGCGTGGCCGCCCACTGGAAGTACAAGGACCAGCCCAACCGGACAGCAGTTGGGCCGGGCAGTCCCCGTGACGGTGACATGGGCTGGCTGCGCTCCCTGGTGGACTGGCAGCAGGAGACCTCGGACCCCGGTGAGTTCCTGGATTCGCTGCGCTTCGAAATCAACGCCCGCGAGGTCTTCGTTTTCACCCCCAAGGGCGAGGTCATGGCCCTGCCGGCCGGGTCCACCCCTGTGGACTTTGCCTACGCTGTCCACACCGAGGTGGGCCACCGAACTATCGGGGCGCGGGTCAATGGCAAACTGGTTCCGCTCAACAGCGAGCTCAACCATGGCGACTGGGTGGAGATCTTCACCTCCAAGGCCGAGGGCGCAGGTCCCAGCCAGGACTGGCAACACTTCGTCAAGAGTGCCCGTGCGCGTAACAAGATCCGCCAGTGGTTCAGCAAGGAACGCCGCGAGGAAGCGATCGACCGGGGCAAGGAGCTCCTGACCCGGGCCATGCGGAAGCAGAACCTGCCGCTGCAGCGCCTGATGACCCACGAGGCCCTGGCCGCGGTGGCCGAGGAATTCAAATACGTTGATATCTCCGGGCTGTACGCCGGCGTCGGTGACGGGCATACCTCCGCACAGTCCGTCATGGAAAAGCTCGTCGAAAGCCTGGGCGGCAACGAGAGCCCCGACGACGACATCACCGAGGTCAGTGTCCCCACCCATGTGAGCAAGGCAAAGTTCTCCGATTCGGGCGTGGTGGTCCGTGGCGTGGGCGATGTCTGGGTCAAGCTCGCACGGTGCTGCACGCCGGTGCCCCCGGACCCCATCCTGGGCTTCGTGACCAGGGGCTCGGGCGTGTCCGTGCACCGCACCGACTGCACCAACATCTCCGACCTGAAGGACCAGCCGGACCGCATCGTGGACGTGGACTGGGCACCCACGCAGTCCAGCGTGTTCCTCGTGGAGATCCAGGTGGAGGCTCTGGACCGCAAGTCCCTCCTGTCCGATGTAACCCGCGTCCTGTCCGAGAACCACGTGAACATCCTGGCCGCCAGCGTCCACACCTCCACGGACCGCGTGGCCATCTCAAGGTTTGCCTTCGAGATGGGCGACCCCAAGTACCTCAGCCACGTCCTCAGCGCCGTGCGCCGGATCGACGGGGTCTTCGACGTCTACCGCACCACCGGTAACAAGCGGAGGAGCTAACCGGGCGAGCTTGTCCAAAGCGGCCAGTTTGTGGGGTACCCGCGGGGTTGCCTCGATGGCCAGCACCAGCAGCCGCAGCCGGACGTCCTGCTGCGGCCGGGCCAGCAGATTTGCCAGTGCGGGCAGCGCCAGCCCGGCCTCCACATGGAGGGCGATGTCCAAAGCGGTCCGCAGGGGACTGGAAACCATCAGCCCGCCCAGGCTGATTACGTCCATGGGGCCCAGCCTGACCTCGTGGAGCGTGCAGCCGCGGGTATTGCGCAGCCCGGAGACCCGGCGCTTGGCGTCCACCAGGAGCGCCAGCCTGTCCGGTTCCGCAGCGCACCCGTAGATCCACGCCGCCGTCATGCGCCCGGCCACCACCCGCTGCCGCACCTGCAGCGGGACAGAAACCGCGGCGGCCCGCGCCCGGAGCTGGGCGGAATGCCGGACGTCCGGGAGCGTGAAGCCGTTCTGGTGGAGCCGCGTGAGCACACCGTCCGCTGCCAGGGACTGCAGTTCGGGCGGAGTGAAGGGCATGCCGGGTGCGTACATCTCCGGAAATCGCAGCGCCGGCGGCTCGGCGGCCTGATGAGGTTCCATGCGGGCTGCTGCAGGGGAGTGGAGCTGGGGGTGTGCCATCCACCCATCCTGCCGCGGAAGCTTTAACAGCCACAGGCCCGGTTCCGGTTATGTGGATAACCGGAACCGGGCCTGTGGCCCTCCCGCAGACGCGGGAGTGGCTTAGGCCAGTTCGCTGGCCGAGCGCTGGATCTGGTCGAGCCAGGCCTGGCGGGCTTCGAGTGCCTCACGGGCCGCTGCGATCCTGCGCTGGTCCCCGGTCTTTTCCGCCGCTGACAGATCCTCCTGAAGTCCTGCAATGGCGGACTCGAGCTGGGAGAGGGCGCTGTTGGTGCGTGCCTTACGCTCGGGGTTGGAACGCTGCCACTGCTCGTCCTCGGCCTGCTTGACGGCGTCTTCCACCTTCCGCAGTCCGGCTTCGACGCGGCCCATGTCCGCCCGGGGCACCTTGCCGGCCTCTTCCCAGCGGTCCCGCACGGACTGCAGGGCCTTCTTGGCAGCTGCCAGGTCCTTCACCGGGAGGATGGCGTTGGCCTCGGCCAGCAGCGCTTCCTTTACCGTGAGGTTCGCGGCGTACTCCTGGTCGATCTCGTCATTGGCTGCCTGGCGGGACGTGAAGAACACGTCCTGCGCAGCGCGGAACCGCGCCCACAGGGCATCATCATCCTTGCGGCTGGCGCGCGGCGAGGCCTTCCACTGGTCCATGAGCCGTCGGTACTCACCGGCTGCAAAGCCCCAGTCAGTGGAGCTGGACAGCGCCTCGGCTTCGGCGATCAGTTTCTCCTTGGCGGCCTTGGCGGCCGAATTGTTGCTGTCCAGCTGGGAGAAGTAGGCCCGGCGGTGACGGTCGAACACGGTGCGGGCGGCGCGGAACCTCTTCCACAGTGCGTCCTCGTTGCTGCGGCCGAGGCGGACGCCGCTCTTCTGTGCGGCTTTCCAGTTCTCGAAAAGTTCGTTCATGCGGGCGCTGGAGGTTTTCCACTGCGTCTGCGCCGGATCCTGCCCGGAGATCTGCTCGGCTTCGGCCACAATTGCTTCGCGCGCAGCCAGTTCCGCCGCGCGCACCGCGTCATGCTCGGCCTTTTCCGCGTGCTCCAGCTCGGAAATCTGCCCCTCGAGCTTGTCCAGGCGTGCTTCGGCGGAGCGGAGGTCGCCCACCATGTTGCGCTCCGCGAGCTGTTCGCGCAGATGGGTGACGGTCTTCTGCATGTCGGCGCTCGGAGCCTTGGAACTCACGCGCTGTTCCAGCAGTACGATCTGGGCCACGACGTCGTCGTACTTCCGGGCGAAGTAGGCCAGTGCTTCCTCGTTGCTCACGCCGGGGTACTGGCCCACAGGGTGCTCGCCGCCATCGATGGTCAGGAAGACGTGCCCGTCCCCTTCCACGCGGCCCCACTTGGCGGCTTCTTCCGGTGAGGTTGCCGGGGGTGCCTGTACCGGTGCGGCCGGAGCCGCGGCTGCGGGCTTGGGCCGGGAGGCGAAAGCCTTGGGTGAAGGTGCTGCGGGCCGCCTCGCCGGGGCAGGCGCAGGTGATGGAGCCGCGGGGGTCGCCGCTGCTTCGGCCGCGTCGGTTGCTGTTTCGTCGGATTTCTGACTGTCTGTCACCGCTAAAAGTCTTTCGCTTGGAGGGAAATACTCAGGTACTGCACCGTAGCCGCTGGGCCAGGCGTCCTACTTCAGAGAAAACGAGTCTATCGTGACTGGTTCCACAGGTGTGCCGTCTGTTGCGCCGGCACCCGGCGTAATTCCGGCCGCCGCAATATCGGACACCACATCGAGCCCGGAGGTCACCTTGCCCACCACGGTGTAACCGCCCGCGCTGTCGGCCGGAATTACCGTGTCCTTGTAGACGATGAAGAACTGCGTGCCGTTACCGTACGCGTTGTTTCCGGTACGTGCCACGGCGATGGTGCCGGCAGGGTAGGTATTGTCCTTGGGCGTGTTTTCCAGCGGACCCCAGGTGTATTCGGGATCGCCTTCACCGGTGCCGGTCGGGGAGCCGCACTGGAGGACGGCGAACGCCTCGCCGGTGGTCAGTCGGTGGCAGGTCTTGCCGGAGTAGTACCCTTCGTCGCTGAGCGATTTAAGGACGGCCGCGGCCTGCGGCGCCTTGGTTCCGTTGACTTCGACGCCAAGCGCACTTCCGTTCAGGACAAGCTTGCCCGTGAAGGTCTTGCCGGCAGCAGTGTCAGCGGCTGGGATGTTGGCCCCGTTGGTGGCCTGGGCAGAGGGACTGGCGGAGGCGGACGGTGCGGCCAGGTCGGCCTGCGCGGCGGCGAACTCCTCTTCCGTGGGGTTTCCCGCGAAGGAAGTGAGCTGGAGGACGACGGCGAGCACCACGGCGGCGGTGCCCGCACCGGCGGCGATCAGGTTGTCGCGCCTGCGACGCTTCTGCTGGTCCCGCCGGAGCTCACGCTTGGCTTCCATCTGTTGGATGCGCCGCTTTGTCTCGCGGGCGCTGCGTGGACTGGCCGCCAAGGGGTCCTCCTCGTAGTAGTGCCGCGCGCCTGCCGTCCCGGCCGCGCGCAGTTCCCTGCCCAGCCAGCGCAGGGCCCGCCGTATTAGAGATGCCGGCTGAAGGCGCATAAACTGACTGCCGCACATAGTTTATGCATGACTGCCTGGACAACTCCGCCGCGGACCGTTTTCGGAGACCGGCAGTATCCCGGCAGCCTTCACCAAGAGGAGAACTTCCACCATGGCACGCAGCGCCTCCCTGTCCGGATTCCCCGAGTGGCTTCCCGAGGAGCGGCTGGTGGAGCTGCATGTGCTGGACACGCTGCGCCGGGTGTTCGAACTGCACGGCTTCAGCTCGATCGAGACGCGCGCGGTCGAGACCGTCGGGCAGCTCCTTCGCAAGGGCGAGATCGACAAAGAGGTGTACGGCCTCAGCCGGCTGCAGGACGACGAAGGCGATGCCAGGGGAAAGACCGATCCGCACGCCCTGGCCCTGCACTTCGACCTCACGGTGCCGTTTGCACGCTATGTCGTGGAGAACGCCGGCTACCTCGCCTTCCCGTTCCGGCGCTACCAGATCCAGAAGGTGTGGCGCGGTGAGCGCCCCCAGGAGGGCCGTGCCCGCGAGTTCACGCAGGCGGACATCGATGTAGTGGGCGACGGCGACCTTCCCTTCCGCTACGACGTCGAGATCGCGCTGGTCATCGCGGAGGCGCTCAGCGCCCTGCCCATCCCGGACTTCCGCCTGCGGATCAACAACCGAAAGCTGGCCGAGGGCTTCTATCGCGGCATCGGGCTGACGGACACGGCAGGGGTGCTGCGGAGCATCGACAAGCTTGAGAAGGTGGGGCCGGCCAGGGTTGCCGAACTGCTGCAGGAAGAACTGGGCGCCACCGCGGAGCAGGCGGAGAAGGCGCTGCGGCTGGCCGGAATACGCACCGCCGACACGTCCTTCGTTGCCCAGGTGCGCGCCCTCGGTGTGAGCAACGACCTCCTCGAAGAAGGCCTGTCCGAACTGGAACAGGTCATCGCCGCCGCAGTGCAGCGCGCGCCGGGCAAGGTGCTGGCCGACCTCAGCATCGCCCGCGGACTGGACTACTACACGGGCACCGTGGTCGAAACCGTCCTGGTGGGGCACGAGCAGCTGGGCTCCATCTGCTCCGGTGGCCGGTACGATGCCCTGGCAGCAAAGGGAAACCGCAAATTCCCCGGCGTAGGCCTGTCCATCGGCGTCACGCGCCTCGTGTCGCGGATCCTCAGCCAGGAACTCGCGAAGGCGTCGCGTGCGGTGCCCACCGCGGTGTTGGTGACGCTCACGCATGACGACAGCTGGGACGCTGCCCAGGACGTTGCCGCGCTGCTGCGCAGCCGCGGTATCCCGACGGAGGTGGCTGCGAAGGCCGAAAAGTTCGGCAAGCAGATCAAGTTCGCGGACCGTCGCGGCATCCCCTTCGTCTGGTTCACGGACGACGACGGCACGCACCAGGTCAAGGACATCCGCACCGGCGAGCAGGTGGCCGCGGCCCCCGAGACCTGGATGCCGCCGTCGGAGGATCTTGCCGTGCAGGTGGCCACTACCGCCACCGCATCGGTGGTCTGAGCTAGCGCCGAAAGCGCAGGACCAGCCAGCGGCCGGCCACACCGGCAGCGAGAACCGCTGCCATGGTGGCTAAGGAGGCGGGCGGCAGCGTCAGGGCCAGCAGCAGGCAGCCCAGGAATCCTGCCGCGTTGAGCCACTTGGGCGCATAGCCCGGATGGCGGTCCAGCGTGAAAGCGGCAGCATTGGCCACGGCGTAGTACACCAGAACGCCGAAGCTCGAGAAGCCCACCACGGTCATTACGTCCACGCTGAGCAGCAGCAGGATGACGACGGCGGCCACGGCGAGTTCCGCCGCGAACGGCACCCGGTGGCGTACCCCCACGCGTGCGAGCGGCGAGGGAAGATCGCGTTCCCGGGCCATCGCCAGCGTGGTCCGGCCCACCCCGGTGATCAGCGCGAGAAGGGCTCCGAGACAGGCAGCCGCCGCACCCGCCTGGACCAGGGGCGCGCCGTCGGCCAGCCGCGAGTGCAGCACCGCATCCAGCAGCGGCGTACGGGATGCTGCCAGCAGCCCGTCCCGGAGGTGGTTCTGCAGGAGCAGCCCCAGTCCCAGGTAGATTGCGAACGCCGCTGCCAGCGCCGCGAGGATGGCGCGCGGAATGGAGCGGGCCGGGTCCTTGACCTCCTCGCCCAAGGTGGCGATCCGGGCGTATCCGGCAAACGCAAAGAACATCAGGCCCGCCGCAGTGAGGACGCCACCGGGCGCCGCCGCGCCGCCGTCGGACGCTCCCGCCGCGGCTATCCCTGCGCCCGACGGGTGCGGACCGGTCAAAGCTGCCGCCGCGACGAACGCGAGGGTGGCCAGCACCACGGCGAGAAGGATGCGGGTCACCAGCGCAGTCCGGGTGATGCCCAGCAGGTTGACGCCGGTCAGGGCAACGACGGCGGCGACGGCCACGGGGACGGCGTATCCGGGTGCCATGTAGTTGCCGAAGGTCAGCGCCATCGCGGCGCAGGAGGCCGTCTTCCCGGTGACGAAGCCCCAGCCGGCGATGAAACCGGGCCAGGGCCCCAGCCGTTCCCGGCCGTAGACGTAGGTGCCTCCGCTGGTGGGGTACCTCGCGGCCAGTGCGGCTGATGCCACGGCGTTGCAGTAGGCCACGGCTCCTGCCAGGAGCACGGAAACCGCCAGCATATTGCCGGCCAGTGCGGCTGCAGGGCCGAAAACGACGAACACACCCGCGCCGAGCATGGAGCCCAGGCCGATGATGGTGGCGTCGGTGGTGCTGAGCCTCCGCTGCAGCTGCGGATGTGCGCCCATGCGGGGACCGTGCCTTTCAAGCGGGTAAACTCAGACGGGATCGTTCCTGAACGATCCTATTTAATTTCCGCTGATTTCCTGCTGTCGTCTCTAGAAAGGCGTGCTGTGCTGCGCACACATGACCTCGGATCCCTTCGTTCCGAGAACATTGGACAAACCGTAACCCTGGCCGGCTGGGTTGGCCGACGCCGCGATCACGGTGGCGTGGCATTTGTTGATCTTCGTGACGCGTCCGGTGTGGCACAGGTTGTGGTCCGCGAGGAAGAGATCTTCCACGGCCTGCGCAACGAGTACGTCCTGCAGGTCACCGGCACCGTCTCCAAGCGGCCTGCGGGCAACGAGAACCCGGCGCTGGCCACCGGCGACATCGAAGTCATCGCCGAGGACGTCACCGTCCTGAACACTGCGGAAGCGCTGCCGTTCCAGATCGACGAACACGTCGAGGTCGGTGAGGAAGCCCGCCTGAAGCACCGTTACCTGGACCTGCGCCGGCCCGGCCCGGCCCGGAACCTGCGCCTGCGCTCGGAGGCTAACCGGGTGGCCCGTGAATTGCTCCACCAGGACGGCTTCGTGGAAATCGAAACACCCACGCTGACACGTTCGACGCCGGAAGGCGCCCGCGACTTCGTGGTTCCGGCACGTCTGGCGCCCGGATCCTGGTACGCCCTGCCGCAGTCGCCGCAGCTTTTCAAGCAGCTCCTGCAGGTTGGCGGCTTCGAGAAGTACTACCAGATCGCCCGCTGCTACCGTGACGAGGACTTCCGCGCCGACCGCCAGCCCGAGTTCACGCAGCTTGATATCGAGGCGAGCTTCGTGGACCAGGACGACATCATCAGCCTGGGCGAAAACCTGGTCAAGGCGCTGTGGAAGCTGATCGACGTGGAGATCCCCACACCCATCCAGCGGATCACGTACGCGGACGCCATGGCCCGCTACGGCTCGGACAAGCCGGACCTGCGTTTCGGCCAGGAACTGACCGAGCTGACGGAGTTCTTCAAGGACACCAACTTCGGCGTGTTCAAGGCACCGTATGTCGGTGCCGTCGTCATGCCCGGCGGCGCCTCGCAGGCCCGCCGCGCCCTGGACGCCTGGCAGGAATGGGCCAAGCAGCGCGGTGCCAAGGGCCTGGCCTACGTCCTCTACAAAGAGGACGGCGAACTGGCCGGTCCGGTGGCCAAGAACCTCACTGACACCGAACGCGCCGGCCTCGCCGACGCCGTCGGCGCCAAGCCGGGCGACTGCATCTTCTTCGCTGCGGGCGAGAAGACCCCGTCCCGCGCCCTGCTCGGAGCCGCCCGGGTGGAGATCGGCCACCGCACCGGCCTGATCAACCCGGACGACTGGGCCTTCTGCTGGGTGGTTGACGCTCCGATGTTCGAGCCTGCCGCCGCTGCGGTGGCCTCCGGTGACGTTGCGGTCGGCACCGGCAAGTGGACCGCCGTGCACCACGCGTTCACCTCACCCAAGCCTGAGTTCCTGGACACCTTCGACAAGGACCCGGAGTCTGCGCTGTCCTACGCATATGACATCGTCTGCAACGGCAACGAAATCGGCGGCGGTTCCATCCGTATCCACCAGCGCGACGTCCAGGAGCGTGTGTTCGAACTCATGGGCCTGGACCGTGCGGACGCCCAGACCAAGTTCGGGTTCCTGCTGGAGGGCTTCAAGTTCGGTGCGCCCCCGCATGGCGGCATCGCCTTCGGCTGGGACCGCGTGGTTGCGCTGCTGGCCGGTGTGGAATCGATCCGCGACGTCATAGCGTTCCCCAAGACCGGCAACGGCTACGACCCGCTGACCCAGGCTCCGGCGCCGATCACCGCGCAGCAGCGCAAGGAAGCCGGCGTGGACTTCAAACCGCAGGCCAGGCCCGAAGAGAAGAAGGCCGAGGACAAGTAGGCCCGCTAACCTTCGAAAAGCTCCCTGCTGCAGGGATGGTCCGGCGGCAGGGAGCTCTTTCTTAAGCCCAAGCCCGATACTTGAAGCTGCAAGTAAAGCCGGTCGTGGACGCTGTATCAGCGGGCCGGCCGGCTACGCCTGACCGGCGGCGTCGGTGACCTGTACACGCACGGAGCAGGCGTCGCCGGCGGCCTTGAGCACGACGGCGGCGCGCGGCTCCGGTACATCCAGCCAGGCCAGTCTCGGTGCGCCGGAGTAAGCCCGCAGGGCCGGATGCGCGAGGACCTGGTCCGCCAGTATCCTGTCGCCGCCGGGAACCAGGTATTCGAACGGCGGGGCGGAGCCGAAAACGGCCGTCGCCTGTGCGGCCACGGCATCCACCAGCGCGTCCGCCTGGTTCCCGCGGCGCCGCGCAAACCGCTGCTGGGACTGCCCGCCGGCGGAGGTGCGGCCCTGCACATACCGTGTTCCCGCCTTGCTGGCGAGCAGCCGGCCTTCCGAGGCAACGCCTATGCCGTAGCCTCCCCGGCGCACCAGCACCAGGCCGAGCCGGCGGGGTTGGGTGGCCAGCGCGGCCAGCCGCTCCACGGCGTCGGCGCCCCGCCCCGGACGGCCGTCCGGCGGCCACGGGGGCTGAAGGAGTGCAGTGGTGCCGTCGGCCGCGACAAGCCGCACGCCGTCGTCGTCATCGCTGATTTCCCAGCCGCCGTGGGCGCTGCCAAAGCGCTCCGCCCAGCCCGGCAGCCGGGCGCCGGGCACGAACGTGGTGCGTACGGACGGCTGCCGTCCGCCCCGGGTTGCTGCCGGCATGGGGCCTCCTCTGAATGCTGCCACTGCGCGAGATGGCACTTCGCGGCAGTGTTCCCCGGCAGCATTGCCGTGAAATGCCATCTCGCGGGAAGGGCCGTCGGCGCTGGCCGAATGATTGACTGCAAGTAGCCTATCTATGTGGATGATCTCTTCGGGCAGGGTGCAGGCGGCGACGATGACGGGCCGGACAACAGTGCCGGCCCCGGCGCGGGCGGCGCCAAAGCTCCGCGCAGCCCCCTCGCTGTGCGCATGCGGCCCCGCAACCTTGATGAGGTGGTGGGTCAGCAACACCTGCTGGGCCACGGCTCGCCGCTGCGGCAGCTGGCCGCCGGTGCTGACGCCGCAGGGCCCGCCGGGCCCGCCTCGCTGATCCTGTGGGGACCGCCCGGGACGGGCAAGACCACCCTTGCACACGTGATCGCCCGCGGACCGGGGCGCAAGTTCGTGGAGCTTTCGGCCATCACCGCCGGCGTGAAGGACGTTCGGCGCGTCATGGACGATGCCCTCACCGCCCGGGACCTCTACAAAACCACCACCGTCCTCTTCCTGGACGAGATCCACCGCTTCAACAAGGCACAGCAGGACGCCCTCCTGCCCGGCGTCGAGAACCGCTGGGTGGTCCTGGTCGCCGCTACCACTGAAAACCCCTCCTTCTCGGTGGTGTCGCCGCTGTTGTCCCGGTCCCTGCTGTTGACGCTGAAGCCGCTCACCGACGCCGATATCGAAGGGCTCCTGGTCCGGGCGGTGCAGGATCCGCGCGGACTCGACGGCAAGGTTGCCCTTTCCGACGAAGCCCTGGCGCACCTGGTGCGCCTTTCGGGCGGTGACGCCCGGCGCGCGCTGACCGCCCTGGAGGCGGCCGCCGGCGTCGCTTTTGGCGACGCCGATGACGCAGCTGATGGCGATGTCGGCCCGGTGAAAGTCGAACTCAAACACACCGAACGTGCCCTGGACGTGGCCGCCGTCCGCTACGACCGCGCCGGCGACCAGCACTACGACGTGGCCAGCGCGTTCATCAAGTCCATCCGCGGCTCGGACGTGGACGCGGCGCTGCACTACCTGGCCCGGATGCTCGAGGCGGGGGAGGACCCGCGCTTCGTGGCCCGGCGGATCGTGATCTCCGCTGCGGAGGACGTAGGCATGGCCGATCCCACCGCGCTGCAGACAGCCGTTGCCGCGGCGCAGGCGGTCCAGCTCATCGGCATGCCCGAAGGCAGGATCATCCTTGCGGAGGCGGTGGTCCACCTTGCCACGGCGCCGAAGTCCAACGCCGCCTACATGGGCATCAACCAGGCCATCGCCGACGTCCGGGCAGGCATGGGCAACGGCATCCCGGCGCACCTGCGCGACTCCCACTACCCCGGTTCCAAGCAGCTGGGCCACGGCCTGGGGTACAAGTACGCCCATGACGCCCCGCACGCGGTGGCCACCCAGCAATACCCGCCGGATGACCTGGTGGGGAAGGACTACTACCGGCCGACGGGTAACGGTGCCGAGCGGGACATCGCGGTGCGGCTGGAGCGCCTGCGGCGGATTGTCCGGGGGAAGTAGCCCCATGGTAGGATCGATGTTTGTCTGGCAAGGCACGGACGCACAATCCCCTTGAATTTCCTTCGAGTAGGTTATGCCCTGTGCCCAGTAGCAAAAGGCAGCGGTTGGCCGATGCTCTCCATCGTGGAGGCCAGTAACACTGACACACCGCAGATATTGGAAGGACACAAGTGGCTAACAACACTCGTGCTCGCCGTCAGGCCCGCCTCTCGCGGTCCCTCGGCATCGCTCTGACCCCCAAGGCCGCCAAGTACATGGAGCGCCGCCCGTACGGCCCCGGTGAGCATGGCCGTGCCCGCAAGAAGCAGGACTCCGACTACGCCGTACGTCTGCGCGAAAAGCAGCGCCTGCGCGCCCAGTACGGCATCCGCGAAGCACAGATGACCCGTGCCTTCGAAGAAGCCCGCCGCACCAAGGGCCTGACCGGTGAGAACCTCATCGAGCTGCTCGAAATGCGCCTTGACGCCCTGGTCCTGCGTGCCGGGTTCGCCCGCACCATCGCCCAGGCCCGCCAGCTGGTTGTGCACCGCCACATCATGGTCGACGGCGTCCGCGTGGACCGCCCGTCGTTCCGCGTCGGCGAGGGCCAGCTGGTCCACGTCCACAGCCGCAGCGAGACCATGGTTCCGCTCCAGGTTGCAGCAGCCGGCGCCCACCGCGACGTCCTGCCCGCCGTTCCGGCCTACCTGGACGTCAAGCTCGAGGCACTGCAGGCCCGCCTGGTCCGCCGCCCCAAGCGTTCCGAGATTCCCGTGACCTGCGAAGAGCAGCTCGTCGTCGAATTCTACGCACGCTAAATCCCAGCAGCGTATCCAAAGAAGCCCGTGGCAAGCGCCGCGGGCTTCTTTGTATGTAAGGTACTTGGGGGACATCTGCGGCGCAGCCCTTTGCGGGCGCCCGGGGATGGTGCCGATCCACAGGATTTTGAGGAGATGAACGTATATGTCTGGTGGCGATATTGCCGGCCTGATCGCTGCCGGGGTGTTCGCGCTCCTGGTGCTGCTGCTGGCCGTGCCCATCATGAAGCTGGGCAAGGTCTTTGATGAGGTCCGCACCGCCATCAGGTCCCTCAGCGACGGTGCCACACCCCTCATGGATGAAGTGACGGCCACGGTCTCCACCACCAACCAGCAGCTCAAAAAGGTGGACGGCATCTCCTCCAACGTCTCTGACGCATCGGCGAACCTGTCAGCACTTTCCTCGCTGGTTGCCGCCACCATGGGATCGCCGCTGATCAAGGTGGCAGCATTCAGCTATGGCGTCCGCACCGCGCTGGCCAACCGCAAGAAGCACGCTACCGGCCGCCGCAGCCGCTGAACCTGGGAAGAGACAAACCATGAAACGACTTTTCTGGATGGGAATCGGCGTGGCCATTGGAGTCATCGCCTTCAAGAAAGTGACCGAAGCCCAGTCCAACCTTGGTCCGGAGGGACTGAACCGGGCGGTGGGCCGGCTGGCGGACGGCATCTACGACTTCGCGGACGCCGTACGGGCCGGCATGCACGAGCGGGAAACCGACCTCCGCTCGGCCCTGGGCGTCGACCAGTCAGCAGGGGCTCCGCCCCAGGCGCGCGTCGGCCTCCGCTGACGGACCGGGCACCCCGCCCGCCCGCAGCAATACCAGAACCACACCGGCAGGGGCCGTTTCCAGGGACCTGCCACGCGAGACATCATCCGCACCAACCACGGGCGGACCAAGAAGGGTAAGTAGACAGCACATGAAGTCGCAGGAGATCACGAAGCGCTGGGTGGACTTTTTTGTCAGCAAGGGCCACACGGCGGTTCCGTCCGCCTCGCTGGTTTCCAGCGACCCCTCGTTGCTGTTCACGGTGGCCGGCATGGTGCCGTTCATCCCGTACCTCACCGCCCGTGAGGAAGCCCCCTACTCCCGCGCCACCAGCGTCCAGAAGTGCATCCGCACCGGCGACATCGAAGAGGTGGGCAAGACCGCCCGCCACGGAACGTTCTTCCAGATGTGCGGCAACTTCTCGTTCGGCGACTACTTCAAGGAAGACGCCATCAAATTTGCCTGGGAGCTGCTCACCAAGAGCGTTGACGACGGCGGCTATGGCCTCGCGCCGGAACGCCTCTGGGTCACGGTTTACCAGGAAGATGATGAGGCGGCCGAACTGTGGCTGAAGAACACCGGCGTCCCGGCCGAACGCATCCAGCGGATGGGCAAATCGGATAACTACTGGCACACAGGCCAGCCCGGACCGGCCGGCCCCTGCTCGGAGATCTACTATGACCGCGGCCCGGCCTACGGTGTTGAAGGCGGACCCCTCGCGGATGAGACGCGCTACATCGAGATCTGGAACCTCGTGTTCATGCAGTACCAGATCGACAACGTCCGCTCCAAGGAGGACTTCGATGTGCTGGGCGAGCTGCCCAAGCGCAACATCGACACCGGTCTCGGCATGGAACGCCTGGCCATGATCCTCCAGGGCGTCGAGAACATGTACGAGACCGATCAGGTCCGTCCCGTCATCGACAAGGCTGCAGAGCTTTCCGGCAAGGAGTACACGTCCGCGGAGTCCGACGACGACCCGCACCACACGGATGACGTCCGCATGCGCGTGGTCGCGGACCACATCCGTTCCGCCCTCATGCTGATCTCCGACGGTGTCACCCCCTCCAACGAGGGCCGCGGCTATGTGTTGCGCCGCCTGATCCGCCGCGCCGTCCGCTCCATGCGCCTCCTGGGCGTGGAGCAGGCCTGCCTGCCGGAACTGCTGCCTGCGTCCCGGGACGCCATGAAGGGCGTCTACCCCGTGGTGGAGACCGATTTCGACCGCATCAGCCGGATCGCCTACGCCGAAGAGAAGGCGTTCCTGCGCACCATCGCCTCCGGCACCGCCCGCCTGGAAGACGCGGTCCGCGAGTCCAAGGCCGCCAATAAGCCACTGTCCGGCGCCGACGCGTTCACCCTCCACGACACCTACGGCTTCCCCATTGACCTCACACTGGAAATGGCCGAGGAAGCCGGCCTGAAGGTGGACGAGGCAGCCTTCCGCAGCCTCATGCAGGAACAGCGCCAGCGTGCCCAGGCCGACGCCAAGGGCAAGAAGGGCGGCCACGCCGACCTGAGCGCTTTCCAGGAGATCCTCGCCCAGGGCGAAACCGTCTTCACCGGCTACACCGAGCTCGACGGCGAATCCCGGGTACGCGGGATCCTCACCAACGGCGTTCCGGTTCGGCAGGCGTCCACAGGCGACGAAATCGAACTGGTGCTTTCCGAGACACCGTTCTATGCCGAGGCCGGTGGCCAGGCGGCGGACACCGGCCTGATCACGGGAGACGGCTTCGTGGTCGAGGTCCTGGACGTCCAGCGTCCGCTGAAAGGCCTGAGCGTCCACAAGGCCATTGTCCGCGAGGGCGAAATTCCGGCAGACGCCCTGGTGCGTGCCGCCGTCGACCGTGAACGGCGCCATGCTGCCGAGCAGGCACACACGGGTACGCACATCGTGCACGCGGCGCTGCACCAGATCCTTGGTCCGGAAGCCACCCAGCGCGGGTCCTTCAACAAGGCCGGCTACCTGCGGTTCGACTTTGCGTGGGGCGAAGGACTGAGCACGGCCACGCGCTCCGAGATTGAGGAAGTCTCCAACCTCGCCATCCGCAATAACTTCCGGGTGGAAACCAAGGTCATGGGCCTGGCCGAGGCCAAGGCGCTGGGCGCCATGGCGCTGTTTGGCGAAAACTACGGCAGCGAGGTCCGGGTCGTTGAGATCGACGGCGCCTGGTCCCGTGAGCTCTGCGGCGGCACCCACGTGTCCAACACCTCCCTGATCGGCAGCCTCTCGCTGCTCGGCGAGCAGTCGGTAGGCTCGGGAAACCGCCGCGTCGAGGCTTTCGTGGGCATGGATGCCTTCCGCCACCTGGCTGCCGAGCGAGCGCTGGTCACGGAACTGACTGAGATGCTGAAGGTGCCCTCGGGACAGCTGGCCGACCGCATCGCAACCACCCTTGCCAAGCTCAAGGCCACGGAAAAGGAACTGGACCGGCTGCGCAAGGAGCAGCTGGCGTCCGCGGCAGCGCAGCTGGCCGGCAGCGCCAAGGACGCCGCCGGAGTCCGCGTCATCGCCCATGACGCCGGAACCGTCAGCGGTGCGGACGATCTCCGCGGCCTCGCCCTGGACCTGCGCAACCGGCTCGGTTCGGCTGCTGCCACAGTGGCTGTGGCCGGTGTGGCGAACGGCCGCCCCATGGTCCTCGTTGCCACCAATGAGGCAGCCCGGGAAGCAGGCGTCAAGGCCGGTGCGCTGGTGCGCCTCGCCGCAGGCGTCCTTGGCGGCGGCGGCGGCGGCAAGGACGACGTGGCCCAGGGCGGCGGCACCGACGCAACCAAGGTTCCGGCGGCCCTGACAGCCATCGTCGACGCCATTTCGGCCCGCTAAACCGCATCATGAACCATGCTGCAACGGCCGGCGGTTACCCCCAGGGTGTGAAACTGGGGGTGGACGTGGGCACTGTCCGGGTCGGCGTGGCGCTCTGCGACCGCGACTCGATCCTGGCCACGCCGTACAAGACCCTGGACCGCAACGCCAGGAAGAATTCGGACGTGCGCATCATTGCGGGCCTCGTCGCCGAGCTTGACGTGGTCCAGGTTTTTGTTGGACTGCCGCGGACGCTGAAGGGCGAGGAACGGGCGTCGGCCCAGATGGCCACCGAGTACGCCGGGCTGCTGGCCGCGGAACTGGCAGCACGTGGCATCGGGGTGCCCGTACACCTGGTGGACGAGCGCCTCAGCAGCGTCACCGCCCACCGCAATCTGCATCAGGCTGGCATGAGCAGCAGGGACCACCGTAAAGTAATTGACCAGGTCGCAGCGGCGGGTATCCTCCAACATGCGATCGACATGCAAAAAGCCAGGGGAGCGGACGTCGGTTCACGCGTGAACGTGCCGGCCCCTGCCGTTAAACCGGCAGCCGGCGAACAGGACAAGTCTGTCCCGGATATGCCGGTGGATACGGACCGATCTTCAGATAATGGAAGGCAACAGTGAGCCCTGCCAACATCGACGACGCTTCCGGCTCCTGGGGCGGGGGATCCGCGCGTCCGCTGACCCGGAAGGAGCTCCGCGCCCGGGAAAAAAGCCTGGAGACCGGCAAACACGGGGCCGTGCCCGAGCAGGCCTATGAAACGGGCCACGACATCCCGCCCCAGCCGGTCCAGCCACCGGTTGCCGCCCCGCAGGAGGAGGCGGCCGCCCTGCCGGCTCCGGTGGCCCCGCCCGCCGCGCAGGAGCCTTCCGCGACGGTGCCGCCGGCTCCGGCCACGCCCCCGGCAATCGACCTGCGCCAAGCGGATCAGCATGCTGAAGAGCCGCAGGTTGAAGAGCCGCACTATGCAAGTCAGCACTATGCCTCAGATCCGGGCCATGCGGACAGCTTCCACGATAATGGCCCGCACCATGACGAAGGCCACCACGGGTACCAGGAGTTCCACCAGGGCCAGGAGCCGCACCATGAAGCCGTTCTCCTTCAGGAGGATGTTCATCACGTGGAGCCCCGCCACGGGGATCCCCACCTCGACGACGTCCACCACGACGGCCTCCACCACGACGGCCTCCACCACGACGATCTCCACCACGACGATCTCCACCACGTCCTGATGCCTGCAGCTGTTTCGGCGCCGCCGCGCCCCTCGAAGAAGGTGCGGCGCCGCCGCCGTTTCCTTGCCCTCTTCCTCACGCTGGCCGTGTTCATCACCGCGGTGGCCGTGGGCGCACAGTTCCTCAAACCGCTTCTCGGCGACTCCCGGCCCAGCGACTTTCCCGGTCCCGGCACGGGGGAGGTGCAGATCACCGTGGCCAACGGCGAAGGAACCCGCTCGGTGGCCGCCGCGCTCGAGGACGAACGAGTCATCGCCAACGCTGATACCTTCCTTCAGGCCTTTAACGCCTCCGGCGGAACGCTCTCGCCGGGGGACTACACCTTCAAGATGGAGATGAAGAACGCTGATGCCGTGAACGTGCTCCTCGGTGAAGGCTCTGAAAAGGTCATCTACTTCGCGCTGAGCGCGGGCCTCCGCATCGACGAGTCGCTGCAGGCCATCTCCGAAGGATCAGGCATCTCGGTCCAGGACCTGCAGGCCTTCAGCAACAAGCCGGCCCAGTTCGGCCTGCCGGCTGGCGCCAGAAACCTCGAAGGCTACCTGGCTCCGGGCGAGTACCGCTTCCCGCTGGGTACCCCGGCCAAGGAGATCCTGCAGAAGCTCGTTGATACCACCGTGGAGGAACTGGTGGCGCAGGGGATCACCGACCCCGCCAAGCAGTACCAGGCCGTTACGGTAGCCAGCATCGTGCAGGCCGAAGGTGGCCAGGCGGACTACGGCAACGTGGCCGGTGCCATCTACAACCGGCTCAAGCCCAACGACCAGACAAACGGCTATCTCCAGGTGGACTCCGCCGTGACCTACGGGCTGGGCACGCGTAGCTTCAACTTCACGGAAGAGCAGCGGCAGGATAAGTCGAACCCGTACAACACGTACGCAAACCCCGGCCTTCCGCCGGGCCCCATCGGCTCCCCGGGCCGTACCGCCATAGATGCTGCCGCCAAGCCAACGAAGAATGACTTCCTTTACTGGGTCACCATCAACCTGGACACCGGGGAAACCAAGTTCGCCAAGACCCTGGCGGAGCACAATGTGTACGTCGAGCAGTACAACAACTGGTGCCGGGCGAATGAAGGACGCTGCACGTGAGCCTCCGGGCTGCTGTCCTGGGACATCCCATCGGCCACTCGAAGTCGCCGGTACTGCACCGGGCAGCGTACGCCCGGCTTGGCGCTGACATCGCCTACACCGCCATCGACGTGACCGAGGAGCTGCTGCCTGGGTTCATGCGGCAGGTCCGCCACCAGTCCGGGTGGCGGGGCCTCTCGGTGACCATGCCGCTGAAAACCGCAATGCTGGCCCACGTGGATGAGGTCCGCGGCATCGCCCGGACGCTGGGCGTGGTGAACACGGTGACTTTCGAGGGCGAGGGTGACGCCGCCAGGGCTGTCGGTTCCAACACCGACGTCGCCGGCATTGTCAATGCCCTCCGGCACGCCGGAACGGGCGACGCCCCCTCTGCCGTGATCCTGGGCGGCGGAGGAACCGCTGCATCGGCCGTGGCCGCGCTGAAGGAGCTGGGTGCCGGCAGCGTGCGCGTCCATGTCCGGGATCCCGCCCGGACCGGGGATGTCCGTGCAGCTGCCGACAGCTTGGGCGTTAACGTTGATATCCGCCCGCTCACTGAAGCCGCCCGCCCCGCGGCGGGTGCCGACGTCGTCATCTCCACGTTGCCGCCACGGGCGGCGGACGGACTCGCGTCGGAAATCGCCGCCCTGAAGACCCGCACACCCGGCGTCCTCCTGGACGTGGCCTACGATCCCTGGCCGAGCCTGATCGCCTCCGTATGGCAGGCCGCCGGCGGAACCGTGGTACCGGGGCTCGAGATGCTGCTCTACCAGGCCGTGGAACAGGTGCGCCTTTTCACCCGCCGCGGCGGTGATGTCAACGCGGCCGTCATAGATGTGATGTGCGCCTCAGTCGGCCTTCCCCGACGGGCTTTGTAACCGCCCCCCGTGGCAGGATGGAAGATATGTTGCGTTGGTTGACAGCCGGTGAATCCCATGGCCCGGCTCTGATGGGAATTATTGAAGGCGTCCCCGCCGGGGTGGAAATCACCAGCGGCCACATCGCCGACTCACTGGCCCGGCGCCGGCTGGGCTACGGCCGCGGCGCACGCATGAAGTTTGAGCAGGACGTGGTCACTATCCTCGGCGGCGTGCGCCACGGCGTGACCCAGGGCGGCCCCGTGGCCGTTCAGGTGGGAAACACCGAATGGCCCAAATGGGAGCAGATCATGTCTGCGGATCCCGTTGAACCCGGGGCCCTGGCAGACCAGGCCCGCAACGCGCCGCTGACCCGGCCCCGTCCGGGGCACGCGGATTTCACCGGCATGCAGAAGTACGGCTTTGACGAGGCCCGTCCCGTCCTGGAGCGGGCCAGCGCGCGCGAGACTGCCACCCGTGTAGCCATGGGCACCGTAGCGGCGCAGTTCCTCAAGCACCTTGGCATCGAATTGGTCAGCCACACGGTGTCCATCGCCAGTGTCACGGTCCCCGAAGGCCGTCCGCTTCCCGTTCCATCGGATGTCCTGGCGCTGGACGCCGACCCGCTGCGCTGCTTTGACCGCGACACCTCCAACGCCATGGTGGCCGAGGTGGATGCCGCGCACAAAGAAGGCGAAACACTGGGCGGCGTAGTGGAGGTCCTGGCATACGGACTGCCGCCTGGACTCGGAAGCTACGTCCACTGGGACCGCCGCCTGGACTCCCGGCTGGCCGCCGCCCTCATGGGTATCCAGGCCATCAAGGGCGTGGAGGTCGGCGACGGCTTCCGTACCGCTGCCCGGCGTGGCTCCGCGGCGCACGATGAAATCGTCCGTGATACGGACGGCCGGATCGTCCGCGCCAGCAACCGTGCCGGCGGCATTGAGGGCGGCATGAGTATCGGTGACGTCCTGCGGGTCCGGGCAGCCATGAAGCCCATCGCCACCGTTCCGCGCGCGCTGAAGACCATTGATGTCAGTACCGGCGAAGCGGCCAAGGCGCACCACCAGCGCTCGGACGTCTGCGCCGTCCCCGCCGCGGGCGTCGTGGCGGAGGCCATGGTTGCGCTGGTCCTTGCCGAAGCCGTCATGGAGAAGTTCGGCGGCGACTCCGTTGCGGAGACTGCACGGAACATCAAGGGCTACCTGGACAACATCCCGGCCTCCCTGGACTCGATCGGCCAGTAGTGCCCCATCGCAACAAAGACGGCGCTGTCACCGGGCCGGGCAGGCGCCCCATCGTGCTCATCGGCCCAATGGCCGTGGGGAAATCGGCTCTTGGCCAGCAACTGGCCCAACAGTTGGGTGCTCCGTTCGTGGACACGGACGCGGTGATTGTCTCCGCGCACGGGTCCATTGCCGATATCTTCGCCGGACGGGGAGAGCATGCGTTCCGTGAGATCGAGGCGCGGACTGTCGCCGCCGCGGTGGAGGCTGCGGAAGGGCAGGGCACCGTGATCTCCCTCGGTGGCGGCGCGGTGCTCGATTCGGGCACGCAGCAGACCATCAGCCGGTGTACCGTGGTGTACCTCGAATGCGATGCCGATACGGTAGCGTCGCGCATCGCCAGGAATTCCGGACGCCCCCTGCTGGCCGGCGATGCCATGGGCCGCTGGCAGGCCATGTTCGCCACCCGCAGGCCCGTTTACGAGCGGCTTGCGGACATCACCCTGGACGTCCGGCACGGCTCGGTGGCCGAACTCGGCGCCCGGCTGGAAGCAGCGCTGCGTGACTTCGCAGCTGCCAAACAGGAAGTTGAAAAGTGAGTACCGAGTCAACGGTCATCAAAGTTACGGGCGCCTCCGCCGCGGAAAATTACGACGTCGTCGTGGGACGCGGCCTGCTGGGTGACCTTCCGGCGTTGCTGGGGGAGCGTGTGCGGCGCGTGCTGGTCATCCATCCCAGGGCACTGCGGCTCACCGGGGACACCGTGCGGGACGAGCTGGCAGCAGCCGGCTTCACCTCCCTCACCGCCGAGATCCCGGACGCCGAGGAAGGCAAACACATCCAGGTAGCCGCATTCTGCTGGCAGGTCCTGGGACAGAACGATTTCACCCGCTCCGACGCCATCGTGGCCGTCGGCGGCGGCGCCGTCACGGATCTCGCCGGATTCGTCGCGGCAACGTGGCTGCGCGGCGTCAAGGTCATCCACATGCCCACCAGCCTCCTGGGCATGGTGGACGCAGCCGTGGGGGGAAAAACGGGAATCAATACCGCGGAGGGCAAGAACCTGGTGGGTGCCTTCCACCCGCCGGCCGCCGTCCTGGCGGACCTGGACACCCTCCAGACCCTGCCACGGAACGAGATCGTGTCCGGAATGGCAGAGGTCATCAAATGCGGTTTCATCTCCGATCCGGCCATCCTGGACCTGGTCGAGAAGGACGCTGCAGCCGTCGTCGATCCGCAGTCTCCGGCCATCCGCGAGCTCATCGAGCGGGCCATCGCCGTCAAGGCCGCGGTGGTATCGCAGGACCTCAAGGAATCCGGGCTGCGGGAAATCCTGAACTACGGACACACGCTGGGCCATGCCATCGAACTGGTGGAACGGTACTCCTGGCGCCACGGCGCGGCGGTTTCCGTCGGAATGATGTTCGCTGCCGAACTGGCCCGCAGCGTGGGCCGGCTCAGCGATGCCGACGCAGACCGGCACCGGAGCATCCTCGAAGGGCTCGGCCTGCCGGTCACGTACCGGCGGGACCGCTGGCAGGGCCTGCTGGATGGCATGCGGCGCGACAAGAAGTCCCGCGGGGACCTCCTGCGCTTCGTGGTGCTGGACGGCATCGCAAAGCCGGGCATCCTAGACGTTCCGGACACCTCCCTGCTCTTTGCCGCCTACCAGGAAATCGCCTCCTGATGCAGGGCGATATGACCGGCACCAGCGACTGGCCGGAGACCGGCTTCCCGGGCATCCGGGTCAACCCGGAGACACTCCTGCCGCAGATCGTGAACGCCGAAGCATGCCAGGCGGCGCTGGAAGCCTCCACGGATCCTGCCGACCGGATTTTCGTGCTGCTGGTTCAGGGCCAGGCCGCTGAAGCGGCTGAGCTCCTGGCGGAAGCCCGGTTCGCCGATCCCGAGTCCTTCCGGCTCCGTGCCTTCGAAGCCGAGGTGCTCCTGGTCTCCAAGCGCCTGGACCACGCCGTGGAGCTCTTCCGGCAGTTGCTCTCCGAGGTTCAGGGCACCGCCATGGAGGCGCAGGCGCTGCAGTTCCTCGGTAAGACCCAGTACGCTGCCGGCCAGGTTTCGGCCGCCGTCGATTCGTTCACCCGGGCGCTGGACCTGCGCGTGGCACAGGCGGCGGACGCGGCACAGATTTACTCCTCCACGGTGGCGCTGCAGCGCGCCCGGGACGTGCTGGACCTGGCCTGCTGAAAACTTCCCGACGTCCGGTCCCGACGGGCTGCCCGGGCCCCGATCAGGAGGCCGGAGCGATTTACCGGTAGAATGGTTCTTGGATTTTTGCAGACCCGCGATTTTTGACAAACACGCGCTGGCAGGCCGTCGGCCCAGCCGGCCGGCATACAACGCCTGACCACGTGGCCAGGAACAGAAACCAGAGGAAACCAGTGGCAACCACTAACGACATCAAGAACGGAACGGTCCTGAAGCTCGAGGGCCAGCTCTGGAACGTCATCGAATTCCAGCACGTGAAGCCGGGCAAGGGCGGTGCATTCGTCCGTACCAAGATGCGGAACGTGATGTCCGGCAAGGTTGTGGACAAGACCTTCAACGCCGGCCTCAAGATCGAGACCGCCACGGTTGACCGCCGCGACTACCAGTACCTGTACCAGGACGGCGCCGACTTCGTGTTCATGGACACTTCGGACTACGACCAGATCACCGTCTCCGGAGCCACGGTTGGCGACGCCACCAACTTCATGCTCGAAAACCAGATGGTCAACATCGCCATCCACGAGGGCAACCCGCTCTACATCGAACTGCCGCCGAGCGTTGTCCTCGAAATCACCTACACCGAGCCGGGCCTCCAGGGCGACCGCTCGTCCGCCGGCACCAAGCCCGCAACGCTGGAGACCGGCTACGAGATCCAGGTTCCGCTGTTCATCGAGAACAACACCAAGGTCAAGGTGGACACCCGCGACGGCAGCTACCTCGGCCGGGTCTCTGAGTAGTGAGCGCCCGCGGCAAAGCCCGTAGCAGGGCTCTTGATGTCCTTTTCGAGGCCGAACAGCGTTCGGCCTCGGCCTTCGACGTCCTTCGGGCGCGGCGGGAAAAGACTGACCAGGTGGTCAACCCGTACACCGTGGACATCATCGAAGGCGTCGTCTCCCGGCAGGCCGCCATCGACGAGTTCCTCGAAACCTATTCGCAGGGCTGGAGCCTTGAACGGATGCCTTCCGTGGACAGGATCATCCTCCGGATCGGTACCTGGGAACTGCTCTACAACGACGATGTTCCGGACGGCGTGGCCGTCAGCGAAGCGGTGGCCCTGGCCAAGACGCTTTCCACCGACGAATCACCGCAGTTCATTAACGGACTGCTGGGCCGGCTCCAGCAGCTGAAGCCGTCCTTGCTCGCGTAGCTGAAGGCGCACTGACAGGACCCATCCAGCTAAAGGAGCCGGCCGCCTACCAGGCGGCCGGCTCCTTTGCTGTCTCCGTTCAACCGGCAACGGCGGCCCTCAGTGCCATCACGCGCTGCAGCTCATGCCGCTCTTCTGCCTGGTGGAGCTGCACTTCCCGCCCGCTGAGGATCCGCTGCCGGATGTTTGCCAGCCGGGTCACTGCCGCCAGGAACTCCTTCATCTGCCGCTTCCGGCCGAGGCCGCCCGCCCATTTCAGCGCCGCGCGCCGTCCGGCCGGCGTCGCAAGCAGTTCCACCTCGGCCGCGGTGAACCAACCCGCCGCGGCGTACTCCAGCAGGCGCTGCCGGGTGAGCCGTTTCTCGGCAATGCGGAGGACCACGATACCGGTTACCGCGGCCAGGAAAATCGGCACCTGCACCAGCACGTATTCGGCCAGGAAGTTCTGCCCCATGCTGTTCCACCGGTTGTGCAGGAGCATGGCCGGAAGGAGGCCCAGCAAGAAGGCGGCGAGGGAAGCGCCGGTGTGCCAGCGGCGGGCGGCGAAGCCCATGACCAGCCCGGCGGTTCCGGTGAAGATCGCGTGGGCAAAAGGCGACATGATGCCGCGGAGCACGAAGACCTGGGCCAGGTCCCCGGACCCGGCCGGATCGGCGATGGCGCGGCCAAAATAAAGAATGTTCTCGGTGAACGCGAAGCCGGCCGCAATGGTGAAGGCGAAGACAATGCCGTCCACGGGTCCGTCAAAGTGCCGGCGCGCTGCAAGCAGGAGGACCAGCAGTCCCAGGCCCTTGGCCGTCTCCTCCACGATGGGTGCCTGAACCGTGGCCAGGTAGGTGCGCATGGCGGCCTCGCTGGAAAACTCAGCCCCTGCCAGGAACAGTGGCTGCAGTAACAGCGTCACGGCGATTGCCACCGCCGCACCCCACGTGAACGCAAAATACAGGAGGCGCTTGGGTTCGGGCTCCCAGCGGTCGATCGCGCGGACGGTGAACAGCACCACGCCCAAGGGAAACAGGGAGGCGATGAACCCCCCGACGAACCCGGCCGGTCCGGTGCTGGCCACGAGGAACGGCACCACCAGGAAAAGGCTGGCGAATGCCAGGCCGGTGACGGCGAGGGTGAGGGAGCCCAGGCCGGCGCGGCGCCGCGGGGCTGCCGGTCCGGGACCGCCAGACCAAGCAGGCGGTCCGCCAAAAGGCGCCGATCCCTGCACCGACGGACCATAATGCCCGGGCGCGGGACGGTAATCCTGTGGCCGGATGTGTCCCATCCAGCTGGGATTGGCGTCTCGAGGCAGGCGGGAAGATGTCGGCATACCGAAAGCCTAGCGGGGCGTCCCGGCAGGCGGGGAGCGGAAAGTGTGACCAGCACCGCGCCCAGCCGGAACGCCGGCGGGTGGTGCCTATGGTAATTTTGGAACGCACATGATCCTTTTTTAATTCCGTCCCGTGAGGCGGGGAAAGGGGAGACGAGCGTTGACTTCTGTCACCAGCGCGCCGGGTCCGGCCAGGGTTGTCCTCAACCAGGCCGATATCGACCGGGCACTCACTCGTATCGCCCATGAGATCCTTGAAGCCAATAAAGGGTCCAAGGACCTGGTCCTGTTGGGCATCCCGCGCCGCGGCTACCCGCTGGCACTCCGGCTGGCGCACAAGATCGCAGCCGCCGATCCTTCCGTGGACGCCGCAGCAATTGTGGGGCAGCTTGACGTCACCATGTTCCGGGACGACCTGTCCCGCCAGGGTACCCGGCCCCCTTATCCCACCAAGCTGCCGCGGACGGGGATCGACAACAAAGTAGTGGTCCTCATCGACGACGTCCTGTACTCCGGCCGAACGATCCGCGCCGCCCTGGACGCCCTCGTGGACCTGGGCCGCCCCCGTATCGTGCGCCTTGCCGTCCTGATCGACCGCGGCCACCGCGAACTCCCCATCCGGGCGGACCACGTAGGCAAGAACCTGCCCACGTCCTCGGCCGAGAAAGTCCGGGTCCGGCTCGAAGAAACCGATACTCCTGCCGGTGCCGCCGCGGTCAATGAGGTTGTAATCGAGGGACGGCCATGAGGCACTTGCTGTCCACTGAGGACCTCAGCCTGGCCAACGCCGTCCGCATCCTCGACACCGCCGAAGAGATGTCCGCGGTAGGGGAGCGGGAAGTCAAGAAGCTCCCCGCGCTGCGTGGCAGGACCGTGGTAAACCTCTTCTTCGAGGACTCCACGCGCACCCGCATCTCGTTTGAGGCCGCAGCCAAGCGACTGTCCGCGGACGTCATCAACTTCGCCGCCAAAGGGTCCTCGGTGTCCAAGGGGGAATCCCTGAAGGACACCGCCCAGACACTGTCCGCCATGGGCGCGGACGCCGTCGTTATCCGGCACTGGGCCTCCGGCGCACCGCACCGTCTCGCTGCCACCGACTGGATCGACGCAGCTGTGATCAACGCCGGGGACGGCACCCACGAACACCCCACCCAAGCCCTGCTTGACGCCTTCACCATGCGCCGGCACTGGTCCCGACTGTCCGGCACCGCATCCGAGGGCGCAGACCTCAAGGGCATGCGCGTTGTCATCGCGGGGGATGTCCTGCACTCCCGCGTGGCCCGCTCCAACGTATGGCTGCTGCGGACCCTTGGCGCGGACGTCACCCTGGTGGCGCCGCCCACCCTGCTGCCCATCGGCGTCGAAAAATGGCCCTGCAAGGTCAGCTACAACCTCGACGACACCCTGGCACAGGGGGCTGACGCGGTCATGATGCTGAGGGTCCAGGGCGAACGCATGAACGCATCCTTCTTCCCCACCACCCGCGAATACTCGCGCCGCTGGGGTTTCGGCGACGGCAGGCTGCAGGCGCTGGACAATCTCGGGATGAAGGACACCATCATCATGCACCCCGGCCCTATGAACCGGGGCCTGGAGATCTGCGCAGCCGCTGCGGACTCGCCCAGGTCCACGGTCCTGGCGCAGGTCCGCAACGGCGTCTCTGTTCGGATGGCCGCACTGTACCTTCTGCTGTCCGGGGACACCCGCGCACCGGCAGCCCCCGCCCTGGCCCACGCCGGCACCCATTCCACCAAGGAGAGCAACTGATGGCCGCCAACACCGGAACGTACCTGATCCGCGGAGCCGCCATCCTGGGCGGGGAAGCCTCTGACCTGCTGGTCCGGGACGGCGTCATCGCCGCCACCGGAACCGGCCTTTCCGCCGAGGGTGCCACCGTTATCGAGGCCGACGGCCTGGTGGCGCTGCCCGGCATGGTGGACGTCCACACCCACCTCCGCGAGCCTGGCCGCGAGGACGCCGAGACCGTGGAAACCGGTTCACGGGCTGCGGCCCTGGGTGGGTTCACCGCCGTGCACGCGATGGCCAACAGCACCCCCGTGGCAGACACTGCGGGCGTGGTGGAGCAGGTCTACAGCCTGGGCCGGGCGGCAGGCTGGGTGGACGTACGCCCGGTCGGTGCCGTAACCGTGGGCCTGGCAGGCGAACAGCTCGCCGAGCTCGGCGCCATGGCAGACTCCCGCGCACGCGTCCGGATATTCTCCGATGACGGCATCTGCGTCCACGATCCCGTCCTGATGCGTCGGGCACTGGAATACGTCAAGGCATTCGACGGCGTGGTGGCCCAGCACGCGCAGGAGCCCCGGCTGACCGCCGGGGCCCAGATGAACGAAGGCGATGTTTCCGCCGTCCTGGGCCTGGCCGGGTGGCCGGCCGTGGCCGAGGAGAGCATCATTGCCCGGGACGTGCTGCTGGCCCAACACGTGGGTTCGCGCCTGCATGTCTGCCACGTGTCCACGGCCGGGTCGGTGGAGATTATCCGTTGGGCCAAGGCCCGGGGGATCAACGTCACCGCGGAAGTGACTCCCCACCACCTGCTCCTGACGGACGACCTGGTCCGCAGCTACGACCCCGTCTACAAGGTCAATCCGCCCCTGCGCACCGACGCCGACGTCCAGGCCCTGCGCGCCGGCCTCGCCGACGGCACCATCGATGTCGTGGGAACCGACCACGCGCCGCACCCCAGCGAGCACAAGGAATGCGAGTGGGCGCAGGCGGCCATGGGCATGACCGGCCTGGAAACCGCACTGTCCGTAGTGCAGCACACCATGATCGAGACCGGCCTGATGACATGGGCGGACTTCGCCCGCGTCACCTCCACCGCGCCGGCCCATATCGGCCGGCTCACGGACCAGGGCAGGCCGCTGGCTGCGGGCGAACCCGCCAACCTCATCCTCGTGGATCCGGCCGCCCGCTGGACCGTGGACCCGTCCCGGATGGCCACCAAGGGCCGGAACTCCCCGTTCAAGGGCAGGGAACTGCCCGGCAAGGTGCTGGCCACCTTCTACCGGGGCCACCCCACCGTGCTGGACGGCGAGCTGAACTCCCCCTGCGTCCTGTCGCCGGACACTCCGGCGGGTGCTGCCTGATGGACACCAAACTCCTCACGGCGGTCATCACCCTGGTGCTGATCGCCGCCGCGCTGCTGATGATCCGCGCAGGGTGGCGCAACCGCCTCAGGCGCCAGGCCGATGTCGACAGCCTCCCCCAGGTGCCCGGCGCGCCCGGGGGGCCGGTCGCCGCAGCGGAGGGCCAGTACGTCGCTACCACCACCGGCGGCGACTGGCTCGACCGGATCGCGGTCCATGGCCTGGGCATCCGCACCAATGCCACGCTGGCCATCTACCCGCACGGCGTAATTTTCGACCGCGCAGGCGCGCCCGCCCTGTACATCCCCGCAGCAGCGCTGACGGACGTTCGCCAGGAAAGCGGCATGGCCGGTAAGTTCGTGGAAACGGACGGACTGCTGGTGCTTGCCTGGCTGCACGGCCGGCACGAGCTGGATACGGGCTTCCGCACCCGCCGGGCTGCGGACAAGGACGTGCTGCTGACGGCACTCCGGAACTTGATCTCTTCAACCCCGGCGGCTGACGCCAACAGTGGAAAGTAAGACAGTGAAAGCGAACTCAGTGACAGCACCCACCTCCGCTCCCGCAGCGCTGGTCCTGGAAGACGGACGCATTTTCCGCGGAACCAGCTACGGCGCCACCGGCACCGCGCTGGGCGAAGCGGTTTTCGCCACCGGCATGACCGGCTACCAGGAAACCATCACCGACCCCTCCTACGCCCGCCAGCTGGTGGTCCAGACCGCCCCGCACATCGGCAACACCGGTGTCAACAGCGAGGACGCCGAATCCCGGCGCATCTGGGTGGCCGGCTACGTCGTCCGCGACGCCGCCCGCCGCCCGTCCAACTGGCGCTCCGAGCGTTCACTCGACGAGGAACTCGTGGCCCAGGGAGTCGTAGGTATCCAGGGCGTGGACACCCGCGCGATCACCCGCCACCTGCGGGAGCACAAGACCATGCGCGCCGGGATCTTCTCCGGGGAAGCTGCACTGGCCACGGACAAGGAGCTGGTGGAGGCCGTCCTGGCCAGCGCCCCGATGGAGGGCGCCCGGTTGGCCGAGGAAGTCAGCGTCGACGAAGCTTACGTCGTGGAACCCAAGGACCACGGCTGGGAAGGCGAACCGCGGTTCAGCATCGCCGCCATCGACCTCGGCATCAAGGCCATGACGCCCGTCCGTTTCGCCGAGCGCGGCGTCCGGGTTCACGTCCTGCCGGCAACCGCCACCCTGGATGACGTCAAAGCCGTCAACCCGGACGGTTTCTTCATGTCCAACGGACCCGGGGACCCTGCCACCGCGGACACCCAGGTCAGCCTGCTGCGCTCGGTGCTGGATGAGAAGATTCCCTACTTCGGCATCTGCTTCGGCAACCAGATCCTGGGCCGCGCGCTCGGGTTCGGCACATACAAGCTGCGCTACGGCCACCGCGGGATCAACCAGCCCGTGATGGACCGCCGTACCGGCAAGGTGGAGATCACCTCCCAGAACCATGGCTTCGCCGTGGACGCGCCGCTGGACGGTGCCACCTCTGCGCCCGAACAACGTTACGGGCGCGTCGAGGTCAGCCACGTGAGCCTCAATGACGACGTCGTTGAGGGCCTCGCGTGCCTGGACATCCCGGCCTTCTCGGTCCAGTACCACCCGGAAGCCGCCGCCGGACCCCACGACGCCGCCTACCTGTTCGACCGCTTCATCGAACTCATGGAGGGCACCCGGGACGGGCGCACCGCAAACCTTTCCAAGGAGCCCGTGGACGCGAAGCACCCCGCCGAGGCGGAAAACCCGGGCGCCGACCAGAACCACAACCAGACTGAGGACAAGAAGTAATGCCGAAACGTACAGATCTCAAGAGCGTCCTCGTCATTGGTTCCGGCCCGATCGTCATCGGCCAGGCCGCCGAGTTCGACTACTCCGGCACCCAGGCGCTGCGCGTCCTGAAGGATGAAGGCCTGCGCGTCATCCTGGTGAACTCCAACCCGGCCACCATCATGACGGACCCCGAGTTTGCCGATGCCACCTACATCGAACCCATCACCCCCGAGGTGGTGGAGAAGATCATCGCCAAGGAACGTCCCGACGCCGTCCTGCCCACCCTGGGCGGACAGACCGCGCTGAACACGGCCATCGCGCTGGACAAGAACGGTGTGCTTGAGAAGTACAACGTGGAGCTCATCGGTGCCAACATTGCAGCCATCGAGCTCGGCGAGGACCGCGAGAAGTTCAAGGGCGTGGTGGAGCGCTGCGGCGCCGAATCCGCCCGCAGCCACATCATCCACAGCATGGATGAGGCGCTGAAGGCAGCCGACGACCTCGGCTATCCGATGGTGGTCCGCCCTTCGTTCACCATGGGCGGCCTGGGCTCGGGCCTCGCCTACAACGAGGACGACCTCCGCCGCATCGTGGGCCAGGGCCTGCAGTACAGCCCCACCAGCGAGGTGCTGCTCGAAGAGAGCATCCTCGGCTGGAAGGAATACGAGCTCGAGATGATGCGCGACAAGAACGACAACGTCGTGGTGGTCTGCTCCATCGAGAACTTCGATCCCGTGGGCGTCCACACCGGTGACTCGATCACCGTGGCGCCGGCCCTCACCCTCACCGACCGCGAGTACCAGCGCCTGCGCGACATCTCCATCGCCGTCATCCGCGAAGTGGGCGTGGACACCGGCGGCTGCAACATCCAGTTCGCCATCGACCCCGCCACCGGCCGCGTGGTGGTCATCGAAATGAACCCCCGCGTGTCCCGTTCGTCGGCGCTGGCGTCGAAGGCGACAGGCTTCGCCATCGCCAAGATCGCCACCAAGCTCTCGCTGGGCTACACCCTGGATGAGATCCCCAACGACATCACGCAGAAGACCCCCGCGTCGTTCGAACCGACCCTGGACTACGTTGTGGTCAAGGTGCCGCGGTTCGCCTTCGAGAAGTTCCCCGCCGCGGACAACACCCTCACCACCACCATGAAGTCCGTGGGCGAAGCCATGGCCATGGGCCGCAACTTCACGGAGGCCCTGCAGAAAGCCCTGCGTTCCCTGGAGCAGAAGGGCTCCCAGCTGGACTTCAGCTCCGTACCCGAATGGGAAGTCGCTGAGCTCATCGAAAAGGCGAAGCGCCCGACGACGGACCGGCTGCACCAGGTCCAGCGCGCCCTCCTGGGCGGCGCCACCGTTGAACAGCTCTTCGAAGCCACCAAGATCGACCCCTGGTTCCTCGACCAGCTCCAGCTCCTCAACGAGATCTCCCGGGAAATCCGCCAGGCCGGCGCGCTGACGGCTGACATGCTCAAGCGGGCCAAGCGCCACGGCTTCTCCGACGAGCAGATCGGCTCCCTGACCCACAACTCCGAGGCCGTAGTCCGCGGAGTGCGCCAGGCCCTGGGCATCCGCCCCGTCTACAAGACCGTGGACACCTGCGCGGCTGAGTTCGCCGCGTACACCCCCTACCACTACTCGGCGTACGACGAAGAGGACGAGGTGGCGCTGCACGCCAAGCCGTCGATCCTGATTCTCGGCTCCGGGCCCAACCGCATCGGCCAGGGCATCGAGTTCGACTACTCCTGCGTCCACGCGTCCATGGCACTGCGCAAGGCCGGCTACGAGACTGTCATGGTCAACTGCAACCCGGAAACCGTCTCAACCGACTACGACATCTCCACGCGCCTGTACTTTGAGCCGCTGACGCTCGAGGACGTCCTGGAGGTCATCGCGGCCGAGGAACGCACCGGCGGCGTCATGGGTGTATTCGTCCAGCTCGGCGGCCAGACCCCGCTCAAGCTGGCCCAGCAGCTGGCCGACGCCGGAGTCCCCATCCTTGGCACCTCCCCGGAGGCCATCGACCTCGCCGAGCACCGCGGAATGTTCTCCCGGGTCCTGGACAAGGCCGGGCTGGTTTCCCCGAAGAACGGCACCGCCGTGTCCTTCGAGGACGCCAAGAAGATCGCCGACGAAATCGGCTACCCCGTCCTGGTCCGCCCGTCCTACGTCCTCGGCGGCCGCGGCATGGAAATCGTCTACGACGAACCCAACCTGTCCCGCTACATCGCCAACGCCACCGAAATCACCCCGGACCACCCGGTGCTGATCGACCGGTTCCTCGAAGACGCCGTCGAAATCGACGTCGACGCCCTCTTCGACGGCAAGGACATGTACCTGGGCGGCATCATGGAACACATCGAGGAGGCCGGCATCCACTCCGGCGACTCTGCCTGCGTCCTGCCGCCCATCACCCTGGGCGCCAACGTCCTGGAACGGGTACGCACCGCAACGCGCGCCATCGCCGAGGGCGTAGGAGTTCGCGGCCTCATCAACATCCAGTTCGCGCTGGCCTCCGACGTGCTCTACGTCCTGGAAGCCAATCCGCGCGCTTCCCGTACGGTGCCGTTCGTATCCAAGGCCACCGGCGTGCAGATGGCCAAGGCGGCGGCCCTGATCGGTACCGGTGTGACCATCGGCCAGCTTCGCAGCGCCTACAAGATGCTGCCGGAAACCGGTGACGGCTCCACGCTGCCGCTGGATTCGCCGGTTTCCGTCAAGGAAGCAGTGCTGCCGTTCAGCCGGTTCCGCACCCTCGAAGGCAAGGTGGTGGACAGCCTCCTCGGCCCCGAGATGCGCTCCACCGGCGAAGTCATGGGCATCGACAAGCACTTCGACACCGCGTTCGCCAAGAGCCAGGCGGCGGCGAACAACGCACTTCCCACCGAGGGAAAGATCTTTGTCTCCGTGGCCAACCGCGACAAGCGCTCGGTGATCATGGGCGTCAAGCGGCTCTCCGACCTCGGCTTCGAGATCGTCTCCACCGGCGGCACCGCAGACGTGCTGCGCCGCAACGGAATCCAGGCGACGCCGGTCCGAAAAGTGGCAGAAGGCAGCAGCGCCGAAGGCGAAGGCACCATCGCCGACCTCGTTGTCGCCGGCGAGATCGACATGGTGTTCAACACGCCCTCCGGCGGCGAGGCCCGCAGCGACGGCTACGAACTGCGTGCGGCAGCCACATCCATCGGCATTCCCTGCATCACCACGGTGGCCGAGTTCAACGCGGCAGTCCAGGCCATCGAGGCCATGCGCACCTACGAATGGTCCGTCACCAGCCTGCAGGAGCACGCTGCCGCGCTGGACGAGTCAAAGAAGGCGGCGCTGCAGCATGCCTGAGCAGGCAGCATTCGCCTCCGCGCCGGGCCGGGAGCCGTTTGGCACCCGGCTCGGTGCGGCCATGGCTGCCCGCGGCCCGTTGTGCGTGGGCATCGACCCGCACCCTTCGCTGCTGGCAGCCTGGGGCCTGGCGGACGACGTCGACGGGCTGCGCCGCTTCTCCCACACCGTTGTCGAGTCGGTGGCGTCCCTCGCTGCCGCGGTCAAGCCCCAGGTGGCGCTTTACGAGCGGCACGGCTCTGCCGGCATTGCCGTCCTCGAGGAGCTCCTCGCCGCCGCGGCCGAAGCGGGGGTTCTCACCATCGCCGACGCCAAACGCGGCGATATCGGCTCCACCATGGCCGCCTACGCGGATGCCTGGCTGCGCGACGGGTCCCCTCTGGCAGCAGACTCGGTCACCCTCAGCCCGTACCTGGGATTTGAATCGCTGCGTCCGGCCCTGGACCTTGCTGCAGCCACCGGCCGGGGAGTTTTCGTCCTGGCGCTGACCTCCAATCCGGAAGGAGCGTCCGTACAGCACGCCGGCGGTGCCGATTCGGTGGCACGGCGGGTCGCCACGGCAGCCGCGGACGAGAACTCCCGCTACGAGGGAGCCATGGGGTCCGTGGGCCTGGTGGTCGGCGCAACGGTGGGACAGGCCCTGGGAGACCTTGGCCTGGATCTCGCGTCCGTCCGGGGTCCCGTACTTGCCCCCGGCCTGGGCGCCCAGGGGGCCACCCCGGCCGACCTGCGGGCCACCTTTGGCAGCGCGTATCCGCTGGTGCTTGGCACGTCCAGCCGCGACATCCTCTCGGCCGGTCCGGATCCGGCTGCCCTCCGCTCGGCGGCTGCCCGCACGCTCGAGGGGCTCCTGGCCGCCTAGCCCATCGGGTTTGCATGGTGCATTGCTTCATGCTGCGGCAGGGGGTAGTTTCAGGACAGGTCCATGGGCGGCCGCCCTTGGACGAAATCCGCCAAAGTCCGGGGGTGCCTGCCATGGTCCTGAGACCGTTGTCCGCGTCGGAACGGGCTGATGCCCTCAACAAAGCGGCTGCCGCCAGGGCCGCCCGTGCAGCCGCGAAGGAAAGCCTCAAGAATGGCAAGCGGTCCGCGGCGGATATCATCAGCGCCGCATCCGGGGACGACGCCCTGGCACGGATGCGCGTCGTGGAACTCCTTGAGGCGCTGCCGGGCATCGGCAAGGTGCGCGCGGCGGCCATCATGGAGCAGCTTGGCATTGCCGCATCCCGGCGGGTCCGCGGCCTCGGCGTGCACCAGCGGCAGGCGCTGGTAGATTTTATAGACGAGAAATAGGCGGCTATCGTCTCCGTCGCAGCTTCACCCACCCCCGTAACCCCCTCCACTAAAGGAATACGTGAGCAAGAAACCCGGACTGACAGTCCTCGCTGGTCCCACGGCTGTCGGCAAAGGCACCGTTTCCACCTACATCCGGGACAACTACCCCGAAGTCTGGCTTTCCGTATCCGCCACTACGCGGGCTCCCCGGCCCGGAGAAGTGGACGGCGTGCACTACTTTTTCAAGACCCGGGAAGAGTTTGAACGCCTGGTCGCTGAAGGCGAGCTCCTGGAGTGGGCAGTGGTTCACGGCCAGAACACCTACGGCACGCTCCGAAGCACAGTGAAGCAGGCCATCGCGGACGGACGCTCGGTCCTGCTGGAGATCGACCTGCAGGGTGCCCGTCAGGTCAAGGCCGCTGTTCCGGACGCCCAGTTTGTCTTCCTGGCCCCGCCCAGCTGGGACGAAATGGTGCGCCGGCTGGTGGGCCGCGGCACGGAAACCCCCGAGGAACAGCAGCGCAGGCTGGAAACCGCTAAACTGGAACTTGCTGCTGAACCGGAGTTTGACCACACCGTCATTAATGACGATGTCCGCCGGGCAGCGGACGAGCTTGTTTCACTCATGGGGCTGACCCCGCACCCGCGCTGACCGCCGGACCGCATCAGCCCGCTAGGAATTTGGAGAATTCGTGTCCACGAACCTTGAAGGCATCATCAACCCGCCGATCGATTCGCTGCTTGAAGCAGCCGATTCCAAGTACGGCCTGGTGATCTTCGGTGCCAAGCGTGCTCGTCAGATCAACGCTTACTACGCCCAGCTGCACGAGGGCCTCTTCGAGTACGTTGGCCCGCTGGTCGACACCAAGCTCAACGAGAAGTCGCTGTCCATCGCACTGCGAGAGATTAACGAAGGCAAGCTCGTTTCCACGCCGATCGAAGCCGCAGAGTAATCTGCCCAGGCTGATCCGCTCCTGACGGAGGTCACGTGCGCATAGTCCTCGGGGTCGGGGGAGGGATTGCCGCCTACAAGGTGGCATCGCTCCTCCGGCTTTTTACTGAAGCCGGTCATGACGTTACGGTGATCCCCACCGAAGCGGCCACCCGCTTCGTCGGCACCGCTACCTGGGAGGCCCTCTCGGGGAACCCGGTCAGCAACAGCGTGTTCGACGGCGTCCACCAGGTCAACCACGTCCGGCTGGGCCAGGAGGCGGACCTGGTGGTCATTGCACCGGCCACGGCGGACCTCCTGGCCAAGGCTGCGGCCGGCCTGGCAGGCGACCTGTTGACCAACACGCTGCTCATGGCCGGCGGGCCCGTCCTGTTCGCTCCGGCCATGCACACCGAGATGTGGCAGCACCCGGCAACCCGGGCCAACGTGGAAACCCTCCGCTCGCGCGGCGCGGCCGTCCTTGAGCCCGCCACAGGAAGGCTCACGGGGGCGGACTCAGGCCCCGGCCGGCTGCCCGAACCGGAAGCCATCTTCGATGCGGCCATGGCATTGGTCCAGGGCCGCTCCGACTACCAGCTGCCGCTGGCCGGACGCACCGTTACCATCAGTGCCGGCGGCACCCGGGAGCCCCTCGACCCCGTGCGGTTCCTGGGCAACCGTTCCTCCGGCAAGCAGGGCGTCGCCCTCGCCGTGGCTGCCCGCAACGCCGGTGCCAGTGTGCGGCTGCTCGCTGCGCACATGGATGTACCGCCGCCTCCCGGCGTGGAAGTGGTCAGGGTGGATACTGCGCTGCAACTGCGTGAAGCCGCGCTGGACGCCGCGGCGGGTTCCGACGTCTTCATCATGTCCGCCGCCGTGGCGGACTTCCGTCCGGCAGAGGTGTCGGACACCAAGATCAAGAAACGCGACGGCACCGCTGACCCCGTGATCGCCCTGGTGCGGAATCCGGACATCCTCCACGAACTCGTGGAACGCCGGAATGCGTCGGGGGACGCGGGACGCCAGCTCATTGTTGGCTTCGCCGCGGAAACGGGAGACGACGAGGGCGGCGTCCTTGCCCACGCAGAGGCCAAGCTCCAGCGCAAGGGCTGCGACCTCCTGGTGGTCAACCATGTGGGCACGGACAGGGTTTTCGGCCAGGACACCAATTCCGTGGTCATCCTGGCGCGCTCCGGTGCCGAACCACAGGAGGCGGCCGGCACCAAGACCGAAGTGGCCGCCGCTGTCGTGGCCCGGATCGGCCTTGAACTGGAGCGGGTCTCACCCCGCCCCTGACGTGATCCGGCCCACGTTTGCTTCGAACTGCGACATCTGCCGACGTCTCCCGACGGGGCAGGGACCCCAACCAGTAAGGTAGTTGAGTGACTTTACCGCTGCATCTTCCCCCGTCCCGCGCGGCCATGCCCTCCGCGCTCCGGCTCTTTACGTCAGAGTCCGTGACCGAAGGCCACCCGGACAAGATCTGCGACCAGATCAGTGACGCCATCCTGGACGCCCTTCTGGCCGCGGATCCCGAGTCCCGCGTGGCGGTGGAAACCATGGCCACCACCGGTCTGGTCCATGTGGCCGGCGAGGTCACCACCGACGCCTATGTGGAGATCCCGCAGATTGTGCGCGAGACCATCCTGGGCATCGGCTACGACTCATCCGCCAACGGCTTCGACGGTGCCCGCTGCGGTGTCTCGGTCTCCATCGGCCAGCAGTCCAATGACATCGCCGGGGGAGTGTTCAACTCCCTCGAGGCGCGCGAGGGCCGCCAGGAGGACGACTACGACCTCCAGGGCGCCGGGGACCAGGGCCTCATGTTCGGCTATGCCAGCGACGAGACGCCGTCCTACATGCCCACTCCCATCTGGTTGGCGCACCGCCTGTCCGAGCGCCTCACGGAGGTCCGCAAGAGCGGGGAGCTGCCATACCTCCGCCCGGACGGCAAGACGCAGGTCACCGTCGGGTACGACGGGGACGTGCCCGTCTCGGTGGAAACGGTGGTGATCTCCAGCCAGCACGCCGAGGGCGCCAGCCTGGAACAGTTGCGCGCTGACCTTGCCGCCGTCGTCATCAACCCGGTCCTGGCCGGTGCCAACCTGGACATCTCGCGGGTCCGGAACATCCTCAACCCCGCGGGTGAGTTCGTCATCGGTGGCCCGGTTGGCGATGCCGGCCTGACCGGCCGCAAGATCATCGTGGACACCTATGGCGGCATGGCCCGCCACGGCGGCGGCGCGTTCTCCGGCAAGGACCCATCCAAGGTGGACCGCTCTGCCGCCTACGCGATGCGTTGGGTTGCCAAGAACGTCGTGGCTGCCGGCCTGGCCAAGCGCGCCGAAATCCAGATTGCCTACGCCATCGGCCAGGCGCGCCCGGTGGGCACGTATGTGGAGACATTCGGCACCGAGACGGTGGATCCGGCCCGCATCAGCGCGGCGATCGCGGAGATCTTCGACCTCCGGCCGCGCGCCATCATCGACGCCCTGGACCTGAAGCGCCCCATCTACGCCAAGACGGCGGCACACGGGCACTTCGGCCGGGACGAACCGGACTTCACCTGGGAGCGGCTGGACCGCGTGGATGAGCTGAAGGCCTACTTCAACGCCTGATTCGAGCTGCACCGCAGCACCCCAGCACTGAAGGGAGGCATCCGGGTGTCCGCTGAACAATCCCTCCAGCCGTCCCTCCTGCAGGGATTTCCGGCCCGTACCCTGCCGGCGGGCATGACTCCGGCGCCGCACCTGCCGGTGGCCCGCGTGCTGGTGGACTCTCCGCTGCCCCACCTGGACCGTCCCTTCGACTACGCCGTGCCGGTGGAGCTGGACGCCGCCGCGCAGCCGGGGGTGCGGGTGAAGGTCAAATTCAGCGGCCAGGACCTCGGCGGGTACCTCCTGGAACGCGTTGCCGAATCGGACGCGGGCCACACCCTGCTGCCGTTAGCCAAAGTGGTGTCCGCGGTTCCGGTCCTGACGCCTGCCGTGCGGGATCTTGCCCTGACTGTGGCCGCCCGCTACGCGGGCACCGTCAGCGACGTCCTGCGTGTGGCAGTGCCCCCACGGGTGGCGAGTGTGGACAAGGACTACCTGGCAGCGGCCGGGCAGGCGCCGCCTCCGCAAGAGACGCCCGGTTCGGCGGTAGCGCGCCCGGCCGCGCCTGCCGCCTGGTCCGCCTACCGCAACGGTCCCGCCTTCCTCCGGCACCTGGCCGACGGCGGGTGCCCGCGCGCCGTCGTCAACCCGCTTCAGGGGTTTGGTCCCGCGGGCTGGCCGCACCTTCTCGCCGCCGCCGTCGCCGCAGTCCATGCGTCCGGTCGCGGCGCCATCGTGGTGGTGCCGGACCAGCGCGACCTGGGAAGGCTGGAAGCGGCGCTGGCGGAGCTGGTCCCCGCCGGTGCCGTCGCCCGGCTGACGGCCGAGGACGGGCCCACCCCCCGATACAGCAACTTCCTCCGCGTCCTGGCCGGGACGGCGAGCGTCGTGATCGGTACCCGCTCCGCGGCGTACGCGCCGGTACGGAACCTGGGCATGGTGGCCTGTTGGGACGACGGCGACGACCTCCACCTTGAACAGCGCGCCCCCTATGCCCACACCCGGGAGGTCCTCCTGCTGCGGGCCGGGCAGGAAAACGCAGCATGCCTCCTGGCCGGGCACTCCCGGAGCACGGAGGTCCAGAGGCTCGTGGAGTCCGGTTGGGCACTTCCCGTCGAGGCCGACCGGCCGGAGGTGCGGCGCTCCGTGCCGCGTGTGCTGAACACCGCAGACAGCTTCGAGCAGGAACGCGACCCCCTCGCCAGGATCGCGCGGCTGCCCGGTGCCGCCTGGCGGGCAGCCCGGGAGGGCCTGCAGCGCGGCCCGGTCCTTGTCCAGGTGGCCCGTGCCGGCTACCTGCCGTCCCTGGCCTGCGAAACCTGCCGCGAACCTGCGCGCTGCCAGTCCTGCCAGGGACCGCTGGCCTTCGCCGCCGGCAGCTCGCCGGCGCCCCAATGCCGCTGGTGCTCCACCACTGCGCCCGACTGGGCCTGCCCGCACTGTGGGGGCCGCCGGCTGCGGAAAGGCGCCACCGGGGTGCTGCGCACGGCCGAGGAACTGGGCCGCGGCTTTCCCGGGAAAACGGTTATCACGTCCTCCGGGGACCAGGTGAAGGCAACCGTCGGCCCGGCGAAGGCCCTGGTGGTGGCGACCATCGGTGCAGAACCTGTGGCCGACGGCGGCTACGCCGCGGCGCTGCTGCTGGACGGGGACTCACTCCTTCGGCGGGAGAACCTGCGCGCCGGCGAGGACACCGTGCGGCGTTGGTTTAACGCTGCTGCCTTGGTCCGTCCGGCGGCGGAGGGCGGCCTCGTGGTGGTCACCGCAGCGGAAACGGCCGCAGTCGGGGCGCTGCTTCGCTGGGATCCCGCAGGCTACGCAGCGCGCGAGCTCGCCCTGCGGGCTGACCTCCAGCTGCCCCCCGCTGTCCGCGTTGCCGCAGTCACGGGACCACGGACCGCCGTCGAACATTTCACCGCCGCGGCTGCGGCCGACCTTGCGGCAGCGGACATCACGCTCCGCACCGCCGGCCCCGCCCCGCTGCTCCACGGTGCCGCCGGATCCCGGCGCCCGGCCGAGGACGTGCGGACGCTGCTCTTCTTTCCGTATGGCCAGGCAGCCGCCGTCGTCCGCGTTCTCCGGGCCGCAAAAGCCGCCGCCGCGGCGAAACGCACCGACGAACCTGTGCAGCTGCGCCTGGACGGCGTCGACGTCCTTTAGCGCCGGCGGCGCGCCACGATTTCCGCTGCCACATCCACCAGCTGCCGGGCGGATTCATCCCAGCTGAATTCGGCGGCGCGTGCCACCGAACGGCGGGAGGCGGCCTCCCAGCGGTCCGGATCCCGCAGGCGCAGCACCGCATCGCTGAACTGGCGGGGGGAGTCCGGATCCACGTAGCTGGCGGCATCGCCGCCAACTTCACGGAAGATAGGAATGTCGCTGGCGATCACCGGGGTTCCGACGGCCATGGCTTCCACCAACGGGAGCCCGTAACCCTCCGCACGGGAGAGGCTCACCAGCGCCGCGGCCCTGCGCAGCAGCCCGTCGTACTCCTCGTCCGTGACCCCGTTGTGGAACACCACCGACGCGCCCGGCGGTACCAGCGCCTCGAGTTCAGCCCGGCGCGCAGGCGTAATCCGGCTGAGCAGGTGCAGGGTGTAGTCCGGCAGGCCGGCCATGCCCGCCACCATTGCCTCGACGTTCTTGTATGGCATGAAGGAACCCATGTACAGCAGCGATTTTTCCGCTCCCGCGGCGGCGTCCCGGGGTTCTTGCCCCGGTTGCGGAGCGTTGCTGATGATCCGTACGGGGCGCCGGGTAAGGCGGTATTTCGCGATCAGAGCCTCGGTTGTGCGGCTGATCGTGGCCACCGTGTCCGCCCGGTCCAGGAGGAGCCGCTGTGGCCAGAACGCCTTGTGGTAAAGGCGCCACAGGAGCCGGACCGGAGCGGGCAGGAAGCCGGGCGGTGCCGGGTGCTCATAGTAGATGAGGTCATGAAGCGTAAGCACCAGTCCGTAGCGCCGGCCCCAGCTGCCCATCGTCTGCATGGGGCACACCACCACGTCCGCGCCCAGCTTGTTGACGGTGTGCGCCACGAAGAGTTCGCGGGGGGATAACGGGCTGTTGATCAGCGTAAAGGGAACATCGGGCAGGAGCGCCAGTTGCCGGACATCCGAGATGAGCATCGACACGTCGGCGATGCGGGCGGTTGCGGCGATCAGGCTGGCGCCGTAGCGGCTGATGCCGTCGTGGTGGCCGAGCCTGGTAAAACGTGCATCGATGATGATTTTCACGCGGGATGGTCCTTCAGGAAGCTGCGGATGAGGCGGGCCGCCGGCTCCGGCGTTTCGTAGTGGATCAAATGTCCGACGCCGGGAATCACCTTCAGTTCGGCGTCGGGCAGGAGAACTGCCAGGCGGCGCTGGTCAGGCAGGGCGGCTATCTCGTCCTTTTCGCCCGCGATGAGCAGCACGGGCAGGGCCAGGCTGCCGGCCACTTCCGCCACGTGGCTTCCCACAGATGCCCGGAACGACTCAAGCAGGCTGTCGCGGCTTGCGAAGGCGCTGAAGTAGGCACGGTGCTGGCCATGGATGAAACGGCGCAGTTCCCTGTCCCGGGTTTTCGCCATGGCCCCGCTCATCACGCGGACAATGAGCGGGCTGCGCAGCAGGGCATGGCCCGGGCCGCTGGGAAGCCGGGCCGCCAGCATGTAATAGAGGACAGCGAGCCGGGTCATGATCCCCTTGCGGCCCTCAAGCGCCGGTGCCGCAATGGGGTTGACCAGAATGAGGGGCGTCACCGCGCCCGGGTGGTTGGCCACGAAGTGTGCAGCCACGATGGAACCGAACGAGTGGCCGAGGAGTACGGTGTCCGGCCCCAGGTCGAGGGCAGCCAGAAATTCAGCGATGAACCTGCCATAGCCCGCCACGGAGTGCTCGCCCGTCCGGAACGCCGTGGAAGCCCCGAAGCCTGGCAGGTCCGGCATGATGATGCGTGTATCCGGCAGCAGGTCGGCCACCCGGAGGAGTCCGTGGTGATCCCCGCGGAAGCCGTGGATCACCAGGATTGTGCGGGTGTCCGGTGCGGCCCGTTCCGGTTCGTATCTCCAATACGCCACGGTGGCATCCTCAAGGTCCACCGTGGCTGCGGTGGTGCGCGCCGCCAGGCCGGGGCTGAAGTAACGGGACGCGGGGGACCGGCCGGTGTTTGCTGTTTCCATGCTGCGCCCTTAGTTGACGTTGTCCGGGTGGGAGCCGGTGCGCTGGCCCCGTTCCAGGCCGGCGAGCGCGGCCATGTCCCGGTCCGAAAGTTCAAACCCGAAGATGTCCAGATTTTCGCGGATGCGTGCTTCGGAGCTGGCTTTGGGGATGGCAATGTTTCCCAGCTGCATGTGCCAGCGCAGGATCACCTGCGCCGGACTCCGGTGGTGTTCGGCGGCGCAGGCGGCCACCACGGGGTCGGCAAGGACCTGGCCGCGGCCCAGGGGGCTCCACGCTTCGGTACGGATTCCCAGTCCCGCGTGGATGGCGCGGAGCTCTTCCTGTTGCAGCCAGGGGTGCAGTTCCACTTGGTTCACCGCGGGCACCACCTCTGCGGTCTGCAGGAGCCGGTCCAGGTGGCCGGGCTGGAAGTTGCTGACGCCGATGGCGCGGACCCTGCCCTCGCGGTACAGCGTTTCAAGGGCCCGGTAGGTGTCCGGGAACAGGCCGCGCCTGGCGCACGGCCAGTGGATGAGGTACATGTCCACGTAGTCCAGGCCCAGATTGACCATGGAGGTGTCGAAGGCCTTGAGCGTGGCGTCGTAGCCGTGGTCGTCATTCCAGACCTTCGTGGTGACGAAGATGTCCTCCCTTGACAGGGCAGGGGAGAACTCCCCGGATCCGCCGTTGTCCGGGTGGCCGTCCAGTTGGGAACTGATTCCGCGGGCGACGCCGGTCTCGTTGCCGTACATGGCCGCGGTGTCGAAGTGCCGGTAGCCGGCGCTGAGCGCCGTAGCCACCACGTCCGCGGCATCCGCGGGAGGCACCTTGTAGAGTCCGAATCCCAGCTGGTCGATCAGCACGCCGTTGTTCAGGCTGAGCCGCGGTGATTTCCTCATGGCTTCGACTTTACCCACTTCAGGCCGTGACGCCCTCGAACTCCACCAGGCGGCGCGCGGTCCCTTCGTCCAGGATGAGGTCGGTGGCCAGTCCGGCGGCCAGCGCCCCGCGGACGCCGTTGACCTTGGACTCACCGGAGACCACGCAGATCCGGCGGCGCACCTGGCGCAGCTGGGCCAGTGACGGGCCCGTGGAGCGCTCATTCAGGACGATGCCGTCGGAGGACCCGTCGCCCCGGAAGAAGACCGTGGCCACGTCTCCCACGACATCCGAGGCGGCCAGGGTGTTCAGGTCCGACTCGTCCAGGTAGCCGCCGGCGTAGACGTGGCTTGGGAAGTCGGCGTGCACGGAGCCGACACCGAAGATCGCTATGCTCATCTTTGCCTGGAGGGCCAGGATCCGCTGCACGCTGCGCTCATTCCACATGGCCGTTTTAGTGGCGGCATGGTCGAAGAATGCGGGAACCGGGAACTGCTCCACCCGGGCACCGTAGGCGGTGCCGAACCGGCGCATGATGTCGCTGGCGTACGTAAGGCCGGTGGTGTGCATATTGCCCGCCCCGTTCAGCTGGACGATCACGCTGTCATGGGTGATCTTGCGGGTAAGGTGCCTGCTTACGGCACTGAGCGTGGAACCCCAGGCCACGCCAATGATGGCGTTTGAATCCACCAGAGGGCCGATCGTCCGGGCAGCCTGCAGGGCCACGCGGTCCAAGGTTTCGGCTTCGTTCAGGCTCTCCAGCACCGGCACCACATGCACGTCCACGTTGTACCGCTGCCGGATCATGCCTTCGAGTTCCGGGCCGGTATCCAGCGGGTTGCGGATCTGGATCTGCACCAGGCCCGTCTCGCGCGCCGAAGACAGCAGCCGCGAAACCGTGGACCGGGACGTGCGCAGCTCGCGGGCAATCGCATCCATGGTCAGGTCCTGGAGGTAGTACATCTGTGCTGCCCGAAGAGCGTCGGCCGTGCGGGAAGGAGCCATCAGATATCCAATCTGCACGTTTGTGCATAGTGCTTGACGCCATTTTCCATCGATTCAAAGAATAGTAGGGAACGGCGGCGCACCCAAGGTGGCCGCACCACACCAAAGCCCAAGGGAGTAGTTTTGGGACGCAAGGAATCAGCCGGCTCCGCCGGTGACGCACTGTTCACGCCGGGTGCCGGACGGCCCTCGGTACGCCGGCTTCGCCAGCGCCCCCATGCCCGGGTCCTGGTGGTGGGCGGCGGCATCAACGGCGTGGGAACCTTCCGTGACCTGGCTCTCCAGGGAGTCGACGTGGCGCTCGTCGAGCGCGGCGACTACTGCCAGGGTGCCAGCGGAGCGTCGTCCCATATGATCCACGGCGGCATCCGCTACCTGGAGAACGGGGAGTTCCGGCTGGTCCGGGAATCCGTGGTGGAGCGCAACCGGCTCCTGCGGATAGCTCCGCATTACGTCAAGCCGCTGCAGACCACCATTCCGATCTTCAGCACATTCTCCGGGGTCCTCGCTGCACCGCTGCGGTTCCTGACGCACAAGCAGCAGGGAAGGCCCAAGGAACGCGGCGCCTTCCTGATCAAGCTGGGGCTCAGCATGTACGACTCGTTCTCACGGGACGGAGGCGCTGTTCCCCGGCACCAGTTCCGAGGCCGCAAACGCGCCCTGGCCGAACTGCCGGAGCTCAGGCACGACGTAAAGTACACGGCCACCTACTTTGACGCGTCCGTGCACAATCCCGAGCGGCTCACCCTGGACGTCCTTCAGGACGGCGAAAAGGCCGGGGCAGCGCCTTCCGGCAGACCCGGCACGTCGGCACGCGCCAGCAACTACGTCTCGCTCGTGTCCATGTCCGGCACGCCGAATCCCGGCACCGGCCGCGGCGGAACCGTGCGGCTGCGTGATGAACTGTCCGGCGAAGAGTTCGACTTCACGGCGGATGTCATCGTGAACACCACCGGCGCCTGGGTGGACCTGACCAACGGGGCCATGGGTGCTGCCTCCTCCTTCATGGGAGGCACCAAGGGCTCCCACATCGTCCTGGACCACCCCGGGCTGCTGACTGCCTGCCGCGGCAGGGAAATTTTCTTCGAACACACGGACGGACGCATCGTCCTGATCTACCCGATGGGGGACCGGGTGCTTGTGGGCACCACGGACGTGGATGCGGACATGTCCCAGGATGCGGTCTGCACCGATGCGGAAATCGACTACTTCTTCGACCTGATCGGCCACGTGTTCCCGGACATCGCGGTCACCCGGGATCAGATCGTCTACACCTTCTCTGGCGTCCGTCCGCTGCCACGCCACGATGCCACCCAGCCGGGATTCGTCTCCCGCGACTACCGGATCGAACGGCGTGCCCCCGAAGCCGGCGGCAGCGGCGCCGTCGTGCTCAGCCTGGTGGGCGGCAAGTGGACCACTTTCCGCGCGCTGGCCGAGCACCTGGCCGACGACGTCCTCACTGAACTGGGTATGACGCGGAAGGTCTCCACGGCGCAGCTGCCCATCGGCGGCGGCGCAGGTTTCCCGTCGGACGATGCCGGTATCCAGCGATGGATCAAGGCGCACATGGGTACCGGGCGCGATGCCGACCGGACCGCACTCCTGCTGACCAGGTACGGCACCCGGGCCGAGGCCGTGATGGAGTACCTCGATGCCGGTCCCGACCGCCTCCTGCATTCCACGAGGGAACTGAGCGTCCGCGAACTGGAATTCATGGCTTCCCACGAACAGGTGGGCCACCTGGTGGACGTGCTTATCCGGCGCACCTCCCTGGCTTTTCGCGGCCTGGTCACCGGTGAGCTCCTCAATGAGGCGGCGGACATCCTGTCCCGCAGCCTCGGCTGGGACACCGCACAACGCTCGGCTGAGATCGCCCATGCACACGATGTGCTGCGGCGGTTCCACCGCGTGGAAACACCCAGCCTGGTCTCCTAGGACCCGCTGCCGGCCGGGCCAGCGTGCCCGGCCACCACCCGGCCTGCCAACCCGCCGCGGGCCGGCAACCTCTACAAAGGAGTCAAAGATGTCTCTTGGAATTGTTTTCCTCTCCGAAGTATTCGGAACGGCGATGCTCACCCTGCTGGGTTGCGGCGTGGTTGCCAATGTCGCCCTACGGGGGACCAAGGGCAACAGCGGCGGGTTCCTGATGGTCACCTGGGGCTGGGGCATTGCCGTGTTCTCCGGTGTGTTCGTCGCCGCCAAATCCGGCGCCCACCTGAACCCGGCCGTGACGCTCGGGCTGCTGGTCAACGGCAAGGGCGAGTATGCGCCGGAAGTCCCGGTGACCCTCGCGTCCACCCTCACCTACTTCGGCGGCGAACTCCTCGGCGCCGCACTCGGGGCAGCGTTCTGCTGGCTCGCCTACAAGCAGCACTTCGATGAGGAGCCGGAGGCAGCCAGCAAACTCGCAGTGTTCTCCACGGGTCCGGCAATCCGTTCCACCCCCTGGAACCTCGTGACGGAAATCATCGGCACGTTCGTCCTGGTGTTCGTCATCCTCACCTTTGGCGGAACGCCCTCGGGTCTTGGTCCCTTGGCCGTCGCGCTGCTCGTGGTGGGCATCGGCGTCTCCCTCGGCGGACCGACGGGCTATGCCATCAACCCTGCCCGCGACCTTGGACCCCGCATCGCCCACGCACTCCTGCCCATCAAGGGGAAGGGCTCCAGCGACTGGGGTTATTCCTGGATTCCGGTGGTGGGACCCCTTGTGGGCGGATCCCTGGGCGGTATCGTCGCCAAGATAGCGCCCATCATTATCATCGCAGCCGCCTGACCCGCAGGACCCGGCTTCGACAGTTTCAAACCTTCACACAGACAAGGACGTCACCATGAACCAGTACGTAATCGCCATCGACCAGGGAACCACCAGCACCCGTGCCATCGTTTTCGACCACAGCGGCAGTATCGTTTCCAGCGGCCAGATGGAGCACGAACAGATCTTTCCGCAGGCCGGATGGGTGGAGCATGACCCCGCCGAAATCTGGAACAACACCCGGGAGGTCATCGGTTCGGCGCTCTCGAAGGCGAACCTCACGCGGCACGATATAGCCGCCGTCGGCATCACCAACCAGCGCGAAACCGCCGTCGTGTGGGACAAAACAACCGGTGAGCCGGTGTACAACGCAATCGTGTGGCAGGACACGCGCACGCAGGCGATCGTGGACGAACTGGCGGCGGACGGCGGCCCCGACCGGTTCAAACAGAAGGTGGGCCTGCCGCTGGCCACCTACTTCTCCGGCACCAAGATCAAGTGGATCCTGGACAACGTCGAAGGCGCGCGCGCAAAGGCCGAAGCCGGCGACCTGGTCTTCGGCAACACCGATTCGTGGGTCCTGTGGAACCTGACCGGCGGCGTTGACGGCGGCGTCCACGTCACCGACGTCACCAACGCATCCCGGACGCTGTTCATGGACCTGGAAACGCTCCAGTGGGACGACGGGATCCTGGGGATCTTTGGGGTTCCGCGGAGCATGATGCCCGAAATCCGGTCCTCCTCCGAAACCTACGGCACCGTGCACACCTCTCAGCTCCTGCGGGAAGTTCCCGTTGCCGGCATCCTGGGCGACCAGCAGGCGGCCACGTTCGGCCAGGCAGCCTTCGAGGCCGGCGAGGCGAAGAACACGTACGGCACGGGCTGCTTCCTGATCTTCAACACCGGCGAGGAGATCGTCCATTCCAAGAACGGGCTGCTGACGACTGTCGGCTACAAGCTCGGCGATGCTGCCCCGCATTACGCCCTGGAAGGCTCCATCGCCGTCACCGGCTCGCTCATCCAGTGGCTGCGGGACAACCTGGGAATGATCAGCAGCGCCCCGGAAGTGGAAACGCTCGCCGCATCGGTGAAGGACAACGGCGGCGTCTACATCGTGCCCGCTTTCTCCGGCCTCTTCGCGCCTTACTGGCGCTCCGATGCCCGTGGCGCGATTGTCGGGCTGACCCGGTTCGTGAACAGGAACCACATCGCCCGTGCTGCGCTGGAGGCCACCGCCTTCCAGACCCGCGAGGTGCTGGACGCCGTGAACGCAGACTCGGGCGTTCCGCTCAGCGAGCTGAAGGTCGACGGCGGCATGGTGGCCAATGATGCACTGATGCAGTTCCAGGCGGACATCCTGGGCGTTCCCGTCATCCGGCCGAAGGTCGTCGAAACCACCGCCCTTGGTGCGGCCTACGCGGCCGGCCTCGCCGTTGGCTTCTGGAAGGACCTGGGGGAGTGCTCTGCCAACTGGTCCGAGGACAAGCGCTGGGAACCGCAGATGGACCAGGCCGAGCAGGAACGGCAGATGCGGCTCTGGAAGAAGGCCGTCACGAAGTCCATGGACTGGGTCGACGAGGACGTGAAGTAGGAGACTCGGCACGAACTTCCGGTGTGGCGGGACAGCCGCCTCACCACGCAAGGAAGGCGGCCGTTGCCCCGTCCGTCCCCTGCTGCTCCCTCCGCTCGCAAGCCCGCGGTGGGGCCTTCGCAGCAGGGGGCCCATCGCGGTGCACGGCACACCCGGGCGGGCGGCCGCCTTCCTTGCTTGCGCTCCCGGTCCGACCGCCTGCATTTTCTGTCCCATCAGCCGGTCGTTTGCGACTGGGGCTGGTTGGGTGCGCTAAAGTGGGTGTATGCGTGCGATCCTTCTGCTTAGTTAGCCGCCGGCTTCCGGATAGCGGACAGCCGAGCGGCAGCCCCTCCATGGTGAGGGGCTTTTGTGTGTCCGGGAGCATTTCCGGTGGCAGCAGGAGGATCAGGCCGTTATGGCAGCACAGATGCCGTAACAGAACAGAAGAGGGCAGCAGTGGGCGTTCAGCCGGAGACAGAGACCGGAACAGCAGCAACAGTGTCAGCGGACGTGCCCGAGGAGGGCACCTACAGCTTCACGGCGATGGAGGCCAAATGGCCGCAGGTGTGGGAGGACCTCAAGGTCTTCACACCCGTCGACGATGGGTCGCGGGAGCGCCGCTACGTGCTGGACATGTTCCCGTACCCCTCCGGTGACCTGCACATGGGCCACGCGGAAGCGTTCGCCATGGGCGACGTGGTGGCCCGCTACCTGCGCCAGAAGGGCTATGACGTCCTGCACCCGATCGGCTGGGACTCCTTTGGCCTGCCCGCCGAAAACGCCGCCATCAAGCGCAACGCCCATCCCAGCGAGTGGACCTACGCCAACATCGACACCCAGGCGGCGTCCTTCAAGCGGTATGCCATCTCCGCGGACTGGTCCCGGCGGCTGCACACCTCGGACCCGGAGTACTACCGCTGGACCCAGTGGCTGTTCAAGCGCTTCTACGAGCGCGGCCTGGCGTACCGGAAGAATTCGCCCGTCAACTGGTGCCCCAAGGACCAGACCGTCCTGGCCAACGAACAGGTTGTCAACGGCGCCTGCGAGCGCTGCGGCACCACTGTCACCAAGAAGTCCCTGAACCAGTGGTACTTCAAGATCACCGAGTACGCGGACCGGCTGCTCGATGACATGGAGCAGCTGCGCGGCCATTGGCCCGAGCGCGTACTGGCCATGCAGAAGAACTGGATCGGCAGATCCGAGGGTGCGCACGTCAACTTCGTGATCGAGGCCGACGGCGGCAGGCCCGCCAGGGAGGTCACGGTCTTCACCACCCGCCCGGACACTTTGTACGGCGCAACGTTCTTTGTGGTGGCCGCAGACGCTCCGCTCGCCGTCGAACTCGTTACGGACGAGCACGCCGCCGCCCTGGACGACTACCGCGAACAGGTCAAGGCGCTTTCCGAGATTGAGCGCCAGTCCACCGAACGCGAAAAGACCGGCGTCTTCACGGGCCGGTACGCCATCAACCCGCTGAACGGCGAGAAGCTGCCGGTATGGGCGGCCGACTACGTCCTGGCCGACTACGGCACCGGAGCCATCATGGCCGTGCCCGCCCACGACCAGCGCGACCTGGATTTCGCCCGCACCTTCGACCTTCCCGTGCGCGCGGTCCTGGACACCGGAGAGGAAGACCCTTCCGTGTCCGGAACCGCAACTGCGGGCGAAGGAACGCTGATCAACTCCGGCGAACTCAACGGGCTGCCCAAGGCGGAGGCCATCCCTGCCGCCATTGCCATCCTGGAACGCCAGGGCACCGGCGAGAAGTTTGTGAACTTCCGGCTGCGGGACTGGCTGCTGAGCCGCCAGCGGTTCTGGGGTACTCCCATCCCGATCATCCATTGCCCGTCCTGCGGCGAAGTTCCGGTGCCGGATGAGCAGCTGCCCGTTACGCTGCCCTCCGACCTGCGCGGCGAGGACCTGTCACCGAAGGGCACCTCGCCCCTGGCTGCGGCCGAGGCCTGGGTGAACGTCGAGTGCCCCACCTGCCATGGGCCGGCCAAGCGGGACACGGACACGATGGACACGTTCGTTGACTCCTCCTGGTACTTCCTGCGCTTCGTCTCGCCGCAGTACACCGAGGGCCCGTTCGACCCGAAGAAGATCAACGACTGGATGCCGGTGGGGCAGTACGTCGGCGGTGTGGAGCACGCGATCCTGCACCTGCTGTACGCCCGGTTCTTCACCAAGGTCATCAACGACCTCGGCCTGATCAAAGCCAACGAGCCCTTCACCGCACTGCTCAACCAGGGCCAGGTCCTCAACGGCGGCAAGGCGATGAGCAAGTCGCTGGGCAACGGTGTGGACCTCGGGGAGCAGCTGGACAAGTACGGCGTGGACGCGGTGCGCCTGACCATGATCTTCGCCTCCCCACCGGAGGACGACGTGGACTGGGCGGACGTCTCCCCGTCCGGCTCCGCCAAGTTCCTGGCCCGCGCCTGGCGCCTGGCGCAGGACGTGGCCAGCGAGCCCGGTGTCGACGTGACCAGCGGTGACCGCGCCCTGCGTTCCGTCACGCACCGGACCATCGCAGATGCCGCCGAACTCCTGGACGCCAACAAGTTCAACGTCGTGGTGGCCAAGCTGATGGAACTGGTCAACGCAACCAGGAAGGCCATCGATTCAGGCGCGGGCGGTACTGACCCGGCAGTCCGTGAGGCGGCCGAGGCGGTTGCCGTGATCCTGAGCCTGTTCGCCCCGTACACGGCTGAGGACATGTGGAACGTGCTGGGGCACCCTGCCTCGGTGGCCAATGCGGGCTGGCCGGCGCACGACGAGTCCCTGCTGGTGCAGGACACCGTCACCGCCGTGGTGCAGGTGCAGGGTAAGGTCCGGGACCGGCTTGAGGTTTCGCCGGATGTCTCCGAGGACACCCTGCGCGAGCTCGCGCTGGCATCGGAGAACGTGCAGCGTGCCCTGGACGGCCGCGGTATCCGTACCGTGATTGTCAGGGCCCCTAAACTGGTGAACATCGTCCCGGCCTAGCCGGAGGACACCTACACCGGGGGAGGCCCGCTTGCCGGACCGAAATGCTGCTGCCTGGCCGTGGCTGAGGGCACGCCTTGCCGGGCTGCGCGCGGCACCCGCGCCGGGGCCAGGCGGAACCCGGCCCGCCGCCGTCGTACGCACTGCCGTGGTGACCGATTCCGCGGCCGCCCTTCCGGCGGAGTGGGCGGCGGGGCAAGGCAGCCTGGACGTGGTTCCCATGCCCGTCATGGTGGGCGATGAGATTTACGGCGAAGGCGAAGACGACATCCTGGAGACCGTTGCCCTTGCCCTGGCCGCGGGCACGCCGGTCAAAACGTCGCGGCCATCGCCCGGGCAGTTTGAACTGGCCTACCGGTCGGCCAGGGACCGCGGTTTTGAGTCCGTAGTGTCCGTGCATATTTCAGGTGAGCTGTCCGGCACCGCGGACGCGGCCCGGCTGGCTGCCTCACGGGTCGACATTCCGGTTGAAGTGGTGGACTCCAGGACCGCGGGCATGGCACAGGGCATGGCCGTCCAGGCGGCCATGGAGGCCGCCGCGCAAGGCCTTCCAGCGAACGAAGTAGCCCAGGCCGCTGCCCGCCAGGCCGGGCGCACCCGGGTCTATTTCTACGTACCCAGCCTTGAGCAGCTCCGCCGGGGCGGCCGGATCGGGGCCGCGGCCTCGTTTCTCGGTACCATGCTGGCCATCAAGCCCATCCTTGCCATGGAAGACGGACGGATTGTTCCGCTCGAGAAAGTCCGCTCGGCCGCGCGCGCCGTGGCGCGCCTTGAGGAGATTGTCGTTGAGGACGCCGCTGCGCGGTCCGGGGAGGTCCGGCTGGCGGTCCACCACTTCGGCAACCGGGAGGAAGCCGGGACCCTCGCCGTCCGGTTGGGAGCTGCCCTGCCTGACTGCCCGCCCGCGCAGATCAGCTCGCTGCCGGCGGTCCTGGCAGCGCATGCCGGCCTGGGCGTGCTGGCGGTCATCGTGGGGGAGGGCAGCCCGGGTTAGCTTCTGGTCGGGACCGGCGGGTTCCACACACAGAAGGTGACACCGAGCAGGTAGCTGCACACGGCGCTATCCACATACGGCGCCGCCCCGTTGTTCCGGTTCATGGCCGGACCATAGGTTGGAGCCATGTCACGCCGGGAGCAAGGAGCATGCCGCCAGGGGCGCCATGCCCGGGACCGGCTGCAGGCCACCCTCGGCGGCCAGCAGGGCGCCTCCCTCCTGCACGGAGGGGAGGGTGCAGAAGCGTTCCAGTACCACGGGGCGGCAGGCGATTCCGGCAGTCGCGGGACCAAGGCGGCCACAACGGGGGAAGTCCGGTCCCGCGGGCTGGCCGAACCGCCGGCGGGCGCAGGTCCACGGCCTGTCCGGCTGCGCTGGCGGATGGGGCTGCGCGTGGCACTTCTCGTGGCCATCCTCGCCCTCTGCGCCGCTGCCGGCTTTTGGTGGCAGGCGGCGGCGGAGCGGCCGGAAGTGTTGCCGCTCAGTGACGTCGTGTCCGAAGAGCCGCCGGGTGACAACTCCGGCACGGCCGGGGGGCCGCCTGACCACGCCGGTGCTGCGGAGGTTACGGCCGAAGAGCCGGCAGGCAGGGTAGTTGTCCATGTGGCCGGGGCGGTGGCAAAGCCCGGGGTTGTCCAGCTTCCGGCCGGCAGCCGTGTGCACCAGGCCATAGCAGCGGCCGGAGGCGCCGGACGCGGCGCGGACCTCAACCGTCTGAACCTCGCCCTTGTGCTTGCCGACGGCTCCAAGATCCAGGTCCCGCGAAAGGGTGAAGTCCTGCACTCCGGCGATGCACCCGGGGACTCCGCAGCAACGGGCACGGCGGGAGAAGATAACGGAAGCGGTGCCGGCGGGACGGACGGCCCCAAGGTCAACCTGAACACGGCCACCCTCGAAGAGCTGGACGCCTTACCCAAGGTAGGCCCTGTCCTTGCGCAGCGCATCCTGGACTGGAGGAAGGACCACGGATCCTTCAAGAGCGCGGAAGACCTGGACGCCGTGGACGGGGTGGGCCCCAGGATGCTTGAAACACTGCTGCCGCTGGTGACTGTATGAGGCGGTTGGATGACGACGAGCCGTAGAAACCCCGCAGTCCGGCATGCCAGCCCGTGGAGCAGGTTTGTGGACTCCGCTGTCCGGGGCGGGAATCCGGGTCCGCCGGCGGGCCAGAGGACATGCGCCACGGCCACACTTCCGTCGGAACAGGCACGCCCGTCGGTGCGTGCCACCGACGCTGTCCGCCGGTGGACACGGAAAGACTCCTCCGGGAGAACGTCCGATGGCGCCCCCAGGGCTCCCCGCCGGCGCACCGACGTGCGGCTCGCCGTTCCCGCTGTGACGGTCTGGTGCGCGTCCGTCGCCGGGCTGTGGCTGATACCTGCTGCACTGGCGGTACTCTGCGCCTTGCTGGCCGGAGCCGCGGCCTGCATGCTCTGCTTCCTGCGCGGACGTGGACCACGCGGCCGGAGCTTCCTTGCCACGGGTGCCGTGGCGCTGCTCCTCGCGGTGGCGGCCGCCGCACATTCGTCTGCAGCGGCCGGGCAGCGTTTCGACGGTCCGGTTGCCGACGCGGTGGCAGCCAAGCGCACGGCCGTGGCCCTGGTCGAAATCGCCGGGCCGCCCAGGGCACTGGTCAATCCGGGAGCGGCCGCGGACCGGGCCGGGGAAGCAGCGGCTGAAGCCGGCCCGGCCGCGTATTCGGAGACCGTGACGCCTGGCCGTTGGGCCGTGCCGGTGTGGACCCGGGAACTGACCGCCGGCAGCACCCTGATCAGGACGCGTGCCCGGCTCGTCGTGATCGGCGGGGGAGGGTGGGGTGCCGTGGTTCCCGGACAGGTCTTCCGGGTGGCCGGTACGCTGCGGCCGGCGGAACCCGGACAGGTGGAAGCGGGCATCCTGGCCGCGTCCGCCGTGATGCCCCCGGCAGGTGCGGGGACGGGGCTTCAGGGCGCGGCCAGGGACCTGAGGACCCGCTTCGTCGCGGCCGCGGCTTTTCTTGCGCCGGACCCCCGGGGACTGCTGCCGGGTATGGTCACAGGCGACACCACAGCGCTGGACAGCGGACTCGAAAGCGCCATGCAAATGGTGGGCATGACCCATCTGACCGCTGTCAGCGGTGCCAACTGCAGCCTGGTCCTGGGCGCGCTCCTCTTCGCCTGCAGGGGGGCGAGGCTGCCGCGGGTTCCGGCCGCGGCGGGCGCCCTGGCGGGGCTTGGACTGTTCGTGGTCCTGGTGGGGCCTGACGCAAGCGTGCTGCGGGCGGCATTGATGGGAGCTGTGGCGGTGGCGGCACTTGCCGGCGGACGGACCGGCCGCGGCCTGAGTTTCCTCTGCGTGGCGGTTATCGGCCTGCTTCTGTCCGACCCCGCCCTGGGCAGCAGCGTCGGCTTCCTCCTGTCCGTCCTGGCAACCTTGGGCATCATCGTGCTCGGCCGCAGGATCATCGAGGCCACGCCACACTGGGTTCCGCGGTGGGCAGCGGCCCTGGTGGCGGTTCCCCTGTCCGCGCAACTTCTTTGCGGGCCCGTGATCGTCCTGCTTGAGCCACAGTTCGCCACCTACTCGCTGCCCGCCAACGTGGTGGCGGCGCCGCTGGTGGCTCCCGTCACGCTCCTCGGGACTGCTGCGGTACCGCTCGTTGCCCTGGCCCCTTGGCTTGCGGCCGCGCTCATTGGGGTGTCGGGAACTTTTTGCGGCGGGGTTGCCGCAGTGGCCAGGGGCGCCGCACGGCTTCCCGGTGCCGCACTGCCGTGGCCGGAGGGACCTGCAGGAATGGCGACCATGGTCCTGCTGTCGGCGCTCACCTACAGCCTCCTGGCCGCCGCATTCCGACCCGCTGCTGCGGCGAGGCTCGTGGTGCGGGCGCACCGGAGGACTGAACGCCTGCTCGAAAACCTGGAGCACACTGTTGCCTCCATAGGCGGTCCGCGCGGCTTGGACGCGGCGCGCGGACATGGCAGGCTTGACTACTCAACAGCACTTTCCGGAAGGAACCCCCGATGGCCGCTGCGCAAAAGCGTGCAACCCGTCCGCCGGCGTCGAACGCGTCTGCCTGGCGGGACGCTGCCCCGGCCGCCGTCGTCCTGGTCAGCGGCCCGGAAGACTACCTGGCCGCCAGGGCGGTGGACAGCATCCGCGCCCAAGTCAGGGCCGCGGACCCGGAGGTGGAGGTAACCCGCATCAACGCTTCCGGCTACGAGGCCGGCACGCTTGCCATGCAGGTCAGTCCCTCCCTTTTTGGCGAAAGCAAGCTCATCGAGGTTGAGGCCGTTGAGGCCATGAATGACGCGTTCCTGACGGACGCCCTGGCGTATCTGGGCCACCCCGGTGATGACGCCGTCCTGGTGCTGCGCCATGCGGGCGGCAACCGGGGGAAGAAGCTGCTGGACGCCATTAAGAAGGCCGGCTGGCCAGTGGTGGACTGCCAGCCGCTCAAGAAGGACGCGGACAAGGCAGCCTTCGTGGCCACCGAGTTCAAAGCCGCTGGCCGCCGGATCGACCAGGAAGCCGTACATGCGCTGGTCAATGCGGTGGGAGCCAATTTGTCCGAGCTCGCCGCGGCCTGCAGCCAACTGATCGCGGACGCGGCCTCGGCGGTGACGGTGGAAGTAGTGGACCGCTATTACGGCGGCCGGATCGAAGCCACCGCCTTCAAAGTGGCTGATGCCGCAATGGCCGGCAACGGCCCTTTGGCGTTGTCCACCCTGCGGCACGCGTTGGCTACCGGCGCCGACCCGGTGCCCCTTGTGGCGGCACTCGCGGCGAAGCTGCGGACTGTTGCCCGGGTTGCCGGCGCCTCCGGATCGGCGGCGCAGGTCGCCGCGGAACTCGGGATGCAGCCATGGCTGGTGGAGCAGGCGCAGCGTGATGTCCGCCGCTGGACCCCGGATGGATTGGTCCGCTCGATCCAGGCCACCGCCGAGGCTGACGCTCAGGTGAAGGGGCTCTCGCGCGACCCCGTTTATGCGGTGGAACATGCCGTCCGTATCATCGCCACGTCGGTCAAGGGCAGGTAGCTCCGCTGAAGCATGCGGCTTAAAGAGGTGTGGCCGGTACCCGAGGGGTACCGGCCACAGCCATCAGTTCAAACGAACTGGAAACCTTACAGTGCGTTGACCTTCTTGGAGATCGCCGACTTGCGGTTCGCTGCGTTGTTCTTGTGCAGAACACCCTTGCTGACAGCCTTGTCCAGCTTGCGGCTGGCAGTAACCAGGGCAGCAGCAGCTGCATCCTTGTCCGTGGACTCAACGGCGGTGTTGACGGCGCGGATGGCCGTCTTCAGCTCGGACTTGACTGCGTTGTTGCGCAGACGGGCCTTCTCGTTGGTGAGGATGCGCTTCTTCTGGGACTTGATATTCGCCACGTGTGAACTCTCTTTTTAATGCGGAAATGGTCTAGAGGGCTTTCAGATTGGCCATTGACTGAGCGGCGTGGGGATACCTATGGCGGCCAACCATCAGTGGCCGTCGACCTGCACGGACACACAGCTATAAAGAATAGCAGGTCAGCGCCCGGGCTGGCCATTTTCAGAACGACCGTGTCCGCTGCGGGACGGCCTCCTCGCCCGCCCGCCAGCGCGGAGCACCGAACCGGCCGGGCTTTGCCACGGCCACGGTCCTGCCCTCCCGGCCCCGGCGGGCCGTGCAGCGGCGGCGGCAATCCGCGCCGGAATGCGGCGGCACGCCCCGGGACGTGGGACACTGGAGGCTGAAGATGTGCGGCCCTCCGAAGGTAACGGTGAACGTTCCTGCCGGCCGGCCGCGGAAAAGCCAACAGTAAGGACCCTGCGTGTCTCCCATGGCCCGCACCGCCCCGGTGCCCGCCGCGACAGATCCGGCCATCATTCGGAACTTCTGCATCATCGCGCACATTGACCACGGCAAGTCCACCCTGGCAGACCGCATGCTGCAGTCCACGGGCGTGGTGCAGGCACGCGACATGAAGGCACAGTACCTGGACCGGATGGACATCGAGCGCGAGCGCGGCATCACCATCAAGTCCCAGGCGGTCCGCATGCCATGGGAAGTCGATGGCGTCAGCTATGCCCTGAACATGATCGACACCCCCGGCCACGTGGACTTTACCTACGAGGTCTCCCGGTCCCTCGCAGCATGCGAAGGCGCTGTGCTGCTGGTTGACGCCGCCCAGGGCATCGAAGCCCAGACCCTGGCCAACCTGTACCTGGCGATGGAAAATAACCTCACCATCATCCCGGTGCTGAACAAGATCGACCTCCCTGCCGCCCAGCCCGAGAAGTACGCCGCCGAACTGGCGAGCCTGATCGGCGGCGAGCCCGAAGATGTGCTGCGGGTGTCGGGCAAAACGGGCGTGGGCGTGGAAGCACTGCTGGACAAGATCGTCATGGACCTGCCCGCCCCCGTAGGGAACGCGGACGCTCCGGCCCGTGCCATGATCTTTGACTCCGTTTACGACACCTACCGTGGCGTGGTCACGTACGTGCGGGTGGTCGATGGCATGCTGCACCCCCGTGAGCGCATCCAGATGATGTCCACCAAGGCCTCGCACGAGCTGCTCGAGATCGGCGTCAGCTCCCCGGAGCCCACACCTTCCAAGGGCCTGGGCGTCGGCGAGGTGGGCTACCTGATCACCGGTGTGAAGGACGTCCGCCAATCCAAGGTCGGTGACACTGTCACAAACCTGGCCAAACCGGCGTCGGAATCCCTCAGCGGTTACGCCGACCCCAAGCCGATGGTGTTCTCCGGCCTTTACCCCCTGGACGGCACCGACTACCCGGTATTGCGCGATGCCCTGGACAAGCTCAAGCTCAACGACGCCGCCCTGATCTACGAACCGGAAACGTCCGCGGCCCTTGGCTTCGGCTTCCGCGTGGGTTTCCTGGGCCTGCTCCATCTGGAGATTGTGCGCGAACGCCTGGAGCGGGAGTTCAACCTGGACCTCATTTCCACCGCACCCAACGTGGTTTACGAAGTGACGATGGAGGACAAGAGCGTCCTCACCGTGACCAACCCCAGCGAGTTCCCCTCCGGCAAGATCCGCGAGGTCCGCGAGCCCATGGTCGCCGCCACCATCCTGGCGCCCAATGAGTTCGTGGGGGCCATCATGGAGCTGTGCCAGGGACGCCGCGGCCAGATGAAGGGCATGGACTACCTCTCCGAGGACCGGGTGGAGCTGCGTTACTGGATTCCGCTGGCCGAGATCGTCTTCGATTTCTTCGACATCCTGAAGTCCAAGACGCGCGGCTACGCATCGTTGGACTGGAAGGCCGACGGCGAGCAGGTCGCCGACCTGGTCAAGGTGGACATCCTGCTCCAGGGCGAACAGGTGGACGCCTTCAGTGCCATCACCCACAAGGACAAGGCTTATGCCTACGGCGTGATGATGACCGGCAAGCTCCGTGAACTCATTCCCAGGCAGCAGTTCGAGGTGCCCATCCAGGCTGCCATCGGATCCCGGATCATCGCCCGCGAAAGCATCCGGGCCATCCGCAAGGACGTCCTGGCCAAGTGCTACGGCGGTGACATCTCCCGAAAGCGCAAGCTCCTCGAAAAGCAGAAAGAGGGCAAGAAGCGCATGAAGATGGTCGGCCGCGTGGAGGTTCCGCAGGAAGCCTTCATTGCCGCGCTGACCACCGACGAGTCCAAGGACAAGGCGAAGAAGTAGTGGTTACCGTGGCCGGACTTTCCCAGGGCCGCAGCAATGCCTAGCGTTCTTCCCCTGGGCGACCCCGCGCCGTCGGACGGCCTCCTGCCTGGCCAGGCAGCGGAAGGCGCGGCGGGTCGCGGCTTCGGGCTGTACATCCATATTCCGTTTTGCGCCGTGCGCTGCGGCTACTGCGACTTCAACACCTACACGGCCACCGAGCTGGGCGGCGGGGCATCGCAGGACGCCTACGCCGGCACCGCCGCTACCGAGGTGGAGTTCGCGGGCCGGGTGCTGTCCGCGTCCGGCGTGCCGGAACGTCCGCTCAGCACCGTGTTCTTCGGTGGCGGCACGCCCACGCTCCTGCCTGCCGCGGACCTTGCCCTGGTCCTGCGCGCCGCCGTTGACCGGTGGGGAATCGAGGACGGCGCCGAGGTCACCACTGAGGCCAACCCGGATTCCGTCACGCCGGAATCGCTTGCCGTCCTGAAGGAGGCGGGGTTCACCCGGGTTTCCTTCGGCATGCAGTCCGCGGTCCCGCACGTGCTCAAGGTCCTGGACCGGACGCATTCGCCGGCACGGGTGCCGCAGGTGGTCCGGTGGGCCCGCGAGGCCGGCCTGGACGTGAGCCTGGACCTGATCTACGGGACACCGGGGGAGTCGCTGGATGACTGGCGCTTCTCGCTCGAAACGGCGCTGTCCTACGGCCCGGACCACATCAGCGCCTACGCGCTGATCGTTGAGGACGGAACCAAGCTTGCGGGGCAGATCCGCAGGGGCCAGGTACCGGAAATTGACGACGACGATCACGCCACCAAGTATGAACTCGCCGACCAGCTCATCACCGAAGCAGGGCTCGGCTGGTACGAGGTCAGCAACTGGGCCCGGACGCCGCGCCACGCCTGCCGACACAACCTCGCCTATTGGCGCGGGGATGACTGGTGGGGCATCGGTCCGGGCGCGCATTCCCACGTGGGCGGCGTGCGCTGGTGGAACGTCAAGCACCCCACCGCCTATGCCGGCCGGCTGGGCCAGGGGCTCTCACCGGCAGCCGGCAGGGAAACCCTGGACCTGGAGACCCGTGCCGTGGAGCACGTGATGCTGGAGACCCGACTCTCCACGGGGCTGGACGTTGCCTCGCTGAAACCGGCGGGCCGCCACGAAGTGGCCGGACTCATAGCCGACGGCCTGGTGGAACCGGCCGCCGCCTTCCGCGGCCGCCTGGTCCTGACCCTCAAAGGCCGGCTCCTGGCTGACGCCGTGGTCCGCCGCCTGCTGCCGGACTAGTTGCGTGAACTGAACGCGGGGTCACTCCGGTCCCCATAACGTGCCGATATGAGGCGAAAAGTGACCCCGCGTTGCAGTGGGCTTACTTGATCCAGCGCAGGTTGTACTGGTAACGGTGCGGCTGGCCCTTGTTCACGTGGATACCGGCGGAGACCGAGAAGCACGTGAGGGCGATCCAGATGAGGGTCGCGATCACGGCGAAGATGTTGCCCACCACCGGGACGAACACCAGGATATTGGCGATGACGGCCGCGATGGTGGGTGGCAGGCTGAAGTTCAGTGCTTCCTTGGACTCCTGCGCGGTAAACGGCCCGCGGTCCCGGAAGATCAGGTAGATCAGGAGAGACGGCACACAGCCAAGGATGCCGCCAAAGTGCGCCAGCGTGGCCCACTGCCGGTCCTCGCTGGCCGTCAGCGGCAGCGCATTCGCCGGAACGCCGTGGTATTCGGAGCGGCCCGGGCCGTCCTGGCGGTTCCTGTGATCACGTGCGTTTTCTGCCACGGTCTGATTCCTTCTGGAGTGCTATTGGTGCCGGCGGGTACATGGTGCCCTGTGCTGCCGGTCCGCCGGGAATTGGCGAACCTGCACTAATAAGAATACTGTCTGCCAGGCATGGCTCCGCCTTTTAGGGGACGGTGAGGAAATCGATCACTTCTTCCACGCGTCCCAGCAGCGACGCCTCCAGGTCTGCGTAGGTCCGGACGGCGCCCAGCAGTTTCTGCCAGCCCAGGCCGATGTCCTCCTTCGTTTCATGCGGCCAGCCGAAGGCGGCCAGTATGCCGGTCTTCCAGTCCTGCCCGCGGGGCACCACCGGCCACTGTTCGATGCCCAGCACGGACGGGCGGATTGCCTGCCACACGTCCACGTACGGGTGACCGACAATAAGGACGTTGCCGGCCGCGCCCGGTGAGGACATCACGGCCTCCGCAATGCGGGATTCCTTGGAGTCGGGAACGAGGTGGTCCACCAGGACACCAAGCCGCCGTCCGGGGCCGGGGCGGAATTCCGCCACCGCCGCGGCGAGGTCGTCAATGCCGTGGAGGGGTTCGACGACGATGCCCTCCACCCGGAGGTCGTCTCCCCATACCTTCTCCACCAGTTCGGCGTCGTGCTTGCCTTCCACCCAGATGCGGCTCGCCTTGGCCACCTGTGCGCGCTGGCCGGGGACCCGCACGGAACCAGACGCGGTACGGCCAGGTCCGCCTGCCTGTCCTGCGGCGGTGCGTGGGGCCGGCGGCAGCAGCCGGATCGGCCGGCCCTCGAGGAGGAAGCCGAAGCCCAGTTTGAAGGAGCGGGACTTTCCGCGCCGGTCCTCCAGCGCGACCACATGCATGCCGCCGGACTTCTCTACCCGGGTGACCGCACCCACCCATCCCGACTGGACGTCCTCAAGGACCATGCCGCGCTCCACCGGCACCTCGGGCAGCGCGGTCCTGGCAGGAGCCGACATATCCCGGGGGCCCCAGTTCTGGTAATCCATGGATTCATTCCGCCTAGTGATAGATCAGTTGCCCCGTTCCCCCGGAGCGGTACCAATGCTAACAACGGGGCGAGTCATAATAGACTGTTAGCACTAAGGCATGTCGAGTGCTAACAGTCATGGTGGCGCTGACCGGGCCGGCGAGGCCGCCCCGGACCCTGGATGGAGGTGGAGTGTGAGCGAACCGCGCAAGCTGGAAGTGCTGCGGGCCATCGTTGAGGACTATGTCCACTCCCGCGAGCCGGTCGGTTCCAAGGCCCTCGTGGAGCGGCACCATCTCGGCGTCTCCAGTGCGACCATCCGCAATGACATGGCGGCGCTGGAGGATGAGGGGCTCATTACCGCGCCCCATACCAGTGCGGGCCGGATTCCCACGGACAAGGGCTACCGCCTGTTCGTGGACCAGATCTCGGCTGTGAAGCCCCTTTCCCAGGCGGAGCGCCGCGCCATCCAGTCGCTGCTGGAGGGCGCGGACGATCTCGACGACGTCCTGGACCGGACCGTGCGCCTGCTGTCGCAGCTCACCAACCAGGTTGCCGTGGTGCAGTATCCACACCTCAGCCGGGCGCTGGTCCGCCACATCGAATTCGTCCTGCTTGCCCCGCGCAAGGTGTTGGTGGTGCTGATCGCCAACAGCGGCAAGGTGGACCAGCGGGTGGTCGACGTCGGGCAGGACCTGGGAGACGACGCACTTGCCGCGCTGCGGACCCGGTTCCTGGGATCGCTGGGCGGTACGGCGCTCAGCCAGTTGGCCCAGTCCCTGCCGGCGGTGGTTTCCGCGGTGGGCCCCGGCCAGCGGCAGGCGGCCCAGGCTCTGGCGCATGGCCTGGAAGGACTGGCGCACACCAGCCGGGAAGACCGCATGGTCATGGCCGGCACCGCCAACCTGGCCCGTTCCAACGTGGACTTTCCACTCAGCATCGGGCCGGTCCTGGAAGCACTGGAGGAGCAAGTGGTCATGCTGCGGCTCCTGGGCGAAATGGCGCAGGACCACCGCGGCGTGGCCGTGAGCATCGGACGGGAAAACCCGTACGACGGCCTGGCGGAAGCTTCCGTGGTGGCTACGGGCTACGGTCCGGACAGTGCAGCGAAAATCGGAGTACTCGGACCCACGCGGATGGACTACCCCACCACCATGGCCGCCGTGCGCGCCGTGGCACGGTACCTGTCCCGGATCCTGGGACCCTGACGTTACAACAAGGAAGAGAAACCAACTTTGAGCAGCCACTATGACGTCCTTGGAGTCTCGCCGGAGGCTACGGGGGAAGAGATCAAGAAGGCCTACCGCAAGCTGGCCCGCACGCTCCACCCCGACGTCAACCCCGGCCAGGATGCCTCGGACCGCTTTAAGGCAGTGACCCACGCCTACGAGGTCCTCTCGGATCCGCAGAAGCGCCGCGTCTACGACACCACGGGCAACGAGAACGGCACGGACAACGGGTTCGGCGGCGGTGGATATGCCGGCCAGGGCTTCGCCTTCCAGGACATCTTCGACACATTCTTCGGAGCCGGAGGCACCACCGGCCCGGCGTCGCGTGTCCGCCGCGGGCAGGACGCCCTGATCAGCGTGCGCATTGAACTGCGCGACGCCGTCTTTGGCGTCAACAAGAAGCTTGAGGTCGATACCGCCGTCACCTGCCCCACATGCGAGGGCTCCTGCTGCCAGCCGGGATCGCACCCTGAGCGCTGTGACATCTGCGGCGGCAGCGGCCAGGTCCAGCGGGCAGTCCGTTCCATTCTTGGACAGGTCATGACCGCCGCACCCTGCGGTACGTGTGAGGGCTTCGGCACCGTCATCAAGGATCCGTGCAACGAGTGCAGCGGCCAGGGCCGCATCCGCAGCCGCCGGTCACTCACCATCAAGGTTCCTGCCGGCGTTGCCACCGGAACCCGGATCCAGCTCTCGGGACAGGGGGAGGCCGGTCCCGCGGGCGGGCCGTCAGGCGACCTCTACGTGGAAATCCGGGTCAACAACGATCCCACGTACGTCCGTGACGGCGATGACCTGCACGCCACCTTGAACATCCCCATGACGGCGGCAGCGCTGGGCACGGATGTCAGCCTGGAAACCTTCGACGGCGTCCAGGAAATCGACGTCAAGCCCGGCACCCAGTCGGGCGAAATCATCACCCTCCGCGGACTGGGCGTGACCCACCTGCGCGGATACGGCCGGGGGGACCTGAAGGTCCACCTCCAGGTGGAAACCCCCGCCCGGCTGGACGCTGCGCAGGAAGACCTCCTGCGGCAGTTGGCCAAGCTCCGCGGCGAACAGATCACCGAGGGCAAGCTCGCCGCCAGCGGCGGCATGTTCGCAAAGCTTCGGGACCGGCTGGGTAACCTGTAGCGGTGAGCAACCCCGTCTTTTTCACCTCTGCCGGCGGCCTCGACGGGACCGGTCCTGGTGACACGTTTGTCCTGGAAGGACCCGAAGCCCGGCATGCGGTCGCGGTCAAACGCCTCGCGCAGGGTGAACCCGTGGACATCGTCGACGGTGCCGGCCGGCGCCTGACCGGAACGGTGGCGTCGGCCGGCCCGTCCGGCCTGGAAGTCGAGTGCCTCTCCCTTACTGACGAGGCCCGGCCGGACGTCCGGCTGGTGCTGGTCCAGGCCCTCGCCAAGGGCGACCGCGACGAACTGGCCATCGAGACGGCGACGGAACTCGGAATCGATGCGGTGGTCCCATGGCAGTCGGAACGTTCCATCGTGCGCTGGAAGGGTGACCGGGCCGCAAAAGCGCACGCCAAGTGGCAGTCCGTCGTTGCAGCTGCGGCAAAGCAGGCGCGGCGCGCCTGGGTGCCGGAGGTGCGTCCCGCCGTCGACACCTCCGCCCTTGCCGCGGCCGTCGAAGCCGCGGACCTGGCAGTGATCCTCCATGAGGACGCCGTCCGCCCGCTGCGGAGCGTTCTTGAATCATGGCAGGGACGCGATGGGGCGGGCGTTCGGGAGGTGCTGCTGATCGTGGGGCCGGAAGGCGGCATCAGCCCGCGCGAGGTGACGCGGCTCTGCGATAAGGGGGCGGTGACCGCGTTGCTCGGCAGCCACGTCCTGCGCTCCTCCACGGCCGGGCCGGCCGCCGTCGTCCTCGCCAGCGATGTGCTGGGACGCTGGGGCACTACCGGACGCTGAACGTCCTGGTGTCCGCATTCAGGTCCGGGCCGTCGCCGGTTCCCGCCTGGGCAACCTTCAGCTCGTAGTCCCCGGCGGGAAGCTTGGGGGCCAGCGTGAAGATGCCCGACTGTCCGGCCTCTGCGGCGGCGGTGGTTTCGCCCGTGAGGTACGGCATCTTCACGGCGCCCTCCGTGCCTTTCAGGATCTGCCAGCGCAGCCTGCTTCCGGCCTTGGTGCTGCGCCCGGTGATCTTGACGCTGCCGGCACCCATCTCCACGCCCTCCTGCGGGTCGATAATCCACACCGGGGCCACCATGCCCGGGGCGCGGGACATCAGGTCGCCCAGCCGGATGTGTTTGAAGGCAGGGTAGTCAGTATGGCCGTCCACCAGGATCCGTACCCTGATCTGCTGGCCGGAGTCGATCAGGCCTGAACTCGCAGCGGCGGCCGTTGCCGTGTACACGAGCTGCTGGACGGCACGGGCAGCCATGTCCGCGTCCAGGTTGCTGTTGAATGCGTCCTCGGAGACGTCCACGTTGATGACATCCTTGCCCGAGATGGACGTGGCAAGGCTGCTGGGATTCTGCCATGGCGTGAAGAAATCAGGATCCAGCGGTTGCTCGGACATCATGGCCCGCAGTGCCCGGGTGACCGGATTTTCCTGCTCCGGCACATCGCGGAACTCGCGGTAAAGAAAGACGTTCTGGCCGCTGCGGCCAATCCAATACACCGGGGCCTTGTTGGAGGACTGCGTCGTTTCAAGCGGGGCGCTGGTGGCAGGGACCCCGGGGGTTCCTCCCCCGGCAGTGGTGCCCGGCCCAAGCGGTCCGGAAGGCGCCGGGACAGGTTCGACGACGCAGCCGGTCAGCAGCAGGGGCACAGCCAGGAAACCCGCCACGACCGCGGCACGCACACGGCGGCCCGTCCGTGCACCCCTAGGGGGAGCGGTGGTTTCCGGCACGATAATGGCCCTGTCCTTTCTGGGTGGTGGGCCGGTCCCCGGACGGCTCCTTCCAACGGAAGCTGGATTTCAAGCATGGCACAGCAAGGGGCTCTGGAAACCCGGATCAGGCCCTCCCGCGCGAACTGCAACGGGAACGATATCCGGCTGATATGAACTTGAGACATAACCGCCCGGCGCCGGCGGCCGGCTCTCCTCCGGGCGCGCTTCCCGGAGCGGACAGGCGCCGCCGCAGGGGCCTCCTGGCGTAAGATGTAAGGACCCGTTGGGAAAAACGACGCCGGCACCGGCCTTGCGCTTCCCGGCGGCAAACGTTTCTCAGACTTGAAGGGGATCACGGGCCCGCGGGCCAGCACTATGACTGAATCAGCGAACGGAAAGCGCCGGCTCACCGGAGAGGGCGCCGCAGCAGAGTTCCCCCATTCCCTTCCGGGAGTCCGGACGGAGGTGGTCCTCTTCGATAACTCCGACCAGATGGTTCAGTCCCTGGGCAGCCATGATGAAGCGCTGCGCTTTATCGAAGAGCAGTTCCCCAACGTCAGTTTCCACGTCCGCGGCAACGAGCTGACCATCAGCGGGCCGCCCGCCGAGGTGCCGCGGATCATGCGCCTCCTCGACGAGGTCCGTGGGCTCGTGTCGAAAGGGACCGTCATCACCCCGGCAGTGCTCCAGCAGCTTGCCGTCCTCCTGCGCAGCCAGTCCCTGCAGAATCCCGTAGACGTCCTTACCCACGACATCCTCTCCAGCCGGGGCCGCACCATCCGGCCCAAAACGCTGAACCAGAAAAACTACGTTGACGCCATCGACGACAACACGGTGATCTTCGGCATCGGCCCTGCGGGTACCGGAAAGACCTACCTCGCGATGGCCAAGGCCGTCCAGGCGCTCCAGCAAAAGGAAGTCAGCCGGATCATTCTCACCCGTCCTGCGGTTGAAGCGGGCGAGCGGCTGGGTTTCCTGCCAGGCACACTCAGCGACAAGATCGACCCCTACCTGCGCCCGCTTTACGATGCGCTGCACGACATGATGGACCCCGAGTCCATTCCCCGCCTGATGGCTGCCGGGACCATCGAGGTGGCACCGCTGGCGTACATGCGCGGCCGCACCCTCAACGACGCGTTCATCATCCTGGACGAGGCCCAGAATACGACTCCGGAGCAGATGAAGATGTTCCTGACCAGGCTTGGTTTCGGTTCCAAGATGGTGGTGACCGGCGACGTAACCCAGGTGGACCTGCCGTTCGGCACGCGCTCCGGGCTCCGCATCGTGGAGGAGATCCTGCGCGGCATCGAGGGCGTCAACTTCTCTGTCCTGGACGCAGCGGATGTAGTGCGGCACCGGCTGGTAGGCGACATCGTCAACGCCTACAGCATCTGGGACGACGCGCAGCGCAGCCGCGTGAAACATTCGGCCGTACGGGAAAAGCGGGGGGAACACGCGTGAGCATCGAGGTCAACAACGAATCCGGCGTCCAGGTGGACGAAGCCGCGCTTGTGGCACTGGCGAGGTACATCTTCGGACAGCTCTTTATCCATCCGCAGGCTGAACTTTCCATCATGCTGGTCGATGAGCCGGCAATGGAAAAGCTGCACATCGAGCTGATGGACGAGCCCGGGGCCACGGACGTGCTGTCCGTTCCCATGGACGAGCTGACTCCGGGGACGCCGGACCGCCCCACGCCGCAGGGCATGCTGGGCGACATTGCCATCTGCCCCCAGGTCGCCGAAATCCAGGCCCGGAACGCCGGGCATGGCCTCGAGGACGAGATGCTGCTCCTTACTACCCACGGAATCCTGCACCTGCTGGGCTATGACCACGCAGAACCCGAGGAGAAAGCCGAGATGTTTGGGCTCCAGCGGGAACTCCTTTCCGGGTTCACCGGCAAAGAAGCGCCTGCCGAGACCACCCAGTGACCGAATCGCTCCTGGTCGTCATGTCCCTGGTGTTCCTGGGCACGGCGGCTGTACTGACGGCGGCCGAGGCCGCATTCAACTTCCTTCCCCGGCACGAGGCAGAAGACGCCCTGGACCGGAACCCCGCGGGCGCCATGCGCAAAATCCTGGCCCATCCCGTAGCCCACATCCGGGCCCTGCGGTTCTGGCGCATCTGGTTCGAGATGGCCTCGGCGGTGGCAGTCGCGGTGCTGCTCTACAGCCTGCTCGATAACGTCTGGCTGGCCGGCCTCGCTGCCACCGGCATCATGGCAATTCTCGGTTTCGTCATTGTCGGCGTATCGCCCCGCCAGTTCGGCCGGCTGCACTCAACCGCCGTGGTCCGGTTCACTGCGCCCATGATCCGCTTCCTGACCTGGGTCCTTGGACCGATCCCCGGCTGGCTTGTGGCACTCGGCAGCTCAGCAGCCCCTGGCGCGCCTGTCGGTGACGAGGCGTTCTTCAGCGAACAGGAGTTCCGCGAGCTGGTGGAGCGGGCCAGCGAATCGGACATGATCGAGGACACCGAAGCGGAAATGATCCAGTCAGTCTTCGACTTCGGGGACACGTTGGTGCGCGCCGTGATGGTCCCGCGGACGGACATCCTGAGCATAGACGCCGGTTCCACCCTCCGGCAGGCCATGTCACTCTTCCTGCGCTCCGGCTACTCCCGGGTGCCGGTGATCCGCGAGGACGCGGACCACATCCTCGGAATCGTCTATCTCAAGGACGTCGCCGCCGTCCTGCACGGGCTGGCCCCGGGCGAGGAGCCGCCGCCGGTGGAAACACTGGCCCGGGAAGTGCGCTACGTGCCCGAGTCCAAGCCGGTCAGCGACCTGCTCCGCGAGCTCCAGAAGGAATCCACGCATGTGGCGATCGTGATCGACGAATACGGGGGCACGGCCGGGCTGGTCACACTCGAAGACCTTATTGAGGAAATTGTCGGCGAAATCGTCGACGAATACGACACCGAAAGCGCCGAGGCCGTCGAACTGGGGGACGGTTCCTACCGGGTCAGCGCGCGGATGAGCATCGACGATCTCGGCGAACTTTTTGACATTGAGCTCGACGACGACGAGGTGGACACCGTGGGCGGGCTCCTCGCCAAAGCGCTGGGCCGCGTCCCCATCGTGGGCAGCGCCGTGCACGTGCACGGGTTGGCTTTACGAGCCGACCGCCTCGAAGGCCGCCGCAACCGTGTCAGCCACATCATTGCGGCACGGGTGACAAAAGAAGACACTGACCTTGAAGACCTCCTCGACGAGGCGGAAGCAACCCAGCAGGGAGTTCCACGTGAGCAAGAAAAATAAGGCAGCCGGCGAGGAAGAATTCGGTGGTTTCAGGGCAGGGTTTTCGGTGCTGGTGGGCCGGCCCAATGCCGGTAAGTCCACTCTCACCAATGCGCTGGTGGGCAAGAAGGTGGCCATCACCTCCGCGAAACCGCAAACGACCCGGCACACCATCCGTGGAATCGTGCACCGCGGGGATGCGCAGCTGATCCTGGTGGACACCCCGGGTCTGCACCGGCCCCGCACTCTCCTGGGCAAGCGCCTGAACGACCTTGTGGCGGACACGTTGGCCGAGGTCGATGCGATCGGTTTCTGCCTTCCGGCCAATGAGAAAATCGGCCCCGGCGACAAGTTCATCGCAGCCCAATTGGCCGCGGTGGGACGGAAGCCGGTCATCGCGATAGTGACCAAGGCGGACCTGGTGGACCGCCAGGCACTGACGGAGCAGCTGCTCGCGGTTGCTGCGCTGGGCCGGGAGGTTCTCGGGGCGGAAGGCTGGAAGGACATCGTGCCCGTTTCCGCCAGCGACGGCTTCCAGGTGGACACCGTGGCTGACGTACTGATCAGCCACATGCCGCCGTCGCCTCCGCTGTATCCGGACGGTGAGCTCACGGACGAACCCGAAGCCGTTATGGTGGCCGAGCTCATCCGCGAGGCCGCCCTCGAGGGCGTCCGCGACGAACTGCCGCACTCACTGGCTGTCGTCGTGGAGGAGATCGTTCCGCGGGAGGACCGGCCAGAGGACAACCCGTTGCTGGACGTACGCGTGAACCTTTACGTCGAGCGGCCCTCGCAGAAGGCCATCATCATCGGCAAGGGTGGAAGCAGGCTGCGCGAAGTGGGCACGAACGCCCGCAAGGGGATTGAAGCGCTGCTCGGAACCAGGATCTACCTGGACCTCCATGTGAAGGTGGCCAAGGACTGGCAGCGTGACCCGAAGCAGTTGGTTAAACTCGGGTTCTGACCGGCCAACGCCCGGGCCTAGCCCGGGCAGTCCGGCGCGCTGCCCGGCAAGTTCCCAGACTGGACCACTAAAATGGACCGGATTTTGATTTTTTTAGAGGAAGGTTCAGGACGTGGGTCGAGGCCGTGACATGCGCGGGAACGGAGCGGATGCCTCCGGAGGGCCGGCGCCGGTATCCCGCCACGCCGGCACCGGTCCTGCCGGAGCCGCGCGCCATATGGGCCCTCCGCACGGCATGCCCCTTTGGCTAAAGATCGTCACAGGAATCCTCGCGGTGGCCCTGGCAGGAGCCCTCGCCTTTGCCGGTTTCTGGTTCCTGCGGCTGCAGAACAACATCTCCAAGGCGCCCCTGAATGCCGGCGGCGGCGGAAGCGAAGTCCCCGACGACGCCAAAGGGCGGCTGCAGATCCTGATTCTGGGCTCGGACACGCGGGACGGCAAGAACTCAAAATACGGTGCCGCGGAGGATTCGACCGGCTACGGCAACTCGGACGTCATGATGCTGATGGACATTTCCGAGGACAACAAGCGTGTCAGCGTGATCAGCTTCCCCCGCGACCTGCTGGTGGACATTCCTGAGTGCCGGGACCCCGGCTCGGGCCGGACGTTCCCGGCCCGGTCCGGCGTCATGATCAATGAGGCCATGGCGGAGGCCGGCATCGGCTGCGCCGTCGATACGGTCAACGAAATCACCGGCCTTGAGGTGGACCACTTCATGATGGCCGATTTCAACGCCGTCAAAGAGCTTTCCAACGCGGTGGGCGGCGTGGAGGTGTGCATCAGCGACGCTGTCTACGATCCCGATTCGCGGTTGCGCCTCCCCGCCGGAACCTCTTCCGTCCAAGGCGAGATGGCACTGGCGTTCCTCCGCACCCGCCACGCTTTTGCCGACGGCGGCGACCTGGGCCGGATCAAGGCCCAGCAGGGCTTCCTTTCCTCCCTCACCCGCAAAATCAAGGACGAAGGCACCCTGTCCGATCCGCCCCGAATGCTCAAGATCGCGGACGTGGTCACGCAGAACCTGACCGTAGATGAGGGCCTGGCCTCCGTGCCCACCCTGCTGACCATCGGCACCAGGCTCAAGGACATCGACGTCAGCAAGGTCGCCTTCGTCGCGGTGCCCACCAGGCCCGCCGAAAGCGACCCCAACCGGCTGGAGATCGCAGAACCGGCAGGGTCACAGCTCTTCGCCGCCATGCGCAAGGACGTGGACCTTACCGACCCTTCGGCCCCGGCCACGCCGTCGCCCGGCGCCACGCCCAAGCCAACCGCCCCCAAGCCCACCACTCCGCCTGCGTCGCCGTATGACAAGAGCCTGCAGCCCGTGGCGGTAGCCAACGGAACCGGAGAGCCCGGCCGCGCGCAGGAGATCGTCGAAGCCGTGATCGCGGCAGGGTTTACCCAGGCCAGCCAGTACGAGGCTCCTGCGGTGGAACAGTCTGTGGTGTACTACGGCCCCGACTTCGCGGACGTGGCACCGGACGTGGCTAAGATTTTCGGAATTCCGGCGGCGCAGATCCTCCCCGCGGACGGCGTGTACGGCGTCCAGGTCTACCTGGGAACCGATTTCCCTTCAGGGGTGAAGTATGGCGGGGTCGCGCTGCCGAAGGACATTGTCAACCAGACCGCCAAGGACAGCACCTGCCAGCAGGCCAATCCTGCCCTGATCGTGCAGGAGTAGCGCAGGCCGGCAGGTGCGGAACGGCTACCAGATACTGACGCGTTCCTCCGGAGCCATCCACATGGCGTCCTGGTCGGTGACGGCAAAGGCGTCATGGAAAGCGTCCAGGTTCCGGGCGATTGCGTTGGTGCGGAATTCGTTGGGGGAGTGCGGGTCCGTGGCCAGCCGCCGGATTGCTTCCTCCTGCCTGATCACCTGGCGCCAGCCGGCGGCCCATGAGGCAAAGAACCTCTGCCGGCCGGTCAAGCCGTCCAGGACTTCCGGCTCCTTGCCGTCCAGGCTGATCAGGTAGGCCTTATACGCAATGGCCAGGCCGGCCAGGTCCCCGATGTTCTCGCCCAGGGTGAGCCGCCCGTTGACGTTGTGGCCGGGTGCCGCATACGGCGAGAGTGCATCGTACTGGGCAATGAGCCTGGCGGTCAGGGATTCGAACGCCTTGCGGTCCTCCTCGGTCCACCAGTTCCGCAGCGCGCCGCCGCCGTCGAACTGGGATCCCTGGTCGTCGAAGCCGTGCCCGATTTCGTGGCCAATAACGGCGCCGATGCCCCCGTAGTTGACGGCATCGTCAGCGTCTGCCGTGAAGAACGGCGGCTGCAGGATAGCGGCGGGGAACACGATCTCGTTCATCATCGGGTGGTAGTAGGCGTTGACCGTCTGCGGCGTCATCAGCCACTTGTCCCGGTCCACCGGCTTGCCCACCTCGTCGAGATGGCGTTCGACGTCGGCATTGTGGGCACGCTCCACGTTGCCAAGGAGGTCCTGCGGGTCGATCTCCACGGCTGAGTAGTCGATCCACTTTTCCGGGTAGCCGATCTTTGCGCGGAAGGCTTCCAGCTTGCGCAGCGCTTCGGCGATGGTTGTCCCGCCCATCCAGCTCACCGAGGTGATGCTCCGGCGGTACGCCTCGATGAGGTTGTCCACCAGTGCCTGCATGCGGGCTTTATGGGCTTCCGGGAAGTGCCGCTGCACATATATCTGCCCTACGGCTTCACCGAGGGCAGCCTCCACGACGGCGACGCCCCGCTTCCAGCGGGCCTTGTTCTGCGGCGTGCCGCTCAGGGCCGTGCCGTAGAAGTCGAAGTTGGCGTCCACGAACGCGGAAGGCAAATAGGGGGCGGCAGCACTGATGACCCGCATGGCCAGCCACTCCTGCCAGGTGGAGAGCGGCACCTCGTCCAGAAGTCCTGCCGCGCCCTCGAAGAATCCCGGGGTGCTGACGACCAGTTCGGCGCGCTTGTCCGCGTCGATGCCGGCCGCCTCGCACCACGCGGTGAGGTGGGGGAAGAGCGCGGCGGCCTCGCCGGCGGTCTTCAGGTTGTACGTCTTCCGGGGGTCGCGGAGCGTGACGTTGTCCCAGTGGTGTGCAGCAAGCCGGGTTTCGAGCTCCACCACCCGCGCGGCGGCCGCTGCAGGGTCCGGCAGTCCAGCCAGGGCGAACATGCGTTCCACGTGGCCGGTGTATTCGGCCACCAGCGGTGCGAACTTGTCTTCGCGGTAATACGACTCGTCCGGAAGACCCAGGCCGCCCTGGCCGATGTAGAGCAGGATCCGGTCAGGGTTCCCGGCATCCGGAGCCGGGTAGATGTAGAAGAGTCCGCCCACGTCGGCCCGGAACAGGCGGCCCGTGAGGGAGACCAGGTCGGCCGCCGACGCCGTGGCGTGGACATCCGCCAGCCGCTGCCTTATGGGCTCCATGCCTTTGGCCTCCACTCCGGCCTCATCCATGAAGCTGTTGTAAAGGTCGCCGATCTTCCGCTCGATGCCGTTCGCTGCGGCCCCCTTGCCGGCGGCCTCTTCGATGATGGCCCGCACTGCCAGCTCGGAACCGTCGCGCAGGGCAGTGAACGTACCTTCCAGCGGCCGGTCCTCAGGGATCTGCGTGGCTTTCAGCCATGCCCCGTTAACGTGCCGGTACAGGTCATCCTGCGGCCTGACGGTGTGGTCGAAGGTGGACAGGTCGATGCCGGAATTGGGCACTGAAACTCCTTTTGCCGCGGGCCCGGTTCCGGTGTCGAACGGCCAGGCGTCTGCATGGTGGACTTTACGGACGGTAGCGCCCTTTCATCTTACGCACCCGTGTTACCCTCAAATGGTGCGTGCAGAACTGCTCCTTCTTAGCTGCCGCGGCGAGGTCTCAGACGCGATCTAGCGCAAGGCCCACCCTCGCTGCGGAGTTTGTGTTGCCCGGCCACCTTTCAACGAAGAACCCCAGAAAAGGCCCCGATAGTAATGCGAAACGCACAGAAGCCCTCAGGAATGCCTGCCCACCGCTACACCCCGTTCCAGGACGTTATCAAGGTGGAGCTGCCTGACCGCACCTGGCCGGACAAGGTCATCACCAAGGCTCCGCGCTGGTGCGCGGTCGACCTGCGGGACGGCAACCAGGCGCTGATCGACCCCATGAGCCCCGCCCGCAAGATGAAGATGTTCGACCTGCTGGTGCGCATGGGCTACAAGGAGATCGAGGTCGGGTTCCCGTCGGCGTCACAGACGGACTTCGATTTTGTCCGCCAGCTCATCGAGGGCAACCACATTCCGGATGACGTCACCATCCAGGTCCTCACCCAGGCCCGCGAGCACCTGATCGAACGGACCTACGAATCCCTGGTCGGCGCCAAGCAGGCCATCGTCCACCTGTACAACTCCACCTCGGTGCTTCAGCGCCGGGTGGTTTTCAACCAGGATGAAGACGGTATCCTCGACATCGCCCTGCAGGGTGCGCGGCTGTGCAAGAAGTACGAGGAAACCCTCGTGGACACGCACGTCACCTACGAATACTCCCCGGAGTCCTTTACCGGCACCGAACTGGAGTACGCAGCCCGGGTGTGCAACGCCGTTGCCGATGTGTTCGAAGCTTCTGCGGACCGCCAGGTGATCATCAACCTGCCCGCGACTGTGGAGATGGCCACGCCCAACGTCTACGCCGATTCGATCGAGTGGATGAGCCGGCACCTGCACCCCCGTGAGGGCATCATCCTCTCGCTGCACCCGCATAATGACCGGGGAACCGGCGTGGCTGCTGCCGAGCTGGGCTACATGGCCGGGGCGGACCGCATCGAAGGCTGCCTCTTCGGCAACGGTGAACGCACGGGCAACGTGGACCTGGTCACGCTGGGCCTGAACATGTTCGTGCAGGGCATTGACCCGATGATCGATTTCTCCAACATCGACGACGTCCGCCGGACCGTCGAATACTGCAACCAGCTGCCGGTTCCCGAGCGTTCCCCGTACGGCGGCGATCTTGTGTTCACGGCCTTCTCCGGCTCGCATCAGGACGCCATCAAAAAGGGCCTGGAAGCGCTCGAGCGTGATGCCGCCACAGCCGGCCAGGAGATTGCGGACTTCAAGTGGGAGGTGCCTTACCTGCCCGTGGATCCCAAAGACCTGGGCCGCAGCTACGAGGCCGTGATTCGGGTGAACTCCCAGTCCGGCAAGGGCGGGGTTGCCTACCTGCTTAAGAACGAGCACAGCCTGGACCTTCCCCGCCGCGCGCAGATCGAGTTCTCCGGCGTGATCCAGCGCCGCACGGACACCGTTGGCGGGGAAGTCAGCGGCGCTCAGCTGTGGCAGATCTTCCAGGACGAATACCTGCCCTCGGGCGAGGAAGTCGGCCAGTGGGGCCGTTACTCCCTGGGTGCGGTGAAGACGGAAACGGACGACGACGGCGGCATGACGCTGCATGCAGCGCTCACCGTTGACGGAGTACAGGTGAGCCGCACAGGCACCGGGAACGGCCCCATCGCCGCACTGCTGAGCATCCTGCGCGAAGACGGCGTGGACGTGCGGGTGCTGGACTACAGCGAGCACGCCCTCTCCGAGGGCGGCAACGCCATGGCCGCCGCGTACGTGGAATGCGCGGTGGGGGAGCGGGTCCTGTGGGGTGTCGGCATCGATGCCAACACCAGCATGTCCTCCCTGAAGGCCGTCATCTCGGCCGTCAACCGGGCCATCCGGGACGCGCAGGCCTGACCCTTCGTCCAAAGTGCCGCCGGAGGTTCCGGCGGCACTTTGTCGTTTTTCGAACTGCGCGGTGCGGCAGCGGAGCATTGCCGCCGCCGGGGATGGGAAGATAAAGCGTGGCCCAACAGTCTTTCGCTTCCCGCGCGTACCGGGACGACGCCGTCGTGCTCCGTACCCACAAACTCGGCGAAGCGGACCGTATCATCACCCTGCTCACCAAGCACCACGGCCAGGTCAGGGCGGTGGCGAAGGGCGTGCGCCGCACCAGCAGCCGCTTCGGCGCCCGCCTGGAACCCTTCATGGTGGCCGACCTGCAGCTCGTTTCGGGGCGGACCCTCGACATCGTCACGCAGGCCGTGGCCAAGGGCGCCTATGGCGGCAGCATCGCCGCGGACTACGGCAGGTACACCGTTGCGGCGGCAATGACGGAGACCGCGGAGAAGCTGACAGACGTGGACGGTGAAGCCGGCACCGCCCAGTACAACCTGCTGGTGGGCGCCCTCGCGGCGCTTAGCCGGGATGACCATGCAGCCGGGCTGATCCTGGACTCCTACCTGCTGCGTGCCCTGGCAACCGGTGGATGGGCGCCCAGCTTCACGGACTGCGCCCGATGCGGCCGCACCGGCCCCCACTCGGCCTTCGCGGCTCCCCTCGGCGGCATGGTGTGCGGGGACTGCCGGCCACCGGGTTCACCCGCGCCGGCAGCGGAGACCGTGGTGCTGCTGGCCGCACTGCTGACGGGGGACTGGGCCACCGCCGATGCTTCCCTGCCCGTCCACCGCAAGGAAGCCGCGGGCCTGGTGGCGGCCTACCTCCAGTGGCACCTGGAACGAGTACTGAAATCCCTCAAGCATGTGGAGCGTAGCTGACTGTGGCCCTCGGAAAAAAGAAGAACCCCGCCCGGCGCACCCGCCCGGTCACTGCACCGTACCCGCACCCCTCAGGAGCGGTGGCACCATCCATCCCGCAGGAGTTCATCCCCCGGCACGTGGCCATCGTGATGGACGGCAACGGTCGGTGGGCCAACCAACGGGGCCTTCCGCGCATCGAAGGACACAAGGCCGGGGAACCGGCGCTCTTGGATGTCATGGCCGGTGCCATTGAACTGGGCATCGAGTACGTGAGCGTGTATGCATTTTCCACGGAAAACTGGCGCCGCTCCCCGGAGGAAGTCCGCTTCCTGATGGGATTTAACAAGGACGTGCTACGCCGCCAGAGGAACCAGCTGGACGAATGGGGCGTCCGGGTCCGCTGGGCCGGCCGCAGGCCGCGGCTCTGGGGATCGGTGATCCGGGAACTGGAGGAGGCGGAAGACTTCACGGCCGGGAACAGCACCTGCACGTTGACCATGTGCGTCAATTACGGCGGCCGGGCGGAGATTACTGACGCGGTCTCCGCCATTGCCGGGGATGTCGCTGCCGGCAGGCTCAAGCCCGGCGCCATCACCGAGCGCACCATCCAGAAGTACCTGGACGAACCGGACCTGCCGGACGTGGACCTGTTCCTGCGCAGTTCCGGCGAGCAGCGCCTTTCCAATTTCCTGCTCTGGCAGTCGGCCTACGCCGAGTTCGTGTTCATGGACACTCTTTGGCCGGACGTGGACCGCAGAACGTTGTGGGCTGCCGTGGAAGAGTACGCACGGCGTGACCGGCGTTATGGCGGTGCCGTGGATGCAGCTCCTCCGGCGCGCCCTTCAGCTCCATAGGCGGTTAGCCAGCGGCCAAGCCGGGCATACGCGTCGCGCCGGACTTCCGGAGGTGAGAGGAAAACGTCATGGAGCCCGCCCTCGATCCTTTCCACTGTCACCGTCCGGCCCAGCGTCAGGGCCCGGGCTGCGATGATGCCCACGTCAAGGACTGCATCAGCCCGCCGCATCTCGTCTGACCATGAGAGTCCCGTGGCGCTGGCCCGGGAGAGCAGCACCAGAACCGGAATGTCCAGGCCGAGCCCCCGGGCCACCCGCGCGTGGCCTGCCAGCACGGCGTTCAGCCAGCCCGCGCGGACGGGAAAGGCCATGGGCGGCCGGTACCGGTCGTCCAGGTCCCATTCGCCTTCCGCTGCGCTGCTGATGGTCCGCCAGTAGTAGCCACGCTCCGGCAGGCGGAGCACCGCTTCAGGGCGGAAGCGTGCGACGGGGCCAACCACCCCCGCCGCTGCCCGACGGACCAGTGCGCTGCCGTGCATTTCCAGCCAAGGGCTGTTGAGTACCAGTGCGGCGAGGCCTTCGGGGTGCCGGCTGGCCCAGAGGGCAGCGACCAAGCCGCCCGTGGAGTGTCCCATTAACGTCAAGGGCGCGCCGGCCTCGTTGCGGATCAGGCTGATGGCCACGGCCAGTTCGGCGTCATAGTCGGCGAGGTCTGCCACGAAGCCGCCCGGCAGCCCGGGGCGGATGCTGCGCCCGTGGTTATGCATGTCCAGGGCGTAGAACGCGTAACCGCGGTTTGTCCAGAAGCGGGCAAGGTCGGTGTTGAAGAAGTAATCGCTCCATCCGTGCAGGAACAGTACGGCACCCCCTGGCGCCCTGCCCGCAGGGGATTTCCTTGGCGGTTGATCCGCGGTCCCCGGCCCCGGGCGGAGCCGCACCAGGGTGGCGGTGCGTTCCACGCCGTCCACCCCGGAGGCAACGAACGCCAATGACTGGAACCCGCCGCCCAGGATGTCCTGCTGCCACTGCATGGGCCCATGTTAACCGCCCGGCCAGGAACTGCCACCCGGCTAACCGATCTGCGGGGCACGGCAGGGCGCGGTTTGGTCTGGGCCTCGGAAGACGGAAAACTAGAGGCATGCGCGTTTACCCCACTTTCTTCAGGCTGGCCTTTTCATGGATGGACGCCGAGCGCGCCCACACCCTCGGATTCAAGGGGATCCGGCTGGCGCACCGGACGGGCGCCGGGAAGGTCCTGCAGAAGCTGACAGCCCCGGCCGCATCGCTCCGGACCCCGGCGTTCGGCCTGACATTTCCCTCTCCTTTCGGGCTCGCCGCGGGGTTTGACAAGGAGGGCCACGGTATCGAGGCGCTGACCGAGCTCGGCTTTGGCCATGTGGAGGTGGGTACCATCACCGGACAGGCCCAGCCGGGCAATGAAAAGCCCCGGCTTTTCCGGCTGGTCCAGGACCGCGCGGTCATAAACCGCATGGGGTTCAATAACGACGGCGCCGCGGCAGTTGCGCCCCGCCTGAAGGCTGCGCGGGCTGCCCTCCAGCGCAGGCACCCGGCGGTCCGGCCCATCATCGGCGTGAACATTGGCAAGACCAAGGCCGTTGAGCTCGGGGATGCCGTGGCGGACTACCTTGTCAGTGCCAGGAGCCTCGCCCCGGCGGCCGACTACCTGGTGGTCAATGTCAGTTCTCCCAACACCCCCGGCCTTCGGCTGCTGCAGGACGTCGAAACGCTGCGTCCGCTCCTCCTGGCGGTGGGGGAGGAGGCGGACCGGGCGGCCGGGCGGCACGTTCCCCTTCTCGTCAAAATCGCGCCGGACCTCAGCGACGAGGATATCGACGACGTTGCCCGGCTTGCGCTGGAGCTGAAGCTTGACGGCATCATCGCCACGAACACCACCATCGGGCGGAGCGGCCTGGCCACACCTGCCGACCAAGTGGAGCGCTGCGGCGCCGGCGGGCTCTCCGGCGCACCGCTTAAGCAGCGGTCCCTTGAAGTCCTGCGGCGGCTCAAGGACGCCGTCGGTGACCAGCTCACCCTCGTTGCAGTGGGAGGCGTGGAGACGGCCCGGGACGTGCAGGACCGGCTGGATGCGGGTGCCACCCTGGTGCAGGGGTATACGGCCTTCCTCTATGAGGGTCCGTTCTGGGCGGCCCGCATTAACAAGGGGCTGGCGCGGAACCGCCGCCAGGCAGGCCAGCCGCCCGAAGCAGTTCCATTTTCTTAAAGAACGAACCCCGGCGGACTGCTCCGCCGGGGTTCTGTGCTGCCGTCCTAAACGGCGATGCGATGATGATGCCGTCAGGCCGGGTACTGCCCGCGCTTGACCTGCGGCTTGGGAAGCCGAAGCTTACGGAACTGGAGTGAACGCATGGAGCCGTACCAGACGGTGCCGCGTTCCACCTCGCCGAACTTGGCGGTGAGCGCCTTGCGGAGCTTGCGTGACAGGATGAACACGTCCACGAAGACGGCCAGGAACATCAGCCAGAAGCCGCCCAGCACGTAGACCATCAGGTCGCTGGAAGCAGGAACCACCAGGGAAACCAGCACGAAGACCAGTGCGCCGAACATCAAGTACTCGCCCAGGCTGAACCGTGCGTCCACGAAGTCACGGGCAAAGCGCTTCTGCGGGCCCTTGTCGCGCAGGGGCAGGAACCTCTCGTCCCCGGTGTCCAGGGCCTGCCGCATTTTCAGGCGCTGCTCCTGCACTGCCTGGCGTTCGGCTGCCTTGGATGCCTTGCGGTCCTCCGGCACCAACGGCCGCTTGCGGGCCGCTTCCTGGGCCTTGCGGGTAGGGGTGGGGGCGCCCTTGCCGGACACTCCGCCCTGGCGCGCCGCGGCTTCTGCCGCCTGCTGGTCTACTGTTTCCTGCGCCGAGGGCGCTTCCTTTTTACGTCCGAACACCCGTACAGAATACCTTGCGCGGGGGCTGCCGGTTCCTTCCCGGCCGGGGCGTGGAAAGCGGCGGATGTGACGGCGGTAATGTTTTCTGCATGACCTCCACCCCTGCCGAAAGCAGCCTGACGGAAGACCTCCGCGCAGCAATCGATAACAGTTTCCACGACACCCTTGCCAGGCTTAAGGAACTGGTGGCCATCCCGGGGATCGCGTGGCCCAGTTTCGACCGCGCCCCGCTGGACCGGAGCGCGGACGCCACCGCCGCCCTGCTGCGGGCCGCCGGCCTGGCCGAGGTCAGCGTGCTGGGCTGCGACAAGGAGGACGGAACGCCAGGGGGACCGGCCGTCGTCGCCCGCCGTCCTGCAAGAGAAGGCAAGCCGACCATCCTGCTCTACGCCCACCATGACGTCCAGCCGGCCGGTGATGAGGCCCTGTGGGAGACCCGGCCGTTCGTCGCCGTCGAAAAGGAAGGCAGGCTCTACGGCCGCGGCGCGGCGGACGACAAAGCCGGAATCATGGCCCACATTGCCGCCTACGCCGCGGCGGCGGAGGTTCTGGGCGATTCCTTCGGCCTGGGCGTGACGTTCTTCTTCGAGGGCGAGGAGGAAGCCGGGTCGCCGACTTTCCGCAGGTTCCTGGAAACGCACCGGGAGCTGCTCCGGGCTGATGTCATCGTGGTTGCCGACTCCAGCAACTGGAAGGTGGGCACGCCGGCGCTGACCACCAGCCTGCGCGGCCTTGTAGACGGCACCATCGAGGTCCAGGTCCTCAGCCATGCGGTGCACTCGGGCATGTTCGGCGGTCCGGTGCTGGATGCTCCCACGCTGCTGTCCCGCCTGATTGCGACGCTCCATGACGATGACGGGAATGTGGCGGTGCGCGGGCTCGTGGCCACGGACACGGCGGTAGTTGACCTGCCGGAGGCGGACTACAGGGCGGATGCGTCCGTGCTTGACGGGGTGCGCCTGGCCGGGACGGGAAGTATCGCCTCGCGCCTCTGGACCAAGCCTGCGCTGTCGATCATCGGTATTGATGCGCCGGCAGTGGATGTCGCGTCGAATACGCTGCTGCCCCGCGCCCGGGCAAAGTTCAGCCTGCGCCTGGCCCCGGGGCAGGACCCCGCCGAGGCCATGGCGGCCATGCGCCGGCATGTCGAAGAGAACGCACCCTTCGGCGCCAAAGTCATTTTCACCCCGGGCGAGAGCGGCAACCCCTTTTCCACCGATACGTCCTCGCCCGCGGCCGCGCTGGCCATGTGGGCGTTGGGCGAAGCATGGGGAGTGCCGGCCGTCGAGACGGGCATAGGCGGCTCCATCCCCTTCATCGCGGACCTCACCGAGATGTATCCCGACGTGCAGATCCTGGTGACCGGGGTGGAGGACCCGGACTCACGGGCGCACAGCGCCAACGAGTCACTGCACCTTGGCGATTTCCGCAACGCGGTCCTGGCCGAAGCGCTCATGCTGGTCCGGCTGAATAATGATGGCCTCGGGGAACAAGGGCAGGCCGGGCATGGTTACGCAGGGAGTTAGAGCTACACGCCTGTCCGACGTAGCATGTAGCTATAGCCCATACCGAATCCGTAAGGGCAGGCACTGCCACGGCAGTGCCGCCAGGACCGCTCAAAGAAGGTAGGCCACATGAGCACCGCAACCAATGAGAACAGCACTGAAACCACCGCCGCGGCCAGTGACGAACTGCCCGTCCACGAGGTTAACCTCACCGACGTCGCCGCAGGCAAGGTGCGCAGCCTTCTCGAACAGGAAGGCCGCACGGACCTGCGCCTTCGGGTTGCCGTGCAGCCCGGCGGCTGCTCAGGGCTGATCTACCAGCTCTACTTCGACGAAAGGCTGCTGGACGGGGACGCCGTCCGTGACTTCGACGGCGTGGAAGTTGTCGTAGACAAGATGAGCGTTCCGTACCTCACCGGCGCCAGCATTGACTTCGAGGACACCATCTCCAAGCAGGGCTTCACCATCGACAACCCCAACGCCGGTGGCTCCTGCGCCTGTGGAGATTCCTTCCACTAGCCCGGTCCTTTCGCCCGATGCCGGCGCCGGACGCCCCGCGAGCAGAACAGTGGGGAGCCACGGCGCCGACATGTGGGCGAAACGCCCGGCGGAGCGGTAAGCTCTACACCGAGTAGTAAAACTTTTAGTGTGCCCGGAGCGCCAATGGCTGCCCGGGCAACAGCATCAAGTAGGAAGGGCCGTCTGTGAGTTCGCAGAACCGAACCGGCAGCCGACGCAAAACGATCACCACGATCACAGGCTTGGCAGTTGCCGGCGCGTTGGTTTTGACCGGATGTTCGCCAGAGGTAGAGAAGGGGTGGCTGCCCACCGAGCGTGGCACCACCAGCAACACCGACCGCATCATGGACCTCTGGGTCAACTCATGGATTGCTGCCCTCGTGGTGGGTGTCATTACCTGGGGCCTGATCATCTGGTGCCTGGTGGCCTACCGCCGGCGCAAGGGGACCGTGGGTTTCCCGCGGCAGACCAGCTTCAACCTGCCGCTGGAAGTCTTCTACCTGACCATCCCCATCTTCATGGTCCTGGTGTTCTTCTACTTCACCGACCGCGACCAGCAGGCCATTGACGACCGGTCGCAGCCTGCGGACGTCGTTGTGGATGTCCGCGGCAAGCAGTGGGCCTGGGACTTCAACTACAAGGCCGGGGACGTCATTGAAGAAGACGTCCACGAGGCCGGCGTCCAGGCGCACCTGACAGGCAACACAATCAACAAGGAACTGCTGCCCACGCTGTACCTGCCGGTGAACAAGTCTGTTGACCTCGAGCTTAACGCCCGCGACGTTATCCACTCTTTCTGGGTTCCTGCCTTCCTGCAGAAGCGCGACATGATCCCCGGCAAGACCAACTACATCCGGTTCACTCCCACCAAGGAGGGAACCTATGACGGCAAGTGCGCCGAACTCTGCGGTGAGTACCACTCCGAAATGCTGTTCCGAGTCAAGGTGGTGTCCGAAGCTGAATTCCAGGCACACCTGGATGAACTGAAGGCGGCCGGAAACACGGGCCTCATCGGCAACGAGTACGACCGCAACCCGAACGTGAACGAAATCAAGTAAGGGCAGCGACGTGGCTACATACACCCAACCCGCACCCACCGGAGCCCTGGCTGCTCCCGTGGTCCCCAAATCCAAGGGACGCATCGTCGTCAACTGGATCACCTCCACCGACCACAAGACCATCGGGTACATGTACCTGATCGCGTCCTTCGTGTTCTTCTGCTTCGGCGGCGTCATGGCGCTGCTTATCCGTGCCGAACTCTTCGAGCCGGGCATGCAGATCCTGCAGACCAAGGAACAGTACAACCAGCTGTTCACCATGCACGGCACGGTCATGCTGCTCATGTTCGCGACTCCGCTTTTCGCCGGGTTCGCGAACGTCATCATGCCGCTCCAGATCGGGGCGCCTGACGTTGCCTTCCCGCGGCTGAACGCCCTGGCGTTCTGGTTCTTCCTGTTCGGCTCCACGATTGCTGTGTCCGGCTTCATCACCCCGCAGGGCGCGGCCTCCTTCGGCTGGTTCGCTTACGCGCCGCTGTCCAACACCACGTTCAGCCCGGGCGTCGGCGGTGACCTGTGGGTCTTCGGCCTGGCGCTGTCCGGCTTCGGTACGATCCTCGGTGCGGTCAACTTCATCACCACCATCATCTGCATGCGCGCCCCGGGCATGACCATGTGGCGCATGCCGATCTTCACCTGGAACACGCTTATCACCGCGATCCTGGTACTGATGGCCTTCCCGCCGCTGGCAGCAGCCCTGTTTGCGCTCGGCGCGGACCGCCGCTTCGGTGCTCACATCTTCGACCCGGAAAACGGCGGCGCAGTCCTCTGGCAGCACCTGTTCTGGTTCTTCGGCCATCCCGAGGTGTACATTATCGCCCTGCCCTTCTTCGGCATCGTTTCCGAGATCTTCCCGGTGTTCAGCCGCAAGCCGATCTTTGGTTACAAGGGTCTTGTCTACGCGACGATTGCGATCGCTGCCCTTTCCGTTACGGTCTGGGCCCACCACATGTACGTCACCGGCTCTGTTCTGCTGCCGTTCTTCGCGTTCATGACCATGCTCATCGCGGTGCCCACCGGCGTGAAGTTCTTCAACTGGATCGGCACCATGTGGCGGGGGTCGCTGACCTTCGAGACCCCCATGCTGTGGAGCATCGGCTTCATCATTACGTTCCTCTTCGGTGGCCTGACCGGCATCATCCTGGCCTCACCCCCGCTTGACTTCCACGTTTCGGACTCCTACTTCGTGGTGGCGCACTTCCACTACGTGGTCTTCGGCACGGTTGTCTTCGCCATGTTCGCAGGCTTCTACTTCTGGTGGCCCAAGTGGACCGGCAAGATGCTGAACGAGCGCCTGGGCAAGATCCACTTCTGGCTGCTGTTCCTCGGCTTCCACGGCACGTTCCTCATCCAGCACTGGCTGGGTGTTGAGGGCATGCCGCGCCGTTACGCCGACTACCTGGTGGAGGACAACTTCACCTGGATGAACCAATTCTCCACCGTGGCTTCATTCGTCCTGGGCGCCTCGCTGATCCCGTTCTTCTGGAACGTTTACATCACCTGGCGCAGCAACGACCGCGTCACCGTGGACGACCCGTGGGGCTTCGGTGCGTCGCTGGAGTGGGCAACCTCCTGCCCGCCGCCGCGCCACAACTTCACGTCCCTGCCCCGGATCCGTTCGGAGCGTCCCGCCCTGGACCTGCACCACCCCGAGCTTCGCCAGGTGCACACCGTTGAGTCGCCCGCTCCCGTTGCACAGGCACTAGGCAACGCTGACCAGAAGGACACCGCCCAGTGAAAATCGAATCTTGGATCTTTGGAGCCGGAGTCTTCTTCTTCGTTCCCGTTTCGATCGTTTATGGGTTCCTGACCGACTGGAGCGAATGGGTCGGCATCCTGGGGGTCCTCCTGGTCGGCGGACTCGCAGGCATGATTGGTGCTTACCTGGGCTTCACCGCGAAGCGCGTGGGCCTGCGCCCCGAGGACCGCAGCGACGCCGAAATCCACGAAGGCGCCGGCGAGCAGGGACACTTCAGCCCCTGGAGCTGGTGGCCGCTGGTACTCGGCCTCGCCTGCGCGGGCGGATTCCTGGGCCTGGCCGTGGGCTGGTGGATTGTCTTCGTAGCTGCCGGCCTGGCGGTAGTAGCCCTGGTCGGCTGGGTCTACGAGTACAGCCGCGGAGATCACGCGCACTAGCGCAGACTACATAAGTAACGACGACGGGCCCCACCACCGGTGGGGCCCGTCGTCGTTTTGTGTCCCGCAAGTAGGCCGCCCTTCCGCGTCAGTGGACGCTTCCCTGGGACTCGAGGAGGGCCGCAAGGGATGCAAGAATCCGTTCGGTGTCCCCGGCGCCGTGCGCTTCCGGTACCGCACCTGCGTCGACCTCCAGGCGAACTTCGCAGCCGTGCTGGAAGTCCGCTGCCATAACCTGCAGCAACGAGCGGGCATCGGCGCCGGCCGTTCCGTCCTTCCTGATCACGACAGGAAGCCCGGACTCATTAACGGCACGGACGAATTCAGCGGCGGGTCGGGCGTGCAGGCCCACTAGGGCCCTGACTACGGCCTTGCGTGATGGCAAAAGTACTCCTCGGTTCGGCTCCTCCGGGAAGCCGCTGTGCAATTTCCCATCAAATATATCCGCATCGTCTGCGTGCCCGGGGCACGTACTTGCCACATTGCGTCAGGCGATACGGCGGTCTAGACCTGTCATAAAATGGATGCTGCACCCAACGGCAGGGAGAACAAAACCATGGCAGGCAGCGCTGCGGCCGTCACAGGAACCATTGACCGCGAAAGCGGCATCGCCATTTACGTCCAGCTCCGGGAAATTTTGCGGACCTACATCTCGGAGTCGTGTCCTCCAGGCTCTGCCCTGCCGTCCGAGCGGGATCTCGCCGAGCGTTTCGGCCTGGCCCGGATGACCGTACGGCAGGCGATCGATGCTCTGGTAGGGGAGGAGGTCATCGAACGCGTGGTGGGGCTGGGGACCTTCGTGCGCAAGCCGAAAGTGGACCTGCAGGTGAAACTGACATCGTACAGCGAAGAGATGCAGCGACGCGGCATGGTACCCGCCGCGAAGGTCCTGAGCTTTGAACAGATCGGCGCCAGTGCCTTCCTTGCCCGCGAGCTGCAGGTGGAGGAGGGGACACCCCTGATCCGCTTCCGGCGCCTCCTGCTGGCCGATGGGGAGCCGATGAGCGTCGATGAGAACTTCATCCCGGCCCACCGTGTGCCCGGCCTGCTGGACCAGGAGCCGCCCACGTCGCTCTACAACGTCCTCAGTGAGCAGTTCGGGCTTGTGATGGAGTGGGGCGAGGACATGATCGAAGCGACCGCCGCCTCACCGTCCACGGCGAGGCTGCTGAATGTGGAAGTGGGTTCGCCCCTGCTGAAGATCCAGAGGCATGCCTTCGTGGCCCGCGCCATGGTGGATTACTCCGTCTCCTATTACCGGGCCGACCGCTATAAACTGTGGGTTCCGCTGCAGCGGCCCGGGGCGCGGCGGGCACGAAACCACTGAGTCCGCGTGCCCTGCCTTGGTCGCCATGGAAGTCAGGCAGATACAAGAAGGCCCGGTCCGCACGGACCGGGCCTTCTTGTATAACGAGCGGAGCCTAGTGGCTCAGGCTCCTGGACTCGTCGGCTGCTTCAACGGCCGCGTGTCCGTGGCCGTGGGCGGCCTCGAGCTCCGCAGGGGTCGCCGGGGCAACGCGGTCTTCGAAGAACCACTGTGAGAGGAACGCGCGGCGCTTCTCCTTGCGCGTGACGACGCCGTGTGCGTTCGGCTGGGCCGGAATCACCGTGGGTGACTCGAAGCCCACGAGCTTGTAGCGCTTGTACTCATCCAGCGGTGCGTGAACTTCAATGAACTCGCCATGCGGCAGGCGCACGATACGGCCGGTCTCCCGGCCATGGAGCGCGATTTCACGGTCTTTGCGCTGGAGGGCAAGTGCCACGCGCTTGGTGACGATGAAGGCGATGACCGGACCGATGAAGAACAGCGCCCTCAGCCAGTAGGTCACGTCGTTCAGGGAAACGTGGAAATGCGTGGCGATGAGGTCGGAACCTGCAGCAGCCCACATCACGCAATACCAGACAAAGCCTGCCATGCCGATCGCGGTACGGGTGGGAGCGTTGCGTGGACGGTCCAGGACGTGGTGCTCGCGGGTGTCCTTGGTGATCCAGCTTTCGATCCACGGGTACATGAACATGACCGTGAAGAGGATGCCCGCCGGCACCAAAGCCGGGAGCAGCACGTTCAGGGTGAGTGTGTAACCGAAGATCACGTACTCGAAGTGGAAGTCCCCGATAACGCCCGGCATGAGCCGCAGCGCGCCGTCAACGAAACCGATGTACCAGTCCGGCTGGGTGCCGGCCGAAACAGGGGAGGGGTCGTACGGGCCGTAGTTCCAAATCGGGTTGATGGTAAAGAACGCTGCCATCAGCGCCAGGACACCGAACACAATGAAGAAGAAGCCGCCGGCCTTTGCTGCGTAGACAGGACCCAGCGGGTAGCCCACCACGTTGTTGTCGTTACGTCCGGGGCCGGGGTACTGGGTGTGCTTGTGGACCACAACCATGAAGAGGTGCAGCACGATCATCAGCAGGATCAGGGCCGGCACCAGCAGGATGTGCAGGACATACAGCCGGCCAATGACTGCTGTGCCAGGGAACTCGCCGCCGAAGAGGAAGAACGAGATGTAGGTACCGATGACCGGAATGGACTTGATGACGCCGTCGATGATGCGGAGGCCGTTGCCGGACAGCAGGTCATCGGGGAGCGAGTAGCCGGTGAAGCCTGCAGCCATAGCCAGGATGAGCAGGACGCCGCCCACCACCCAGTTCATCTCGCGGGGCTTCCGGAAGGCGCCCGTAAAGAACACGCGCAGCATGTGGACTGCAATGGAGGCAACGAAGAGCAGTGCAGCCCAGTGGTGCACCTGGCGCATAAAGAGGCCGCCGCGGATGTCAAACGAGATGTCCAGTGACGAGCTGTAAGCCACCGACATCTCGACGCCCTTCAACGGCACATAGGAGCCGTCGTAGTGCGTTTCAGCCATGGAGGGATCAAAGAAAAACGTCAGGAACGTGCCCGAGAGCAGCAGCACCACGAAGGAGTACAGTGCCACTTCACCGAACATGAAGGACCAGTGGTCCGGGAAAACCTTGCGGCCGAATTCACGGAGGATACCGGAACCGCCAACGCGTGCGTCAACAAAGTCGGTGATCCGGCCTGTCTTGGTTTTGGCGACGAAAGCGGGCTCAGCTGTTGATGCTGCGCTCATGCATATCACGCTCCCAGTAACTCGGTCCTACAGGTTCTTTGAAGTCGCTGGTAGCGACCAGGTAGCCCTCGTCGTCGACTGCGATGGGCAGCTGGGGCAGCGGGCGGCTGGCCGGTCCGAAGATCACCTTGCACTCTTGAGTGAGGTCGAAGGTGGACTGGTGGCACGGGCACAGCAGGTGGTGGGTCTGCTGCTCGTAAAGGGCAACAGGGCATCCCACGTGGGTGCAGATCTTGGAGTACGCAACAATACCGTTGTAGCCCCAGTCTTCACGGCCCTCGGAAGGGTTGAGCGACGCGGGATCCAGACGCATGAGCAGGACGACGGCCTTGGCCTTCTCGTTCAGCTTGCCTTCGTGGAGCTCGTTGAGGCCCTCCGGAATGACGTGGAAGGCAGAACCGATCGTGACGTCGGAGGCCTTGATGGGAGTACCGTCGGGGTCGCGGGTCAGCCGTTTGAGCTTGCCCTCCTGCGGTGCCCACATGGTGTGCGCCAGCTTGTTATCCGGACGCGGTCCCAGATCGCCGAAGATGGCGACGGCGGGCAGGGGTGCCAGTGCGACAGCACCCAGGAGGGTGTTCCGGATCAGCGGGCGGCGCTTGATGCCGGTTTCCTCAACGATGTCGTCAACGATGCGGACGGCCGCCTGGCGGTCCTCTTCGTAGCGGATCGCGTGGCGCTCTTCCGAGACTTCATGGTCGGGCATCAAGGCCTTGGCCCAGTGCACGATGCCGGTTCCGATACCCAGCATGGCAAAGGCAGTGCCCAGGCCAAGCAGTGCGTTCTGGAGCCGGATGGTGGCAATGCCGGAATCCTCGCTCAGGTCGATGGCGAAGTACGCCACCAGGAAGATCAGGGTTCCAACAACAGAGATGCCAAATAGTAAGGCGACCTGCCGTTCTGCCCGCTTTGCGGCCTTCGGGTCCGTGTCAGCCAGGCGCAAACGGTGCGGGGGAATTCCAGGGTCCTGGAACTTCTCCACCTCATTCTGACCAGCCGTAGCTACGGTGCCCGAGTGGTTCGGACTGCCGTCACTATGGTTGCCCATAATTCGCCTCATCCTTCTCTCGTCCCGGCGGGTGCCGGGTTAGTTTCTAATTTCAAGCTGCTGTTGACCAGCAGAAGTCGATGCCCATGCGGGCGGGTGCCTAGGACGTGCGTGACGTGAGCCAGATGGTGAAGGCGATGATGACGCCCAGGCCGGCGACCCAAACGAACAGACCTTCAGCGACCGGACCCAGGGAGCCCAGGTCGGCGCCACCGGGCGAACCGGTGGTCTCAATCTGCTTCAGGAAGGTGATGATGTCGCGCTTGCCTTCAGGGGAGATGTTTGAGTCGCTGAAGACGGGCATGTTCTGCGGGCCGGTGACCATGGCCTCGTAGATGTGCTTGCCGGACACGTCTGCCAGGGCGGGCGCGAACTTGCCCCTGGTCAGCGCGCCGCCGGCGGCTGCAGCGTTGTGGCACATGGCGCAGTTAACCCGGAACAGCTCGCCGCCTTCTGCTGCGTCGCCGCCTTCGTCGAGCAGTTCTTCACCGGGGATTGCCGGACCGGCGCCCAGGGAAGCAACGTACGCTGCAAGCTGCTGGGTCTGTTCGTCGTTGAACTGGACGGGCTTCTTCAACGCCTGCGGACCGTTCATCTGCATCGGCATGCGGCCCGTTCCCACCTGGAAGTCCACGGATGCTGCGCCGACGCCCACGAGGGACGGACCATCCTGGGTGCCGCTTGCACCCATGCCGTGGCAGGTGGCGCAGTTTGCGGCGAACAGCTTGCCGCCCTCTTCAACGTCCTCGGAGCTGTAGCTCGTGCTGGAGGCCTTCGCCTCGTTAACGGAGGTGGCCGCAGCGTAGATTCCACCCGTGAGGAGGAGGCCCATCAGAAGCAGCGCTAGTGCTGCAAGTGGGTGACGCCGCTTTTGTGAGAGTGCCTTCACGTGGTGGTTCCTTTATTCGTTCGTGCGCCGGCTCCGGGAGCCGCTACCTGAAATTCTGCCTCTTGTAGAAAAAGAATCAAAGCTGGCTACTGCAGTACGTAGATGACCAGGAAGAGGCCGATCCACACCACGTCAACGAAGTGCCAGTAGTAAGACGTGACAATCGCTGAAGTTGCCTCGAAGTGGCCAAACTTCTTGGCCGCGAAGGAGCGGCCCATGATCAGCAGGAAGGCCACGAGGCCGCCGATGACGTGCAGGCCGTGGAAGCCGGTGGTCATGTAGAAGGCCGAGCCGTACGCATTGGAGGAGAGCGAAACGTGCTCAGAGACGAGCATCGCGTATTCGGTGGCCTGGCCGGCGACGAAGAACGCGCCCATCAGGAACGTGAGGGTGAACCATTCGTTCATTCCCCAGCGACCGAACTGGAAGACACCACCGGCGCGGCGGGGCTGGAGGCGCTCAGCGGCGAAGACGCCCATCTGGCAGGTGAAGGAACTTGCCACGAGGACGATGGTGTTGGCGAGCGCAAACGGGAAGTTCAGTTTGGCGGTCTCTTCCGCCCACATCTCACCACTGGTGGAGCGGAGCGTGAAGTACATGGCAAAGAGGCCGGCAAAGAACATCAACTCGCTGGAGAGCCACACTACGGTTCCAACGGAAACCATATTGGGGCGGTTCAGCGTGGGGTGCGCCGGGGTACTGGGGGCATGGGTCGCAGATGTCACATAGACATTATGTCTGTAAAAGTCCGTGCTGCCCAACGCAAACCGCCTTTTGGAAAGACTTTTTCTACAAAGACGCGAAATCGCGGTGAAAAGTTCCCCGGGGCCGTTCACATTGGTCACCCGCTGGTGTGATCGATAGCATCAGGACGTGACTTCTCAGGCATCCGCGGCGCCGGCCAACTCCTGGCCCCGCCTCATCTCGGCGTTGATTAAGGGTACGGACCTCACTGCGGACGACACCTCCTGGGCGATGGACAGGATCATGTCCGGAGAAGCAACACCTGCCCAGATTGCGGGTTTCCTTGTGGCCCTCAGCGCCAAGGGGGAGACGGTAGAGGAACTGTCCGGCCTGGTGGAGACGATGCTGCTGCACGCCAAGCCCATCTCCATTGCAGGTGAGAAACTGGACATCGTCGGCACCGGCGGCGACCAGCTCAACACGGTGAATATTTCCAGCATGGCCGCCCTGGTGGCCGCCGGGGCAGGCGCAAGGGTCGTCAAGCACGGAAACCGGGCGTCGTCGTCGTCCTCGGGCTCCGCCGACGTGCTCGAAGCGCTCGGTGTTCGCCTGGACCTTCCCATCGAAGGTGTGGCGAGGAACGCCGAAGAGGCGGGCATCACTTTCTGCTTCGCCCAGGTCTTCCATCCGTCCTTCCGGCACACCGCTGTGCCGCGCCGGGAACTTGCCATCCCCACAGCGTTCAACTTCCTGGGCCCACTGACGAACCCGGCACGGGTGCAGGCGTCGGCCGTCGGCGTCGCCAACGCCCGGATGGCGCCGCTGGTGGCAGGGGTGCTGGCCCGGCGGGGGAGCAGGGGCCTGGTGTTCCGCGGCGATGACGGACTGGACGAGCTGACCACCACCGGACCCTCCACCGTGTGGGAGATCCGGGACGGTGCAGTGACGGAAGTGGGCTTTTCGCCCGAAGACCTGGGCATCAGGCTGGCGACGGTTGAACAGCTTCGTGGCGGAGACGCGCAGGCCAACGCCCAGGTGGTCCGGGACGTCCTGGCAGGAAAAGCCGGCCCGGCCCGTGATGCGGTGCTCGTTAACGCGGCGGCCGGGCTGGTGGCGCTCGACACAAGTGCTGATGGGACGTTCCTCGAACGGATGCGGAACGCCTATGTCCGGGCCGAAGAGTCGATTGATTCCGGCGCTGCGGCAGCCATCCTTGAAAAATGGGTAACGCTGACCCGGCCCTGATCCGTACTGCCTACTGCTCGAATCCGAGGGCGAAGGCGGCGTCGAGGTCGTGCTGTGAGTAGGCCCGGAAGGCAATGTGCGTGTTGGTGTGAACTACCGCGGGCACCTTGGAAAGCTTGTCCGCAATGACGTCGGCAAGGTCTTCGTGCCTGGCCACCCGCGCCACGGCGATCAGGTCCCATTCGCCAGTGACCGAGTAAACTTCGCTGATGCCTTCGATGGCTGAGATCTCTTCAGCCGTTTCCGGGATGCGGGCGGCGTCGGTCTTGATCAGAACGAATGCGGTGATCACAGTGAATCCTTTCGGATCAGTTGCGCCGTAGCAGGGCCCGGCAGGCTTTTCGGTGCTGCCAGCCTATTACATCAGCGCGCTGTTCCCTTCGCTGTGGAACGCGCAGCCACTGCAGCCAGCATCCTATAGCCGAGCAGCAACACGCCAAGGCTCAGGAACGCGACGATCACGAAGGGGAGCACGACGGCTTGTCCTGTCAGAAGCCGCAGGAGCATTCCGACCGCGAGGCTGCAAAGCCAAATCACGACGCCGGCCCTGCGCACCGACAGCGGTGAGCGCCACGCCCTGGACGCAAGCCAGCCCACGGCAGCACCCGCCAGGAACGGCCAGGCAGTCAGCAGGACGCCCGTCACGACGTCTCCGCGTTCGTGGGCTCCGCGGCCCACGGCGGCGAACAGCATAATCAGGAGGGCGTCAGCAAATGCCGCGGCGGTCACGGACGAGGCGGCCGGAGGGACGCGGCGGTGATGCAAAAAAGGCATGCTTTGAGCCTAGCGTCCGGAGGCTGCGCCTTCGGCCGTTGTGCGCGTCACATGGTGGGGCTAGGCTCGGGGCGAAAGGGGGCACCATGCCGCGGAACATTGGAACCTGCCTGTGGTTCACAGACCAGGCGGAGCAGGCAGCAGAGTTTTACACATCTGTCTTTGACGAAAGCCGGATTCTGAATGTGTCGCGGTTTGGCGACGGCGGACCGGGAGGTTCGGCTCACGCTGCCGCCGTGGAGTTCGAGATTGAGGGGCGACGGTTCATGGCGCTCAACGGCTCCCGGGGAGCCCCGTTTACGGAGGCTGTCTCGCTGGTGGTCGACTGCGAGGACCAGGAAACGATCGACAGGTACTGGAATGCGCTGACCGAAGGCGGCTCCGGGGGGCGCTGCGGATGGCTTACGGACCGGTTCGGTCTGACCTGGCAAATCATACCCACCGGACTGCCCGCGCTGATCGGCGGCCCGGATGCCGCCGGGTCGCGCCGGGCCATGGACGCAATGCTGGGAATGGGCAAGCTGGACATCGAAGCACTCCAGAGGGCCTACGGGGGCTGAGTGGTTTGTGGGCAGGGGAGCGGCATACTTTGCGAACGGCCGGCGATGAATAAGGCGTTGTGGATCTGTTCACTGGTCGGTGCGGCCGTGGGTATCACGCTCGGACTGGCTGTCTTTGACAATCCGGTGCTGGGTTTCGCGCTGGGGCTCGGCCTGGGGGCACTTGTCGGTGCGTCCATCAGGCGGAGTGCGTAGTTGCACGACTGCTGGAGTGGCCCAGGCCTGTTGTGGAAACTCATAGAGAGAACGTCATTGGGGGATGCAAAGGTTGAAGACTACTGGCACCTCTGCGTATCAACTATGGGTGTATTCGCTCAGGGAGGACATGGAACGCAGGACAAGCGTGGTGGCCGAGTCGGCGGCAGCAGGGGGCTCGAGGGCGCGCTTGTCTCCAGTCGATGGCCAACAAGACCGGCATGGACGTAGTCCTGTCCCTTAGGACAGGGATCAGATTGCAGGCTCCATCGCGTGCGGCAAGGCCGTCATACTGTCGCCGGTCAGGAAGTTCCTGTGGCCCGGGCACGCCAATCTCATTCGCCTCAGCGCGTCACCGAGCGCAAGCGTGCTCCGGACAGGAAAGTGGATGCCGAATGGAGAGACCTCCAGCTCGGCGCGCCTCCGATTGTCGTCGGCGCGTTTTATGCTCGTAACCCCGAGATCAGGAGTGTGGCATGTCTACCTTTCACCCGCTGGGAAGGGTAATGGGTGATTTCGATCCAGAGTCGTTTGATGACTCGCTGAATGAACTCCTACCCTTCCGCAACTGCAGGACCCCTTCGGATGCACGCGCGATCCTGCGCGAGAACATCGAGAAGGATGTCGCAGCAATCCTCGATCTGGTCGCAGACGCCGACGCCTTTGATGTCATCGAGTTGATGCGGATGCGGGAGTTCTCCATCGTCCCCGACCCCCGGCTCGCACCGCCTGGCGGCGCATCACTGCCGGTGGAGATCGTCGCAGCCATCCTACTGGCGAGGCCATCTCGCAAGCCAGATCCCATCCCACGGGGGGACACTCGGCCGCACGAGGTGATCTCGGGCTTGCACGAGCGCTGCGTCAGGCTGGCCAGAATAGCTAGCTATCGTCAGCTGGTAGAGGGCCAACTCCGCCGTGAACCGCTCGGTCGGCTGGCTAGCGAGTACCAGGGCGCTGTACTGAACATTCGGAACTTGCAATACGACCACATCCGCGACGGACACGACGGCAGGTTGTTCGAGACGGCAGTCTCGAGCGAACTCATGCGGACGCACCTCGGCTACGGGTACTCCGACGTAGTGGCAGTGCGATCGGCGATGAATGAAATCTCTGCTGAACGGATGACCCGCCTCCGCGACGAGACCGGTGATCTCTTGATGGCGCACCAGCACCTCGACCCCAAGGACGTTCCTCGCGAGGTCATAGAGCAGTTCATGTCCGGGATGATCCCGTTCATGTTCCTCCCCGCCGACCGGTCCATCATCACGTCGTCCGACGTCGCAATCGCGTCGGGATTGGACGTCGCAACAGCGAGGAGGGTCCTCACTTCGTTCGCGCAGCAGTTCGACGACTCGAGAAGCCCGGGCGAGCGAGTCTTCGATCTACTGATGGGCAATAATCCGTTCCTAGTGCGACCGTTGATGTCCGACGGAGACGACAATTTTGCGCTGACATCCAATGAGATCGGCCTGGACGTGCTCCGGCGGATTTTCGAGCGCGCGCTTCCTCCCAATTCCCCCGATGTGCGCAGGTATGACCAAAAGGCCAGGCAACCGGTCAGTGAGGAACTCGCCAAGAGCTACCTGGAGACTGTTCTCGGGGCTAGGACCTTTCGCGAGAGTTACCACTACCTTGCTCCCAAGGCGGGTGTCTCCGCAGACGAGCTCGGGCCCGACAGTACGACCCATCGTCAATCCGCCGACGATGTTGAAGGCGACGCACTCTTCGTAATTGATGATGTCGCGGTCGTCGTAGAAGTGAAGGGGAAGTCGATCGCCGACCAGGCTCGACGCGGCGATGTGCGACGCCTGACGAACGACCTCAAGGCGACCCTAGGGGACGGCGCGCGCCAAGCCACCCGCCTTCGCGAGCTCATCGAAACCAATCACGGCATCTGGGAGAGCCCCACCACCTGGCTGGACCTATCAAGCATTCGTGAGGTACGGACTCTTGTCGTGGTGCTCGACGACATCGGTCCGCTCGGCACTAACCTCGCCGATCTCCAGCACGCGGGGATCCTACCCAAAGACCGGCCGCCGCTGATTCTATCGCTGCACGATCTCGCTGTCATAGCGGAGATCGGCGAACGTCCGTCAGAGTTTTTGCTCTACCTGAGGCGGCGCACCGACAGCCCCGTGACCACCTACTACCGCGCTCTCGACGAGCTCGATCTCTACATGCTGTTCCTCGCTGCCGATCTCTATGTCGAAGCGGACCCAGATGAGGTCAAGGCCACACATCCGACGTTGCCACCGGTCACGAAGGCGGCACGCCGTCGTTACCAACGTTCAGCCGTGGGCACTATGGTCAGCGACAATTGTGTTGAGCTGACAGCCTGGATGAACCGCGACAAGCTCCCGCAGGATGAGCACCCCGCCAAGCCAACCATGAACGCGCCGGCCGAGATGCTCGAATTGATCGACCAACTTACCGCGGCAGGCAAACCCGGCTGGTTCCGCTGCGGAGCGGACCTTCTCGCGCTATCCGGCGAAGGGCAGATGCGCCTCTTGTCAATGATCAAGACTTGCGCCCGAGCTACTCGCAAGGACGGCATGTACCACGACGCCATGACCGCAAATGCGGGCATGTGGGGTTTCTCGACGGTGTTTATGGCTACATGCCCCTCTGGCACCCCGATCATCGAGGTCAAGGAACGGCTGCAGCTCTACGCGAAGGTCAAGCATTACCAGTTGCAAGCAGATCGCGCCTACGGCTGGATTTTCGACGAGAACGGCTCCCTGGAGGACACCTTCTATTTCAACTCGGTCCCACAGAGTGATTCCGTGCTCGGCGGGCTTATCGCGGAAATGAAGCTCCAGCCAGTAGGTCGGAGAATCCCGCCTATTCCGCCTTCGGCGCGTCGGGCAATAAAGCGGATGAAGAATAAGGGCAAGCGACGCTGACAACCTGAACGAAGGGCCACACGTAGAGCGGCAACGATGTTCGCAAAGATGAAATTCGCAGAGCAACCTCTGGCACCCCTGGGTATCAAGTTTGGAGCGTAATCTGATCTCTTCGGCCGATGAGCCTTTACCAAGGAGTGGCATGACCGACAACTGCAGTCGGAGGAAAAGTGTGGGTTGACGAGCAAGGCGTGTGCCACACAGTTGCGTTGCCGGAACCGACGGAACTGATGTCGGATGTCTTCCGTCGGAGTCTCGATCAGTTGGTAGCCCGGGGTCGGGAAGACGTGGCTGGGGCCATGTTCGACGACCAGATACGCCTCTATGAGGAACGGACAAAGTTGTTAGTGCCGGACTCCAATGAAGCTGAGTTCGTTGGTCTTGCACCTCCCGTAGACCTTCTGGCTGCACCATTTGAAACACTCGCAGAACTGCGACATCTCCTATATGAAGTTGATGATCGATGGCGACTGGATGCATTAGCTGCCATCGAGGATTACCTCTCGTAGGCGCCGGAGGCAGTGTTAGGGCGCATCCAAAAGGCGAGATCAATGCGCCGGGTGGCTTCCTTGCTAGTCATAGATGGGAGGAGCCGAATCGTGGCCGCTGCCGAGGGAATCCACGGCGTGGCCTGGGGTGAGAGTCCTGGTTTCCGGATGAAGCCGGACCCCCTCTAGGTCAAGTCCGCCGGTCGACATATCTGGACCACGGTTCACCTGCGGCGTCGGCGTGGAGGAAGGCGACCTGGTAGCTGTAGCCGAGTGCGTCCGCGACCAGTGGTGCCGGTGTGACGGCCAGGTGGTCGTCCAGGGAGCGTTTCCAAGTGATGATGCTTTCCGGTCGATCGGCTTGGCAAAGGACTTCGACCATGCGGTTCGCAATTGTCGGATCCGCCGGATTGGTGAGCAGTAGGGCGGTGAGGTCGTCCCGGAGTGCGCAGCGGGCGCATATGCCGCGGCGGTAGAACTCACCCTCTTGGTTGCAGCGGGCGCCGTGGAAGTTATGGAGGATACCGGCGCAGGGTGCGCACCGTGGTCCTCCATCCTGTGCGGCTGGGCCGGGGAGTAGCCTGTGCTGCCCGCAGTCGGGGCAGGTGCCGTGGGTTCGGGTTGCAATGGTGAAGCAGGGACCGCATATCTTGCCTTCTGGCCAGCTCGCCCTGGTCCTGCCGGCGTTGCGGCCGCAGCGCGCGCACTGGACGCAGCCGGTCGTGCGGGGCCGCCCGCGGACGGTGTTGCGCGGCGTGAGTCCTTCCGGGAGTTCAGTGGTCATCGTCGATGATGCGGGCCCGGCGCGGGCGGACGGTGCGGTTCAGGTCCACGACATTGGGGGAGTTGCCGGTACCGGTCTTGCGTGCCCGGACGTCAGCGGCGGTGATGGTGATGAGGTCTTCGGGGCCGCAGGCAAAGATGTTGCAGATAGCTGCGATAACCTGCAGAGCGACCCGCTCCGGCTTCTGGTTGACGATGCGGTAGACCTGCGGCCGGGACAGGATGATGCCGCGCTCGGCCACGTTTGGAGTCGGGTAAAACCCCTGAATGGCGCGGCGGAAGCCGCCCTGAACGCGTGGTTCGGAATTCCGCGGGAGAGGGGTGACGATGATTCATCTGATGAGATACGCAGAGTACAACTTGACATAATGTAGATTATCGGCGCTCGGGGCCCTGACGGGAAGCAGTGCTGCACAGCCCTTTTCGGCAGCAAACAGGCAGGTCAGGCCATTGTCTAATTCTGCAGGCTCACTAAGAATGTGTTGATGACGGTCTACGTGCAAGCACTCGAAACTGCAGTTCCACGGACGAAGCTCATCCAGTCCGAGGCCCGGGACGTGTTTGCCGCACAGCCCGGCCTCACCAGGCTCGGCTCGAGGCTGGTCAGTACGTGCTTCGATTCCGCTGCCATTGATACGCGGTATACGGCCGTCGATGAGCTGACCCGGGAGCACCGCGCCGAAGATCCGCAGTTCTTTGACGCCGCCACCGGCCTCCTTCTGAACCCGAGCACGAAGATCCGCAACGAGATTTTCGGCCGCGAGGCCACAAAGCTCTTCGTCGAGGCAGCGCGGGCAGCGGTGGATGCGTGCCCGGATTTGGACTTACTTGACATAACTCATCTGGTCACCGTCTCCTGCACCGGCTTCTTCAACCCCGGTCCGGACTACAAAATTGTCAGGGAACTTGGCCTCAATCCGGCCGTGCAGCGCTATCACCTGGGGTTCATGGGTTGCTATGCGGCCTTTCCCGCCCTCCGCGCGGCGAAACATTTCTGCGAGGCAGACCCCGACGCTGTGGTCCTGGTGGTCTGCGCGGAACTCTGCTCCCTGCACGTCCGCACCTCCAACGACCCGGACACTATCATGGGGTCCGCCCTCTTTGCCGACGGTGCCGCAGCGGCAGTGATCACCGCCCGTCCCGGGGCGCGGGGGTCAGCCCTGCTCCAGCTGGACCACTTCGAAACAGTCCTGACCCCCGTCGGCGAGGATTCCATGGCCTGGAACATCGGCGACCACGGATTCGAGATGATCCTGGGAAACTATGTGCCGCACATCATCGATGACCACATCATCGGCGCCCTCCAGCCCCTGCTGGCACGGGATCCGGAGCTCGAGCCACTCCCCTACGCCTCCATCCCCCACTGGGCCATCCACCCGGGCGGCCGGAGCATCCTGGACAAGGTCCAGTCCCGTCTGGGGCTCACGGATGCGCAGCTCGTCCCGGCGCGCGAAACCCTCCGCGACTACGGCAACATGAGCAGTGCGACGGTCCTCTTTGTTCTCAAGCACATCCTCGCACAGCCGCCCGTAACGGACACCGGACAGGGGCGGTACAGCGGACAGGAACGGGACGCCGGCGAAAGGATCTGCTCCATGGCATTCGGACCTGGATTGACCGTGGAGACTGGTCTCTTCACCAAGCTGCGGCAGCAACCGGGCGCCACCACAAGTGTGGCGGATCATGACCGGGCGGAAGCGCCGGTGGGCTGAGCGTGCCCCTCCTGATGCGCCACAGGGCGGCAGCGGCGGAAGAGCTCATGGACCAGCCGGACTGCGACCCTGTGCGGCTGGAAAACACCTACCGCCAGTTCGGCGTCGTGAACCGGCTGCTGTCCGGGTGGCGCAGGCTCTACACCCGCGAAATACGTCCGCTCGCCGCCGCCTCCGGTACGGGCACGCTGCTCGATGTCGGCTCCGGCGCTGGAGATCTCGCCGTGACCCTGCGTCTCTGGGGCTGGCGGGACGGCCTGGACCTGCGGATCACCGGCATCGATCCCGACCCCCGGGCCACTTCCTTTGCGCTCCGCCGGCCTCCGGTGCCGGGGGTGGAATTCCGCCAGGCACACAGCTCCGACCTGGTTGCGGAAGGGAGGCGTTACGACGTTGTCATCTCCAACCACGTCCTCCACCATCTGAGCGCGGGCGGGCTCAGCCAGTTGCTGCACGACTCGGAAACCCTCGCCACCCGTGCCTGCCTCCACAACGACCTGCGCCGCAGCCCGGCGGCCTACGCGCTGTTCAGCGTTGCCGCACTCCCCTTTCGGCAGTCGTTCATCCGGGCGGACGGACTGACATCCATCCGCCGCAGCTATACGCCGGCGGAACTGTCCGCCGCCGCGCCTCCAGGCTGGGCCGTCGCCCGCACCGCCGCGTTCCACCACGCCCTTGTGCGGCATGGCTGAACCGGGGCCGGACGTCGCCATTGCCGGCGCCGGTCCCGTGGGCCTGTACCTCGCCGCCCTGCTGCTGCAGCAAGGCCTCAGCGTCCGGGTGTACGAACAACGGCATACGCGCGAGCGCCACTCGCGGGCCATCGGCGTCCATCCGCCGGCACTGCGCGCCCTGGACCGGGCCGGGGCCGCTTCGGCGATGGTCCGGGACGGGGCGCCGATCCGTTCCGGAGCGGCCATGAGCCGGGGGCGGGAGGTGGGCATCATGGACTTCGGCCGGGTCGCGGAGGATTTCCCCTTCATCCTGGCGCTTCCGCAGTTCAGGACAGAGGAGATCCTGGAGGAGCGGGTCCTTGCCCTCGATCCCGAGGCCATCGTGCGTGGAACGGAAGTTACACACTTAACGGACGACGGCGGCGCGGTCACCTTCTCGGTCCGCCGTGCCGCAGGCGGGACGCCCCGGGCCGCACTCACCGCGGGCGTCCTGGTCGCCGCGGACGGAGCCCGGTCCGGGCTGCGGGAGTACTTCGGTTCGCACGTGGCCAGGAGAAGCTACCCGGACCACTACCTGATGGGTGATTTTTCGGCCGGGGACCTGGACCCGGAACGGGCCCTGCTTTTTCTGGAGCCTGAGGGGATCGTGGAATCCTTTCCCCTGCCCGGCGGTCTGCGGCGCTGGGTGGTGCGGCTGTCAGCCCCTGCCGGGGACGCCGATGCTTCGGACTTGGCCCGGCTCGTGAGCCAGAGAACCGGAATCAGTCCGGCTCCTGCCACGAACACCATGCTGAGCGCTTTTAGTGTCCGCTCCGCCATTGCCCGCGAAACGGTGCGTGGCCGGGCCATCCTGCTGGGCGACGCAGCGCATGAGATCAGCCCCATCGGCGGCCAGGGCATGAACCTCGGCTGGCTGGACGCCGCCAGCGTTGCACCCCTCGTCCGGCGCATCCTGACCGGGCCCTGGCCGGAACGGCAAATCCGGGCCTACCGGCATGCCCGGCGGCGGGCAGCAACCGTGGCCAGGCGCCAGGCGGAAATCAACATGATGCTGGGCCGCCCCCTCCCCGCTCCCCTGCTCACCGTCCGCAATGCGGCCGTCGGCACGGCTGCAGCAGTTCCCGCCGTCAACAGATGGGTGGCCCGCCGTTTCACCATGCAGTAGGGCATCAGCGGGACGAAGTACCAGCCTGACGCGGTCCGGCCGATAGGCTGGGGCCATGAAGCACACCCCTCCGGTGACGCCGCTGGGCGCCGCTGAAATCAGCGGGCTCGTGGACAGCATCCTCGAGGCCGGAACCCTGCCTTCTATCGTGCAGGCGGGCCATCCGGCCCTGCGCCAGCGGTCCGCGGTCTTCGACGGGCAGTTGTCACGGGACCGGTTGGACCGGCTCATCGCACTTATGCGGCAGGTGATGCACGAAGCCCCCGGTGTCGGGCTGGCGGCACCCCAGCTGGGCATTCCCCTGCAGCTTGCGGTGCTCGAGGACCAGTTCGACGTCGATCCGGAGGCAGCTGCCCTGCGGCGCCGAAGCCCCCTGGAGTTCCTGGCCATCCTGAACCCGCGCTACAGCCCCGCCGGATCGGCCACTGCGTCCTTCTATGAAGGTTGCCTCTCGCTCAATGGCCTCCAGGCGGTGGTGGCGCGCCCCGAGTCGGTTCTGCTGGAGTTCCAGACGCCCGACGGCGTGGCGCAGCGGCGGGAGTTTTCCGGCTGGCAGGCCCGCATCGTGCAGCACGAGACGGATCATCTGAACGGAGTTCTCTACGTTGACCGGGCGCAGCTCCGTTCCCTGAGCACCAATGCCGAGTATGCCGCGCACTGGGCCGAGGCCGGAATCAGCAAGGCACAGGAGGGACTCGGCTTTGAAGCCGCACCGGCCGGAATCAGCAGTTCCCGGGAAGACTTCCGTGCCTGACCTTGGCCTGCCTCTGCTGTGCCCGGTGTGCTCCGGGCCCCTCAGCCCCGATCGGGACGGGACCGCTCCGCGCAGTCTCTCCTGCGCGTCCGGCCACAGCTTCGATGCCGCTCGCCAAGGCTACTTCAACTTTCTGGTGGGCAAGGGCACACCCTTTGAACCCGACTCCGCCGCGATGGTGGAGGCGCGCGTGAACTTCCTGTCCCGCGGGCACTATGATCCGTTGGCAGAAGCCGTGGCGGCCGCCGTCGTTCCTTCCCTTGGTGAACACCCGGCAGTCCTGGACTCCGGGACGGGAACCGGCCACTACCTGAGGGCCGTCTTGGATGCTGCTGCGGCAACGGGCCGGCCGGTCGCCGCGCTGGGCCTGGACATCTCGAAGTTTGGGCTTCGCCGCGCCGCGCGCCTGAACCCCGAAGCCCTGAATGTGGTGTGGGATGTGTGGCGGCCGCTGCCCTTGGCGGACAGTTCAGTGGACGCCGTTACGGTCATTTTCGCGCCGCGCAACCCCGCCGAATTCGCCCGCGTCCTACGGCCGGGCGGCCGGCTCGTGGTGGTTACTCCGCGTCGCGGGCACCTCGCCGCCATCGCGGCGCTGACCGGCATGCTCGGGATCGAGGAAAGCAAGGAGGACCGCCTGGGCCTGGCAATGGCGGAATACTTTGACATCCAGGGTTCGACCGCTGTGGATATTCCGCTGCAGCTCTCCCGCCAGGACGCCGCCCACCTGGCACTCATGGGTCCGGCAGGGCACCATCTGGACAGGAACAGCGTTGAAGCGCGCCTCGCCGCCGTGGCGGAACCCCTGGCAGCCGACGCACGGTTCCAGGTGTCGGTTTTCACGCTCCGCTGACACGCCTCGTGAGCACGGAACGGCAGCCTTGCGGTAACGACTTGGCCACGGTGAAGCTCCTGGCCTTATGATCCTGCCCACATTGCGGCGGCCGCGCCTACGATGGGAAGAAAGGCACGGGCGGCACACACGGCAGACGCGCTGCAAAGGGGGCACGAATTGTTCGAGTGGTTGGGCGAAAACTGGTGGGCATTGTGGCTCACCGCTTTCCTGACCTTTGCCGTGGTCGAGATGATCACCCTGGACCTCTTCTTCATCATGCTCGGCGGCGGCGCTCTGGCAGCACTCATCGCCGACTTCGCGGGGGCGGACCTCTGGCTCCAGATCGTGGCCTTTTGCGTGGTGTCGCTGTTGATGATCGGTTTCGTCCGCCCTGTTGCCCTGGCGCACCTTAAAAGCGGGCCGGCGGCCCAGCGGAGCAACATCGACCGGCTGATCGGTGAGCAAGCCGTGGTGATGGAACCCATAACGTCCGACGGCGGCCTGGTCAAGATCGGAGGCGACATCTGGACTGCGCGTTCCACCTCGGGCGTCCTGCCTGCCGGGCAGCGCGTGGTCGTTTCCGCCATCGAGGGAGCCACCGCCGTGGTATCCGCAGTGGAACCGCCGCCGCCTCCGGGTACCTGACCGCCCCGGCATAGCCGGTACCGCCACAGCCACAATGGATTGGGAAGAAGGAATGCATGGGTAACGCCGGAGGTGCCGCGCTGACCATAGTGCTCGCGGTCCTGATCGTCTTTGTGATTATCGTCCTGGTCCGTTCGGTACGGATCATTCCGCAGGCCAGGGCAGGGGTGGTGGAAAGGCTGGGCAAATACCAGCGCACGCTGAACCCGGGGCTGACCATCCTCATCCCGTTCGTGGACCGGTTGCTTCCCCTCCTGGACTTGCGGGAGCAGGTTGTCTCCTTCCCGCCTCAGCCGGTGATCACCGAGGACAACCTCGTGGTGTCCATCGACACCGTGGTCTACTTCCAGGTCACCGATGCACGTTCGGCCACCTATGAGATCGCGAACTACATCCAGGCCGTGGAGCAGCTCACCACAACCACGCTTCGAAACGTGGTGGGTGGCCTGAACCTCGAGCAGGCGCTTACCTCACGCGACCAGATCAACGGTCAGCTGCGGGGTGTCCTCGACGAGGCCACAGGCCGCTGGGGCATCCGGGTCTCCCGTGTGGAGCTGAAGGCCATCGATCCGCCGCACTCCATCCAGGACTCGATGGAAAAGCAGATGCGCGCCGAGCGCGACCGCCGGGCAGCCATCCTCACCGCCGAAGGCACCAAACAGTCGGCCATCCTCACGGCGGAAGGGCAGCGCCAGGCCTCAATCCTCGCCGCCGAAGGCGACGCCAAGGCGGCCATCCTTCGGGCGGACGGTGAAGCGCAGGCCATCCAGAAGGTCTTCGATGCCATTCACCGCGGCAATCCCGACCAGAAGCTCCTGGCGTACCAGTACCTGCAGACCCTGCCCAAACTGGCCGAAGGTTCGGCCAACAAGCTGTGGATCATTCCCAGCGAAGTGGGCGAGGCATTGAAGGGAATCGGGAACGCGCTGGGCGGGACCAGCTCCGGCGCATCAGGGGGACTGTTCGATGAGGTGGGCGACAAGCCGGCGGATCCCGTGGTGGACCGGGCCGAACCTTAAGCGCGCCGCGGGCAAGGGCCGGCGGAACCGGAAGGTATCCGAATTGCCGGCCCCCTGTTTTTGCCGCACAGCCATATACGCCCGTATAATGGGGTATTTGTCCGGCCGGTGCAAATCCGCTGGAACAAGAGAGCTTGGCGATGCGTTGAATCCTATGATGCAGCAAAGCGCAAACGATAGTCCGGTGGCGCCCCGGCGCCGCCGGCTGCCGCGGAGTCCTGCTCCGCGAACCGACCAGAGGGAGAAATCATGAGCGATCGCAGCCTGCGGGGCATGCGCCTTGGTGCGCAGAGCATGGAGACCGAGTCCGGAGTTGAGCCGGCTCCGCGCCAGCGCGTTGAATACCGTTGCGAGGACGGCGAGCAGGTGTTTGTCACCTTCTCCTCCGAGGCAGAGATTCCCCCGGTATGGGTTTCCAAGACCGGCAAGGAAGCCCTTCTGGTTGACGGCGAACGCCCTGACACAAGCAACGACAAAGCTGTCCGGACGCACTGGGACATGCTGCTGGAACGCCGCTCCCTGCCTGAGCTTGAGCAGATCCTCGAGGACCGGCTGACCATCCTGCGGGAACGCCGCGGCGAACGGCGTAGCGCCTAGGAACCAGGCTCCGTCACCGGAACATATGCCTAACGCAAAAAGGGGCGGCCGCTGCAGATGCAGCGGCCGCCCCTTGCGCGTGGCAGGAACCCCTACCGGCGGGCGGCCTTCCCCCGGGTCAGGGTGTTCCAGCGGGCCAGCAGGCCCCACTTGGTGACATTGATCATTGCCTCCACGACGATGTTTCCACTCATCTTGGAAGCACCCAGCTCCCGCTCAACGAAGGTGATGGGCCGCTCTTCGATCCGCAGGCCCAGCTTGGCCACGCGCCAGGCGAGGTCCACCTGGAAGCCGTAGCCGACAGAGTCCACCTGGTCGAGGTTGAGCTTTTCCAGCGTGGTGCGCCGGAACGCGCGGTAACCGCCCGTGACGTCCTTGATCTTCAGGCCCAGCATCAGGCGCGCATAGGTGCTGCCAACGCGGGAAATGGCCTGACGGTAGAGCGGCCAGTTCACCACGCTGCCGCCGGGTACCCAGCGGGACCCCATGGCCAAATCCGCCCCCTGCCCGATGGCGTCGAGGAGCTGCGGCAGCTGTTCCGGCTGGTGGGAGCCGTCCGCGTCCATTTCAACGAGAACGTCGTATCCGGCGTCAAGGCCCCATTTGAAACCTGCGATGTAGGCAGCCCCGAGCCCTTCCTTGCCCTTGCGGTGCAGTACATGGACCTGGGCGTCCTGCGCGGCAAACGTGTCCGCCAGCTTGCCGGTACCGTCAGGGCTGTTGTCGTCAACCACCAGGACATCCGACGCCGGCACTGCGTCCCGAAGACGCTTAAGGGTCTTGGGCAGCGATTCCAGCTCGTTGTAGGTGGGGATGATGGTAAGGACGCGCACTGAGGGCCTTTCCGGGTGGGAGCGGTCGGGGCGCCTGGCCGTCAGGGGATGAGCGGCAGGCGCAACTATCCATTATAGGGCGGGCGACGGCTGATCCGTTGTCAGGAACGGAGCGCCGGGCTGGCGAACAGCTCCGCTCCGTCCCGGACAGTCTGGAGGCAGACCGGATCCGCCCCCGTGTCCAGTGCGGGCAGGAGCGGCGTGCGCGCCCGCGGATCCGTGCTCCAGGACTGCACCCGGCCGTCGGCCACCTGGACCATCAATTCCTCAACATCCCACACGGCGAAACTCGCCGGGGCGCCCGGGACAAGTTGTCCCGCCATGGGGTTGCTGTACCTCGCTGCCCGCCAGCCGGCCCGGGTGTGTCCCAGGAACGCCGCGCGGGCGGATATGCGTTCCGCGTCAGTGTTGTGCTCAAGGCAGGCGCGGACACTGGCCCAGGGCCGCAGCGGGGTCACCGGGCTGTCGCTGCCAAAGCAGACGGGGACGCCGGCCGCGTAGAGCGTGGCGAACGGGTTCATGCCGTGGCTCCGCTCCCCCAGCCGCTTCCCGTACAGACCGCCCGGGTTGCCCCACGCCGCATCGAAGGCCGGCTGTGCGCTGACGGTCACGGAATAGTGGGCCAGCTTCTTCACGGCGGCCGCATCGATCATCTCAACGTGTTCAAACCGGTGTCCCGCCGCGCGGATCCGTTGCCCGCCCACCTCGGCGGCCGCCAGGTCCAGTGCCTCCAGCGCAGTATCGAGGCCTGCGTCACCGATGATGTGGAAGCCGCCCTGAAGCCCCGCCAGCGAGCATGCAGCCAGATGAGCCGCAGCCTCCTCCGCCGACAGGTACAGGCTGCCCCGTTCGCCCGGCGCGTCGGCGTACCCGTCCCGCAGTGCGGCGGTGCGCGAACCGATGGATCCGTCGACGTTCAGGTCTCCGGCGAGTCCGCGTACGGTGCCGCCGAACTGGGCGGCAAGGTGCCGGGCATGGTCTTCGGACACGGCAAGCTCGCCCCAATAAAGGAGCACCTCGGGGAATGGTCCGGGACCGGCGGCAGGGCCAGTCCCGTCCCAGTCGGCAGCGACGCGCAGGTCGGCCTCACCGCCGATGTGCGGTGCACCCATTTCAGCCACCGCCACGTATCCATTGGCGGCGGCTTCGGCCAGTGCACGCGACTGGTGGCGGCGCAGCTCGTGCTCCGGCAGTCTCCGTGTGGCCTGGCGCGCGGCCGCGTGCGCCGCGCGCGATACCCGCGCGCCGCCGTCGTACCCGGCCTGCCCGGCCAGCCCCGCAGCGTCGGCGAGGGACGCTGACACCAGCGCCGAGTGGACATCCACACGGGCCAGGTAAACGTGCCTGCCGCGGGCGGCGCGCTCCAGTTCCGCGGCGTCCGGGAGAACAGCGTCGCCCCAGGTTGTCTCGTCCCACCCGTGCCCCAGGACAGGGCCTTCACCGGGGGCGGACGCGACGGCGTCCAGCAGCTCGCGCGCTGAACGCACCGTCCCGAGCTGGAGGGAATCCAGGGCAAGCCCCGTCTCCGTCAGGTGCACGTGGGAGTCGACGAATCCCGGAGCAACGAGGGCTCCCCGCAGGTCGATGACATCCATGGAGCTGTCTGCAATGGAGGACGCGGCCTGCTCGGAGCCGACCCAGGCGACGGTGTCGCCGTCCACCAGCATCGCTGTGGCGAATGGGTCAGCGGCAGTGTAAACCGAGCCGTTCCGGTAGAGGACCGGGGCGCGGCGGGTAGCGGACGTGGATTGGGTCATAGGAAAGGCTCCTGGGTGCGCGCCGGCCAACGAGGCCGGCGGGTTAGAGAACAGACGAATAAGCTACGACGCCGCGGCGGACCAGGGCGATGGCGTCACCGCACAGCCGGGCAAGTCGGGGATCCAGGCCGGGGATCTTGGCCAGCTGGTCCAGGAGGTCCACCACCTGCTTCACCCAGCGGACAAAGTCGCCGGCTGCGAGGTCGGTGCCGCTCAGGACGTCCTGGAGATGGCGGCCGCGGGCCCATTTGTAGAGTGGCCACACGAGCCCGAGCTCCGGCTCCCCCGTGAGCGGAAGCTTATGGTCTTCCTCCACGTCCTCAAGCGCAGACCATTCCCTGACCACGATATCCACCGACGTCTCCAGCGATACGCTGGGCATCCGCGGGCGCAGGCCCCGGTCCTCGCGCTTGGCCTGGTACACCAGCACGCTGGCAAGGGCAGCAACCTCTGCGGCGTCGAGGTCATCAAAAGCGCCCAGCCGGAGGGACTGCGAAATCAGCAGGTCCTTCTCTCCGTAGATCCGGCGCAGCCGCTGGCCGTCGGGGCTGATCGCCAGCCCGCCGTCGCCGGCCGCCTCCAGGTATCCGTAGGCGGCCAAAACGTCACACACGCGGTCGAATGTCTTGGCAATGGTATTGGTACGGCCCTGGATCTGGCGAACCAGCCCGTCCGTCTCGCGCCGGAGCTTCCACCACCGTTCCGCCCATCGGGCGTGGTCCTCCCGTTCGCTGCACCCATGGCAGGGGTGCGCACGCAGGGCGCGGCGCAGCTCGGTGATGCGCTTCTCCTGGTTGGGTGATCCCGCCGCGCGTCCAAAGTCGTTGCTCCGGTTGTTCCCGGGCGACGGCGGCCTGTTCTCCCGCAGGGCGTTCCGTGCGGACGAGGCCAGGTCCCTGCGGGATTTCGGAACCTTGGCGTTGAAGGCTTTGGGGATGCGGATGCGCGTCACCGGGGTGATGGGACCTTCGAGATCATCGGTGCCGATCCTGCGCAGCTGGCTGTCCAGGGTCAGGATGGCCGGACGGGGATCCCGGCTGCCGTGGTCGGCACTGAGGACGACGGCCGGTCCCGGCGCCCTGCCGCCGGGAATGTTGACCACGTCGCCGGGAAGCAGGCGGGCCAGGGAATCAGCGCTGAGGGACTTCCGCGCGCGGGACATGGACCGGGAGCCGGCGTTTTCCGCGTCGGAGAGTTCGCGGCGCAGGCGCGCGTACTCGGTGAAGTCCCCCAGGTGGCAGGTCATCGATTTGGCGTAGCCGGCCAGGGACTCCTCGCGGCTCCGGACCTGGCGGGCAAGTCCCACCACTGAACGGTCCGCCTGGAACTGGGCGAACGAGGATTCGAGGATCTCACGCGCCCGGGCCCGCCCGAACTGGGCCAGCAGGTTGATGCTCATGTTGTAGGTGGGACGGAAACTGGAGTTCAGCGGATACGTCCGCCGGGAGGCGAGCCCGGCCACCGCGGTGGGATCGGTTCCCGGCTGCCACAGGACCACGGCATGGCCTTCTATGTCGATGCCCCGCCGCCCGGCCCGGCCCGTGAGCTGTGTGTATTCCCCTGCCGTGATGTCCACGTGGGATTCGCCGTTAAACTTGTCCAGCTTCTCCAGGACCACGGAGCGGGCCGGCATGTTCACGCCCAGAGCAAGCGTTTCGGTCGCGAAGACAGCTTTGACCAGGCCGTCCACGAAGAGCTTTTCCACGACTTCCTTGAAGGTGGGCAGCATGCCGGCGTGGTGGGCAGCGAATCCGCGGAGCAGGCCGTCCCGCCAGCTCCAGAAGCCGAGGACGTCCAGATCATCGGATGGGATTTCCAGGGCCGCCTCGTCCACCCGTTGGGCGATGATGCGCTGCTCCTTTTCGGTGGTCAGCCACAGGCCCGAAGCCACGCACTGCGCTACGGCGGCATCGCAGCCGGCCCGGGAGAAGATGAATGTGATGGCCGGCAACAGGTCCATCCGGTCCAGGCTGGCGATGACCTGCGGACGGCTGGCCCGCCGTACTGCTGACCCGTCCTGGCCGCGGGGGGCGGGACGCTCGTTGCCGCGGCGGCCGCGCTGGTCCCGCCGCCCGGGCCTGCTCCGGAAACCCTGCCGGACCTCGCTGCGGGCCACCGCCAGCAGGTCCGGGTTGACGTCGAAGCCGCGCCCCGGCTGCACTTCCCTGTCGGATCCGGCGCGCTCCCCGTCGACCGGCGGTGCGATTTCGTCGAAGGTGGTTTCACCGGCGAACAGGTCAATGATCCGGCGGCCGACCATAACGTGCTGCCACAGCGGCACCGGACGGTGTTCGGAGACGATGATGTCCGTGTCGCCCCGCACCGTGTCCAGCCAGGCGCCGAACTCCTCGGCGTTGGAGACTGTGGCGCTGAGCGAAACCACCTGCACTTCACTGGGAAGGTGGATGATGACCTCCTCCCAGACGGCGCCACGGAACCGGTCCGCGAGGTAGTGCACCTCGTCCATCACCACGTAGCCAAGGTCGAACAGCGTTTCCGAGTCCGCGTAGAGCATGTTGCGCAGGACTTCGGTGGTCATGACGACTACCGGGGCATCCCCGTTGATGCTGGTGTCGCCGGTGAGGAGTCCCACATTTTCTGCGCCGTATTTTTCGCCCAGTTCGCTGAACTTCTGGTTGCTCAGCGCCTTGATGGGCGTGGTGTAAAACGCCTTGAGGCCGCGCTGCAGTGCAAGGTAGATGGCGAACTCGCCCACGATGGTTTTTCCGGCTCCGGTGGGCGCAGCCACGAGGACTCCCCTGCCCTCCTGCAGGGAACGGCACGCCTGGCGCTGGAAGTCGTCGAGCTCAAAGTCCAGTGTCCGGATAAAGGAACCCAGGTAGGTGGCCGCCTCCGCCCTGCGCTCGGCGCTGGCACGGTACCTTTCGGCCGGGGAAAGTTCTTCGGGATCGCTGGGACCGCGGGGCGGGGGCCCGGAAGAAATCGGCCCGGTATTGGAGGACATACCCCAAGCCTAATAGGAGCTCAGAGGTTCTTGAGCTCGCTGCCTGGCGTGGCGATGTTGGCCGAGGCTTCCGTCTCCTCTGCGCGTTTTGCCGTGCGCCGGTCCCGCCGTTTGTCGTTCATCAGGCACAGGACCACGGCAAGGAAGAACAGGGCCAGCATGGGGACCGCCAGGTAGAACATGCTCATGGCGTCCGCGCCCGGCGCCGCCATGGCAGCGAACAGGCAGACCAGGAAGACTGTAATGCGCCAGCTTTTCACCAGCTGGGCCCCGCGCAGGAGGCCTGCCACGTTGAGCCCGAAGAGGACTACGGGCAGGAGGAAGGCGATGCCGAAGGCCAGCATCAGCCGGGTCACGAAAGACAGGTACACCTGGGCTGTGATGAAGTTGGACGCACCGGCGGGAGTGAAGTCCGTCAGCACCCGCACCGCGTTGGGCAGGACCAGCCACGCCAGCACCACGCCGCCGACGAACAGGGGAACGGCGGCTGCCACGAAGCCCAGGGCCATACGCCGTTCTTTTTTGTGGAGCCCGGGAACGATGAACGCCCAGAGCTGGTAGAGCCAAACCGGGCTGGCCAAAATGAGACCCATGAACACCGAAATCTGAACCATCAGGTCGAAGGAGCTAGCAACCCCGTCGAAGTTCAGGCTCGCCAGTCGACCCTCTTTTTCATTGAGGTCCGTAATCGGCCTGATCAGGGCCGCAAGCATGGGCTGGTAGAGGATGAATCCCGCGACCGTTCCCAGGACGACGCCGATGGCGGACTTGAACAGCCTGTTCCGCAGTTCCCGAAGGTGGTCCACCAGCGGCATGCGGCCCTCGGGGTTTGCCTGCCGCCCCATCGCTATGGCCACGTGGTGTCAGGCGCGGGATGAAGGCGGAACGTCAGTGCCGTCCGCGGGACCGCCGGCGTTCGACTGGGGGTGGTTGACAACCCTGCCCTCCACCGGTCCGGGACCCGTTTGTCCGGAGGTGTCCTCCGTTTTGCCCTCTTTTTTCATTTCGCGCACTTCGGATTTGAAGATGCGCATGGACTGCCCCAGGCTCCGCGCCATTCCGGGCAGTTTCGGCGCTGCAAACAGCACAAGCGCCAAAACGATAATGATGATCAGGTGCCAGCCCTCAAGCCTCATGTCTAAATCCTTTCGTCTGCATACATCCTACCTCTAGGCGAGGTCCAGATCTTTTAGCCGTTGCGGCTGGCCGCGGTCAGCTTTGCGCTGCACCCGGCGCCGGCGCCGTTCATCGCTGCGGACCGCCTTGGATGCCTCGTAATCATGCCGCATCGCCGCGGGCGGGGCAAAAACAGCAGACCCCGGAACCGCCTGGCCGGTGCCTGCCACCTCCGCCCCGGGGTCGAGGGGCCCAAGCCTGCCCAGCCGTTCCCCTGCCGCACTGAGGTCCGCCATGGTAGCCATGAACTGCCGGAACAGGCGGATGCCCAGGAGGACATAGAACAGCAGGGCAAGTGCCACGAGAGACACCCAGATCAGGATCCACGACCACCAAGGCATGCTGAAAAGTCTAGCCGTCGTATTTGGCCAGCGCGTCGGCGATCCAGTGCCGGGCGGCATCACCGAGTTCGTCCGGCGCCAGGATCCTGGCCGTACCGCCGTGCTGGGCGACGAACATCGGCAGCCACGCCGTGTTGCCGAACCGGATGTCCACAACCATCCCGCCGTCGGGCAATTCCGCCACCCGCTCGGCGTAGTAATCCTCCGCCAGCCCGCGGCCCTGCCGGGTGAGCTGCACCGTTACGGTGGTGTCGCCGTTGTTCGGCGTGAAAAGCCTGTCTGGTGATCCCCCCGCGGCAGGGACCGTGGCGGAGACCTCGCGGCCGTTGGGCTCCAGTTCCTGAACCCGGTCCAGCCGAAAATTCCGGGTCCCCTGCACCAGGTGGCAATACGCTTCGAAGTACCAGACGTCGTCCTGGGAATAGAGGCGTACCGGATCAACGTCGCGGACGGTCAGGCTGTCCCGCTGAGGTGAAAGATAAGTAAGCCGCAACTGACGGCCGCCGGCGATGGCGTCGCGGACGGTGCCGTGCATATCCGCGGCTGCCGGGGTGACCGGGGTGACCGGGGGGCCGGACAGGGCGGCCGCGCGGCGTCCCTCCTCGCCGGCAGCGGCGCTGAGCTTTAGGGCAACCGCCTCCAGCGCCCCTCCCCCGGCCACTCCCGGCAGCCCGCGCAGGGTCTCCACCCCGGTCAGCAGCGCCGATGCCTCTTCTACCGTGAACCGCACCGGCCGGGTGAGGTCCAGGTCCTGGCTGATATAGACGCGCCCGTCCTCCCACTGGATATCCAGCAGGTCATCCGGGTAACCGCCGGGAAGGCCCGAGCAGATGAGGATGTGAAGGTCGCTCTCCAGCTGGCGCCGGCTGATCCCGAAGTGCGAGGCCACCTCCTCGATGCGGAGGCCCTGGTTATGGACGAGGAACGGCACCAGCTGGAGCATCCGCTGCAACTGGTCTTCCGAAGTCCCCTTGCCGGTGCTGCGGGCACCGGCGCCGGCGCCGGGAAATTCGTAGCGCGGCTTCGGGGAAGCGCTGAACTCCGCTGCAGCGCGCAGCCGCCGCCGGACGGCGGCAACAAGCTCCCCGGGTGCCACCGCAACAGCGTCCGGACCGTAGGATGCGATTTCCTCGGCGAGCACCTCGGGGTCCCGGAACGGAAGGCCCAAAGTGTCGTAGCCGCCGTCGTCTGTTTCCTCCGCTGGAGCGGGCGGGACGCCCTTGCCATCCGCGGCGCGTCGGCGGAGTGCCAGCAGGCGGCCTTTCCTGACGCGTACGACGGCGGTGCGGAGCGGCAATTCGGGGAGGGTGTCCAGTTCTTCGCGGATGTTGAAACCGGGAGGCGGGGTGTAGGTGTCCTTGTCCAGCGTGGTGACCGCGCTGGTGAACCGCGACAGCCGGAAATGGCGGGGCGCCTGCCGGGCCCGGTCATAACCCATGAGATACCACTGGCCGAACCGGCTGCCCAGCCCCCAGGGCTCGATGGTGCGGAGTTCTTCCCTGCCGGTGCTTCCGGCCAGGTAAGTGAAGGCGACCGGGTGGCGGGCATGCATGGCGGCGACGAGGTCGTCGAACGCCTGGCCGGCGGGTTTGATGCGTGGCTGGACGCCTGCGGGCAGCTCAACGGCAGCCAGGCTTCCGGACGACTGGAGTTTCCGGACGGCGCTGCGGGCGGCAGTGCCCAGCGCCGCGCGCTCCCAAAGCTGGGATGCCAGAAGGAGGACCGTCCATTCCTCGGGTCCGAACTGGACTTCCGGGAGCCGGTTCGAATCCTTGCCGATCCGGTAGCGCGTGGTGGTGCTGTCATCTTCTGCCCAGCCGGTGTCGGTGAGGGTCTCCACCTCGAAGCCCATCCGGCGGAGGTCGTTTTTGTCCCGTTCGAACATCCGGCCAAATGCCACGTCATTGCCGGACGTGTCGTGGTAGACCTTCTCGCGCAAGTCACCGCGCCCCAGGCCATAGCGGGTATTGAGGAGCGCTATCAGCAGGTTCAGGAGACGTTCGGTACGCGATACAGGCACGCTCGCTACGTTACTAAACCTGGCCCTGGAACGCAGGAAGCGCGGCAGCACCGGGCGACAATGTCGCCTGGAGCTGCCGCGCTTGCCGGACGGGAGGGCGTTTAGCGCACGCCCACCAGGTCCACCACGAAGATCAGGGCTTCGTTGGGCGCAATGGCTCCACCGGCGCCCCGGGAGCCGTAGGCCAGTTCGGACGGGATTTCCAGCCGGCGGCGGCCGCCGACCTTCATGCCCAGGAGCCCCTGGTCCCAGCCCTGGATGACCTGGCCAACGCCTACGCGGAAGTCCAGCGGTGCGCCGCGGCCCCACGAAGCGTCAAACTCTTCGCCGGTGGACCATGCGACACCCACATAATGCGTGGACACGGTGTCTCCGGCCTTGGCTTCGCGCCCGTCGCCTTCGATCAGGTCCGTGATGACGAGTTCCGTGGGGACGTCACCTTCCGGAAAATCGATCTCAGGCTTCTGGCGGTCGAATTCGCGCTGTCCAAATGACATGGTTGCTCCTTTGTTCTGGTGCTGTGCTTGTGGGGTCCTTGTTGCGGGTGCCTGGCTTCGCTGCACGGGCCGCGCTGCACCCAGTCTGGCTACTTGGTGCCGAGGATGTCCACTACGAACACCAGGTCACCCTTTGCTTTGCCCTGGCCGGCGTCGCCGTACGCCAGGTCCTTGGGGACCACCAGGAGGACGCGGGATCCGACAGTCTTGCCGGCCAGTCCCTGGGTCCAGCCCTTGATGACCTGGTTCAGCGCGAAGGAGGCAGGTTCGCCGCGGTCGAAGCTCGAATCGAACTTGTCACCGCCCTCGAGGTTCACGCCCACGTAGTTCACGGTCAGGGTGTCGGTGGCCTTGACCACGGCCCCCTTGCCCTTGATCAGGTCCTGTGCCACGAGCTTCTTTGGAGCGGAAGCACCCTTTACCGAGATTTCTGGGACGCCGTCCTTTTCGGTGACAGTGGGCAGGCCGGTAGGCGGAGTTACAGCCTCACCTTCGGGCTTCTCGAGGGCAGGCGTGACATCCTTTGCGGACACGACCTTGATGACGAGCAGCTGCGTGGGCTGCGCCTGGGCTCCTTCAGCACCGGCCTGGCCGGGCACGGCGAGGGCCAGGCTGGAGCCGACTTTGGCACCTACAAAGGCGTTGTAGATCACGGCGCTGCCGGTCTTGAGCTCCTCGTTCAGCTCCAGCGGTTCCGGATCATTCGGGAAGGTGTCCTCCAGGGTGCTGCCGTCGGTTCCGTTCAGCGCAAGGATGGAGATGTTTGCCACCTGGTTCGCCTTGAGGGGTTCACCGCTGCCTTCGGCGACCACCTTGACGGTGGGCTCTGCGACCTCCAGGGGCTTGTCGAACTCGACGCCGGGGGCTTTCTTATCCCCGTTGTCCGTCAGTTTGAGGGAGTCGAACTTTGCAGTCTCCCCGGCCGATTGGCTGGTGGGCTCCGGCTCTGATGCCGTACCGCTGCAGGCGGTGAGCATCAGGAGGCCGGGGAGAAGGATTGCTAGTAGTCGGCGCACGTAAGAAAACTTTCGTTGGGGCAGGATGGATGCGACGGGTCCGCAGGACGCGGCCGGCGTCGCCAGGGGCCGGGAAAACGGCCCTGTCCAGAATAGCCCCTAAAGCTGGGAGTCAGCCCATAGTCTCCAGGAGCGCATCCACGCGTTCATCCACGCTCCGGAAGGGATCCTTGCACAGGATGGTCTGGTGTGCCCGGTCGTTGAGCTTCAGGTGCACCCAGTCCACGGTGTAGTCCCGGCCCAGTTCCTGGGCACGGCGGACGAAGTCGCCGCGCAGTTTGGCCCGTGTGGTCTGCGGCGGGGCGTCGACGGCGTCCTTGATGACGGTGTCGTCCACGATCCGCCGGACGGCGCCCCGCGACTGCAGAAGGTAGTAGAGGCCGCGGGAACGGGAAATGTCGTGGTACGTGAGGTCGAGCTGGGCGATGCGCGGTGCATCCAGGCCAAGGCCGTGGCGTTCCCGGTAGGAGTCCATCAGCTTCTTCTTGATGGCCCAGTCGATTTCGGTTTCGATGCCGCGGGTGTCGCCGGATTCAATGGCCTTCAACGTCCGTTCCCAGAGGTCCAGGATCAGGGGCACATGCGGGTTGTGCGCGCCGTGGTCGTGGACGAAGGCTGTGACTTTGGACAAGTACTCCTGCTGGATTTCGAGTGCGGTCAGCTGTCGGCCGTTGGCGAGCCGCACCAGCGCCCTGCCGCTGAGGTCGTGGGAGATCTCGCGGATGCTCCGGATGGGGTTTTCCATCCGCATGTCCCGCATGATGACCCCGGCCTCGATCATGCGCAACACCAGGTCCACCGTGCCCACCTTCATCAGGGCCGTGGTCTCAGACATGTTGGAGTCCCCTACGATGACGTGCAGGCGCCGGTAGAACTCGGCATCCGCATGGGGTTCGTCACGGGTGTTGATGATCGGGCGGGACCGGGTGGTGGCGGAAGAGACGCCTTCCCAGATGTGGTCCGCGCGCTGGGAGAACGCATAGGTGGCCCCGTGCGGGGTCTTGAGGATTTTGCCGGCGCCGGCAATAAGCTGGCGCGTTACCAGGAACGGAATCAGGATCTCGGCAAGCCTGGAAAACTCGCCGCGCCTGGGGATCAGGTAGTTCTCATGGCTGCCATAGGAGTTGCCCGCCGAATCCGTGTTGTTCTTGAAAAGGTAGACGGTGCCGTTGAAACCCTCGGCCGCCAGCCGCGCCTGGGCCTCATCCACCAGGTCGTCCAGGATCAGTTCGCCGGCACGGTCATGGGCAATCAGCTGTGCGAGGTCGTCGCATTCCGCCGTGGCATATTCGGGGTGCGAGCCGACGTCGAGGTACAGGCGCGACCCGTTGGTGAGGAACACATTGGAGGAGCGTCCCCAGCTGACCACTTTGCGGAACAGGTACCGCGCCACTTCCTCCGGGGCGAGGGGCCGGGAATCCGGGCTCGAATAGGAGATCCCGAATTCGGTTTCGATGCCAAAAATCCGTTTGTCCATCAGTCCTCCCGGGCCAGCACTGCAGTAATGTCCGCGTCATTGAGCCGCCGGAACGCGCGACGGGTGCCGCGCGTGGTTTCCGAGAGCCTGTCCAGGACGGCAACCTCAAGGGCGCGGGAGGGAACGGGGACGGCCGGCCCTTCGGACTCCGTTGCGGCGGCCAGGCCGGACATGGCCAGGCGCACGGCGTCGGCAAAGCCAAGCGTCGCCTGCCAGCCGCCCTCGATGGCGGCGGAGACCTTCTCAGCCTGCCCGCCCATGACCACGAAGCTGTGTTCGTCGGCAATGGAACCGTCAAACGTCAACCGGTAAAGGTGGTCCTCGGCCTGGGTCCGGCCTACCTCGGCGACGGCCAACTCCACCTCGAAGGGCTTCTGTTCGGCAGTGAAGACGGCTCCGAGGCTCTGGGCGTAGACACTTGCCAGCCCACGCGCGGTGACGTCTTCACGGTCGTAGGAGTAGCCCCGGACGTCAGCGTAGCGCACGCCCGCCTGGCGGAGGCTTTCGAATTCGTTGTACTTTCCCACCGCGGCGAACGCGATCTTGTCGTAGATCTCCCCGATCTTATGCAGGGATGGAGAAGGGTTCTCGGCCACGAGCGCTATGCCGTCCGCACAGCTGATGACCACCACGGACCGTCCGCGGGCAATTCCCTTCCGGGCAAAATCCGCCCGGTCCTTCATGAGCTGTTCAGGCGAGACGTAGAACTGCTGCGTCATCCTAGGCCTCCCGTCCGGCGATGGTCCGCGCTTCGATCACGTTCCGGGCCGCCGCGGCAAGCCGCTCCTCGGAGACGCGCCGTGCGCCGGAGGCATCCACCGTGTACACCACTGGCCAGAGCTGGCGGACGGTGTCCGGACCGCCCGTGGCGGAATCGTCGTCGGCTGCGTCGTAAAGGGACTCCACCGCTATGGCCACGGCTTCCTCTTCGCTGAGGTTGGGCCGCCACAGTTTCTTCAGGGCGCCGCGGGCGAAGACTGAGCCGGAGCCGACCGTGTGGTGCTCGCGTTCCTCATACCGGCCCCCGGTGACATCGTACGAGAACAGCCGTCCCACGCCCGCGCCGGTGTCGAACCCGGCGAAGAGCGGTACCACCGCCAGGCCCTGAAGGGCCATGGGCAGGTTCCCGCGGATCATGGCGCCAAGCCGGTTCGCTTTACCTTCGAGGCTCAGCTGTGTGCCTTCGATTTTTTCGTAGTGTTCCAGCTCCACCTGGAAGAGCCTGGTCAGGTCGATGGCGATGCCGGCAGTTCCCGCGATGCCCAGGACCGAGTAGTGGTCTGCAGGAAAGACCTTTTCGATGTGCCGGCTCGCGATGATGTTGCCCATGGTGGCGCGCCGGTCTCCTGCCATCAGCACGCCGCCCCCGTAGCTCATCGCCACGATGGTGGTGGCGTGCGGCGCCTGCAGCGGCGCAGTTGGAGCACCGTGCTGGACATGCCGGTTGTAGGGCAGAAGGTCAGGACGGTCCCGCTGCAGGTGTTCAGTGAAGGACGAGGTGGCGTTGGCAGCTACTTGGTTGGCGGATGATTCCTGCACTCATGCACTCCTAGAACGTGGTGGTTCAACTCAGCGTCGGTCCAGCCCCCGGCAGTCTGCGGCTTCCGCCACCTCCGGGCTGCCTTCTACTGGCCGCCTTTTTGGACGAACGCCCGGACGAATTCTTCGGCATTGGATTCCAAGACACCATCGATCTCGTCGAGGAGGTCATCGACACCTTCCGTGGACGCCGAGGCCTGGGCCTCGGGCGGGGCGGGAGGGGCTTCGGGGAGCTCCTCTTCCACCTGACTGTCCCGCGGTTGCGGCTGCTGCTGCTCCTGGCCTGCCATTTCTACCCTCTTTTCTTCCCAGCCGGACCCTGTGGATCCGGCGATAAGCCCATCCTGCCACGGTGGCGCCCCTCCGGAAGGGTTTACGCCGCAGGCGGAGAAGATTTGTGCCCCAGCAGTTCCGCAAGGAACGGGCCGGCTTCACGGTGGCGCTGGAATAACGGGCCGGTGAGCGCTTTGGTTCCCCGCAGGGGCTCCCTGGTGGGCACGCGCTGGAGGCGTCCGGATCCCGGCACATCGAAGATGACCGAGTCCCAACTGGCGCCTACCACGTTCTTGCCGAAGCTGCTCACGCACCTCCCCCGGAAAAAGGCGCGCGTATCCGGTGGCGGCTCGGATACTGCAGCCGCGATGCCGGCGTCGTCCACGATCCTTTGCATACGGCCGCGGGCAAGGAGCCGGTAGTAGAGACCCTTCTCCGGCCGGAGATCAGCCCACTGGAGATCCACTAGGCCAAGCCGGGCATCGTTCCACTCCAGTCCGTCGCGGTCCCGGTAGCCGTTCAGGAGGGAAAGCTTGGCCACCCACTCCACCGAACCTGCTGCTGCCGCACGGTCCATGTCCAGCTGGGTGAGGACTGTTGCCCAGCGGTCCAGGACGTCATGGGTGTGGCCGTCACCGTAGGCGGCATCGCCCACCCCGGTGTCCTGGGCAAGCTTCGCCGCTGCCTCGTGGTACATCCACTGCAGATCCAGCGCCGTGACGCGTCTGCCGTCCAGCAGGCGGACCTTTGTGGTGAGCAGGGTGTCATGGCTGATCGCCTGCAGCGCCGCGACCGGTTCGTGGACCTCGATCCTGGGGGCGAGCCCGGCCTCGATCAGGCTCAGCACCATGGCGGTGGTGCCAAACTTCAGGTAATTGGAAACCTGGCTCAGGTTGGCGTCGCCGATGATCACGTGCAGCCGCCGGTATTTATCAGCGGTGGCGTGCGGTTCGTCGCGGGTATTGATGATGGGCCTGCGGATGGTGGTTTCAAGCCCTACTTCAGCCTCGAAGAAGTCCGCCCGCTGGCTGATTTGGTAGCCCGGAGTGGAGCTGTCCTGCCCGATGCCCACCCTGCCGGAACCGCAGATCACCTGCCGGCTGACGAAGAAGGGGGTCAGGCCACGCACTATCTCGCCAAAGGGCACCGAGCGGGGCATCAGGTAGTTCTCGTGCGACCCGTAAGAGACCGATTTGTTGTCCGTGTTGTTCTTGTAGAGGTTCACCGGCGGCAGGTCCGGGTCGGCCGCCAGGCGGCGTACAGCCGCAAGCCCCACAAGGTCCCCGGCGGCATCCCAGGCGACGGCGTCACGGGGGTTGGTGACTTCCGGGCTGGAATATTCGGGATGGGCGTGGTCCACGTACAGGCGTGCGCCGTTACCCAGGACCATATTCATCAGCAGGGTACCGGACTCGTCCTCCCCGTCGAGTTCCAGGTCCTCCTGGCCGTAGGCAAGGGCCACGGCTTCGGCGTCGAGCACCGGCGGCTGGTCCGTCAGCTGGCTGGGATGGGCAGCGGACCTCTCGAGGGTCCAGCCGCGGGCATCGTGGAGGGGTTCTTCGTCCGTGTAGTCCCAGCGGGTCTCCGCTCCCCCGGCGGCACGCTGGCGGGTTACCTGCGCGTACGCCTGCACTACCCGGGCGCTCATCATGGTGGCGTTGGCAGAGGGCGCCGACGGTGCGTGGATGCCGTACTCGGTCTCCGCCCCCATCACGCGCATGGCCCCGCCGGCGGGGAGCGCTTCCCCGCCGGCGGGCTCAGCTGCAGGCGTCACAGATACTGTCCGGTGGTCGGCATGGTTTCGATGGACTTCCCGGGCTCCTGGCCGGCCTTGCCCTGGACGATGGTGCGGATGTACGTGATCCGTTCGCCCTTCTTGCCGGAGATCCTTGCCCAGTCATCCGGGTTCGTGGTGTTCGGCATGTCCTCGTGCTCGCGGAACTCGTCAACCACCGCCCGCAGCAGGTGCTCGATGCGCAGGCCTTTCTGGTTGGTGGTGAGCAGGTCCTTGATGGCGTACTTCTTGGCCCGGTCTACCACGTTCTGGACCACAGCACCGGAGTTGAAATCCTTGAAGTACAGCATTTCAGTATCGCCGTTGGCGTAGGTGACCTCCAGGAACTCATTGGACTTGTCGGTGGAGTACATGGCCTCCACCGTGCGCTGGACCATGGCGTCCACCGTCGCCTGGACATCTCCGTGATGCTCCGCCAGGTCGGACTCATGGAACGGCAGGTCCGTGGTGATGTATTTGTTGAAGATGTCCGCGGCGGCCTCCGCGTCGGGGCGCTGGATCTTGACCTTCACGTCCAGGCGGCCGGGCCGCAGGATCGCGGGGTCGATCATATCCTCCCGGTTGGACGCGCCGATGACAATGACGTTGTCCAGGCGCTCCACGCCGTCGATCTCGCTCAGGAGCTGGGGCACGATGGTGGTCTCGACGTCGGATGAGATGCCTGTGCCACGGGTCCGGAACAGGGAGTCCATCTCATCGAAGAACACCACTACGGGGCTGCCGTCAGATGCCTTCTCACGGGCGCGGGAGAAAATCAGCCGGATGTGGCGTTCCGTCTCGCCAACGTACTTATCCAGCAGTTCCGGGCCCTTGATGTTCAGGAAGTAGCTCTTCAGGTCCACGTTTCCCGACCGCTCCGCGGCACGGGCGGCCAGCGAATTGGCGACGGCCTTGGCAATCAGCGTCTTACCGCAACCCGGAGGCCCGTAGAGCAGGATGCCCTTCGGCGCCTTGAGCCCGTGCTCCCGGTAGAGGCCGGGGTGCAGGAAAGGCAGCTCCACAGCGTCCCTGATCTGCTCAATCTGCGGTCCCAGGCCGCCGATGTCCTCATACGTAATATCCGGGACTTCTTCCAGCACCAGGTTCTCGACTTCCGAACGCGGCACCTTTTCCAGTGCGTAGCCTGTGCGGGAGTCGACCGAAAGCGCATCCCCCACCCGAAGCTGCTCGGCCATGAGGGCCCCGGAGAGGCGCACTACCCGTTCCTCGTCGGCACGGCCCACCACCAGGGCCCGGTCGGACCCGAGCATCTCCTTCAGTGTGGCCAGCTCGCCGGCACGTTCATAGCCCAGGCCCGCCACGATCAGGAGTGCCTCGTTCAGCAGCACCTCCTGCCCGACGGCAAGCTGGTTCATGTTCACCAGCGGGCTGATTCCCACGCGCATTTTCCGGCCGGCGTTGAAGATGTCAACGGACTCTTCGGTGGCCGCCTGGCCGCTGGCGCCGGGCGAGGGCTGGCGGCGCGGGTTCAGCTGCAGGACGGTGCCAAAGCTGTAGGGCGGCTGCCCTTCCTGGTCCAGGGCGTTCTTGAGCCGGAGGATTTCGGCCTTCGCCGTCTCAAGCATGTTGACCAGCTTGGAGTTGTTCTGCGTTGCCGCCGCCAGCTGGCGGTCAATGTGCCTGAGCTTGTCCCGGAGGATGTTGACCTGGCGGTCGGCGACCGAGAGGTCATTGGCGGCAGACTCCTCTGCCGGTGTACGTCCGGAGTCCTGGTTCGGCGTCTCCATGATGTATCAGCCCCTTCCTGCGCTTCTCTTTAAGACATTAGTCCCAAGAAGGCAGGTAGGACGGGGAGACTCCCGAAATGTGGACTAGTTCGTAACCTCGGGTGCGTCCTTGACGTTGGTGCCGGCAATGGCGTCCCGGGCTGCGCGGCGCAGTTTCTTGTCCGACACGGCACGCTCGCCCACCGCGCCGGGCGTCCAGGCGTTGACGTCCTCTTCGTTGAACTCCGTCTTGGAAGGCCGGCGCTTGACGGAGATGCCCGTGACGCCGTCGGCCAGCCGGCGGGTCACGAGCAGGAAACCGGTGTGGGCCACCATTCGGTGGTCCGGGCGGACAGCGAGTCCCTCCAGGTGCCAGCCGCGGACCATCGACTCCCACGCGTCCGGCTCCGTGAAGCGGCCGTCGGCGCGGATTGCCTCTGCGGTGCGGGACAGCTGGGTAACGGTAGCCACGTAGTTGATCCAGACGCCGCCAGGCGCCAGCACGGTAGCCACTGCGTCCAGACATTCCCAGGGCGCCAGCATGTCCAGCACTACGCGGTCCACTGAACCCGGTGCTTCGCTGCGGACCACTTCTTCCTGGAAGTCGCCCAGGGAGATCTGCCACGCGGGGTGCGGGCCGCCGAAGATGGTTTCCACGTTGCCGCGTGCGATGTCAGCGAATTCTTCCCGACGCTCAAAGGAGTGGAGGTAGCCGTTGTCCCCCACGGCCCGCAGCAGCGAGATGGACAGTGCGCCGGAGCCGACACCGGCCTCAACCACCCGCGCGCCTGGGAAAATGTCCGCCATGGTCACGATCTGGCCGGCGTCCTTCGGGTAGACGACGGCGGCACCGCGCGGCATGGACAGCACAAAATCGGACAGCAACGGTCGCAGGGTCTGGTACTGCTGGCCCACGTTGTTGACCACAACGGAGCCGTCCACTTTGCCGATGATGTCATCGTGGTTCAGGAAACCCCGGTGGGTGTGGAAGGCTCCGCCGCGCTCCAGGGTGATCGTGTTCATCCGGCCGCGCTCATCGGTGAGCTGGACGCGCTCACCTTCCCGGAACGGGCCTCGGCGGCGGGCAGCGCCCACCGGCTGCGAGCCTCCGGCGGCAGCACCGGCCCGGGCTGCTCCGTGGGCGTCGTTGACGGCAGTTTCGCTGCTCATGATGTTTCCTCGCTCCTGTAAACCTTTTATGCCTGTGCAGGCCGGCACCCGGATGATGGTGTGGCGGCTGCTGCGGCAATGCACGACCGGCAGGTAACTCTACCCGTTCCGGCCCTTAGCGCGCCTGTCTGCTGCCTGCCGCCTGCCCGTGATGGCAGCGACCACCGCTTCCTGGGACAGGAGACCGGTCACGATGCCGTTGTGATCCACCACGGCATACTGGCGGCCCTCCACCTGGGAAAGGAACTGCACCAGCTCCTGGCCCCTGGACCACTCGGGGACGTAGGCGCCGGGCGCCAGCGCGTACGAAACCGCAGTGACCGGCGTCGAGGGCGACACAGCAGCCGGAACGGCAGCCAGCGCCGCGGGGTCAACCACACCCTGCGGCCGGCCGTCCGGTCCGCAGACCACCACGGCGCCCGCCTGCCCGGCGTACCGGCGCGCCTCGTCAACGGAAGCTGTCGCAGGCAGGCCAAGCGCCGGCGTCGACAGGCCCGCCGCAGTGACCAGGGGCAGGCGGCCGCGGAGCGTGCCCTGCTGGATCGCCGCAGAGGCACCCACCCACAGGAAGCCGCCTACAAGCAGCGAAATCATCAGCAACGAGAAATCCGGTGGGCTGCCCGCGAGCACCGGCCTGCCAATGAACCAGTAGCCGATGGCGACCACGATTACGCGCCCCGCCCAGCCGGCAGCGACGGTGCCCCTGGCCTGGCTGCCGGTGACCTTCCACACGGCGGATTCCACCAGGCGTCCCCCGTCCAGCGGCAGTCCCGGCAGTACGTTGAAAATGCCGATCAGGAAGTTGGCCCACATAAAGATATTGGTGAGGATTTCGGCGACACTGGCCAGGTTCGCGGTGCTCAACACGACCCAGGCACCGCCCGCCAGAAGCAGGTTGGCGGCCGGCCCGGCCAGCGCCACCAGGACAGACCTGCCCGGGGTGGCCGTGAAGCTCTCGAACTGCGTATGCCCGCCCCACAGGTTCAAGACGATTTTCTGCGTGGGCCAGCCATAAATCCGGGCGGTCAGGGCGTGGGCCAGCTCATGGACCAGCACCGAAACCAGGAGCAGCAGGGCGTAGGCGAAGGCCACAAGGTATGCGCTGAAGCCAAGCGCCGGGTTGTTCCTGAGCAGCATGGGGCCATAGATGATCACGGTGAAGGCCGCAATGATGAACCACGAGTAGGCCAGGATGACGGGTACGCCGGCGATCCGTCCCAGCGGAATGCCCTCGCGGCGCCCAGCCGGCTGGGGATCAGCCATGGGCGGTCCCAAGCGAAGCCGCCTCAGCGTCCGTTTCGCTGCTGCCGGCAGCGGACAGCAGTTTCCGGAGGTCTGCGACGGACCGTCCGGCCAGCGAATCCCACAGTGTATAGGCGTCGTGTTCGGGGAGCGGCACGATGTGCGGAATGGCGGCGGTGGCGACGCCGGAAGCCACGGCTGCCGCGACCCCCGGTGCCGAATCTTCCAGTGCCACGCAGTGCCTGATTTCCAGGGGGGCGTCGATTTCCCGTAGCAGGTCGACGGCGGTCAGGTACGCCTCGGGGTGCGGCTTGCCCCGGGTGACGGTGTCTCCGGTGACCACGACGTCGAAGTAGGGCCGGGGCAGGCTGGCCACCACCTGGCGGGCCAGCGGCCCCTCGGACATGGTCACGAGTGCACACCGGATGCCGGCGTGGTGCAGTTCCTCGAGGAGTTCGCGGGCCCCGGGACGCCAAGGCACCTGCTCTTTGACCCTGCCGACCACCGCTTCCGTGAGGGTATCGATGATTTCCCGGATCTCCAGCGCCACACCGGCCTTCTGGAGCACCCCGGCAGAGTAGCTCAGCGACTGCCCCACCAGCTGCATTGCCTGCTCATGGCTCCAGGTTCCACCATGGGCTTCCACCAGGGCATGCTCGGCCGCGATCCAGTATGGCTCGGTGTCCACGATGGTTCCATCCATGTCCCACAGGACGGCTTTGAGTGGGGCGTGGGCGGGTGTGGGTTCCATGGGTCAAGTCTACGGTGGGAGCCAGAGGGCTTTCCGGCAGGTACGCCATGGGCGTACCGCCGCAGGGCCGCCCATGGCGCGCAGAGGGTCGGGCGCGCTGCAATCCCTGCGCAAGGGCGCGTCTTGGACGTAGGGTGAAGAAATGAATAGCTTCGAGGAAGACACCAGCGGGCAAGGTGCCGAACCCGGGCGGGAGCGGTTCCTGCAGCCGGCGGCTGAGGGCCAGCGCGTAACCGTGATGCTTGCGGCGTTCGAGGGCTGGAATGACGCAGGGGAAGCCGCCAGCGATTCACTGCGCTACCTGAACAGGGCCTGGGGCGGCAAGAAGGTCGCATCCATCGATGCCGATGAGTACTACGATTTTCAGTTCACCCGGCCCACGGTGCGCCGCAACGCAGCCGGCGAACGCAAGATCAAATGGCCTTCCACCCGGATTTTCAAGGCCAGCGTCCCGAACTCAAACGTAGACGTGATCTTCGTCCAGGGGATCGAACCGTCCTATAAATGGCGGGCTTATACGGCCGAACTGCTGGTGCATGCCGAGGCCCTGCACGTCGAATACCTGGTGCTGGTGGGAGCGCTCCTCGCGGATGTGCCGCACAGCCGGCCCATTCCGGTCAGCACTTCCTCGGACGACGCCGCACTCCGTGAGCGCATGAACCTGGAAGCCTCGCAGTACGAGGGACCCGTGGGCATCGTTGGCGTGATGGCCGAGGTTGCGCTGCTCGCGGGAATTCCCACCGTTTCGCTGTGGGCGGCCGTGCCGCACTACGTGGCGCAGGCTCCGTCACCTAAGGCCCAGCTGGCGCTGCTGCACAGGATTGAGGAACTGCTCCAGGTTCCGCTGGACACCCACGAGCTCGCTGAGGAAGCGGCCGCCTGGGAACGCGGCGTGGATGAGCTCGCAACGGAAGACCCGGAGATTGCCGCTTACGTGCGGCAACTGGAAGAGGCCAAGGATACGGCGGATCTCCCCGAGGCCACCGGCGAATCCATCGCCCGCGAGTTCGAGCGGTACCTGAAGCGGCGCGGCCAGGACCGGCCCTAGCCGGACGTCCTAAAACTCAGAGCCTGATTCCCAGGAGTGCGTCCACCGCATCTGCCACCAGGTCGCGGTCGGTCCCGCTGGCGGGCCCGGCATTGTCCATTGCCTCACGAGCCCACCGCGAAACGGCGGCGATGGCGGCAGGTGCGTTCAGATCTTGGGCCAGCGCGGTGCGCATGGCGGCAAGAAGCGGCACGGCAGATCCCTGCGGGGCGTGCTCCAGGGCGCGCCGCCATACCTCGAGGTCCCGCTTGGCTGCGGCGAACCCCTCGTCGGTCCAGGACCAGTCGGAGCGGTAGTGGTGGGCCAGGATGGCCAGGCGGATTGCCGCCGGATCCTCACCGGCTGCCCGTAGCTTTGAGACCAGGACCAGGTTGCCCTTCGACTTGCTCATTTTTTCGCCGTCCAGTCCCACCATGCCTGCGTGGGCGTAGTGCCGGGCCAGCGGCACGCCGGCCAGGGAATACGCATGTCCCGCGCCCATCTCGTGGTGCGGGAAGATCAGGTCCGATCCGCCGCCCTGCACTGTGAAGGGTGCCGGGAGATAACGCTGAGCGATGACGGTGCACTCAATATGCCATCCCGGGCGTCCGGCACCGAGGGATCCTCCGGGCCAACTGGGCTCGCCCTCGCGCTCCACCCGCCACAGCAGCGGGTCAAGGGCCTGGCGTTTGCCGGCGCGGCCGGGATCGCCGCCCCGTTCGGCGAAGAGTTCGAGCATTTCACTTTCGCTGAGGCCTGAGACGGAGCCCAGGGTCCAGGCGTCCGGCGCCACGGACTGTTTGCCGGCCGCCTCGACGTCGTAATAAACATCCCCGTCCGGCTCCCCGCCGGTGCCGGCAACCCGGTAGGCCAGGCCCATGTCCAGCAGCCGTTCAACCTCGGGCACAATCAGGCCGATCGATTCGACGGCGCCTATGTATCGGTCCGGCGCCAGGACGTTGAGCGCCTCCATGTCGGTCTGGAACAGCTCGATCTGGCTGGCGGCGAGGTCGCGCCAGTCCACACCGGTGGCAGTTGCCCGTTCCAGGAGGGGGTCATCCACGTCCGTCACGTTCTGCACGTAGGCCACCTGGCTGCCTGCGTCCCGCCAGGCCCGGTTCAGGAGATCAAAGGCAACGTAGCTGGCGGCATGCCCCATGTGCGTGGCGTCATACGGCGTGATTCCGCAGACATACATGGACGGTTCTGCGCCTCCGTCGAGTTCCACTTCGCGGCCCGCGACAGTGTCGAACAGCCGGATGGAAGGCATGGCGCCGGGCAGGCCAGGGACGGGGCGGGAAGTCCAGGATTTCACATGCCAAGCCTAGTGCTACGCGCTGATGACGCCGAAACCGAGCAGCAGATACACGGCGAGTCCCAGGCCGATGCGGTACCAGACAAACAGCCGGTAGCTGCGCGTGGAGACGAACTTCAGGAACCAGCCAATGATGACGTAGCCCACCACGAAGGCAATCACGGTAGCCAGCGCAGTCTCCGGCAGTCCGAAGGGGCCGCTTACGCCGTCCTTGGACACCACCTTGTAGAGCTGGAAGAGCCCGCTGCCGAACACCGCCGGAATGGCCAGGAGGAACGAGTAGCGGGCAGCGGCCTCACGCGTGTACCCCATGAGCAGGCCGGCCGTGATGGTTCCGCCGGACCGTGAAACCCCGGGGATCAGAGCCAGGGCCTGGGCAAAGCCAAAAAGAATGCCGTGCCTGTACGTCAGGCGGCTGAGCTCCCGTTCCTGCCGGCCTACGGCGTCAGCCACAGCGAGGATCAAACCGAAGACGATCAGCATCGTGGCGACGATCCATAAACTGCGCAGCACCGATTCGATCTGGTCCTGGAAAAGGAGCCCCAGGACCACGATGGGAAGGCTGCCCAGGATCACCAGCCAGCCCATCCGGGCATCCGGATCCTGGCGGGAGACCTTCCCGGCCAGCGAGCCCGCCCAGGCCTTCACGATGCGGACGATGTCACGCCAGAAATAGACGAGAACGGCGGTCTCCGTGCCCAGTTGGGTAATGGCGGTGAAGGCGGCGCCGGGATCGGCAGCGTTGGGGAGGAACTGCCCGACGATCCTCAGGTGGGCGCTGGACGAAATGGGTAGGAATTCGGTCAGTCCCTGCACAAGGCCCAACAGGGCCGCCTCAAACCAGTTCACGCTACGACACTACGTCATGGCCGCCAGGGATTCTGGCCGTAAGCTTGCTGCTATGCAGCAGCGTTACGTAGGCAACAGCGGATTGCGGGTCTCCGCCCTCTCACTCGGCACCATGTCCTGGGGCGCCGAAACGGATGAACAGGATGCCTCCGAGCTGCTGCAGACGTTCCTCAACGGCGGCGGCCGGCACATCGATACCTCGGCTTCCTACGGCGACGGCGCGGCCGAGGCCCTGATCGGGTCGCTGCTCGGCGACGTGGTTGCACGGACCGAAGTGTCCATCAGCACCAAGGCAGGAATGACGACGGCGGGGGGCCGCCGAAGGATCGATACCTCCCGCGGCGCCCTGCTCAACGGACTCGACGCAAGCCTTGCGCGGTTGGGGACGGACTACGTTGACGTCTGGCTTGCCGAGGCGTGGGACGGCAACGTTCCCCTCGACGAGACGCTTTCGGCCATGGAATTCGCGGTGCGGACGGGCCGGGCGCGGTACGCGGGCATTGCCAATTTCGCAGGCTGGCAGGCGGCCAAGGCGGCGGCCCTGGCCCGGTTCCCCCTCGTGGCGGCCCAGGCCGAGTACTCACTCCTGAACCGCGCTCCGGAGCCGGAGCTGATACCGGCCGTCGAAGACGCGGGCCTTGGGCTGATGGCGTGGGGACCTCTTGGGCGCGGCGTGCTGACAGCCAAGTACCGTGGGGGGATTCCGTCCGGGTCGCGTGCTGCTTCGGCCACCGAGGCCTCCTACGTGGAACGGTACCTCGGCGAGGCGCCGACCCGGACGGTGGATGCGGTCTGCATGGCTGCCAAGGGGCTCGGGCGTACCCCCCTGGACGTTTCACTCAGCTGGCTGCTGGCACAGCCCGGCGTGGCAACTGCGGTGGTGGGCGCCAGGACCCCGGCCCAGCTCAAGGAAGTGCTTGACGCCCAGCTCGTTCCCCTGCCTCCGGAAATCTCCCTGGCACTTGAGGACGTTTCGGCCGCCTAGGGCTGCGCACACAGGCTACTCGTCGACGATCTCCAGATCCTCGTCGTCGTCCACGTCCATTTCTTCATCGTCCTCGTCGTCGAAGACCTGAAGCGGAGTCACCTCGTTGTAGGCCTCATAGAGGGCGTCTTCGTAGACTTCGAAGGCGTCCGCCACGGCGAAAAACGCTGCTTCCACGGACGGATCACCGTCCCCGCGGCGGTTGGATGCTGCTATAAGGTGTTCTTCCAAAGCGGTGGTCAGGGACTGAAGCGCGACACGCGGATCGATGCTCATGACTTCACGTTAGCCGGAAAAGGACGAAAATGGAGGGCAATGAAGGAACAATTTCTCACCAGCTCGGTCCGGCGGGAACGGGACTATTTGAGGCAGTACGAGTACCTCGTACTGACGGTCAGCCCCGTCGATTCCCTGCATGAAGCCCGGCGCCGCCTGGTGGAGCACTCCGAATACGGCAAGTGGGAACTGGAGCGCAGCAAGCTGTACATGGGCGGCGGCCGTCGCTTCTGGCTCCGCCGCAGGGTGATGCAGGTCCAGCGGACCGTTTAGCTCCCGCCCGTGCCGTCAGTAGTTCGTCAGCAGCGTGTTCAGTACCCGTGCGCCGAACTTCAGGCTGTCGGCCGGTACGCGCTCATCCACGCCGTGGAACATGCCGGTGAAATCCAGGTCGTCCGGCAGCATCAGCGGTGCGAAGCCATAACCCGTGATGCCCAGGCGGCTTAATGACTTGTTGTCCGTACCGCCGGAGAGCGTGTACGGCAGCACCTTCGCGCCGGGGTCCTCGGAGTGAAGGGCATCGATCATGGCGTCGACCAGGTTGCCTGCAAACGGCACTTCAAGCGACACGTCCTGGTGCACATAGCTGACGTCCACTCCGGCACCGGCCAGGGTACGCACAATCTCCAACACCTGTTCCTGCTGGCCCGGGAGGGTGCGGCAGTCGATCAGCGCCTCAGCCGACTCCGGAATGACGTTGTGCTTGTAGCCGCCCTTTAGAAGCGTGGGGTTGGTGGTGTTCTGCAAGGTGGCTCCGACGAACCTGGCCACCGTACCCAGCTGGTCCAGCAGGAGGTCCGGATTACCGGCGTCGAACTCCACTCCCGTGAGTTCCGTCACCCCGTCCAGGAACTGCCGCGTGGTGGGAGTCAGTTCGATGGGCCACTGATACTCGCCGATGCGGGTGACCGCCGCCGCGAGCCGGGTAACGGCGTTGTCCGTGCTGATCTGGGAGCCATGCCCAGCCCGGCCATGGGCTACGAGGCGCAGCCAGGAAATGCCCTTCTCGGCCGTCTGCAGGAGATAGGTCCGCTGGCCTCCGATGGTGGCGGAGAAACCGCCGACCTCCGAGATCGCTTCGGTGGCACCGTCGAAGAGTTCGGGGCGCTTCTCCACGGCGTAGCGCGCGCCATAAGCGCCGCCGGCTTCCTCATCCGCGAAGAACGCAAAGATGATGTCCCGCTTCGGCTTTGTGCCGGACCGGACGAAACTGCGCAGGACGGAGAGGATCATCGCATCCATGTCCTTCATGTCCACGGCGCCGCGGCCCCAGATCAGGCCGTCCTTGAGTTCCGCGCCGAACGGATCGACGGACCACTGGTCACGCAACGCGGGGACAACGTCGAGATGGCCGTGCACCACCAGGGCGCTGGCGGAAGGATCCTGCCCTTCCAGCCTGGTGACAACATTGGCCCGGCCGGGTGCCGATTCGAAGATCTCGGCCTCCATGCCGACCTCCGCGATCAGCCCGGCCGTATATTCGGCAGCCGCCCGCTCCCCCGGACCCGAGCCGTCTCCATAGTTGGAAGTGTCGATCCGGATGAGTTCCTGGCAAATCCGGACGACCTCGTCCTCGGGCAGGATGTCAGGCATGCGAACTCCTTTTGATGGGCAACGTCACCGGCTGGATTGCTGCCCCCAGACTACCCAAGAGGGCCGATTCCATGTTTCCGGAAAGTTCGTGTTAGAGTTTTTCTCGCTGCTTCGGAGAGGCGCGAAACGCTGAAAAGCGGGAACGCTTCCCGAAATACCACCTGCGCGGGTGGCGGAATGGCAGACGCGCTAGCTTGAGGTGCTAGTCCTCGAAAGGGGGTGGGGGTTCAAGTCCCCCTCCGCGCACAAAGGATGAATGATTCATCAGGGAACACCCCGGTCTTTGGACCGGGGTGTTCGGCTTTTAACGACCATTGCCTCTCAGAGTACGCTGAGTCCCCGCAGCGCTGCCAGCACGTCGGAGACCTGGACGCCCAGCAAGGCAGGGTCAGGGTCGGCAGCAAAAGCATCACCGCGCCGAAGCTCCGGGCGCGTGAGTACCACGTGGGGGCCCGGCGGAGGTCCCCAGATTTCCGGCCGCGCCGGCCCGAACAGGACCACGGACGGCGTCCCGTACGCCGAAGCCAGGTGTGCGGCACCCGTATCAGCGGAGACGACGACCGAGGCTTCCGCCACAGCCGCGGCAAAGGCGGCAAGCCCCAGCCGTCCGGCCAGCACGGCTTCGGCCGGAAGCCCGGCCAGCCGGCACACCTCCACCGCCCGCGCCGCTTCTGCCGATCCTCCGGTAAAGACCACCCGGTGGCCCGCAGCGGCGAGCACCGATGCCACCTCCGCGAACCTTCCGGCGGGCCACAGCCGGCTCCCATATGCCGCGCCGACGTGCAGGACGGCTGCGCCCGGAGCCGGACCGGCTTCCTGGGGACGGGCGATTCCCACGTCCGCAGGATCGGCAGCAATTCCGTGCCACTCGAGCAACCGTACCCAGCGTTCGCGCTCGTGCAGATCGTCCCGCCACGGAGGTCCTTCATGCTTGGGGCCCGCATGAGCGATGGTGCGCTTCGCCTTTAGGGCGTCGATCCTCGCCCGGCTCTCCGGTCCGCCGCCATGCAGGTTGACGGCAACATCCACGGCGCCGGGTTCCTTGGCCAAGGGCTGGTCCAGCCCGTGCGTAGGCAGCAGTTCATAGCCGCCCACCAGGTCCAGTGCCTCCGCAAGCCATCCCTGCGCGGCGTACAAAAGCCGGTGTTCGGGGAAGGCCCGCCGGAGTCCTTTCAGGGCCGGCACGGCCACCAGCAGATCCCCCAGCTTCAATGCCCGAAGCACGAGCAGTTCCGGCCGGTGGCCGGACAAAGCCGCAACACCCGCTGCTGCGGTTCCCGCCCCGGCGGCGGTCAAGCCTGCCACCCGGTTCCGCCAGTCGCGGCAAGGCTGCGGACATCATCGAGGACACCTTCCACCGGTATCCCGGCCACGAGGGATTCATCGTGCGGGCAACGCGGTGCCGTCCATCCCACCTGCGTGACGTCGATGCCGCAGACGGGGCAGACAGTCACCCAGGACGCATGCAGCCGGTGCAGGCTTCGTCCGAGCGCACCCGCGTTGATGATGTTGCCTGCCCAGTAGATGCCCACCGTCGGAACACCAAGGGCCTGGGCGAGATGCCGTGGGCCGCTGTCATTGCCAACAACCACCGAAGCCGAGGACAGTAAAACGACGAGCTGCTCCATGTCCAGGGATCCCGCCACGGACCGGACGCCGCTGGATCCGGCTCCCGCGACGATGTCCTCCGCCAGGGACTGTTCGCTGCGGTCCCCCACCACATCAACCCGGAAGCCCTCGGCCGCGCACGCGCGCGCGAGGTCAGCAAACCGCGAGGCCGGCCAGCGGCGCCGGGGATCCGTTGCTCCCGGATGAATTACCACCAGGGGTGCGCTGGCGCCGTCGTCGGATGGAAGGTTGTCCGCCTTTTGGCCCGCGGGCGCCAGCCGGGCCTCGAGGTCGCAGGGATAGGCGCCGGCGAACCCTGCCACCTCAAGGGCGCGCAGCGGTTCGTGCTGGTAGTAGAGGTACGGAACACTGCGCTCCAGGTGCGCCGCATCCGGGGTCCTCGTGCCCACGGTGTGCCGCGCGCCCAGCTGGAGCAGAAAGGGGTTCGAGTAACGTCCCCCGCCATGCAGCTGTACAGCAAGGTCCAGGTCCAAGCCCGCCATCCGCCTGAAGAAAGCTTCCACGGCTGCCGGGTCCTCCTCGCCCGGCCGCACTCCCACGGCATACGGCAGGACCTCTACCCCGGTCACGGGGCTGTCCGTTACGGCCAGCACCTCCTGGTGGATGGGGGTGCCGAGTAATGTGATTTCCGCCTCAGGGTAGGCCGCCGCCAGGGCACTTACCGCAGGCAGGGCGTACATCAGGTCGCCCAGTCCCCCGCCCCGCAGGACTGCAATCCTCCGAACGCCGCTGAACTTCTCCAAAACCGGCCCAACGCCCGTGCCTACGCGGCGCGCGCCGCCAAATTCCGCCGTGAGCTGGTTCAAGAGGCTCCCCCCAGGTGCATGGGAGGCCCGGGCGGTGCCCCGGTCTCCACTTACGATGGACGGCGCTCGGACGCTCCGCCGCCGTCGTGCTTCTCTTGCCTCCCTACCCATACCGGGGACGAATATGCTGCGCCTCTTGGGGAATACCAGCTTGATGCTGTACGTTTCATACGCGACAGACGAACCAAAGAAAAGAGAAGCACCCACAGTGGCAACCGATTATGATGAGCTGCGTTCCGACGTCAAGGAATCGCAGGACAACTCCCTCGAGCAGCTCCAGTCTGCCAACGCTCCGGATGCCCGCAGCGTTGTCCTGGAACTCGATGAGGCGGACGGACTGGACGGTGCCGGCGTTCCCGGCGGCGAATTCGTTGCCGAAGAGCTTGTAGTACAGGTCATCCCGCAGGCCGAGGACGAGTTCACCTGCTACTCCTGCTTCCTGGTACGCCACCGCTCCCAGATCGCCAAGCAGAAGAACGGCCACAGCTACTGCACCGAGTGCGAAGGCTGACGTTCTGAACCTGGCGGGCATTTGCCCGCCGCTTGCCGCCCGTTTCGGGTAAAGGCACGCCCGCCTTGCGGCGTGCCTTTCGGCTTTAACCGTCACGTTTGGACCATGCCCGTGAGTTACTCCGGTCCTGGCGAAAGGCTCCAGTGAACGATTACGGCAATCTTTTAGCTCAGGGGGCGGACCTGCTGTCCCGGACCGAACCTCCAGCTGTCAGCCTGATCCAGCTGCTGATGGTTGTGGCCGCGGCGGCCGGCCTGGCGGTCCCCCGGCGTTCGTGGCGCTATTTCGGCCTCCTCGCCACGGTTACGCATGAGCTGGGACATGCGTTTGCGGCGCTTACCTCGGGCCAGCGGCTGTCCGGCATACGTTTGCGCCTGGACCACTCCGGGACCACGACCACCTACAGCCGCAGCAGGATTGCGGCCGCATGGTCGTGTTTCTGGGGCTACCCGGTGCCGGCCGTCGCGGGCGCGGCCCTGGTCTGGGCGGGACTGAATGGATGGGCTCCCGCTGCGGTCGCCGTTTCGGCGCTGCTGCTGGCGGCCTCTCTCGTTTTCCTGCGCAACCTGGCCGGGTTCCTCATCACCGCTGGCGCCATTGCCACCTGCGCGGGGCTGGTCACGCTGGTGCCGGCACCGTTTCAGGGCCACATAGTGGTTGTCCTTGGCCTGGCGCTGCTGGTTGCAGCCGTCAGGGACCTCGCCAAGCTGGTGCACGTACACCTCCGCCGGCGGGACAGGCTGGCCACTTCGGACGCCTACCTGCTCTTTCGCGCCACGGCCATCCCGTCCTTTATCTGGATTCTCCTGTTCAGCGGCGTGGTGGCCGCTGCCTGGCTGACAGTCTGGCAGCAGGTATCGCTGATCGTGCCGGGCGGCACATAGGCTGGGGGCATGAACCAGCAGAGCGAAATTACCCGGCAGGAAACCGCAGCATCACCAGGGGAATACAGCACGCGTGGAGCCTATGTCACCGGCGGTGCAGAGTTCACCCGGGACACCAATTACATAGAGGACCGGATCACCCGTGACGGCAGGCCCGGCGATAACGGCGAACCCGGCTGGCCGGTGGAAGCAGGCCGTTACCGGCTGGTGGCTGCGCGGGCTTGCCCCTGGGCCAACCGCGCCGTCATTGTCCGCCGCCTGTTGGGACTCGAAAACGCCATCTCGCTGGGCCAGCCCGGGCCCACCCACGATGCCCGGTCCTGGACTTTCGACCTTGACCCCGGCGGAGTGGATCCGGTCCTGCGCATCGAACGCCTTCAAGACGCATACTTCCGGCGTTTCCCGGGCTATCCGCGGGGTATCACCGTTCCCGCCATCGTGGATGTCCCCAGCGGAGCCGTGGTCACCAACAACTTCCCCCGGATCACCCTGGATTTCGCTACGGAGTGGACGGAGTTCCACCGGCCGGGCGCCCCGGACCTCTACCCGGCACACCTCAGGGAGGAGATCGACCAGGTCAACCGGCGGGTTTTCACGGAGGTCAACAACGGCGTGTACCGTTGCGGATTCGCCGGCTCGCAGGAGGCTTACGACGCCGCCTACGCCCGTCTCTGGACCGCGCTTGACTGGCTCGAGGACCGCCTGTCCCGGCAGCGGTACCTTGTAGGCGACACCATCACGGAAGCGGACGTTCGGCTGTTCACCACGCTGGCCAGGTTCGACGCCGTCTACCACGGCCATTTCAAGTGCAACCGGCAGAAGATTGCCGAGATGCCTGCTCTTTGGGCCTACGCCCGCGACCTGTTCCAGACCCCGGGCTTTGGGGACACCATCGATTTTGTGCAGATCAAGCAGCACTATTACATCGTCCACGAGGACATCAACCCCACCGGGATCGTGCCCGCGGGGCCTGACCTGTCCGGCTGGCTCGAGGACCACGGACGCGAGTCGCTGGGCGGGCGTCCTTTCGGCAACGGAACTCCGCCGGGACCGGTCTGGCCGGGCGAAGAAGTGGCAGCAGGCCACGGTGCCGCAGCCTGATGCGCACCGGGAGGCCCGGACTGCCTGGCTCCTGAAAAAGTCGCTGGCCGGGCTTTCGGCGGCTTTTGCCGCCCAGCGCCTTCAGCTTGCTGCCAAGGCTGCCATAGCGGCGGGCATCGCGTTTGCCGTAGCGCCGTTCATGCCGGGCTCGGCTGCCGAATACCCGTACTACGCCCCCCTGGGCGCCCTTGTGGCGATGTACCACAACGTCGCGGGCTCGGTCCGGCAGGGCGTACAAACTCTGGTGGGCCTGTCCATGGGCATTGGCCTTGCCTTCCTGCTGGTGAACATCACCGATCCGTCCCCGTTAACCGTGGCGGTTTTCATGGGCGTCGGGGTACTCCTTGGAGGCCTGCCGAAGATCGGCTCCGGCAGCGACTGGATTCCGACGGCGGCGCTTCTGGTTTTGCTGGTCGGCGGCAACAATGCCGACGACTACTCGTTCGGCTACCTCGTGCAGATGGGCGTAGGGGTGGTGGTTGGAATCGCCGTCAACTTCCTGATCTTCCCCCCGCTCCACCTCGAGGCTGCCGCCGCGAGCATCGAAGAGCTGCGCGTTGCCCTTGGGACCCAGCTGACGGATATGGCGGAGGCCGTCAAGGAAAAATGGCCGCCGGAACATGAGGACTGGTCCCGCCGCTCGGACGATCTTTCCGCCGCCGCAAGGTCCGTGCGGCACCTGGTCAAAGAGGCGGACGCCAGCCGCAGGGCCAATCCGCGCCGAAAGCTGCACCCGCGCGACATCGACCGTGACTACCGCAACCTTCGCGAGCTGGAGCGGGTCACCTTCCACATCCAGGACATCACTGACGTCCTCTCGGACGTGATTTGGGAAAGTGATGTTCCATACGTCCTGCCGCAGCAGGACACTGATCCCCTGGCCCACGCCATGTCCGCCACCGGCGAACTGCTTAAGGCCTACAACGAACCGGACGGGCAGATGCACCGCGAGTCCTACAAGACCGCATTGGCGGCGGTGGAAGCCTGCGTGGCTGCCACCGCCGAGCGCGCGCCGGATGAACGTGGGGTACCGGCCTCCGAATCGATCATCCTGAGCCTGCACCGCATCCTGCGCGCGCTGCAGGCCCCGGATGAGGCCCAGTCTGCCGCTTAGAGCGCTGCCACGGATCCGCTAAAGTGCCTTCGGCCGGACCGCGGGTTCCAGGCCACGAAGTCCGACCGCTCCCAGCTCCCGGTACTGCCTTGTGCGGTGTTGATTTCCAACGCCACCCGGCCCGGCAGGAAGACGGGGGCGTCAAATGTGACGTCCCACACGAAAGATTCGCCGCGCGCCGGGCCGACATCTGCCAGCGCCCTGGAGGCAAGGTACATGCCGTGGGCAATGGAACGCCGCATGCCCAGCGCCTTCGCTGAAAGGGAACTGAGGTGGATGGGATTGAAATCCCCGGACACCGCGGCGTAGGCGCGGCCGGTGTCCACCCCGAGCTGCCACACTGCCGTAGGGTCCGGCGCCGAAAAGTCCTGCCGTGGTACATGAACCGTTGGTTTGTCGATGCCCGGCAGGAACACCCCTTTGGCAAGGTAGGTGGAGACGCCCCGCCAGCAGGGCTCGGCTGTTCCGGCCAGCCTCACCTCGGCGACGACATCCACTTGGGTTCCGGCCCGGTGGCCCCGAAGGTGGGACACCGACGCCGCAATATCCAGGACGTCGGTGAACAGCACCGAAGAGCGCTGCTCGACCGTATTGCGCAGGTGAATCATGCCCAGAAGCGGCAGCGGGAAGTCATCGCGGTTCATCACGCTCATGGCCACCGGGAACGCCAGGGCGTGGATGAAGCCGGCGGGAAGGACGTCGCTCGCCGTCTCGCCCACCAGGTGCTGGTAGGCGGTGAGGGTGGCAACATCCACCGTGACGTCCCGCACCTCGTGGCCGGCGCCGGGAAGGTCGGCGGAATCGTGGGTCCCCAGCAGGCGCCGACGCGCGGCCTGGGCTGCAGCATTGACATAAAGTTTGGACAGCGAGGGCATCTCGCCCAAAATCACCGGCTGCGGCGCGGTCATGCGCCCACCAGATTCTGTCCGCACACCCGCAGTACCTGGCCGTTGATGCCGCTGGCCGCGTCGCTGGACAGGAATGCGATTGCTTCTGCCACGTCCACCGGCAGGCCACCCTGCTGCAGCGAGTTCAGGCGCCGGGCTACTTCCCGGACGGCGAAGGGAATCCGGGCCGTCATGTCGGTTTCGATGAAGCCCGGGGCCACGGCGTTCACCCCGCCCCCTGCCGCTGCCGCCAGCGGCGCGGTGGCCCTCACCATCCCCACGACGCCTGCCTTGGACGCCGCATAGTTCGTTTGTCCGCGGTTTCCGGCGATGCCGCTGGTGGACGCCACAGAGACGATCCGGGGCGCCTTACCGAGCCGGTCATCGGCGAGAATGGCATCGTTGATGCGCAGCTGGGACGCAATGTTGATGTTGATCACGGAACTCCAGCGGGCGTGGTCCATGTTGGCCAGGAGCTTGTCCCGGGTGATGCCGGCGTTATGCACCATGATGTCCAGGCTTCCGCGGCGCTGCAGGGCGTGGCTGATGATCCGTTGCCCGGCGTCCTCAATGCTGATGTCCAGCTGCAGCGCGGTTCCACGGACCTCGTTGGCCACAGCGGCGAGATGGTCGCCGGCGGCGGGGACGTCCACCAGGACCAGGTTCGCGCCGTCCCGGTGCAGCGTCCGGGCAATTGCAGCGCCGATGCCCCGCGCGGCTCCGGTGACCACGGCGGTCTTTCCGGCGAGCGGTTTGTCGAAATTTCCAGGGACCGCGCCGTCGCCGGTGCTGACGGTCAGGAGCTGGCCGTCGACAAAGGCAGATCTGCCGGAAAGAAAGAACCGCAGGGCAGCCAGTGCACCTGGACTGGCTGGAGCAACGTCTCCCGCCAGGAGGACCCCGTTGCCGGTGGCACCTGCCCGGAGTTCCTTGGCCAGGGACCGGAGCAGTCCCTCCACGCCCTGGCGCGCGGCAGCGGCGGCCGGCAATACACCGTCCGACGCCGGCCGGGAGACTGTGATGACGCGGCCGCCGGGCGCGAGGTCCCGCAATGAAGCCGCTGCCGCCAGAACCGGCGCTTCAAGATCCTCCGGGCTGGAAATGGTATCCAGGACCAGGACGATTGCGGCGAGCTTCTCCCGCGGCACCGCATGGCGCCGGACGTCCAGGTCCCAGCCGAGCAGGGCCGCGGCAAGTTCGTCGGCACCGGATGAGCTGCCCTGCACCAGCACGGGGCCGGTGAGCAGCGGCTGCCCGGGCTCGTAGCGGCGAAGGGCGGCCGGCTGCGGAAGGCCCAGCTTCCGGGCGATCTTTTTCGCCGGGCCCTTGCTGACCAGTTGTGCGTAGGTGTCCGTCATGGCTGCCTCCCTAGAGTGATTCGAGGATAGCGGCCACGCCCTGGCCGCCCGCGGCGCAAACTGACACCAGGCCGCGGACGGGACGGCCGCCGTCGGACGCTTTGGCGTGCAGCGTCTTGGCCAGAGATCCGACGATCCTTCCGCCGGTGGCTGCGAAGGGGTGGCCGGCGGCCAGGGAGGAGCCGTTCACGTTCAGGCGGCTCCTGTCGATGCTGCCGAGGGCGCCGTCCAGTCCCAGGCGGGTGCGGCAGAACTCATCGTCCTCCCAGGCTGCCAGGGTGCTGAGTACAGTGGCGGCGAAGGCCTCGTGGATTTCGAAGTAGTCGATGTCGTCCAGCGTGAGCCCGTGGCGGGCCAGAAGACGGGGTACGGCGAAGACGGGCGCCATGAGGAGGCCGTCCTTGCCATGCACGAAGTCCACTGCTGCGGCTTCCGCGTCCACCACCGCCGCGAGCTTGGGCAGGTCGTGGGAGTCGGCCCATTCCTCGGAGCCCAGCAGGACAGCGGACGCACCGTCTGTCAGCGGAGTTGAATTTCCTGCCGTCATGGTGGCATCCATGCCGAGGTTCCGGCCGAAGACGGGTTTGAGGGTGGCCAGTTTCTCCAGGGACGTGTCTGCGCGCAGGTTGCCGTCCCTGGCCAGGCCGCGATACGGCGTGATGAGGTCGTCAAAGAAACCCGATTCATAGGCCGCGGCCAGGTTGCGGTGGCTGTTGTAGGCCAGTTCGTCCTGGGCCTCCCGCGTGATCTTCCACTGCGCCGTGGTCAGGGCCTGGTGCTCGCCCATGGAGAGGCCGGTACGGGGCTCTGCCGTGCCGGGGGCCAGCGGAGCAAGGTCCTTGGGACGCAGCCGGCTAATGGCCTGCAATCGCTGGCCAAGCGTCTTGGCACGGCTCAGGTCCAGGACTACCTCCCGGAGTCCCTCGCTCACCACGATGGGAGCGTCGGAGGCTGAGTCCACGCCGCCGGCAATGGCCGAATCGATCTGGCCCAGCTTGATCTTGTTGGAGAGGCCTACCACTGTTTCCAGTCCGGTGGCGCACGCCTGCTGGAGGTCGTATGCGGGGGTTTCGGGAGACAGTGCCGAAACCAGGACTGCCTCGCGGGTGAGGTTGAAGTCCCTGGAGTGCTTGAGCACGGCGCCGGCGGCAACCTCCCCGATCCGCTCGTCCTGCAGGCCAAACCGGGCAATGAGACCGTCCAGTGCCGCGGTGAGCATGTCCAGGTTGGATGATTTGGCGTATGCGCCGCCGGACCGCGCGAACGGGATGCGGTTGGCTCCGATGACCACCGCTTTCCGGGCGGAAGGGGCAACGGGCCGGGCGTCCGGCGCAGCGGCTTCGGCGGTGGGCTGTCCTTCAACGGGCATTGGATCTCCTCTGATCAACGATTACCGATACCCAGCGTACCTGATACGCTGGGTATCGTGAACATCCAGGATCCAGCAATTTCCCGCTCCTCCGGCGCGGCCATGGACGGGCGGTCCTCCCGCTGGCAGACGCACCGTGAGGAGCGGCGGCGCGAGCTGATCAAGTCCGCACGCCGGGCCGTCCACGCTTTGGGCAGCGACGCATCCATGGAGGAAATCGCGGGCGCGGCGGGAACGTCAAAGTCCGTGTTTTACCGGTATTTCGGCGATAAGGCCGGTCTCCAGCAGGCGGTGGGCGAGGTTGTCCTGGACCAGATGCAACGCCGGATCCGGGAGGCAGCACAGACCGCACAGACACCGCGTGAAGGCCTGCTGGCCATGGTGGGCGCCTACCTCCAGATGGCCGCCACCAGTCCCAGCGTCTATACGTTCGTCACCCGCCAGGGGACCCCCGAAGCGGACGGATCCTCCGCCTCCGCAACGGACTCCGGCGCCTTGGGGCACTTCTTCGAGGCCGTGGCGGAAATGATCGCCACCCCGATGCGCTCGCACCTGGGAGGCGGCAACGAAACTGTCATCGGTTACTGGCCCAAGGCAGCGATCGGGCTGGTCCGCAACGCCGGTGAACAATGGCTGAACACACCGGACTCGCCCGCCAAGCCGGGCCAGGAAGTCATGGCGCGGCATATTACGGCGTGGCTGTGCGTAGGGATCGCTCCTGAACTCAGCCAGTCCGGCACAAGGCAACTTTCCAGCACCAAACAATCTGTCAGCACCAACGAAGGACATGGACATGACTGAACTCGCGGACCGCGCCGCGCGCGGGAACCAGCGCCGTGACCAGGCGACGCTGCCCGGGCCAGCCGCAGGAGGACGCGGCGAACAGGCCGCCGTCAACGTGGAAGCCCTGGGCAGGCAGCTTCTGGGCCGTTGGGCGGACGTCCGCCTGCAGGCCCGCAGCCTGGCCGCACGCCCGGAACTGCGGAAAATCGAGGGCCTGACACACACGGATCACCGGAAACGCGTGACCGGGCAGCTGATGTACCTGGTGGACAACAACGCCGTCCACCGCGCCTTCCCGGCGGAGTTCGGCGGCACCGATGACCACGGCGGCAACGTTGCCGGCTTCGAGGAGCTGGTGGTGGCGGACCCGTCCCTGCAGATCAAAGCGGGTGTGCAGTGGGGCCTGTTCGGGTCGGCAGTCCTGCATCTGGGAACGGCTGAACACCACGCCAAGTGGCTGCCGGGCATCATGGCCATGGAGATCCCCGGGTGCTTTGCCATGACCGAGACCGGGCATGGTTCCGACGTGGCCAGCATTGCCACCACCGCTACATATGACCAGGACACCAAAGAGTTCGAAATCCATACCCCGTTCCGCGCCGCGTGGAAGGACTATATCGGCAACGCAGCCGTGGACGGCCTGGCCGCCGTGGTTTTTGCCCAGCTGGTGACCAAGGAAGTGAACCACGGTGTGCATGCCTTCTACGTGGACCTCCGGGATCCGCAGACCCGGGCCTTCCTGCCGGGCATTGGCGGCGAGGACGACGGCATCAAGGGTGGACTCAACGGCATCGACAACGGCCGGCTGCACTTCACCCGTGTCCGTATCCCGCGGACCAACCTGCTCAACCGGTACGGGGACGTCGCCCCGGACGGCACGTACAGCTCGCCGATTGCCAGTCCCGGACGCAGGTTCTTCACCATGCTGGGAACACTGGTCCAGGGACGGGTCTCACTGGACGGCGCCGCAGTGGCCGCCTCCAAAGTGGCGCTTAAGGCGGCCATCCAGTATGGCAGCGAGCGTCGCCAGTTCAACGCTTCGTCCGCCACGGACGAGGAAGTCCTGCTGGACTACCAGCGGCACCAGCGGCGCCTGCTGACCCGCCTCGCCACCACCTATGCGGCCGGGTTCGCACACGAACAGCTCCTGGCAAAGTTCGACGACGTCTTTTCCGGAGCCCACGACACTGACGAGGACCGCCAGGACCTGGAGACCCTGGCCGCCGCCCTCAAGCCACTAAGCACCTGGCATGCCCTGGACACGCTGCAGGAATGCCGCGAGGCCTGCGGCGGGGCCGGCTTCCTGATCGAGAACCGCTTCGCCTCCCTGCGTGCCGACCTGGACATCTATGCCACCTTTGAGGGCGACAACACCATCCTGCTCCAGCTGGTGGCCAAGCGGTTGCTGGCGGATTACGCCAAGGAGTTCCGCAATGTGGACTTCGGAGTGCTGGCCCGCTACGTGGTGGGACAGGCCACAGGTGCGGCACTGCACCGCACGGGCCTGCGCCAGGTGGCACAGTTCATGGCCGACACCGGATCGGTGCAGAGGGCAGCGATCGCGCTGCGGGACGAGGAAGGCCAGCGCGCACTCCTGACGGACCGCGTCCAGACCATGGTGGCAGAGGTTGCCTCGGAGCTGAAGGGTGCAGCCCGGCTTTCCCAGCCGGAAGGCGCCGCAGTGTTCAACCGGCACCAGAACGAGCTCATCGAAGCGGCCCAGGCGCATGCGGAACTGCTGCAGTGGGAAGCCTTCACGGAAGCGCTTCGCGAGGTGGACGACGCCGGCACAAAAGTTGTCCTGACCTGGCTGCGGGACCTGTTCGGCCTCTCACTCATCGAAAAGAACCTGGCCTGGTACCTCATGAACGGCAGGCTCTCCATGCAGCGCGCCCGGACGGTGGGCGGCTACATCAACCGGCTCCTGGCCCGGATCCGGCCGCATGCCCTGGACCTGGTGGACGCTTTCGGTTACGAGGACGAGCACGTGCGGTCCGCCGTCGCCACGGGAGCGGAGAAGCAGCGGCAGGACGAAGCCCGCGCCTATTTCCGGGCCCGCCGGGCCAGCGGCACGTCGCCGGTGGAGGAGAAGTTCCTGCAGCCCGCCGCGGACCGGGCCCGGCGCGGTTAGGGCGCCATCCGCAATACAGCACGACGGCGCCGCTCCAGCACGTGGGGAGCGGCGCCGTCGTGCGTGGCCGCCGTGGCGGGGCTGATGGTCAGCCGGGGAGCACCGACCGGTATACCTCAAGGGTGGTCTGCGTGATGGACTCCCAGGAGAAATGCTCTTCGGCGCGGCGGCGGCCGGCCTCGCCCATGGCGCGTGCGCGTTCCGGATCCGAGACGACTTCCGTCAGCGCTGCCGCGAACTCGGAAACAAACTTCTCCGGGTCCAGCGGGGTGCCGGTGCCGTCCGTGACCTGCTCCAGGTCCACGAGCAGGCCTGTGCGGCCGTGTTCCACCACTTCCGGAATACCACCGGTGGCGCTTGCCACCACCGCCGCACCGCAGGCCATGGCCTCGAGGTTGACGATGCCGAGCGGTTCATAGATAGAAGGGCACGCGAACGCCGTGGCATGGCTGAGCACCCGGATCAATTCCTGCCGCGGCAGCATCCGCTCGATCAGCACCACGCCGGTGCGTTCACGCTGCAGGTCTTCGATGAGGCGGGCTGTTTCGGCCGCGAGCTCGGGGGTGTCAGCGGCGCCCAGGCAGAGGACGAGCTGGACGTCGGCCGGCAGCTTTGCTGCCGCGCGGAGCAGGTAGGGGACTCCCTTTTGCCGCGTGTTCCTGCCCACAAAGACAACGCTGGGCCTGGCGGGGTCGATGCCGAGGGCGCGGACGGCGTCGTCATTCTCATCCCGCTTCCACAACTCCACGTCGATGCCGTTGTGGACAACCCGGACTTTCTGCGGATCAACGGCCGGGTAGCTCCGCAGAATGTCCTGGCGCATGCCCTCCGAAACGGCGATGATCGCGGCGGCCGCTTCGTAGGCCGTCTTCTCTACCCATGAGGACAAGGCGTAGCCGCCGCCCAGCTGCTCGGCCTTCCAGGGCCGAAGCGGCTCCAGGCTGTGGGCGCTGAGCACGTGCGGGATGCCGTGCAGGAGGGAGGCCAGGTGTCCGGCCATGTTCGCGTACCAGGTGTGCGAGTGGACCAGGTCGGCGCCTGCGACGTCCGGAACGATGCGCAGGTCCACGCCAAGCGTCTGCACGGCCGCATTGGCCGCACCAAGGTCTTCCGGGACGGAATAGGACGTCACCGCCGCACCGTGGTAATCGGCGTCCCGTGGCGCACCAAAGGCCCGAACCTGCAGGTCAACATGCTTACTAAGCACCCTGCTCAATTCGGCGACGTGCACCCCGGCTCCCCCGTAGATCTCCGGCGGGAATTCTTTAGTCACAATGTCTATTCGCACAAGACCCAAGGTAGTCCTTCACGCTGAACTGTTCTACTGTGAAGAAGTCCGGGCAGACCGGACTGTTGGGGAGTTACGAAGGCGTACAGGAGCGACCACTATGCCGTTGAACAAGAAAGTCCTGGCCATTGTCCTCGCAGGCGGCGAGGGAAACAGGCTGATGCCGCTGACGGCAGACCGGGCCAAGCCAGCCGTGCCTTTCGCCGGCAGCTACCGCCTGATCGACTTTGCGCTGTCCAACCTGGTGAACTCCCGCTACCTGCAGATCGTGGTGCTCACGCAGTACAAGTCGCACAGCCTTGACCGGCACATTTCGGAAACGTGGCGGATGTCCACCCAGCTGGGCAACTACATCGCCTCCGTGCCGGCCCAGCAGCGGGTGGGCAAGAGCTGGTTTCTGGGCAGCGCCAACGCCATCTACCAGTCCCTGAACCTGATCCAGGACGCCAGCCCGGACATCGTGGTGGTGGTGGGCGCGGACCACGTGTACCGAATGGACTTCGCGCAGATGGTGGCCCAGCACGTCAGCAGCGGAGCGAAGGCCACCGTGGCTGCTGTCCGCCAGCCGCTGCACATGGCCAACCAGTTCGGCGTCATCGAAGTGGACCGGAACGACCCCCAGAAGATCGCGGCCTTCGTGGAAAAGCCGGCCAGCACGCCGGGCCTGGCAGCGGATCCCTCCCAGTTCCTGGCCTCCATGGGCAACTACGTGTTCGACGCCGACGCCTTGGTGGCGGCCCTGCACGTTGACGCCGAGCGGCTGGACACCAAGCACGACATGGGCGGGGACATCATTCCCTACTTCGTGAACCAGGGCGAGGCCGGCGTCTACGACTTCACCCTCAATGACATTCCCGGATCCACCGAGCGCGACCGGACCTACTGGCGCGACGTGGGCACCATCGACTCGTTCTACGACGCCCACATGGACCTCATCTCGCCGCTGCCGGTCTTCAACCTGTACAACTCCGAGTGGCCCATCTACACCCGGCAGAGCATCTCACCGCCGGCCAAATTCGTCCGGGGCCAGAAGAACACCGTCGGAACCGCGCTGGATTCCATCGTGTCCAGCGGAGTGGTCATTTCCGGCGGTGTCGTGGAAGGCTCGGTGCTGTCCAATGACATCTTCGTCGGGACCAGCAGCCGCGTCATCGATTCGGTCCTGATGGACAAGGTGTACGTGGGCGAAGGGGCTGTCATCAACCGCGCCATCCTGGACAAGAACGTCAGGGTTCCCGCAGGGGCCGCCATCGGAATGGATCCGGAACTGGACCGTGCCCGCGGCTTCAAGGTCACCGAGTCCGGCATCACCGTCCTGGCGAAGGGGCAGCAGGTTCCCGAACCCAGCGAACAGGAACGGCAGCTTGCGGCCAACAACCTGCATCTGGTTCCCAACGCGGTAAAAGCGGCAACTGCTGACTACCCGGACGTGCGTGAATCGGTGGAACGGGCAGCGGGGGCCCATGCATCGGCGGCGGCCGAAGCCGTGCCCGGCGTGCATAGGTCCTAGCGGCTGTCCGGCAGTACCAAGGGACCGGTCCCGGCCGGGGTCAGGCGGCGGAAGGCTGTAAAATCAGTCCAATGAGCTCCCCCGACCTGACCCCTGAGGAAATCCAGGCCTGCCTCAAGGTCCTGAACACCATCCACGCGTACGACGAGGAGCACCCCGACTACATTTCGGTGCGCCGTGCCACGGGGAAGATGTTCAAGGCCGTCAAGCGCCACCGCAGGGTCACCAAGCGGGACCTCATCTCCGAAGCGGACCGGGCGGTCATCGCGCAGACGGCCACCGCCGCGCCGGACCGGATCGATGACGAAACCCGGGGCAACAAGCTGGCTCCCTCGGCCACCGGCAAGGTGGCCGGACACCTGATCCGGTCCCGGCCGTGCTACATCTGCAAGCAGCACTACACCCAGGTGGACGCGTTCTACCACCAGCTGTGTCCCGACTGCGCTGCATTCAGCCACAGCAAGCGCGACGCCCGCACCGACCTGACCGGCAGGCGTGCACTCCTGACCGGCGGCCGCGCCAAGATCGGCATGTACATCGCGCTGCGACTGCTGCGGGACGGCGCCCACACCACCATCACCACCCGGTTTCCCAAGGACGCCGCACGCCGGTTCGCGGCCATGGAGGACAGCGCAGAGTGGCTGCACCGGCTCCGCATTGTGGGTATCGACCTCCGCGACCCCGCGCAGGTCATGGCCCTCACCGACTCCCTCAACGAGGCCGGGCCCCTGGACATCATCATCAACAACGCGGCGCAGACCGTCCGCCGCTCCGGCAACGCCTACAAGCCGCTGGTCGATGCCGAGGACGAGCCCCTGCCCGCGGCGCTGGAGCGGGCCAACGGCGGTCCGGAGCTGCTGACCTTCGGCCACGCGCACGACAAGCACCCCCTTGCCCTGGCAGGCAGCGTCACGGAACATCCGGTGCTGGCCGGTGACGCCATCACATCGCTGGCACTCTCCACCGGCTCGGCGTCATTGGAACGCATCGCGTCCGGAACGGCGATTGACGCCGGCGGGCTGGTGCCGGACCTCGCCACAATCAACAGCTGGACGCAGGTGGTGGACGAGGTGGATCCGCTGGAGATGCTCGAAGTGCAGCTCTGCAACGTCACGGCCCCGTTCCTGCTGGTCAGCCGGCTGCGGGAGGCCATGAAACGCTCAACCGCCCGCCGAAAGTACATCGTCAACGTCTCCGCCATGGAGGGCCAGTTCTCCCGTGCCTACAAAGGCCCGGGCCACCCGCATACCAACATGGCCAAGGCAGCGCTGAACATGATGACGCGGACCAGTGCACAGGAAATGCTGGAGACGGACGGCATCCTGATGACGGCCGTGGACACCGGCTGGATCACGGATGAGCGCCCGCACTACACGAAGGTCCGCCTCATGGAGGAAGGCTTCCACGCTCCCCTGGACCTGGTGGACGGCGCAGCCCGGGTTTACGATCCGATCGTCATGGGCGAGGCGGGCGAGGACCAGTACGGTGTTTTCCTGAAGGACTACAAGCCCAGCCCCTGGTGATGGGCGTATGCTCACGGCATGAGCAAAGAGTCAGCCCCCGACGTTGAAAACCTCGAACACCACGACTGCTGGGCACTGCTGCGGACGGTCTCCGTGGGCCGGCTGGCTGTCCTGGCGGATGGCCACCCGGATATCTTCCCGATCAACTACACCGTGGACAGCGGGACCCTGGTGTTCCGTACCGGCGAAGGCACCAAGCTCGCAGCCGCCTCAGGCGGCGCGCAGGTAGCCGTCGAAGCCGACGGCGTGGATGCACAGACCGGCCTGGCCTGGAGCGTGGTGGCCAAGGGCACCGCGGAGGTAGTGACGGGCACCGAGCATGTCCTGGACACCGCCGCGCTGTACCTTTTCCCATGGCAGGCCGGCCACAAGGACACATTCATCAGGATCACACCCAGCACGCTGACAGGGCGCCGGTTCAAGGTAACAGCACCGCTGACCTGGTGGACCCAGCTGAGCGGCGCCGTCAAGAGTCCCCAGGAGTAAAGCCGCTCAGGCGAGCTGCGTGATTTCCACGCTGACGCTAAGGGCCGACCCTCCCCCGCCGGAGAGGATGCCCTTCAGCGGCGGCACGTCACGGTAGTCCCGTCCGCGGGCCACCGTGACGTGGAAGTCTCCGGCGGGCTTGTGGTTGGTGGGATCCCAGCTGCGCCAGTCTCCGTCCCACCATTCCAGCCAGGCGTGCGACTGCCCGGCTACCGTTTCCCCGATGCCGGCGCTGGAACGCGGATGCAGGTATCCGGAGACGTAGCGGGCCGGGATCCCGCAGCTGCGCAGCGCACCGATGGCGAGGTGGGCCAGGTCCTGGCACACGCCCTGGCGCTGCCCCCATGCCTCCTCCGCGTTGGTAGTAACGGCGGTGGAGCCGGACATGTACGTCATTTCCCCACGCATCCACTCGAAGATGGCCATGGCCGCCTCGTGCGGATTCTTGCCCGCCACCACCCCCGGAATGATGCCCAGGACCTCGTCCCCGGGGCCGCTCAGCCTCGACTGGGGCAGCCAGTCGCTGAACGCGCTCAGTGTCTCCGGAGCGGCAAGGATGTCCCAGCCGACGATGTCCGCCCCGGAGGGGATCTTTTCCGTGCGATGCACCTCCACCAGGATGGTGGAGAGCACTTCGAGGTGGTCATGCGGCATCTGCATGTCAAAGGCCGTCACCCTTGTGCCCCAGTAGTCGCGGTAAGTGCTGACCGCCGCCTGGGACGGGGACACCTTGACCACGGACTCGAGGACCACCTGCTGGGAGTCGGTCAGCGGCGTCATCCGGGCCTCGTTGTAGGACAGGGTGACGCGCTTGTTGTACTTGTACGCCGTGCGGTGGTTGATGCTCAGCCGGGTCATGAAACTTCTCCCACCCAGGCCAGTTCGTCCGCCTGATTGAAGTACTTACGGGAAATGGCGTCGGATGCCTGGGCAACGGCTTTCTGCACGCGCTCCATGTGCTCGGGCAGTTCCGACATGAGGTCGTCTGTCCGGTGGAACTCCAGGAAGGTGCGGGCCTGGCCCACGATGCGCCGGGCGTCATTGATGAAGCCCACGCGCTGCGCGGAGGGGTCCAGCTTGGCCAGGCACTCGTCTGCATCCCGGAGGGCGTAGACGATGGAGCGCGGAAACAGCCGGTCCAGCAGCAGGAACTCAGCGGCGTGCTGGTCCCCGAACGCAGCGCGGCGGGTCCTGAGGAACGACTCGTAGGCACCCGCGCAGCGAAGCATGTTGACCCAGGACATGCCCGCGGACAGGACGTCCCGGGTGGACAGCATGCGGGCGGTCATGTCGGCCCGTTCGAGGGAGCGGCCCAGGACGAGGAAGAGCCAGCTTTCATCATGGCTGACCGTAGTGTCCGCGAGGCCGCTGACCATGGCGGTGCGCTCAAGCGTCCAGTTGCAGAACCGGTAGGTGCCCACCACATCCTTTCGGTGCTGGCTGAGCCCGTAGTAGGTGGTGTTCAGGCTTTCCCACAGTCCGGAGGACACGGTCTCCCGCGCCCGCCGGGCGTTCTCGCGGGCGGCGCCGAGGGAGCCGGCGATGGACGTGGCGCTGGTCTTATCGTAGGCCAGTGCATGCAGCAGTTCGGGCAGCCCGAAGTCCTCGCTCTGCGGCCGGGCGCCCATGACCGCCAGCAGTTCCTGGGCCACGCTCCTGCGTTCTTCCATGGGCAGGTGGTTCAGCCGTTCCAGGTGAACGTCAAGGATGCGGGCCGTGCCGTCGGCACGCTCCACATAGCGGCCAATCCAGAATAGGGATTCGGCGATGCGGCTAAGCATGTGCGGCTACCTCCTGCACGCGGGACGGAACGGGAAAGGGCAAGCCCACGGCAAGGCACAAGGGCACGACGGCGGCGCGGCTCACTGCTGCTGCTCCGGCTGGCGGTCGCGCCAGTTGCTTTCCACCGGCCACACCGAGACCCGCTCGCGGACGGTGATGGAGGGGCGGGGAACCGTCTCCACCGGCATCTGCGGCGAGTCGGCCAGCACCCAGGTGTCCTTGGAGCCACCGCCCTGGCTGGAGTTGACGATCAGCGAGCCCTCCTTGAGAGCCACACGCGTCAGGCCGCCCGGGAGCACCCAGACGTTGTCGCCGTCGTTCACCGCGAAGGGGCGAAGATCGACGTGCCGGGGTCCGAACTTGTCGCCGCTGAGGGTGGGGACCGTGGAAAGCTGCAGCACCGGCTGGGCGATCCAGCCCCGGGGGTCGGCGATGATCCGCCCCCGCAGGGCCTCCAGCTCCTCCGGCGAAGCGTCAGGGCCAATCACCAGGCCCTTGCCCCCGGAACCGTCCACGGGCTTCACCACAAGCTCCGAAAGGTTGTCCAGGGTGTACTCGCGGGCTTCCTTCTCTTCGAGGCGGTACGTGTCCACATTCGCGATCACGGGCTCCTCGTTGAGGTAGTAGCGGATCAGGTCAGGAACGTAACTGTAGACCAGTTTGTCGTCCGCGACGCCGTTGCCCACCGCGTTGGCGATGGTGACTCCGCCTGCGCGGGCGGCGTTGACCAGGCCGGGGCACCCCAGCATGGAGTCGGAGCGGAACTGGAGCGGATCAAGGAAGTCGTCATCGATGCGCTTGTAGATGACGTCCACGCGCTGTTCGCCGGCCGTGGTGCGCATGTAGACGCGGTTTCCACGGCAGATCAGGTCGCGGCCTTCCACCAGTTCCACGCCCATCAGGCCTGCGAGCAGCGTGTGCTCGAAATAGGCGCTGTTGAAGACGCCCGGGGTCAGGACCACCACCGTGGGATCGTCCACGCCTGCCGGTGCCGTCTTGCGCAGGGCGGAGAGCAGGCGGCGCGGGTATTCCTCCACGGGCCGGATGAGCTGCTGGCCGAACGCTTCGGGCAGGCCCTTAGCCATGGCGCGGCGGTTTTCCAGCACGTAGCTGACGCCGGACGGGACCCGGACGTTGTCCTCAAGGACGCGGAAAGTCCCGGCGGCGTCCCGGACCACGTCGATCCCGGAAATGTGCACGCGCACCCCGCCGGCCGGCTCGAATCCGTGGACCTGGCGGTGGAAGTGGGCACTGGTGGTCACCAGCTGGCGGGGGATCACGCCGTCGGCCACTACCGTCATCTTGTCGTAAACGTCGTTGAGGAAGGCTTCCAGGGCACGCACGCGCTGCGCAACGCCCCGCTCCAGGACCTCCCATTCCGACGCCGGGATCACACGCGGCACGATGTCCAGGGGGAAGGGCCGCTCCTCCCCTGCGAAATCGAACGTCACTCCGCGGTCCAGGAAGGTGCGCGCCATCGAATCGGCCCGGGCGGTGACGTCCGCCAGTGAGAGTTTGCTCAGGGCGTCCGCAACCTGCCCGTAGGAGTCCCGCGGTTGCTGCCCGGGCGCAAACATCTCGTCGTAGGCGCCGGTCCTGCCGGCGGCCTCGGAGTAATCCTGGAATAGGTCTGACATGCGCAATAGCCAACCATCTTTTGGGTTCGATTTCATACTGCCCTCCACAATGGCGTGTTGGCGGCCGGGCAGCGGTTCGTGTTTTAGGGACCTTATCCGGCACAGTAGTCAGGTGCCACTCAGCAGACGCTTACCGGCAGCCGGGCCGGTGCTTCCCGGCCTTGGCTTCGCCGCTGCCGCCGTAGCCGCGGCCTTCCTGGTCCATGGCCTGCTGCCTGCGCTTCCTGCAATGACCGCAGCGGTGGTCCTTGGCGTACTCGCGGCGAACTTTCCCGGCTCCGCCGCATGGATGGCGGGAAGGGCGCGCCGCGGCCTGGATTTCGCGGGTAAGCACCTCATGCGGGCCGGCATCGTACTGCTCGGCCTGAAGGTCAGCGTCATGGACGTCCTGGGGCTGGGCTGGCTGGCGCTGGTCCTGATCGCGGCCGTGGTGGCTGCCGGGTTCGGCGGAACGTACCTCATCTCACGGCTGTTCCGGCTTCCACCGGAGACGTCCCTCCTGGTGGCCGCCGGTTTCTCCATTTGCGGGGCGTCGGCCATCGGGGCCGTGGCTGCAGTACGGCGGATCCGGCATACGGACACGGTGCTGCCGGTGGCGCTCGTGACGCTGTGCGGCACGCTGGCCATCGGCGTGCTGCCGCTGCTGGTGCACCCTCTGGGGCTCAGCGCCACGGTGTTCGGTGCCTGGGCCGGAGCATCCGTCCACGACGTAGGGCAGGTGGTGGCCACTGCGCAAACGGCGGGAACGGCGGCGCTGGGGATCGCCGTCGTCGTCAAGCTCACGCGGGTGCTGCTCCTGGCCCCCGTGGCCGCGATCGCCGGGGCGCACCACCGGTTTAGCACTGTACCCGGGGCCGCGGCCGCGGGGACCCGGCTGCCGCCCGTGCTGCCACTGTTCGTTGTTGGGTTCGTGGCCATGGTGGCCCTGCGCTCCACCGGCTGGCTGCCGGAAAACTGGCTGGCCGGCGGTGCCCTGGCGCAGGACTTGCTCCTGGCTGCGGCACTCTTTGGGCTGGGCTCCGCCGTGCGCATCCGTACGCTCCTGCTGACGGGAGGACGGGCCCTGCTGGCAGCCCTGGCGTCATGGCTGCTGATCGCCGCCCTTGGGCTGGCGGCCGCGGTGCTGATCACCGCCTGACCTGTGATTGGATGGCGGAGTGTCTCTTGAGAATCTGGGCCGCAATGAAGCGGCGGAACGTTCAGCCATGATCACCACCGCCAGCTACGACGTATGGCTCGACGTGCGGCAAGCCGCCGACCCGGGCTCCACCGGCTACCCGAGCCGCAGCACCATCGTCTTCAGTGCCGCCCAGCCGGGCACCACCACGTTCCTGGACTTCATCCACGGGGGCGTGCACAGCGTCATCCTGAACGGCGAGTCCCTCCGGGTCGACGACGTGGTGGACGGGCCCCGGATCCGGCTGGAAAACCTGCAGCGGAATAACGAGGTGACAGTGACCGGCATCGCCCTGTACAGCCGCTCCGGTGAAGGCATGCACCGTTTCGTCGATCCCGCGGACGGACAGTGCTACCTCTACACCCAGTATGAACCTGCAGACGCCAGGCGCGTCTTCGCCAACTTTGAGCAGCCGGACCTCAAGGCGTCCTTCACGTTCCATGTCACGGCGCCGGCCGGCTGGGAAGTGGCGTCCAACGCTGAACAGACCGCCAGGACAGCCCTGTCCGACGACCCCGCCGCCGCCCGGTGGGACTTCGCGCCCACGCTTCCCATGTCCACGTACATCACCACCGTGCTTGCCGGGCCCTACTTCAAGGCCCAGGACCGGTGGCTGGCCACGCTGGACGACGGCACGGCGATGGATGTGCCGCTGGCCCTCTATTGCCGGGCGTCCATGGCCGCGTCTTTCGACACGGATGAGCTGTTCCGGCTCACGAAGAACGGCCTGGAGTTCTTCAACCGGCTCTTCGACTTCCCGTACCCCTGGGGAAAATACGACCAGGCATTCGTGCCCGAGTACAACCTGGGCGCCATGGAAAACCCCGGCCTCGTCACCTTCACCGAAAGCTACGTCTTCACCTCCCGCGCCACCGACGCCCAGTACCAGGGCCGCGCGAACACCCTTCTGCACGAGATGGCGCATATGTGGTTTGGCGACCTCGTGACCATGCAGTGGTGGGACGACCTGTGGCTCAAGGAATCCTTTGCGGATTACATGGGCACCCTGGGCGTGGACCGGGCCACAGACTGGGCCACTGCCTGGGTGAACTTCGCCAACAAACGCAAGGCGTGGGCCTACGTGCAGGACCAACTGCCCACCACGCATCCCATCGTGGCGGACATTCCGGACCTCGAGGCCGCGAAGCAGAACTTCGACGGCATCACCTACGCCAAGGGCGCCTCGGTCCTCAAGCAACTGGTGGCGTACGTGGGCTTTGACGCTTTCATCGCAGGCTCGCGGGAGTACTTCCGCAAGCACGCCTACTCCAACACCACCCTGGCTGACCTCCTGGAGGCACTCAGTGCCGCCTCCGGCCGGGACCTGTCCGGCTGGGCGCGGCAGTGGCTTCAAACCGCGGGCATCTCCACCCTCGCCCTGGAGATCACGCCGGACGCAACGGACGACGCCGCCATCGGCGGTGCGGCCATCGTCCAGCAGGCAACGGACCCCGTCACGGGAAGGGACGAGCCCCGGCCGCACCGGCTCCGGGTGGGGCTGTACGATTTCGACGCCTCCGGCGCCCTGGTCCGCACCGGAAGCGTGGAAACCGACGTCGACGGCTCCTCCACGCCCGTTCCGGACCTGGCGGGCAAGCCGCGGCCAGCGCTGCTGCTCCTCAACGACGACGACCTGACCTACGCCAAGGTCCGGCTTGATCCGGTCTCCCTGGACACTGTCCTGGAGTCACTGGACAGGATCACCGACCCCATGGCGCGGGCCCTGTGCTGGACGGCGCTGTGGAACTCGGCCCGGGACGGGGAAAGCCCGGCGGCACGCTACTTGGATGCGGTGGCAGCGTTCGGTCCGGCGGAAACCGGGATCGGGGTCCTGCTGAACATCCTCGAGAACGCCTGCACCGCCGTCGAACGCTACACTCCCCCGGCCGGACGCGACGGTGTGCGGTCCCCGTTCCTGGCGGCCGTCGCTGCCGAGCTGGACCGTGCCGTTCCCGGGTCCGACCACCAGTTGGCGTGGGCCAGGACGGTGGGCACGCTCAGCAGGCACGACGCCGCCCTGCTCCCCCGCCTGCGCGGACTGCTGGACGGTTCGGCACCCGTCGGGGGCCTGGCGGTGGACGCCGAGCTCCGCTGGCACTTCTGGCATGCCCTGGCGGCGAACGGCCAGGCCACCCTTGCCGAACTCGATGCCGAACTGGCGCGCGACACCACCGCATCCGGGCGCGCCGGCCACGCCACAGCCGTTGCGGCGCGGCCGGACCCCGCCGTCAAGGCCGCCGCGTGGCAGGAAGCCGTCCACGGCACCGCACTCTCCAACCAGCAGCTCAGCGCCACCATCAGCGGCTTCACCACTGCCCCGGCCGGCCTCCTGGATCCGTACGTGGAACCCTACTTTGAGTGCCTGCGGGACGTGTGGGACGGGCGGAGCATCGAAATCGCCAGCAGGATTGTCCGCGGGCTGTTCCCCCTGAACCAGGACCTAGCGGAAGGCATGGCACCTGCGGACCACCCTGTACTCCGCAGGACCGATGACTGGCTGGCCGCACACGCCGACGCCCCCCGCGCGCTGCGCCGCATCATCCTGGAGCAGCGCAGCCACCTGTTGCGCGCGCTCACGGCGCAGGCCGCCGTCGTGCAAGCAACTGCCCGGTAGCCGCCGCGGCTGCTCCGTACCCGTCCTGCGCAGTGATGAGGGCCCGGTGCACAGGGACAGTCCCTGCGCACCGTGGCCCGGCGTCAAGGCGCACTTGGCCCCTGGAAACGCGAAAGGCCCGCACCGTTGCCGGTGCGGGCCTTCAGGAAGCTCGGTGGAAGTGGATTACTTCTTGCCGCCGAAGCCCTTGAAGCGAGCGTTGAAGCGCTCGACGCGGCCTGCGGAGTCCATGATGCGCTGCTTGCCCGTGTAGAACGGGTGGGACTCGGAGGAGATTTCGACGTCGATGACCGGGTAGGTGTTGCCGTCTTCCCACTCGATGGTCTTCGAGGAAGACACGGTGGACTTGGTCAGGAACTTGACGCCGGAAGCCAGGTCGTTGAAAACAACAGCTTCGTACTTCGGGTGGATCTCAGACTTCATAATGGGACCTTTGTTCGCACAACTGGATTTTGCCAGCTGCCAGGTATGAATGGGATAGCTGTCCCCGCGTCAGCCGGGCTTCGGCGGCAGGACAACCAGCTATCCATCATAGCGGATGCACGCGGCGGGCGCGAACAATCAGCGCCGGGACCGCAACTCCCAAAACGCCACAGCGGAAGCCGCAGCGACATTGAGCGAATCCACGCCGTTGCGCATGGGGATCTTCACGGCGAGGTCGACGGCGGCAAGGGTGCCTGCGCTCATTCCGGCGCCTTCGGTGCCGAGCACCAACGCCAGCCTGTCCGGGTCTTCTGCCGCAACGGCGTCCACGTCCTGGGCATCCTCGGTCAGTTCGAGCGCGGCGACTGTGAACCCGTGGTCCTTGAGCACCTGGAGGTCCTCCGGCCAGTTTTCCAGGCGGGCCCAGGGGACCTGGAAAACCGTTCCCATGCTGACCCGGACGCTCCTGCGGTACAGCGGATCCCCGCAGCGCGGCGAGACCAGAACGGCGTCGATATCCAGGGCGGCGGCGGACCGGAAGATGGCGCCGACGTTGGTGTGGTCCACGATGTCCTCCAGCACGGCGACGCGCCGGGCACCTTCGAGGAGCTCCGGCAGCGGGACCGGGGACGGCCGCTCCATGGCCGCCATCGCGCCGCGGTGCAGGTGGAAACCGGTGATCTCCTCGAGCAGGCCGGCACTGCCGACGAACACCGGCACATCCGGGTGTGCGGCGAAGACGTCCTGCAGGTCGGCCAGCCACTTTTCGGCGAGGAAGAATGAGCGCGGCCGATGACCCGCGGCGAGGGCGCGGCGGAGCACCCGGGAGGATTCGGCGATGTACATGCCCTCCGCCGGCTCGCGGAGCTTGCGGAGGTGGACGTCGGTGAGGCGGGTATAGTCCGCCACGCGCGGATCGTCCGCGGACTCAAGATAGTGGATTGTCACCGGGTGATTATTTCAGCAGATTGGCGGTCATGACGCCCAGGGCCACCAGCCCCAGGGCGAAGATCACGGCACGCAGCACTGTCGGCGAGAGCCGGCGGCCGATTTTCGCGCCCAGAACGCCGCCAACGGCCGAACTGAAGGCAATGAGCAGCACCACCGTCCAGTTGATCCGGTCGAAGGCAAACAGGAGGTATGACACCGCGGCCACCACGTTCACGCCAAGCACCAGGATATTCTTCATGGCGTTGGCGTTCTGCATGGTGCCGGTCAGGAAGACACCCAGGATGCCCACCAGCAGAATCCCCTGGGCCGCCACGAAGTAGCCGCCATAGACACCTGCCAGGTACACCAAAACCACCAGCAGCACGCCGTGGCGCTTGTCGCGGACGGCGTGTTCGGGGTTCTCCTCCCGGTTCCGGACCCAGGCCTGCAGCCGCGGCTGGAAAACAACCATGAGCAGCGCCAGGACGATCAGGAACGGTGCCACGTAGTGGAACACCGCTTCCGGCAGGTGCAGCAGCAGCCAGGCACCCGAAATGCCGCCCAAAAGGGATGCCGGCAGGAGCCGCAGCAACTGCCGGCCGCGCCCCTTGAGCTCGCGTCGGTAGCCCACCGCTCCCGAAACGCCGCCGGCCACCAGGCCCATGGCATTGCTCATGGAAGCGACCACGGGGGTGATGCCGAGGGCGATCAGCACGGGAAAGGTGACCAGCGTACCGGAGCCCACCACGGCGTTGATGGTGCCGGCCCACAGGCCGGCGATGGACACCAGGGTGCCGCTGAACAGATCCACCGTGGCTACTGCTAGCGGCGTGCGACAGCCGTGTAGCGGCCTCCGTTGACCGTCACGTCCAGCTCAAGGCCGAAAGTCCGGCCCAGGTTCTCCGCGGTCAGCACCTCGGCGATGGGCCCGGTGGCCACCACGCCTGCGTCGCGGAGCAGCATGGCGTGCGTGAAGCCCGGCGGCACTTCTTCGAGGTGATGGGTGACAAGGACCATGGCCGGCGCAGCTTCATCCATGGCCAGTTCGCTCAGGCGGCTGACCAGGTCCTCGCGGCCGGCCAGGTCAAGGCCGGCACCCGGCTCATCCAGCAGCAGCAGTTCAGGGTCCGTCATGAGGGCGCGGGCGATCTGCACCCGCTTGCGTTCCCCTTCGGAGAGCGAGGCGAACGAGCGGTTCAGCAGTGGCCCCATGCCCCAATCGTTCAGCAGGCGGAAGGCTCGGCGTTCGTCGTCGCGCTCGTATCCCTCACGCCAGCGGCCGGTGACGCCGTAGGCGGCAGTAACCACCACGTTCAGGACCGTCTCGTGTTCGGGGATTTGGGTAGCCAGTGCGGCCGAGGAGAGCCCGATGCGCGGCCGGAGTTCGAAGACGTCCACCCGGCCGAGCGTCTCGTCGAGGATTCCCGCGGTTCCACTGCTCGGGTGCAGCCGTGCCGCAGCGATCTGGAGGAGGGTGGTCTTGCCGGCGCCGTTCGGACCCAGGATGACCCAGCGTTCGCCCTCGTTAACCTGCCAGTCCACCTTGTCCAGCAGCGTTTTTTTGCCTCGGACAACACTGACGGAGGCCAATTCCAGAACATCACTCATAGGAGTAGACACTAGGACAAAAAGGAGGACGACTGATAACCGGTGAGGGACGCTCCGGCGTGGGCGCGTGCCGGCCGTCACGGCCAGGGTCCGGGCGCCTGCTTCCGGCGCAATGAATTCAGGGCACAGCTGCCCCGCTGGCTAAGATTGCAGGCATGACTTCGAACGTGACTGCGGTCAGCTACGGCCAAAATATGACTCCATACGGGCTGGAGCAGCTGCGTTCCGTCCTGGCCGCCGCCGGCGCCGAGGTGCTGCGGGAAGATTCCCTGGGTGACGAACGCTACCGCGTTCAGGTGGCGGAACTCGCCCTTCCGGATGCCACCGCCGCCGGCCTCGCCGCCCTCCGGCGGGCCGTAGCCGAAGCCGGCATCGACGGACAGGACACCGCCCTTGTTCCTGACGGCCTGCGGTCCGCCCCCCGCAAGCTCCTGATCATGGATGTGGATTCCACCCTGATCCAGCAGGAGGTCATCGAACTCCTTGCCGCCTATGCGGGCAAATTCGAAGAGGTGGCCTCCGTCACCGAAGCAGCCATGCGCGGCGAACTGGATTTCACCCAGAGCCTGCACGCCCGGGTGGCCGTACTCGCGGGGCTGCCCGCCGGCGTCGTGCATTCCGTCCGTGAAGAAGTGAAGCTCAGCGAAGGGGCCGCCGACCTCGTGGCCGCGTTCAAGGCTGCCGGCCATGTGGTGGCCGTGGTGTCGGGCGGCTTCAACCAGATCCTGCGGCCGGTCGCCGAGGAACTGGGCCTGGACTATTGGCAGGCGAACGAGCTGGAAATCGTTGACGGCGTGCTGACCGGCAAGGTGCTGGGCGCCGTGGTGGACCGCGCCGCCAAGGAGAAGTACCTGCGCGAGTGGGCCGCCGCCGAGGGCATACCGTTGGAGCACACCATCGCGGTGGGCGACGGCGCCAACGACCTGGACATGCTGGGCGCCGCCGGCATCGGCGTGGCCTTCAACGCCAAGCCGGCCGTGCGGGCTGTGGCCGACGCCGCCCTGAACATGCCGTACCTGGACGCCGTCCGGCACATCGCCGGAGTCTGAACACCTTTAACCGCGAGATGACACTTCGCGGCAGTGTCCGGGAGGAACATTGCCGCGAAGTGTCATCTCGCGGTTGGGGTGGAAGCTGAGACCTACTGCGCGCCCTTGCCGAAGTAGTCTGCGCCGCCGGCGTATTCCGTGTGGCCGGACTCAACGTCTGCGGTAACCATGCCGGCCACCACCTGGGCGAACTCCTCCACGGAGTAGAGCTTGCCGGCTTCGGCGCGGCGCGCCTCGATGGCACCCGGGGCTGAACGGTCCAGCAGGGTGGCGGTCACCGTGCCTTCGATCATGTCGCCGGACACTACCACCAGCGAGATGCCCTTTTCCGCCAGGTTGGGGATAAGCTCACGCAGCGCGTCCTCGCCGGCGCGCTTGCTGCGGGCCACCGGTTCATAGGCGTCCATGGTGGGCACGGTGTTGATGAAGTGGGCCTGGTGGCTGGTCACGAAGACCACCCGCGAGCCTTCCTTCATCAGCGGCACGGCGGCGTTGAGCATGTTCACCTGGGCGTCGCGGTTGAGCTTGAGCGCGTAGTCCTCGCCCATGCCGGTCTCCATGCCGCCGGAGGCGTTGAGGACCAGGATGTCCAGGGAACCGAAGTTCTCCATTGCTGCGCTGGCCAGCGCCTGGACGCCTTCCTGGGTGGTCAGGTCCGCGCCGACCGCCACGGCACGGCCGCCGTCGGCCTCGATGCCCTGGACCACCTTGTTGGCGCGGGGCGCCTTCTGGCGGTAGTTGACGACGACGGACGCGCCCTCGCCTGCGAGGATTTTAGCCACCTCGGCGCCTATCCCGCGTGAGGATCCGGTGACGATGGCGGTCTTGTTATCCAGCAGTCCCATACGTACTTCCTTTGTTCGAAACGTCTAATTCGCTGTTGGTCTGCAGACCATCATGCCAGCGCACAGCGGCGATTCCCTTGTCCGGGTCCAACAAAGAAGCCCGGCCGCACTAGTTCCCGCAAGGGCCTCCTAGTGACCCATGCCCAGGCCGCCGTCCACCGGGATGACCGCGCCGGAGATGTAGGCGGCCTCGTCGCTGGAGATCCAGCGGACCACGTTGGCCACCTCGGAGGCTTCAGCGAAACGGCCGGCTGGGATGCTGGCCAGGTAGTCCTTCTGGGTGGCTTCGGGGAGCTCGGCGGTCATGTCGGTGTTGATGAAGCCGGGGGCCACCACGTTGGCGGTGATGCCGCGGGACCCCAGCTCGCGGGTCAGGGAGCGGGCCATGCCCACCAGGCCTGCCTTGGAGGCGGAGTAGTTGATCTGGCCGGGGGCGCCGTAGAGGCCGGAGACGGACGAGATGAGGACAACACGGCCCTTGCGGAGCCGGATCATGCCCTTGGAGGCGCGCTTGATCACGCGGAAAGCACCGGTGAGGTTGGTGTCGATGACCGACGTGAAGTCGTCCTCGCTCATGCGCAGCAGCAGCGTGTCCTTGGTGATGCCGGCGTTGGCAACCAGGACCTCCACGGGACCGTGCGCGGCTTCGACCTCCTTGAAGGCGGCATCCACTGACGCCTCATCGGTCACGTCCGCCTTGACGCCCAGGATGCCCTCGGGCAGCCGGGTTTCGCTGCGGTAGGTGACGGCCACCTTGTCACCGTTGGCCAGGAAGGCTTCCGCGATGGCCAGGCCGATGCCGCGGTTGCCGCCGGTGATCAGGACGCTGCGGGGGGCGGAAACTGCTTCAGTCATTGACGGACTCCGGTTCTCTGCGGCATGCGGCGCCGCGGTAGCAAGGTGGTGTTTGGGACTGCCTCCGATCTTAGCGAACGGCCCGGGCCGGGTTTGGGTGCCACTGCCGATGGTGAGAGAATTAACCCAAGCCTTTGGAGCGTGATCAACCACCGTGACCCTTGAAAACCATGCAGGACAGTCCGCGCCCGGAGAACCCGGCCGGTTCTCGGGTGACGCAGAAGTCCACAGCATTACGGATGCCGCCGCAGCCCACTCGGTGGACATGCATAAGCGCATGGTCAAGTACGCCCTGGCCATGGGCATCCGCATGGTGTGCCTGATCCTGATCTTCGTGGTTGACGGCTGGTTCAAGCTGATTCCCGTGGCCGGGGCGGTGTTCCTGCCCTGGATCGCAGTTATCATCGCAAACGGAAGCGACCTCGCCGAAGGCCACAGCGACCTGTTGCTGGACTCCGCGCCGCTTGCCGAACTTGAGGCGCCCGCGCTCCCGGGCAGCGGTGATGAGCCGGGCAGTGCGCTGCTCCAGGGTGAACTGGTCGATGACACGGACCCGGGCGGCCGAACAGACAACCCCAACGCCGGGGAGGAGCGGCGGGCATCATGAGTATTTTCGATTTCGCCGCGGGTTCTGATCCCGCGTTCCCGGAGGATGCAGCAGTCTGCTCGCGCAAGGCCTGCCGTGCCGGAGCCTCCTGGCAGCTCCTCTGGAACAACCCCAAGATCCATACGCCTGAACGCCGCAAGACCTGGCTTGCCTGCGGGGAACACCGGGAGTGGCTCGAGGACTACCTGCAGACCCGTGGCCTGTGGAAGGAGACCCTTCCCCTGGACGCTGCGGACGGCGCCCGGGAGCAGGACAGCTGAATGTACCGGTTCCTCTTTTCCAGCAAATGGCTGGGCTATCTTCTGCTGGCCGTGATCTTCGCCTCCGCCTGCGTTTTCCTGGGCCGCTGGCAGATGGACCGCCGGGCCGAAACGCTTGCTGAGATCAACCGTGTGGTCAGCAACTATTCGGCTGCCCCGGTGCCGTTTGCGCAGGCCCGGGACCAGTTCCGGGCGCTGGACCCTGAGAGAGAATGGGCGCAGGTTGAGCTGAAGGGCTCCTATGACCCCAGCGGGCAGCGCATTGTCCGCAACCGCCCGCTCAACGGCCAGCCCGGCTACGAGGTGCTGGTCCCCTTCCGCCTGGACTCGGGCGAGACCGTCATCATCGACCGCGGCTGGCTGCCCATCGGCAATAAGAACCCGGGCAGCCCTGATTCGGTGCCCGCTCCCCCGGCCGGCGAGGTCACCGCCGTCGTCCGTTTGAAGCACCCCGAGCCGGAACTGCAGCGGGGCGCCCCGGAAGGCCAGCTGGCCTCCATCGACCTGAACGCCTACGCCGCCCAACTGCCATATCCGGTGCTCACCGGCGCTTACGGCCAGCTGGCCTCGGAAACCCCGCCGGCGGCGGGGATGCCCTATCCGTTCCCCAAGCCGTCCGTCGAGGAGGGCACCCACCTGTCCTACTCGCTGCAGTGGTTCGCATTTGGCGTGCTCATGTTTGTGGGCTTCGGCTACGCGGCGCGGCAGCAGGCGCGCAACGCGGCGATCGACGCGGAGGACGACGGCGAGCCGGACGCGTCCGGAACCGTGCACTCCGCCGTCCCCGCGCGCCGTCGTCCGGCCCCGCCCCGGAGACGGAAGCGGCCAACGGCCGAAGAAGAGGAAGACGCACTCCTGGACGCGCAAGGGTACTGACCGATGGTGAACGACGGCGGTCCCGTTGCCCGGGTGCGCTCCGCGCTGGTCGCCGCCGGCGTCGGCGACACGGTCCGGCACTTCCCTGCAGGTGTCCCCACCGCCGCCGCGGCCGAGGCGCTGGGGTGCGACATCTCGGCGATTACCAACAGCCTGGTGTTCGACCTGGCAGGCGAGCCCCTGCTGATCCTCGCCAGCGGCGCCGCACGGGTAGACACGGCATTGGTGGCCCGCCAGCTGGGATCGGAAAAGATCCGCCGCGCCTCACCCCACTTCGTATTGGAACATACCGGCCAGGAGGTAGGCGGAGTAGCCCCTGTAGGCCACCCCCAAAGAATCCGAACCCTCCTGGACGACTCCCTGAAAACCAAGGACCTCCTCTGGGCAGGAGCAGGAGACCACACCACAATGTTCAGCATCACCTACAAGGAGTTGCGGAGAATCACCGGAGCGCTGGAGTTGCCGGTGCGCTGAAGCGGCCTGCGCCGCGCAGCAAAACCTGTCACGGCGCCCCGGAGAACGCTACGCGAGCGTGATCAGGTCCAGGTAGTCTTCGTTCCAGTGGTCTTCCACGCCGTCCGGCAGCAGTACGACGCGCTCGGGGTTGAGGGCTTCGACGGCACCTTCATCGTGGCTGACAAGGACGACGGCGCCGGAGTAGTTCCGCAGTGCGCCAAGGATTTCGGCGCGGCTGGCCGGGTCGAGGTTGTTGGTGGGTTCGTCGAGGAGCAGGACGTTGGCGCTGGAGGCGACGATCGTGGCAAGGGCCAGACGCGTCTTTTCCCCGCCGGAGAGTACGCCGGCGGGCTTGTCCACATCGTCGCCGGAGAACAGGAATGAGCCCAGGATGCCGCGGACTTCCGCGTCCTTCATGTCCGGGGCGGCGGAGCGCATGTTCTCAAGGACTGTCCTGTTGACGTCCAGGGTTTCGTGTTCCTGGGCGTAGTAGCCAACCTTGACACCGTGGCCCGGGATGACCTCGCCGGTGTCCGGCTGGTCCACCCCCGCGAGCATCCGCAGAAGGGTGGTCTTGCCCGCACCGTTCAGGCCAAGGATGACCACCTTGGAACCGCGGTCGATGGCCAGGTCGACATCGGTGAAGATTTCCAGCGAACCATAGGACTTGCTCAGCCCATCGGCGGTGAGCGGCGTTTTTCCGCAAGGTGCAGGGTCCGGGAAGCGCAGCGCTGCCACCCGGTCCTGCTCACGGACGGCTTCCAGGCCGCTGAGCAGCCGCTCGGCGCGCTTGGCCATGTTCTGGGCGGCTACAGCCTTGGTGGCCTTGGCGCGCATCTTGTTTGCCTGGTCCATGAGGACCTGGGCCTTCTTTTCGGCGTTGGCGCGTTCCCGCTTGCGGGCGCGCTCGTCCGTTTCGCGCTGCTGCAGGTACCGCTTCCAGTCCATGTTGTAGAAGTCGATCTGCGCACGGTTCGCGTCCAGCAGGAACACCTTGTTGACTGTGGCTTCGAGCAGTTCGGTGTCGTGGCTGATCACGATCAGGCCGCCCTGGTGGTTCTTGAGGAAGTCCCGCAGCCACGCGATGGAGTCGGCATCGAGGTGGTTGGTGGGTTCGTCCAGGAGCATGGTCTCCGCATCTGAATAGAGGATGCGGGCCAGCTCGACGCGGCGCCGCTGGCCGCCGGAAAGTGTCTTGAGCGGCTGGTTCAGCAGACGGTCCGGCAGTGCCAGGTTTGAGCAGATCGAGGCCGCTTCCGCCTCTGCGGCGTACCCGCCGGCAGAAAGAAACTCCGCCTCAAGCCGGTCATACCGGTTCATGGCCTTGCGCTGGACCTGAGCGTCGTCGCTGGCCATCTCCTCCTGGGCCTTCCGCAGCTTACCCACCACGATGTCCAGGCCCCGGGCCGAGAGGATCCGGTCCCGGGCCAGCTGCTCCATGTCCGGGGTGCGGGGGTCCTGCGGCAGGTACCCGATCTCGCCGCTGCGGGTCACTTTGCCGGCAGCCGGAAGGCCTTCGCCGGCGAGGACGCGGGTGAGGGTGGTCTTGCCTGCACCGTTTCGGCCCACCAGCCCGATCTTGTCTCCCCTGTCAATGCGGAAGCTCACCTGGTCCATGAGGAGCCGGGCGCCAGCGCGCAGTTCAAGATCCTGGACGGTAATCACAGCAGGTAAGGCCTTTCACAACAGGGAACGCCGCAGCTGCGCACAGATATTGCAGGACAGCTGGGGAGAATGGCCGGAGAACGGCCTTTTCAAGTCTACCGGGTGCGGTTGGTGGCAGGAACCGCGAATACGCACCTCGCCCCGGCTTTGGCGTCATGTGACTCCGCTCCTGCGGGACCGGGCGCTGTGCCGGGAGATGCGGGGTTACGGGCATAGCATCGTGGAGGGTAGGAATTCGGATACCAGCCTGGCCGCCCAAGCGGATTATCTGTTGTCCTGGACAGCAGCCTTGGAACTACCCCCGCCCTGTACTGTCCCGGCTGCCGCCGACGTTGATGTATCCGTCCTTCGTGCAGTTGCTTCACCAGGGCCATGACGACCGGCAGCGGGCAGGCATTTCACCCCCGTCGAAGCGGACCGCCCTGGTGGTCACGCCCACCGTCGCGGCGGCCTGGCCAATCAACATCTGACACCTCTCCTTGCCGGGTAGTGCACTCCTTCGGGCTGCCGCAGGCCCGTGAATGATCCTCCTTCAAGCATGCCTTGACCTTCCCCTATCGGGACGGGTGAAGAGTAGGGTGGCCGAGACCACTCCCGAAGGGAGCGCCATGAGCGCCAAACCAGACATTGATGTAGACCTTGCGATTATCGGCTCCGGCGGCGGAGCCTTCGCAGCCGCCATTCGGGCAACAAAATTTGGCAAGTCGGTGTTAATGGTGGACCGATCAACCACGGGTGGGACGTGCGTGAACACGGGTTGTGTCCCATCTAAGGCATTGCTTGCAGCTGCTGAAGCGCGTCACGTGGCGCTGGACGCCGGTTCGAGATTCCGCGGCATAGACGCCTCCGCAGGCCCGGTGGACATGCACGGCCTGATTGCCGGAAAGCGTTCCCTGATAGCGGAAATGCGGACCGGGAAGTATGTTGACCTGATCACTCACTACGGCTGGGACTTCAGAAACGGAGACGCCTCATTCACCGGCACGCCGGAGGACCCCGCCCTGGAGATCACCGCCACGGACGGCGAAAAGGTATCAGTAGCCGCGGCCCACTACCTGGTGGCCACCGGGTCAGCGCCATGGGTCCCGGAAGTTCCCGGACTCCGGGAGACGCAGTACCTTACCTCCACCACGGCCATGGAACTGGAAGAGGTTCCCGAGTCCATGCTGGTGGTCGGCGGGGGGTACGTGGCGATCGAGCAGGCCCAGCTGTTCTCGCGGCTGGGAACCAAAGTGACCATGCTGGTCCGCTCCCGTCTGGCCTCGGCCGAGGAACCGGAGGCCGCGCGGGCCCTGATGAGCGTCTTCAGTGACGAGGGGATCCGTGTAGTCCGCCGTGCCACCATAAAGTCAGTAGGCCCGGACGCGGCAACGGGAGGAATCCGGGCAATTGCGGATGTCGCCGGAGCGAAGGAAGAATTCAGGGCCAGCCGCCTGCTTATGGCCACCGGACGGCGTCCTGCCACCCACGGGCTGAACCTGCACGGCGTGGGAGTGCAAACCGGAGACACCGGTGAAATAGTCGTTAAGGCCACGATGGCCAGCACCAATCCGCGCATCTGGGCCGCCGGTGACGTCACCGGTCACAGGAACTTTGTTTATGTGGCATCCGCGCACGGTGCACTTGTTGCTGAAAACGCCTTCACTGGCGCCGGGCGCAAAGTGGACTACCGGCACCTGCCACGTGTGGCGTTCACCAGCCCCGCAATGGCAGCCGTTGGTATGACCGACAGGGAAGCCCGAAGTAGCGGCATCAGTTGTGAATGCCGTGTTCTCCCGCTGGAATACGTACCCAGGGCACTGGTAAACCGGGATACGCGCGGCTTCATCAAGCTCATGGCCGAGACCGGGACCGGCCGGATTCTCGGGCTCACCGCGGTCGGCAAGGAGGCTGGAGATATTGCGGCAGCAGGCGTGTATATCCTGGCGGCCGGAATGACTGTCGACCAGGTGGCGAACCTGTGGAGTCCTTACCTGACAATGGCCGAAGGGATCAAGATCGCCGCGCAGTCCTACACCATGGACATCTCCCGGCTTTCCTGCTGCGCAACATGAGCCTGCTCCAGACGCATCACCGCGGCGGACTTGCCCCTGCTTCGCCGGGGAATGGCTCCATCACGCCTTCCTCGACAAATTCAAGTACCGCAAGGAAAACTGGTCCCGGCAGCGAATCACATGCGAACAAAAAGGAGATCCACGGTTGAAACCTTCGGTCATCGTTTTTGACGTCAACGAGACACTGTCCGACATGTCCCCCATGGGCCAGCGGTTCGTCGAGGTCGGTGCACCCGCTCAGCTGGCAAAATTGTGGTTTGCCACGCTGCTGCGGGACGGTTTTGCCCTGACGGCCTCCGGTGACAACAGAAGCTTCGCCGCCATCGGCGCCGAAGCACTGCACGGCCTGTTTGCGGGCACCGAATTGAACCAGGATGCCGACTCGGCCGTGAAGCACGTCATGGCCGGCTTCTCCGGCCTTCGAGTGCACACGGACGTCCCCGACGGCGTGACAGCCCTCGGCGCAGCAGGTTACCGGCTCGTCACGCTCACCAACGGGTCAACGCAAGTGGCCGAGAAGCTCTTTGCCGATGCCGGGATCCGGGACAGGTTCGAACGGCTGCTCTCCGTCGAGGACGCTCCGGCCTGGAAACCGAACCCGGCCTCCTACGAATACGCTGCATCGGTCTGCGGGGCCACCCCTGACCAGATGTTGCTCGTGGCCGTGCACCCTTGGGACATCCACGGCGCTGCCCGCGCAGGACTCGCCACGGCCTGGCTTAACCGGTCCGGCGGCCCATACCCCGACTACTTCCGGGCGCCCGACTACACCGCGGCCACGCTCCCTGAGCTGGCATCCTCGCTGGCGACAGCCACATGAACAACGGTTGATGGCGCCTGCGGTTCAGCGTGGTCATTACGTGGTGAAGATGGCTTTGTGGGCCTACCCGGCGGAGCTGCGGGCGATTCTGTTCAATAGCGCGCGGTCGTGGATGATAATCCGGCCGCGCCCCTGCCGGACGGCCCGTCGAGCCGCAAGGTCGCTCATGATTTTGCTTGTCGCTTCCCGTGAAGCACCGAGCAGCCCGGCGAGCTGTTCGTGCGTCAGGTGGATGGTCGGTCCCTGTCCGAACCGTCCTGGGGAGGCGGTATCACCCAATTTCAGCAGGGTGGAGGCAACCTGTGCTGCCAGCGGCCGAAGCGCAAGGTCCGTGAGCCGCTCCTCCAGCCGGGCAACCTGCTCACCGAGCAGTCGGGAGATGCGCACCGCGATCCTCGGGTCGGCGAGCAGGTAGCGTTCCACTTCTTCAACGCTGAGCTGGCAAACAGCCGAGTCCTCAATGGCCTCGGCGTAATTGTCATACATACGCTGGCCGATCAGCACCATCTCGCCAAAAACGGCTCCTGGTTCAAGGATGGCCATGGTCAGTGCCTTGCCGTCCTCGGTCACGCGGAATACCCGGACCCGTCCGCTCTTGAGGATAAACAACGCTGTTAGTGGCTGACTCCGGCTATACAGCAGCTCTCCCCGGCGGAATCTGCGTGCGGGGGCCATGAGCTCCATGGCCCCCATCTCCTCTGGCGTGAGGTCGGCGAAGAGATCCACCTCGGTCAGGCAAGCAAATGCGTCGGCTGGTCCTGCTGTCAGGGGATTGGCCTCTCGTTGTCGGGGGGACCATGGTCGCAGGTCTCCTGATACGGCAGCTGCCACGTCCGCACGGCAAATATCGGTCATACCTGGCCTTTGAGGATCCGGACCGCCACCAGTCCCAGAATAACGCCGTATACCAGATGGCCCATGAGGCTGAACATGGCCATCGCGTCAATGGCGAAGAGAGGCATTCCGAGCATGGCCGGCATGATGGCCAAGGGGCCCAGAACCCACCACATCGCACCATAGGCGAGGCCGATTACTGCGCCCTTGGCATACGAGGTGGAGAGCATGCCCCCCAAGGGTATGACGAGGCCCCAGCCGATGAGCACGGAAATCACCATGTGCACGCCAAAACCGACGGCAGCAGAGTCGGAGCCGACCATGGATGCGACCATCGGGAGCATGCCCATGAGGGACATGAGCATGCCGAACACCAGCCCGCCTGCGAGGCCGCCGGCCGCACCGGCTACGATCTTTCGGCCGAGCTGGGTAGCCGTGGGGTGGTGTGGTAGTGCTGAAGCGGAAGCCATGATGATTCCTTTCCTCGAAGTTGTGCTTACCAGTTCAGCCTTGCCGGTCCCCTGGAGCGGTTCAGTGAACTGGGCTACACAGCAGCCCGCTAATCCTCGATGGTCACACCGCGCCAAAACGCGACGCGGTCCTTGATGGGCTGGGCGCGGGATTTTGGGTCGGCGTAATACCATGCTGCGTCCACATTCCGCTGACCGTTGACTTCCAGCGTGTGATAGCTGGCTTGTCCCTTCCAGGGGCAGAAGGAAGACATGTCGCTGTCCTGGAGGTAGCTCGGATTGACGTCCTTCCGGGGAAAGTAGTGGTTTCCTTCCACAACCACTGTGTCGTCGGATTCGGCGATAACCGCGCCGTTCCAGATGGCCTTGACCATGATCGTGTTCCTTTCGCAATTGGCCCGAGGGTTAGGGCAGGTGTCCACCCTAAGGCGCCCGACTCCTCGGGTTCTGTAGCACAGCACACAGTCGGCCGGACGATGAGTGGCCAAGGCCATCGATTTGTGAACAGCGCTCAGCAGCGTGCCATCCACTTAGTAGGTCCCCCACAAAACTGCACTGCCAATGCCCCGGTAACGTCGGGAGCACATCACATTTTCCTTGTACACCAGCGACAGGACCACCATGGGCAACACACGCACCTCCGCAGAACCCAAGCCAGCGCTGCGCCGCACCTGGAACGCCACTGATCTCGGCCTGATCGCCGTATTCGCGGCGCTCGTGGCCGGCTCCGCGCTCGTTCCGGGGCTCGCCGTCAACGGGTTCGGCGTCCCCATCACCTTCCAAACCCTCGCCGTCATGCTGACAGGCCTGGTGCTCGGCCCGGGCCGCGGCTTCGCCGCCGTCGGCCTTTACGTCCTGCTCGGCCTGGCAGGGCTCCCGATCTTCAGCCAGGGCCGCAGCGGCCTGGGCATCCTGGCCGGCCCCTCGGTGGGCTACATCATCGCATTCCCCATTGCCGCAGGCGTGGTGGGATGGCTGGCCACCGTCGTCATCCGCCGCACCGCCAAGGTCCGTGCCCTCTGGTTCTTCCTCGCCGCCACTGTCACCAGCGTGGTGGTAGTCCACTCACTGGGCATTCTCGGCATCGCAATGAACACGAAGGCAACCATCGGCCAGGCATTCCTCAGCGACCTCATCTTCTACCCCGGAGACCTGGTCAAGAATGTCCTCGCAGGACTCATCGCCGTTGCCCTGCACCGCGCCTTCCCGGACATCCTGGTGCGGCGCACCCTCCGTACGGCTCCCATGCAGATCCGGGACTAGGTTTCCACCATGCCCGCAGTGAGCTTCGACGAGGTGACGGTGTCCGTCCCGGTGGAGCACTCCCCCGTCCCGAAGGTGCTGCTGGACGACATCACCCTGCGGCTCACCGACCAACGGATCGGAGTCATAGGCGCCAACGGTTCCGGCAAGTCCACCCTGCTGCGCCTGGTGAACGGCCTGGTCCAGCCCACGTCCGGCAGCGTAACGGTGGACGGCGCGGACACCGTCGGCGCCGTCCGCGCCGTCCGGCGCACGGTTGGCTTCGTCTTCACGGATCCGTTGTCCCAGCTGGTGATGCCCACAGGCCGGGAGGACGTGGAACTGTCCCTGCGCCGCTCGGTCCGGAACGGTGCAGAGCGGCGCAGGCAGGCAGAGGCCGCAATGGACCGGCTGGGCCTGCTTCACCTCGCGGACCAGAGCATTTACGAGCTCTCCGGCGGCGAACGCCAGCTGATGGCGCTCGCCGCCGTCCTCGCCGTCGAACCCGGTGTCCTCGTCCTCGATGAACCGTCCACCCTGTTGGACCTGCGCAACCGGGAACTGCTGCGCCTCACCCTGGCAGGCCTGGACCAGCAAATCATCATGTCCACCCATGACCTTGACCTCGCACTCGAGATGGACAGGGTCCTGGTGATCGAAGCGGGCCGCGTTCACTTTGACGGCCCGCCGGCCGCTGCCGTTGCGGCCTACAGGGAATTGTGCCTGCACACCACTGCCGGCCCCGGAACAGGTACCCGATGAGGGGCCACGGCTTCCTTCTGGCCAACTACGTTCCCGGCAACTCAGTGCTCCACCGGGCGCCGGCCGGACTGAAATTCGTGCTCGTGTTCACCACGGGGCTAGCATCGTTCATCGTGGTGGACTGGAGGGTTTCCGGTGCCGGCCTGGCAGCCCTGTGTGTTCTGTTCCTCAGCACGGGAGCCGGTCCCAAGCGGCTCTGGGCGGCGGTGGGTCCGCTGGTGCCCGTGCTGCTGGTCATCGGCGCTTTCCAGTGGTGGCAGCTGGGCGGCCCGGCGTCCGCACGCATTGTGCTGAACATCCTGATCTGCGTGGTGGCCGCATCGCTGTTGTCCGCCACCACGCCTGTCCAGCAGATCCTTGACGCGGTAGTAAAGGCAGCCGGACCGTTCAAGCGGTTTGGCGCCGATCCCGAACGCTTTGCCCTCACCATTGGCGTCATGCTGCGCAGCATCCCCTACATCGCCGGAACCTTCGCGGACGTCCGCGATTCGGCCCGGGCCAGGGGCCTGGAACGGAATCCGCGGGCACTGGTCCTGCCCGTTTTCATCACCTCGGTGGCGTTTGCCCGCCAGACCGGCGAAGCACTGGCCGCCCGCGGCCTGGGCGAGCCCGACGAGGGGGCCGAAGTCAGTCCCTGAGCTTCACGTACTGCATCAGCGCCGCCGTGCCCATCCCGCCCGCAATACTGATCATGGCCAACGCCAGCAGTCCCGGCCGGTCCGCCTCCCGGGCCTGGGCAAGAAGCCGGGTGACCAGGACGGCGCCGGACGCCCCATAGGCGTGGCCCAGGGCGAGGGCGCCGCCGTCGAGGTTGGCCGCTGCAGGATCGATTCCCAGCAGGTCCAGGCTGGCCAGCGCCTGTGCGGCAAACGCTTCATTGAACTCCACCAGGTCAAGCCGGCCGGGCTTTACTTCTGCCGCTGCCAGCACTTTGCGCGCCGCCGCGGCCGCGCCCACGCCCAGGAGCTGCGGTTCCACGCCCGACGTCGCTGTGCCCACGACCAGCAGGCCGTCTGAAGCGCCCAGTTCCCTGGCGCGCTGCAGGGAAGTAATAACGACGGCGGACGCGGCGTCAGCGTCGAAGCACGAGTTTCCGGCCGTGACGCTTCCTCCTTCCACAAAGGCGGCGGGGAACCTCGCCATTACGGCCGGGCTGAGACCGCGGCGGGGACCGTCATCGGCGGCCACTGTTCCCCCGGGACCGGCCAGGGGCACTGTCTCGGCTGCAAAACGGCCTGCAGCGGCCGCCGCAAGGGCCCGCTGGTGGCTCCGTAATGCGAACCCGTCCTGCCGCTCCCGGCCGACGCCGAATCGCTTGGCGACGTTTTCCGCCGCGACTCCCATATCCGGGTCGCCGAAGTCTGCCGGAACAAACCGGGCGCGCGCAAAAAACTCAGGAACGCCGTCGTCGTCCTGGTAGGCGCGAAGGGGCGCCGTGCTGGTGCTTTCCACTCCTCCGGCAAGATAGAGGGGGTTGCCGCCGGCGGCAACCAGGCCGCCGGCCAGCACGATGGCATCCAGTCCCGAGCCGCACTGACGGTCGACGGTGAGCCCCGGCACGCCTACCGGGAATCCGGCTTCCAGCAAGGCGTAGCGCGCCACGTTCCCGCCGCCGCCCACGGCGTTGCCGACCACCACGTCCGTCACGGCGGAGGCGTCGACACCCGCGTCCGTCACCAACTCCCGCAGGACCGGCGCGAGCAGCGCATGGGGCCGCAGGCCACGCAGAGCACCGTTCGTGCGGCACACGGGAGTGCGGCGGGCGGCGATGATGACCGGCTGCCGGCCGGGCGGGAGGAGATCAGGTGCCAAGGCTTCGGACCCGCGCATCCCGCGCGTCGATCCAATCGAGGAGCAGGCTGCGGCTGACCTTGCCGCGGTCCGTCACCGGCAGCTCCGCCAGGGCATAGAACTGCAGGGGCCGCTTGTCCCTTGCCAGGATGTCCGCAAGTCCGGCACGAAGCTGGGTGGCCGTGACGCCACCGTGGGACGGTACTACGCCGGCCACTACCCGCTGGCCGCGCAGATCGTCCGGCATGCCCGCTGCAACGGCAGCAGCCACGCCGGGAACGGCCCCCAGTGCCAACTCAACCTCGTGCGGGTAGACGTTCTTGCCTGAAGTAAGGATCATGTCCGAACGCCGGCCCAGGATGTGCAATTCGCCGGCGTCAAGGTATCCCTGGTCCCCTACGGTGAACCAGCCGTCGAATGAGCGAAGCGCCTCGCCGTCGTCGCCCCACAGATAGCCGTTGCTGACCATGGCGCTCCGGACACAGATATTGCCGGGCTGGCCGTCGGGAAGCGGGGACCCGCCGTCGTCCATGATTTGCACCGCCACGCCCGGGAAAGGCCGCCCGATCCCGGTGCCGCCCAGGGCCGGCGCCGCGCCGGCCGGGAGCCCCGCGCCGGAAACGAAGCTGAGTTCGGAGGCGCCGTAGTACTCGTAGATGGTGGCGTTCGGCGCCCAGCGGCGGGCCGCCTCCAGGGTGCGCGCATCCAACTTGGAACCCGCGCAAATGATGGTCCGCACTCCGGAGGCATCCACGCAACCGGTCAGCCCCCGTTCGCTGAGCATGCGGAGCATCGTGGGCACCAGCACCAGGCGGGTGACGCGGTCGTGGGTGATGGCCGAGTGCACGTTCCCGACGTCGAAAGTTTCGAGGGTCTGGAATTCGGATCCCGCGTAGAGGCACTCGGCCAGGGCATACAGGTTCAGGCTCGCAGCCAGCGGCCCAGGCGCCAGCGTGACGTCATCCTGGCGAAGGCCAAAGAACTCGATGGAGGCCTCAAACGACTCCTTCCAGGACCGTCTCGACCGGGTAAAGGCCTTCGGGACCGCCGTGGTGCCGGAGGTAAGGCCGATCAGGAACGGGGAGTCCCCCGGGCCGTCCTCCAGCGCATCATCGGTCGCGACGGCCACAGCCTGCGCAGCGGCGTGGACCCGGTGCACGATCTCCTCCTGCAGGAGGACGGGCCAGGCGGGATCGAGCACTGCGCACTGCCGGCCGCCTGCAACTGCGGCGGCGAATTTCACTGCGAAGCCGATCGAGTTGGGCTCGCACAGGGCCGCCACGGATTTGGTTTCCGCGACCAGGGAGGCCGCTTCATCCCGGAACTGCGCCCAGTCCAGGCGGCGGCCCGCGATCACGACGGCGGTGTCGTGGGGCCGTTCTGCGGCCCAGCGCTGAAGCTTGTTGAGAAAAGGCATCGGATCAACTTTACCGGCCGGGCCCCTTCCCCACGGAGGGCCAGCGGCTATTGTGACCTTATGAGTTTCAATGACAACGTGCAGCTGGATCCATCGCAGGTCCAGGACCGGCGCGGCATGGGCCGCGGTGTGAAGGTGGGCGGCGGCATCGGCGGCGGGCTCATCCTCCTTATCGCAGCCCTCCTCGGCGTCAATCCCCAGCTTTTGGAAGGGCTGGCCGGGGCCGGCCAGGCTCCCCCTGGGCAGGAGCAGGGAACAGCGCCGGCCTGCAGCACCGGCGCGGACGCCGACCAGCGGGTGGATTGCCGGATCACCGGCACCGTCAACAGCCTGAACGAGTTCTGGCCGGAATACCTTGCGCAATACAACGTGAAATACCCGCAGCCGGAGACCGTGATCTTCACCGGCGGGACCAACACCGGCTGCGGCTCCGCCACCAGCGCAGTGGGACCCTTCTACTGCCCGGCCGACACCACGGCCTACTTCGACCCTGATTTCTTCCAGGAACTCGTGAACCGCTTCGGTTCATCCGGCGGACCGCTGGCGCAGGAATACGTAGTGGCGCACGAATTCGGTCACCACGTGCAGAACGTCCTGGGCGACATCAACCGGGCGCAGCAGGATCCGCAGGGGCCGGAGTCCGGCGCCGTGCGCGTTGAGCTCCAGGCGGACTGCTACGCGGGACTTTGGGCCAAGCACGCCACCACAGTGCCGGATCCGTCCACGGGCCAGCCGTTCCTTGAGCCGCTCACGCAGCAGGATCTGAACGACGCCCTGTCCGCCGCCTCCGCCGTGGGCGACGACCGGATCCAGGAGTCCACCACGGGGCAGGTTAATCCCGAGGCCTGGACGCACGGTTCCAGTGAGCAGCGCCAGCGCTGGTTCAGCCGTGGCTATGAGTCCGGCGACATCAGGCAGTGCGACACGTTCGCGGCCCGCACGCTCTGAATATCCTTCTAACGGGAGCGGCCGGTCACCTTCGCAGTGAAGGTGACCGGCCGCCGTCGTACGTGCCTGATCAGATGTTGAAGCCGAGGGCCCGCATCTGGTCCTTGCCGTCATCGGTGATCCGCTCGGGACCCCACGGCGGCATCCAGACCCAGTTGAGGCGCCAGTCGTCCACGACGCCGTCCAGTGCCTTGCCCACCTGCTCCTCGAGCACATCGGTGAGCGGGCACGCTGCGGTGGTCAGCGTCATGTCGATCAGCAGCGCGCCGTCGTCGTCCGAGTACTTCAGGCCGTAAAGCAACCCAAGGTCCACGATGTTCACGCCCAGCTCGGGATCGATGACATCCTTGAGTGCCTCTTCGACATCCTCCAGGGCCGTCTGGCCCGGCGTGATTTCGGTCATGGCTGGTCCTTACTGGGCCGGAGCGGCAGCGGTCACGGAAGCAGCGCCGGCACCCTTGACGTAGCGGTCGTAGCCTTCTTCTTCCAGGCGGTCGGCCAGCTCGGGGCCGCCCTCCTCGACAACCTGGCCATCAACGAACACGTGCACGAAGTCCGGCTTGATGTAGCGCAGGATGCGGGTGTAGTGGGTAATGAGCAGCGTGCCCATGTTGCCTTCGGCGTGCGCCCGGTTGACGCCTTCGGAGACGACCTTCAGCGCGTCAACGTCCAGGCCCGAGTCGGTCTCGTCCAGGACGGCGAACTTGGGCTTGAACAGCTCGAGCTGCAGGATTTCCACGCGCTTCTTTTCACCGCCGGAGAAGCCTTCGTTGACGTTGCGCTGGGCGAAGTCGGCGTCGATGCGCAGCTTCTGCATGGCATCTTTGACATCCTTGGTCCAGGTGCGCAGCTTGGGGGCTTCGCCGTCGATGGCGGTCTTGGCCGTGCGCAGGAAGTTGGTCATGCTCACGCCGGGAACCTCAACGGGGTACTGCATGGCGAGGAAGACGCCGGCGCGGGCGCGCTCGTCCACGCTCATTTCCAGCACGTCTTCGCCGTCGAGCGTGATGGAACCGCTGGTGACGTTGTAGCGGGGGTGACCGGCGATGGTGGAAGCAAGGGTAGACTTGCCCGAACCGTTGGGGCCCATGATCGCGTGGGTTTCGCCCGTGCGGATGGTCAGGCTGACGCCCTTCAGGATTTCCTTGGTGCCCTGCTCCGTCTCAATGCTGACGTGCAGGTCCTTGATCTCAAGAGTAGACATGTGTCCGTGTTCTCCTCTGCACCGTGCCTCCCGGCGCGGTGCGGTCTTTTATCTGGAAGTAGTTTCGTAAATCTGGGTGCTAGCCGGTGACGGAGGCGCCATTGAGGACGTTGGTGACGTCCACGTACACCTCGTCGCCATGGATCTCAACGGCGAAGACCGGAACGGGGTCATAAGCAGGCAGCTGCAGCGGCTGGCCGCTGCGCAGGTCGAACTGGGAACCGTGGCCCCAGCACTCGATGGCGCAGCCTTCAACGTCGCCTTCGGAGAGCGAAATATCAGCATGCGAGCAGGTGTCCCCGATCGCATGGATTTCGCCCATGGAATCCTTGACCACGGCGACCGGGTAGTCGTCGATCAGGATCCGCAGCGCCTGCTTGGGCTTGATCTCATCCGCCTTGCAGACGAGCTCACCCTTTGGCTGGTTGCTCATGACCCCGTACCTCAGTTGTCCGTCAGCGCGAGTTCGCGCTCCACAGCGTCGGTGAGCCGCTCCTCGATGGAGGGAACCTTGATCTGCTGGATGATCTCGTTCAGGAAGCCGCGGACCACCAGGCGGCGGGCAACGTCCTCGGGGATGCCGCGTGCCATCAGGTAGAACAGGTGCTCGTCATCCATGCGGCCGGTGGCGCTGGCGTGGCCGGCACCCTCGATCAGGCCGGTCTCGATTTCGAGGTTGGGCACGGAGTCGGCGCGGGCACCGTCCGTCAGCAGCAGGTTGCGGTTGGCCTCGTAGGTATCGGTGCCTTCGGCTTCCTTGCGGATCAGGACATCGCCAACCCACACGGCGTGGGCGTTCCGGCCCTGAAGCGCGCCCTTGTACAGCACGTTGGACTTGCAGTTGGCCACGGCGTGGTCAACGAACAGGCGCTGCTCCAGGTGCTGGCCGGCGTCGGCGAAGTACAGGCCGAACATCTCGGCTTCGCCGCCGGGGGCAGTGAAGCGGGCAGACGGGGTAACACGGACCAGGTCGCCTCCGAGGCTCACCATGATGTGCTTGAACTTGGCGTCGCGCCCGATCTTCGCCTGCTGGGAGGAAGCGTGCACCGCATCGTCGTTCCATTCCTGGAGCGTGATGACAGTGAGGGTTGCGCCGTCCTCGACAACGATTTCCACGTTCTGCGAAAGCACGGCGGAACCGCGGTGGTTAAGGACGACGACGGACTTGGAGAATTTCTCCGCGACGATCACCAGGTGCTGTGCGGCGGCTTCGCCGGCGGAACCTTCGATGTCAACGCTCACTTCGGTGAGCGCCTCGAATTCCGACGGGACGGTGACAACGGTGGCCTGGCCGAAGTTCTCCCATGCGTTGGCCGACACGCGGTCCTCGGGGATCCCGGCCGTGCCGATGCGGCGGTCGTCGCGGCCCACGGTTTCAACACGTACCTGCTCCGGACCGCTGACCGTGACTGCGGGGGCGGTACCGGACAGGATTTCGCTGTGCAGGCCACGGAGGCGCTTGAGCGGGGTGAAGCGCCAGTCCTCCTCCATGCCGGTCAGCGGCTTGAAGTCTGCAAGCGTGTAGGAGGTGAGGCGGCCGGCGCGGGAACTGTCAGGGATGCCCACACCGCCGCCGTGGGAGTGGCTCTTGGCAGAGGCTCCGGCCAGGGGCGCCTTGGCATCCGCGGCGTTGATGGGCGAAAGGCTCTCGCCTTCCTCCGTGAAGCCGTTGATGAACGGCTGGGCTGAAGGCGCGCCGATGCGTGCCTTTTCAGTAGTGATTTCAGTCATCGTTATCCGACGGACCCTTCCATCTGCAGTTCAATGAGGCGGTTCAGCTCGAGTGCGTACTCCATGGGGAGCTCACGGGCGATGGGCTCGATGAAGCCGCGGACGATCATCGCCATGGCCTCGTCTTCGCGCATGCCGCGGGACATCAGGTAGAAGAGCTGCTCTTCGCTGACCCGGGAAACGGTTGCCTCGTGGCCCATCACGACGTCATCCTCGCGGATGTCGATGTACGGGTAGGTGTCCGAGCGGCTGATGGTGTCCACCAGCAGCGCATCGCAGCGCACGGTGTTGGCCGAGTGCTTGGCGCCTTCGCGGACCTGGACCAGGCCGCGGTAGGCTGCACGGCCGCCGCCGCGGGCCACGGACTTGGAAATGATGGAACTCTTCGTGTTCGGTGCGATGTGCACCATTTTGGAACCGGTGTCCTGGTGCTGGCCCTCGCCGGCGAACGCGATGGACAGGGTCTCGCCCTTGGCGTGCTCGCCCACCAGGTAGACGGCCGGGTACTTCATGGTGACCTTGGAGCCGATGTTGCCGTCGACCCATTCCATGGTGGCGCCCTCTTCGCAGACGGCGCGCTTGGTCACCAGGTTGTACACGTTGTTGGACCAGTTCTGGATCGTGGTGTAGCGGACGCGGGCGCCCTTCTTCACGATGATTTCCACCACGGCCGAGTGCAGCGAGTCCGACGTGTAGATCGGGGCGGTGCAGCCTTCGATGTAGTGCACGTAGGAGTCTTCGTCCGCGATGATCAGGGTCCGCTCGAACTGGCCCATGTTCTCGGTGTTGATGCGGAAGTAGGCCTGCAGCGGGATGTCCACGTGGACGCCCTTGGGAACGTAGACGAAAGATCCGCCGGACCACACCGCCGTGTTCAGCGAAGCGAACTTGTTGTCGCCCACGGGGATGACGGTGCCGAAGTACTCCTGGAAGATCTCCGGGTGTTCCTTCAGCGCGGTATCAGTGTCCAGGAAGATGACGCCCTGGGCCTCGAGGTCCTCGCGGATCTGGTGGTAGACCACCTCGGATTCGTACTGCGCGGCAACGCCGGAGACCAGGCGGCTGCGCTCGGCTTCCGGGATGCCCAGCTTCTCGTACGTGTTGCGGATGTCTTCGGGCAGGTCTTCCCAAGTGGCTGCCTGCTTTTCCGTGGAGCGTACGAAGTACTTGATGTTGTCGAAGTCGATCCCCGACAGGTCCGCACCCCAGGTGGGCATGGGCTTGCGGTCAAAGTACTTCAGGCCCTTGAGGCGCAGGTCCAGCATCCACTCCGGCTCGCTCTTCTTCGCCGAAATGTCGCGGACAACCTCTTCGTCAAGCCCACGGCGGGCATTGGCGCCGACATCATTCTTGTCGGCCCAGCCGTACTCGTAGGTGCCGATGCCGTGGAGCTCCGGATTCTTTTCCAGAATCTCGGAGATCACAGTGTTTTCGGCTGCCTTCTCTGATAGTTGGTCCGTCATCACGGCCTTTCTTACTGATGGTTGGATTCGTCGTCCAGGCGGGCGGGGACTGCTGAGGAGCCTGCAGGCTCCCGCACAGGCAGCCTGCCTGTAGGTATGTGGGTGGTGCAGACATGGCCGCCGCGGGCCAGCGTGGACAGGCGGCGTACGTCAACGCCCACCAGCCGGGAGAAAACTTCCGTCTCGACGTCGCAGAACACGGGGAACCGGGCGGCGAGCTGCTGGATGGGGCAGTGGCCCTGGCACAGCTGCACGCTGGAAAGGGCTGCGGGAAGGGGCGCCTTGGCCTCGATGGAGGCAGCAGAGGCCACGAAATTGTCGCGGCTGAGGGCTGCCGCCAGCGCCTTGGCCCGGTCTGCGATTTCCGGGCCTGCGGCCTCCACCTCAGGGGCGTAGCGCGCCTCCATTTCGGCGAAGCGTTCGACGGCGAATGCCCGTACCGCGTCCGGCCCACCGATCGACTGGAGTTCCTTTAGGGCCAGCGCGGCGATATCCAGGTAGTCATTGCCAAGGGTGGACTGGCCCTGGGAGCTGAGCACATACCGGCGGGCCGGGCGCCCGGCACCGCCGCCTGCACGGGCTACGCGCTTGACTTCGATGACGCCGGCGCGGAAAAGGTGGTCCAGGTGGCGGCGCACGGCAGCGGGGGTAAAGCCCAGAAGCTCGCCAAGCTCAGCGGCACTGACCGGGCCGTGTTCCAGGACGGCGGAGAGGACCCGGTCCCGGGTCCGCTCGTCGGCGTCGGCCGCCGACCCGGCCAAGGGCACGGCGGAAGCAGTAGTCATGGAATACACAACACAATCATGTCGTAATTTAGTCCGTGTCTCCAGTAAGGGGAGGCTGGCCTGACCTGCCCGGCGGCCTGTGCGCCCAATACTGCGAAGAATACTACGTCCCGTAGAATACTCGGGTGCGATCCCCCATCTCCCCCGTCCTGTCCATCCATGGGCTGATTAAGGACGTCGGCCCGCTGGCCGCGCTGGACGGCAAAATGCTGCGCGTGGTCAGTGGCGTCTCCCTCCACGCCGAGCCCGGCCAGGTGACGGCCCTGCTGGGGGCTAACGGAGCCGGCAAGACCACCACCCTCGAATGTGCCCAGGGCCTGCAGAGGCGCAGTGGCGGCATCATCTCGCTGCTGGGCCAGGATCCGGCCTCGGCAGGGGCGGCCCTGCGCGCCCGCGTCGGTGTGATGCTTCAGGATGGCGGGCTCCCGCCGTCGGCCCGTCCCCTTCCCCTGCTCCGGCACATTGCCGGCCTTTACGCCAGTCCATGGCCCGTGGACGAGCTCGCGGACCGGCTGGGCATCGGGGCGTTCGCCCGGACCACCGTGCGGCGCCTGTCCGGCGGGCAGCGGCAGCGCCTGGCACTGGCGGCCGCCCTGGTAGGCCGGCCGGAGGTGCTGTTCCTTGACGAACCCAGCGCCGGCCTGGACCCGCAGTCCCGCCAGCTGGTCTTCGACCTCATCGCTGAACTGCGCGACGGCGGCATGGGCATCGTCCTCACCACGCACCTGATGGATGACGCACAGCGCCTTGCGGACTACGTGTACATCATCGACGGCGGGCGGAACGTTGCCGAAGGAACCGTTCAGCAACTGCTCCAGCGCAGTCCCGAGGTGGAAGAAGGCGCCGAGCATGTACGGACGCTGGTGTTCGACGCAGCCCCTGGACTGGACCTGGCCGGCGTACTGCCGGCCGACGTCGAAATCTCCGAGCCGCGGGCCGGCAGCTACAGCGTGACCGGAGCCTTGGCGCCCCGCCACCTGGCCGCCCTGGCGGCCTGGTGGGAAGCCCACGACATCATGCCCGCCGCCATGAGCCTGCAGGCCCGCAGCCTGGAAGACGTCTTCCTTGACATCTCCGGAAAGGACATCCGATGACCGCCACCCCGGCCGCCGTTCCCGCCGCGCCGGCATCGCTGGGCCGCCGGATCCTGCTGCAGGGCCGCTACGAAGCCCTGGCCATGCTCCGCAACGGCGAACAGCTCATCCTGGCCCTCGTCCTGCCGCTGCTGGCACTCATAGGCCTGACTGTCACTCCATTCCTGGACGGTTTTGGCGCGAGCCGCATCGACGTCGCCGTGCCGGGAATCCTGGCCCTCTGCGCCATGTCCACGGCGTTCACCGGGCAAGGCATCGCCACCGGATTCGACCGGCGGTACGGCGTGCTGAGGTTCCTGTCCACCACTCCCCTGGGCCGCGGCGGGCTGCTGGCCGGCAAGGCGCTCTCCGTACTGGCAGTGCTCGTCCTGCAGACCGTGGCGGTGACCGCCGTGGCGTTCGCGCTCGGCTGGCGGCCGCTCGCGGCCGGCTGGCTTCCCGGCCTGGCACTGCTGGTCCTGGGAGCCGCCGCATTCACCGCGCTGGGCCTGCTGGTGGCGGGCACCGTCCGCCCCGAAGCCACCCTCGCCATCACCAATCTGCTGTGGATACTCCTTGCCGCGCTGGGCGGGATCATGATGCCGGCGGAGCGCCTGCCGGGGGCGGCTGCGGGCGTAGTCACGCTGCTGCCGTCCGGCGCCCTGGGCGAAGCCCTGCGCGAGGCTTTCCTCAGCGGCTCCCTTAATACCGGGGCCGCCCTCATACTGGTGCTCTGGACGGTTCTGGCCGGAGCGGCAGCCATCCGTTGGTTCAAGTGGAATTGAGATAACCGTGAGTACGGCTTCACGCCTCCCCCAGTTCGCCGGCCGCTTCGTGTCGCGGCTGCCCCGCACCGTTGACAAGCGGGTCCGCGGACTTGCCGTCGCTTCCCTCGTGGGCCAGACGATACTCGTCGTGACCGGAGGCGCCGTCCGGCTCACCTCCTCCGGCCTGGGCTGCCCTACCTGGCCCCGATGCACCGACACCTCCCTGGTCAACACACCGGAAATGGGGATCCACGGCTTCATCGAGTTCGGCAACCGCCTCCTGACGTTCGCCCTGGCGGCCGTTGCGGCCCTGATGCTCGTCTACCTGTGGAATCTCCGCAAGGAACGCCGCGACCTGTTCCTCCTGGCCCTCGGCCTGCTGGCCAGCATCCCGGCACAGGCCATCATCGGCGGGATCACGGTTCTTACCGGGCTGAACCCATGGGTGGTTGGACTGCACTTCCTGGTCTCCATGGCCCTGGTTGTCTTCGCCACGCTGCTGGTGAACCGCGCCTTCGGCCGGACCGGCAGGTTCCAGACGCTGGCGCTGCCCGCTCTGCCCGGAATGATGCGGCCGGTGACTGCCGCCGTCGCGATTCTTGCTTCCCTTGCCGTCGTGCTGGGCGTCGCCGTGACGGGCGCGGGGCCGCATGCCGGTGACGCTGAGGCGCCGCGCAATGGCCTCGACTGGGACCTGTTCTCCCACATCCACGCAGTACCGGCCTATTTGGTGACCGCGGGAACAGCCGTGGCGCTGGCCGTGGTCATGATGCGCCGCATCCGCGGGCCCTTCCGTGCCGCAGTCCTGGGACTCCTTGCCGTCACGGTGCTGCAGGCCGTCATCGGGTTCACGCAGTACTACAACGGCATCCCGGCTCTGCTCGTGGGGACCCACATGCTTGGCGCCGCACTGTTGATGGCCGCGGCCACCAACACCTGGGACCTGGCCCGCTGGAGCCCGGTCAAGTAGCCGCGGCTTTCGACGCGCACCTTGGTTTTCGACGCGCACCTTGGTTTTCGACGCGCCCGTGCGGTTTCGCGCCTCGTATATGGGATGCGCCAGCGGATGGGCGGGTCGAAAACACGTATGCGCGTCGAAATCGGAGGTGTCCGTGCCACATCCGGGAACGCAACACCCCCGGCCCCAAGACCAGGCCCGCGCGAGAGCTGACCAGACTCACCCCTCCCGCCGGCAACCCTCTCTCAGATCCTGCCGGTTTCCGGGCAACCCTCTCTCAGATCCTGCCCGTTTCCGGGCAACCCTCTCTCAGATCCTGCCGGTTTCCGGGCAACCCTCTCTCAGATAAGGTGCTGCGGCAAACGCTAACTGAGAGAGGATCCGTGGAAAGCCTGCATCAGGTGAGAGAGGGTCCGCCCAAGTAACGCATCAGGTGAGAGAGGGTCCGCCCAAGTAACGCATTAAGTGAGAGAGGGTCGACGCAGGGCCTGCATCAGGTGAGAGAGGGTCGACGCAGGGCCTGCATCAGGTGAGAGAGGGGCGACGCAGGGCCCGCATTAAGTGAGAGAGGGTCAGCCGGCCATCACAGCGGGGCCGACGAACGGATCCACGGCCAGCGCCAGGAACAGCAGTGTCAGATAGCTGATGGAGCCGTGGAAGACCTTCATTGCGCGCTTGTCCGGGATGTCCTCGCGCTGTGCGCGGTTGTACAGGGCATGGGATTCGTAGAGGAACCAGGCGCCTGCCAGCACGGCGGTGACGGTGTAGACCCAGCCGGCGCCCCCGGCGGGAACCATGAGCAGCGAGCACGCCACCATGGCCCAGGCGTAGAGCACTACTTGCACGGAGACCACCTTCGCGCCGGCAATGGCGCCAAGCATGGGCACCTTGGCGTTTCGATAGTCCTCGCCGTACCGCATGGACAGGGGCCAGTAGTGCGGCGGGGTCCACAGGAAAATGACCATGAACAGGATGATGGCGGGCCATTCCACCGAGTTGGTGACGGCCGCCCAGGCGATGAGCACCGGGAAGCAGCCGGCCGCGCCGCCCCAGACGATGTTCTGTGCGGTGCGGCGCTTGAGGATGATCGTGTAGATGACCACGTAGAAGAAGATCGCACCGAGGCCGAGCCATGCGGACAGCGGGTTTGCCCCGAACCACAGGATGATGATGGCAGCCGCTCCCAGCAGCCAGGAAAACACCAGCGCTTCGCGGGGTGTGACCTCGCCGGTCACCAGCGGGCGGTTCTCGGTGCGGTGCATCAGTTTATCGATGTCCCGGTCGATATAGCAGTTGAACGCTCCGGCACTGCCCGCGGCGAAGGCGCCGCCCACCAGGGTGGCCAGGATCAGGCCGATGGACGGAAAGCCCCGCTCCGCGTAGATCATGGTGGGCAGGGTGCTGACCAAGAGGAGTTCGATGACGCGCGGCTTGGTGAGGGCGAGATACGCCTTTGCCTTACGTGCAAACCCGGCACGTGGTGCCCGGGAAGCGTTTAGCGGCGTATCTGTTGTGCTCACGGTGGCAGTCACCCGTTCTGTGTGGCAGTTCTGTGCGGCATAGGGAAATGCCGTGGCGCCTGAGAAAGGCGCGCGTTCCGGCGGAGGCCTCCAAATATCATACCGCGCCGGCACCCTTCCGGCCGCCCGCCGATAGCCTCTGGTGATCGTGCGCGCAGCGTTTCGAGCAGATTAACTCAGCCGCACTTAAACCTCATTCACAAAAGGGGAAATTGCGTCCAGAACGTGAGATTTGCGCGGCCCACAAGGTGGAATAGAGCTAAGCTGTCACCAGATCAGCACGCAGCCGGGAACAGCTTTAAAGCGCGTCCCGGGCTGGCCGGTGGCTGAGTGATAGATCAACGTTTCGATGGTGAACGGCTGGTACACACCGCAGCAGGCGCCATGCAACGTGCCTTCACACGGACCCGGTGTGCCGCCTGCCATCAGCACAGAGAGGGGCCCGGTTTTCGTGCCACATTTGGAAGAGCAAGAACTGTCATGGACCACCTTGGACCAGCGCGCCGTGGACACCGTCCGCGTCCTCGCTGCCGATGCCGTAGAGAAGGTGGGCAACGGCCACCCCGGCACGGCAATGAGCCTCGCTCCGGCCGCGTACCTGCTCTTCCAGAAGCTGATGCGCCACGACCCCCGGAACCCCGAGTGGATCGGCCGTGACCGGTTCATCCTCTCCCCCGGCCACACGTCGCTGACGCTGTACATCCAGCTGTTCCTTTCCGGCTACGGACTGGAACTGAAGGACCTCGAGTCGCTGCGCACCTGGGGTTCGCTCACGCCCGGCCACCCCGAATACAAGCACACGGCGGGCGTGGAAATCACCACCGGCCCCCTGGGCCAGGGCCTGGCCTCCTCGGTGGGCTTCGCGTACTCCCAGCGCCGCCAGCGCGGCCTGTTCGACGCCGACGCCGCTCCCGGCACCAGCCCGTTCGACCACACCATCTGGGTCATAGCATCCGACGGCGACCTCCAGGAAGGCGTCACGGCTGAGGCTTCCTCGCTGGCCGGCCACCAGGAGCTGGGCAACCTTGTTGTCGTTTACGACGAGAACCACATCTCCATCGAGGACGACACCGACATCGCTTTCACCGAAGATGTCCTCAAGCGCTACGAAGCTTACGGCTGGCACGTCCAGCGCGTGGACTGGACCAAGACCGGCGAGTACGTCGAAGACGTACAGGAGCTGTACTCGGCCCTGCTGGCCGCGAAGGCGGAGACCAGCAAGCCGTCCATCGTTTCCCTGCGCACCATCATCGGCTACCCGGCGCCGAAGAAGCAGAACACCGGCAAGATCCACGGTTCCGCCCTTGGCGCCGAGGAAGTGGCCGCGCTGAAGGAGGTCCTGGGCTTCGACCCGGCGAAATCCTTCGAGGTGGACCAGGAAGTCCTGGCCCACGCCCGCTCCGTCGTGGAGCGCGGTGCCGCTGCCCGCAAGGAATGGGAAGAGTCCTTCAACGCATGGCAGGCGGCGAACCCCGAAGGCGCCGAACTCCTGCAGCGGATCGAAGCCAAGGAGTTGCCCGCCGGCATCGACGGGGCCCTGCCTGTGTTCCCCGCCGGCAAGGACGTCTCCACCCGCGCCGCGTCAGGCAAAGTGCTGAACGCACTCGGCCCGGTCATGCCGGAACTGTGGGGCGGCTCAGCCGACCTCGCCGAGTCCAACAACACCACGATCGAAGGTTCGCCGTCGTTCGTCCCCGCCTCCAAGCAGACCGATGCCTGGTCCGGTAACCCGTACGGCCGCGTCCTGCACTTCGGCATCCGCGAGCACGCAGCCGCCTCGATCGTGAACGGCATCAGCCTCCACGGCCGGACCCGCGCGTTCTCCGGCACGTTCCTGATCTTCTCCGACTACCAGCGCCCGGCCATCCGCCTCGGCGCCCTGATGGGCGTCCCGTCCCTCTACGTGTGGACCCACGACTCGATCGGCCTCGGCGAAGATGGCCCCACCCACCAACCCGTAGAGCAGCTCGCCTCGCTGCGCGCCATCGTCGGCCTGGACGTGGTCCGCCCCGGCGACGCCAACGAGGTGGCCGCCGCATGGAAGACCATGCTGGAGAACCACAGCAACCCGGCCGGCATCGTGCTCACCCGGCAGAACATCCCCACCTGGGAACGCGGAACGGGCGACGCCGACGGCGACACCTTCGCTTCCACCGCAGGTGTGGCGAAGGGCGGCTACGTCCTGGCCGAGGCGTCGAAGGACGGCGCCACCGTGCCGGCCGATGCCATCCTGATCGCCACCGGTTCCGAGGTGCAGCTGGCTGTCCGGGCCCGCGAAACGCTGCAGGCCGAAGGCATCGCCACCCGCGTGGTCTCCATGCCCTGCGTCGAGTGGTTCAACAAGCAGGACGCCGCCTACCGCGAATCCGTCCTCCCGGCCGCCGTCAAGGCGCGCGTGTCCGTCGAGGCCGGTCTGGCCCTGGGCTGGAGGGAATTCGTCGGCGACGCCGGCCGCTCCATCAGCCTGGAACACTACGGCGCCTCCGCCGACTACAAGCGGCTCTTCCAGGAGTTCGGCATCACGGCCGAGGCCGTGGCCGCCGCCGCCAAGGACTCCCTCGCAGGCCTCCAGGCCTAACCCGATCTCCAGGAGACAAGAACATGACTACTCCCACCCAGCAGCTGTCCGACGCCGGCGTTTCCATCTGGCTCGATGACCTCTCCCGCGGCCGCCTCGAAACGGGCACGCTCCGCAAGCTCATCGAGGAGAAGAACGTGGTCGGCGTGACCACCAACCCGTCCATCTTCCACGCCGCCATCACGGCCGGCACGGACTACGACGCCACCATCGCGGCGCAGGCCGCAGCAGGCGCTTCCATCGAAGAGACCATCTTCGAAATCACCACCACGGACGTGGCCGATGCCTGCGACCTGTTCGCCCCGGTAGCCGCAGCCACGAACGGCGTGGACGGCCGCGTCTCCATCGAGGTGGACCCCCGCCTCGCCTGGGACACCGCCGGAACCATCGCCGAGGCCAAACACCTCTACAAGAAGGTCAACAAGGACAACGTCCTGATCAAGATCCCCGCCACCCTAGAGGGCCTGGAAGCCATCACGGCCACCCTCGCCGAAGGCATCAGCGTCAACGTGACGCTGATCTTCTCCCTCGAGCGGTACCGCGCCGTCATCAACGCCTTCCAGTCCGGCCTGGAGCAGGCCCGGGGAAACGGCCACGACCTGTCGAAGATCCACTCCGTGGCGTCCTTCTTCGTATCCCGCGTGGACACCGAGATCGACAAGCGCCTCGACGCCATCGGCACCGAGGAAGCCAAGGCACTCAAGGGCAAGGCCGGCGTCGCGAACGCCCGCCTGGCCTACCAGGTCTACGAGGAGCTCTTCGCCACGGAGCGCTGGGCACTGCTCGCCGAAGCGGGCGCACGCCCCCAGCGGCCGCTGTGGGCTTCTACCGGCGTCAAGGACCCGGCCTACCCCGACACCCTCTACGTGACCGGACTGGTTGCCGCCGGCGTGGTCAACACCATGCCTGAGAAGACCCTGGACGCGACTTTCGACCACGGCGTCGTCACGGGCGACACCATCACCGGCACCTACGCGGAAGCAAACGCCACCCTCGATGCCCTCGAGAAACTCGGCGTCTCCTACAACGACGTCGTCGCCATCCTGGAATCCGAAGGCCTGGATAAGTTCGTGGCCAGCTGGAAGGAACTCCTGGCCGACGTCGAAGGCGCCCTCGCCGCTGCACGGAAGGCCTCCTAGCCCCTATGAGCACTCTCAGCTACGACGCCACCGGCGCCGCCCAGAGGGCCGTTGAACAGCACCTTCCCGCTTTGGTGGCGGACCGTGTAGCCACACGGATCTTCGCCAAGGACCACACCCTGTGGGGGCCCGACGCCGAAGCGGAGTCCGCGATCCGGCTCGGCTGGGTGGATGCGGCCACCGTCTCGCAGCCGTTGGTGCCGCAGATCCTGGAACTCCGCGACGACCTGCGGGCGGAGGGAATCACGCGCATCGTCCTCTGCGGCATGGGCGGCTCCTCGCTCGCCCCGGAAGTGATCGCCGGCACGGCGGGCGTTGAGCTGACTGTGCTGGACAGCACGGACCCGGACCAGGTCCGTGCTGCCCTGGCGGACCGGCTGGAACAGACCGCCGTCGTGGTCTCGTCCAAGTCCGGTTCAACCCTGGAAACCGACTCGCAGCGCAGGATCTTCGAGCACGCGTTCAACGAAGCCGGGATCGATGCCAGGAGCCGCATCATCATCGTGACGGATCCCGGTTCCCCGCTGGACAAGGCATCGCGTGAAGCGGGCTACCGTGCCGTGTTCAACGCGGACCCGAACGTCGGCGGGCGCTACTCCGCCCTCACTGCCTTTGGACTGGTTCCATCCGGCCTGGCCGGCGTGGACATCCAAGCGTTCCTGGACGAGGCCGAGGAGGCCGCGGAAATCCTCAACGAGGACGCCCCGGAAAACATCGGCCTCGCCCTGGGTGCGGTCCTCGGCGGCACCAGCCCGCTGCGGGACAAGATCGTTATTGCCGAAGACGGTTCCGGCATCGTGGGCTTCGCCGACTGGGCGGAACAGCTCATCGCGGAATCCACCGGCAAGCTGGGGACCGGAGTCCTCCCGGTGGTTGCCGGTCCCGCCTCCCCCGAGGTGGGCGCAGGCGCCCCCGACGTCCTGGTGGTGCGGCTGGTAGCCGCGGACGCCGACGTCGAACCCGGCGAAAACCAGGTGGCAATCGCCGGCGGGCTGCCAACGCAGATGATGGTGTGGGAGTTCGCCACCGCCGTGGCGGGCCGGCTGCTGGGGATCAACCCCTTCGACCAGCCCGACGTCGAGGCGGCCAAGGTTGCCGCGCGCGGCCTGTTGGACGCGCAGCCTGAGCCCACCCCGGCCGCGTTCGTGGACGGCGCCATCGAGGTGCGCGGCGGCGACTGGCTGGGTGACGCCGCCACCGCCGAAGGGGCGGTCACCGCCCTCCTGGGCACGCTGGACAACGAGAGCTACCTCAGCGTCCAGGCCTACTTCGACCGGCTGGCCTTCGCTCCACTTGAGGGCATCCGCGACGGCCTGGCCGCCGTGACGGGGCGCCCCGTGACGTTCGGCTGGGGCCCGAGGTTCCTGCATTCCACCGGGCAGTTCCACAAGGGCGGGCCGGCCGTGGGTGTGTTCCTCCAGGTGACGGCCCAGGCCGCTGAGGACCTCGCAATTCCGGACCGGCCGTTCACCTTCGGTGAACTGATCGCAGCCCAGGCGGCCGGTGACGCCCAGGTCCTGGAGCAGCACGGCAGGCCCGTCCTGCGCCTGCACCTCACGGACCGCGCCGCAGGTGTGGCACAGTTGCAGGACATCATCCTTGCCCTCACCGCACGGGCATCCGCTACCGAAAGCTAAGGCACCGAAGGAACCATGCCAGAAACTGAATACGGCAGAACAACCGGGGCGCGTCCCGGGAAACCGCTGCGGAATCCGCTCCGGGATCCGCGGGACCGCCGTTTGAACCGGATTGCCGGTCCGTCCTCGCTGGTGCTCTTCGGCGTCACCGGTGACCTTGCCCGCAAGAAGCTCATGCCCGCGGTGTATGACCTGGCCAACCGTGGCCTGTTGCCGCCCAGCTTCGCGCTGGTGGGCTTCGGCCGGCGGGACTGGAGCGACGAGGACTTCGCGGGCCAGGTGAGGACTTCCGTGGAGGCCTACGCGCGGACCCCGTTTGACGAGGCGGTCTGGAACCAGCTGTCTGAGGGCATCCGCTTTGTGCAGGGCGAGTTCGACGACGATGATGCCTTTGAGCGGTTGGGGAACGTCATCGATGAACTGGATTCGGTGCGCGGTACCCGCGGGAACCATGCCTTCTACCTGTCCATCCCGCCGAAGGCGTTCGAGCAGGTCTGCCGCCAGCTGTCCAAGCACGGCCTGGCGCAGGCCGACGGCGACAAGTGGCGCCGTGTGGTCATCGAGAAGCCGTTCGGGCACGACCTTGAGTCGGCCCGGCAGCTGAATGACATCGTCGAATCCGTGTTTCCGCCGGATGCGGTGTTCCGGATCGACCACTACCTGGGCAAGGAAACGGTCCAGAACATCCTGGCCCTGCGCTTTGCGAACCAGCTGTTCGAGCCGCTGTGGAATGCCAACTACGTGGACCACGTCCAGATCACCATGGCCGAGGACATCGGCACCGGCGGCCGGGCGGGCTATTACGACGGCGTGGGCGCGGCCCGCGACGTCATCCAGAACCACCTGCTGCAGCTGCTCGCCCTGACCGCGATGGAGGAGCCTATTTCCTTTAACGCCGATGACCTGCGCGCCGAAAAAGAAAAGGTTCTGGCCGCCGTCAAGCTTCCGGATGACCTTTCCGCGCATTCGGCCCGCGGCCAGTTCACCGGCGGCTGGCAGGGCGGCGAGCAGGTCCAGGGCTATCTGGAGGAGGACGGCATCCCGGCAGATTCCACCACCGAGACTTTCGCCGCGATCCGGGTGGACATCCATACCCGCCGCTGGGCGGGTGTGCCGTTCTACCTTCGCGCCGGTAAGCGCCTGGGCCGCCGCGTCACCGAGATCGCCGTAGTGTTCAAGCGCGCCCCCAACCTGCTCTTCCGCGACCACAGCGAGGACGACTTCGGCCAGAACGCGGTGGTGATCCGCGTCCAGCCCGACGAGGGCGTGACCATCCGTTTCGGGTCCAAGGTGCCCGGCACGCAGATGGAAGTCCGCGACGTGACCATGGACTTCGGCTACGGCCACTCCTTCACCGAGTCCAGCCCCGAAGCGTATGAGCGGCTCATCCTGGACGTGCTGCTGGGCGAACCGCCGCTGTTCCCGCGGCATGAGGAAGTGGAACTGTCCTGGAAGATCCTCGACCCGTTCGAGGAGTACTGGGCGGAGCTGAACGAACAGCCCGAGCCGTATGCGCCCGGCAGCTGGGGACCGCCATCGGCTGACGAACTGCTGGCACGCGACGGACGAACCTGGAGAAGGCCATGATTGTAGACCTGCCGGACACCACCACCTCAAAGGTTTCCAAGAAGATCATGGCCCTGCGCGAGCAGGGCGGCGTGATCGCCCTGGGCCGGGTCCTGACCCTGGTGGTGGTCACCAAGTCAGGCCAGGAGGAAGACGCCATCGAGGCCGCCAACGAGGCCAGCCGGGAGCACCCCTGCCGCATCATCGTCCTCGCCGATGCCGGCAAGGAGCACGCGGACCGCCTCGACGCGCAGATCCGTGTCGGCGGCGACGCCGGAGCCTCCGAGGTCATCGTCCTCCGCGGCTATGGCGAACTCGCCCACGAGAGCGAGTCCCTGGTAGCGGCACTGCTCCTGCCCGACGCACCGATCGTGGCCTGGTGGCCGCACGGCGCACCGGAAAACGCGTGCGAGACCTCCATCGGCCGGATCGCCCACCGCCGCATCACCGATTCGGCCAACGAGGCGGATCCGTACGCGGCGCTGGAAAACATCCGGAGCACCTATAAGGCCGGGGACACGGACCTCGCCTGGACGCGCCTGACCAACTGGCGGATCCAGCTGGCCGCCGTCCTGGACCAGGCGGATCCCTCCCCCGTGACCGCCGTGGCGGTCGAAGGCGCCTCGGATTCGCCGAGCACCATCCTGCTGGCCGCGTGGCTCACCCTGACCCTGGAGGCACCCGTCACCATCGTGGCGGATCCGGCGGGGACGGGCATCCGCCGGGTGCGGCTCACCCGTCCCGGCGGCGACGTCCAGCTCTTCCGCCCGGGCCTGTCCGTGGCGGAGCTGACCCAGCCAGGCCAGCCCGCACAGCGGATCTCGCTGCCGCGCCGGAGCCTCCGCGACTGCCTTGCGGAGGAACTCCGCCGGCTCGACCCGGACGAAGTGTTCGGCGAAGTGATTACTATTGGACTGCCACGTACCAATCTAAGGAGCGTCCGACCCAGTGAGCGTTGAGCCACGAGTAAGCATCCACCCTGATTCGTCCGTACTGATGGCGGCCATCGCGGCCCGCCTGATCACCAAGCTTGTCGACGTGCAGGACAAACACGGTGAAGCCACCGTGGTCCTGACCGGGGGCACTGTCGGCATCGGCACGCTGAAGGCTGTTGCCGATTCCCCGGCCGCTCCTGCCGTGGACTGGGCCAAGGTCAACTTCTGGTGGGGCGACGAGCGGTTCGTCGCGGCCGACGACGCCGACCGCAACACCAGGCAGGCCTTTGACGCCCTGCTGTCCCACATTCCGGTGGACCCGGACCGCGTGCATCAGCCGGGATCGTCGGACGACTTTGCCACCCCCGAGGAAGCTGCCGAGGACTACGCCCGGCAACTTCGGGACGCAGCCGCCGCCGAGCACGCTGCGGACATGTCGGACGACAGGCCTGAGAACCCTGGGAGCCTGCCAAGGCTGGACGTTGTCCTGCTGGGCGTGGGTCCGGACGCGCACGTCGCCTCGCTCTTCCCGGAGCAGGCAGGCATCCGCGAAAAGGAACTCACGGTAGTGGGGGTTCGCAACTCCCCCAAGCCGCCGCCGCTTCGCGTATCGCTGACGCTGCCCACCATCAACACCGCTGCCGAAGTATGGATGGTGGTGGCCGGCGAAGACAAGGCCGGCGCCGTGGGGCTCGCCCTTGCCGGGGCCAATCCCGTCCAGGTGCCGGCAGCAGGGCCACGCGGCACGTCCCGGACGCTGTGGCTTATCGACGAGAATGCTGCCTCACGTGTCCCGCAGCAGCTCGTCCGGAAGGACGCCGCGGGCGCGTAGCCTCTCCAGCGCTCCGGCCAGGACAGCTTCGGCGTCCTCGCCGGAGCGCCGTTCCTTAACGTATTCCAGGTGGGTCTTGTAGCCTTCTTCGGATGTAGCGTGAGCGTCCGGCGGCAGCCCGTCTCTGGTGGCCGGCCCCCCGCACCGGCGGCATTCCCACTCCGCCGGGATCTGGTCCTCCGGAAGTTCGCAGAATACCGGCTGGGTGAGATGTCCGCTGGCGCACGTGTAGGTTACACGCATCCTCGGGACGGACTTGCCGGGGTCCCCGTTCTCCAGGCTCGACCCTGTGCCTTCGGTAACGCCGGCCCTGGTACCACGGAAACCGGAAGACGGATGCAGCATCGGGTTCTCCTGCCTCGTTAAACAAAACTGTGGCTGTCGGTATCCGACAGCCACAGTTTAGTTGGCTTCGCCGCACGGCGGCAGAGCCGTGCGGTTAGTGTGCGGTGCAGTGCGGGATCAGGAGTCGCCTGCTCCCGCGAACCGCATCATCAGGCCGAGCGCGATGATAACGAGGCCCCAGGTGACGCCAAGGATGACGGTGAACCTGTTCAGGTTGCGCTCGGCCACTCCGGAGGAGCTCAGTCCGGAGCTCATGCCGCCGCCGAACATATCCGAGAGTCCCCCGCCCCGTCCCTTGTGCAGGAGGATGAGCAGCGTCAGCAGGAGGCTGGTGATGCCCAGGAGGATCTGGAGGATGACTTGAAGAACGTCCACGACGGCCTTTCAGGAGTTGGGATGCGGGAGCGTTTACCGGGTCCGGACTAGTCCGTGACCAGGTGGCTCTCGAACCTGACAATATTAGCAAACTCGGCCGGGTCCAGGCTGGCGCCGCCCACGAGCAGTCCGTCCACGTCGCGCTCACGGAGGATGGCGGCAGCGTTGGCAGCCTTGACCGAACCGCCGTACAGCAGCCGCGTCCTGGCTGCCACGTCGGGGCCGAAGGTGGAATCAAGCTCGGCGCGGATGGCTTGGCACATCTCCTGGGCGTCCTCCGGCCCTGCCACCTCTCCGGTGCCAATGGCCCAGACGGGCTCGTAGGCGACGACGAGTTCGGCGGCCTGGTCGTTGGTGAGTCCCTCGACGCCGGCACGGAGCTGGTCCAGGGTGTGCTGCACGTGGGTGCCTGCCTGGCGGATCTCCAGGCCCTCACCGAGGCAGAGCACCGGCGTAACGCCGTGGCGGAAGGCCGCCTTTACCTTGGCGTTGAGGACCTCGTCCGTCTCCTGGTGGATGGTGCGGCGTTCGCTGTGGCCAACCAGCACGTAGCTGCAGCCGAGCTTTGCAAGGAACTGGCCGGAGATGTCGCCGGTGTAGGCGCCGGAGTCGAACTGGGACAGGTCCTGGCCGCCGTAGGCGATGTCCAGGTCGTCGCCTTGAACCAGGGTCTGTACGCCGCGAAGATCTGTGAACGGCGGGAAGACAGCCACCTCAACCCGGCCGTAGTCGTGCTTGGCGTCCGAGAGGGTCCATGCGAGCTTCTGCAGCAGCGTGATGCCCTGGACGTGGTCCATGTTCATTTTCCAGTTGCCCGCGATGAAGGGCTTGCGGTCGAAGGCGCCGTTGGTTGACGTAGTCACGTTTGCTCCGTAAATGTCTTGGGTATGGGACCGGCCGGCCGGCTGCCGAGGCAACCGGCCGGCCGAAAGGTGATGCACTCCCGGCATCGTGTGCCGGGCGGACTGTTACCGGACGTCCGTTAGCGGTCGAGGACGCTCAGTCCCGGCAGTTCCTTGCCTTCAAGGTATTCCAGGCTTGCCCCGCCTCCGGTGGAGATGTGGCCGAACTGGTCATCGGCGAAGCCGAGGGTACGGACGGCCGCTGCGGAGTCGCCGCCGCCAACCACCGTGAACGCGCCGGTTTCGGTCAGGGCCTGGGCAATGGCCCGGGTCCCGTGGGCGAAGGCCTCGAATTCGAAGACACCCATGGGTCCGTTCCAGAACACGGTCTTGGCGCCCTTGATCCGCTCCGCGAAGGAGGCCGCGGAATCCGGTCCGATATCAAGGCCGATTCCGTTGGCTCCGAAGCTGCTGGACTCGATGGCGTCCGCGGCGACCGTTTCATGCGCGGCGTCGGCGGCGAACTTCTCTGCCACCACCACGTCCGTAGGCACGACGAACTCCGTGCCGGCGTCGGCTGCGCGCTTCAGGTAGTCCTGGACCACGGCGATCTGGTCTTCCTCGAGCAGGCTGCCGGCAACCTTGTGGCCGGCAGCCGCCAGGAACGTGAACAGCATGCCGCCGCCCACCAGGATAGTGTCCGCCTTGCCGATCAGGTTGTCGATGACGGCCAGCTTGTCAGAAACCTTCGAACCGCCCAGCACCACGACATAGGGGCGCCGGGAGTCGGCGGTGAGCTTGCGCAGGACCTCGACTTCGGTGTGTACCAGGTCGCCCAGGTACGACGGAAGGCGGGTGGCGACGTCGTACACGGATGCGTGCTTGCGGTGGACGGCACCGAACGCGTCGTCCACGAAGGCGCCGTTGTCACCGGTGAGCGCTACCAGCTCGTCGGCAAAGGCACCCCGCTCGGCGTCATCCTTGCTGGTTTCGCGGGCGTCAAAGCGCACGTTTTCCAGCACGAGGGCTTCGCCGTCCTGCAGCCTTGCTGCGGCTTCGCGGGCTGAGCTGCCCACCGTGTCACCGGCGAGGGTGACCTTGAAGCCGGCCAGTTCGGCCAGCCGGGCCACGGCAGGCTTGAGCGAGAACTTTTCGTCCGGCGCACCCTTGGGGCGGCCGAGGTGGGCTGTTACCAGCACGCGGGCACCGGCGTCCGTGAGCTTTGACAGCACTGGAAGGGAGGCCTTGATGCGGCCGTCGTCAGTGACTGTAGAGCCGTCGAGCGGCACATTAAGGTCACTTCGAACCAGAATGTACCGCCCGCGGACACCTTCAGCGAGTAGTTCGTTGAGGGTGTGAGATGTCATGTGTCTAACCCTAGCCCAGCTTGGATGCGACAAGCTCCGTGAGGTCAACGAGCCGGTTCGAGTAACCCCATTCGTTGTCATACCAGGAAACAACCTTGACCTGGTTGCCGATTACCTTGGTGAGGCCGGCGTCGAAGATGGAGGACGCGGGGTCGCCCACGATGTCCGAGGAAACGATCGGCTCGTCCGTGTAGGTCAGGAAGCCCTGCAGTTCCTCGGACTCCGCGGCGCGCTTCAGCGCGGCGTTGACTTCCTCAACGGTGGTCTCGCGGGACACGGTGACCGTGAGGTCCGTGGCGGAGCCGGTGGGAACGGGAACGCGGATGGCGTAGCCGTCCAGCTTGCCCTTCAGTTCGGGCAGGACCAGGCCGATGGCCTTGGCTGCGCCGGTGGAAGTGGGGACCATGTTGATGGCTGCGGCGCGGGCGCGGCGCAGGTCGTTGTGCGGGCCGTCCTGGAGGTTCTGGTCTGCGGTGTAGGCGTGAACGGTGGTCATCAGGCCACGCTCGATGCCGAACTCGTCGTTGACCACCTTGGCCAGCGGGCCGAGGCAGTTGGTGGTGCAGGAGGCGTTGGAGATGATGTGGTGCGTTGCGTTGTCATAGAGGTTGTGGTTCACGCCCATGACGATCGTGATGTCTTCATCCGATGCGGGTGCGGAGATGAGGACCTTCTTGGCGCCGGCGTCGATGTGCTTCTGTGCAGCCGCGGCCTTGGTGAAGAAGCCGGTGGATTCGATGACGATGTCCACGCCCAGCTCGCCCCAGGGCAGGTTGGCGGGGTCGCGCTCGGCCAGGACCTTGACGACGTTGCCGTTGACGACGATGTTGCCGTCCTTGACCTCGATGGTTTCCTTCAGGCGGCCGCCCACGGAGTCGTACTTGAAGAGGTGCGCGAGGGCTTCGGGGCTGGTGAGGTCGTTGACGGCAACGATCTCGAGGTCCGCGCCCTGTGCGAGTGCTGCGCGGAAGTAGTTGCGGCCAATGCGGCCAAAGCCGTTGATACCAATACGGGTCGTCACTTTTTCAGTCTCCTTGGTGCTTTCGAAAAGCACTACTAGTTGAGCGGGCGATGAAGCCTACTAACAGATCCCGCACGCCATTGGGCAGAGATAATTTACATACCGGAGGACGACCAGCCTCATTGCTGAAGGCTGACCGCCTTCCGTGACCCATCTTACGTTTAACTGGGTCCGCCCCCGCAACTGCGGGGGCGGACGGTCCACATCGCGGCTGTTTTAAGTCCGAATGTGAAGTTTGTTACACGCTGGTGTCGCCGGTGTCACTACGGAAGGGTGATCAGTCCCGTGGCGTTGGTGCGTGCTGCCTCGAAGCGCTTGGCGACATCTGCCCAGTTGACGATGTTCCAGAATGCCTTGACGTAGTCAGCCTTGACGTTCACGTAGTCCAGGTAGAAGGCGTGCTCCCACATGTCCAGCATGAGCAGCGGCGTCGTGCCGAGCGCCACGTTGCCCTGCTGGTCGTAAAGCTGTTCGATGACGAGGTTGCCGCCGATGGGCTCGTAGGCCAGGAAGCCCCACCCGGAACCCTGCAGGCCGAGGGCCGCAGCGGAGAACTGGGCACGGAAGGCGTCGAAGGAGCCGAACGCATCGTCGATGGCCGCCGCCAGCTCACCTTCGGGCTTGTCGCCGCCGTCCGGGGAGAGGTTGTTCCAGAACACGGAGTGGTTCACGTGGCCGCCGGTGTGGAAGGCGAGGTCCTTCGACAGGCGGTTGATGTTGGCAAAGTCGCCCTTCTCGCGCGCTTCGGCCAGCTGGGCCAGGGCGTTGTTGGCGCCGGTGACGTAGGCGGCGTGGTGCTTGCTGTGGTGCAGCTCCATGATCCGCGCGGAGATGTGCGGTTCAAGGGCGGCGTAGTCGTAGCTGAGTTCGGGCAAAACGTACTCGGTCACAAAATCCTCCAATATCGTGGACCTCTCGGTCCGGTTGGTCTCTCTCGGATTGTGCATCCGGACGTCAGGCGCCCGGAATTATTTCGATTCTATGGGCCCGCTACTCGTCCAGCATTTCGGGCGTCACATTGGCATCCGTGCCGGGAATCCCGAGGTCAACGGCGCGTTTGTCCGCCATGGCCAGCAGGCGCCGGATCCTTCCGGCGATGGCGTCCTTGGTCATCACGGGGTCCGCCAGGCGGCCCAATTCGTCCAGGCTGGCCTGTTTGTGTGCCACGCGCAGTTCACCGGCGTACTTCAGGTGGTCAGGGACGTCGTCGCCGAGGATTTCCAGCGCCCGCTCCACGCGTGCTCCCGCCGCGACGGCTGCCTGGGCGGAGCGGCGGAGGTTGGCGTCGTCGAAATTCGCCAGCCGGTTGGCCGTGGCGCGGACCTCCTTACGCATACGGCGTTCCTCCCAGACCATCAGCGCGTCGTGGGCGCCCATCCGGGTCAGCAGGGCGGCAATGGTGTCCCCGTCGCGGATGACCACGCGGTCCACTCCCCTGACCTCGCGGGCCTTGGCCTGGATGTCCAGCCGGCGGGCAGCACCCACCAGGGCAAGCGCCGACTCCGGACCGGGGCAGGTGACCTCAAGCGAGGACGAGCGGCCGGGCTCCGTGAGCGAGCCGTGCGCCAGGAAGGCGCCGCGCCACACTGCTTCGGCGTCCGCCGCCGATCCGTTGACGACGGCGGAGGGCAGCCCCCGGACGGGGCGTCCCCTGCCGTCAAGCAGGCCGGTCTGCCGCGCCAGCGCTTCACCGTCGCGCACCACCCGAACCACGTACCGGCTGGCGCGGCGCAGGCCCCCGGCCGAAACCACGATGATTTCGCTCTGATGCCCGTAGACCTCGGCAATGGCGGCGCGGAGCCGGCGCGCGGTGGACGCCAGGTCCACTTCCGCCTCGATGACGATTCGGCCGGAGATGATGTGGAGGCCGCCGGCGAACCGGAGCATGGCCGAGACCTCGGCCTTGCGGACGGAGGATTTCTTGATGTCCAGCCGGGACAGTTCTTCCTTGACTGATGCTGTCAGTGCCATGGCACCTTCCTAACTGTTCCCGAATATGTCCTGGTACGCCGTTGCCAGACGCAGGGGGTCATGGACGGGCCGGCGACCCGACGCCCCTACTTTACCCAAGACAACCTCCGCACCGATCATCCCCGCGGCCCTTTCGAACTCCAGCCGGTCCGGCACGGAGGCCGGATCGGCCAGCACCACGTCCACTCCGAAGCCGGGGGCGTAGCGGCGGAGCGCGTGCAGGTGGTCCGCAGCGGACATGCCCATGGTTTCCTTGGTGTCCGTGGCCAGGTTCATGGTGAGGCACCTTTTGGCCGGTGTGCTGCAGAGCGCCTCGCGCATTTCTGGCAGCAACAGGTGCGGCAGGACCGAGGTGTACCAGGACCCCGGGCCCAGGATGACCCAGTCCGCCAGTTCAATGGCGCTCAGCGCCTCGACGCAGGCCGGCGCATCCTCGGGCAGCAGCCTGACGTGCTCCAGCGATCCGGCCACCGCACACTTTGCCTGGCCGCGCACCGTCTGCAGGACGGAGCTGCCGTCCGGGCCGGTGGCGCGCACCTCTCCCTCGATGGTCAGGGGCACCGTGGACATCGGCAGGACCTGGCCGCGGGCTCCCAGCAGCGCGCCGGCCCACTTGAGCCCGCCCACCGCGTCGCCCAGCAGCTCCCAGAGCGTAACGATCAGCAGATTTCCCATGGCGTGCTCGTCCAGCGATCCGCCCGGGCCCTTGCCCGGCTGGAACCGGTGCTGCATGACGTCCCGCCAGGTGCGGCCCCAGTCCGTGTCATCGCACAGGGCGGAAAGTGCCATCCGGAGATCCCCCGGCGGGAGGACGCCGTACTCTTCCCGCAAGCGCCCGGAAGAGCCGCCGTCGTCCGCTACCGTGACGATCGCCGTGAGCTCCGAGGTGAGCAGGCGCAGCGCCGACAGGGAGGCCGACAGGCCGTGGCCGCCGCCAAGCGCAACGACATTGGGGCCCTTGTCCTGCTGGCCGCCGAAACCGCCGGCCGGCGCCGGCACCAGGGGCAGGGCTCCCGTAAACAGCCCCATTATTCCCGGCCCAGGTCCCGATGCGTGGTGGTCACGGTGACCCGTGGGAACTGCGCCAGCTTCTTCGAAATTTCCATGGCCACGGCCACGGAGCGGTGCTTGCCGCCGGTGCAGCCGACAGCAATGGTGGCGTAGTGCTTATTCTCCCTGCGGTAGCCGTCCAGCACCGGTTCCAGCGCCATCACGTAGCGGTCTACGAAGCTCTTGACCCCCTCGGCCTCGAGGACGTAGTCGCTGACGTCCTTGTCCAGGCCGGTGTGCGGGCGCAGCTGCGGCACCCAGTGCGGGTTGGGAATGAACCGGACGTCGGCCACGTAGTTGGCGTCCACGGGCAGGCCGTACTTGAAGCCGAAGCTCATCACGTTGATCCGCAACGCAACGGGACCGGACTCGCTGAACAGCTCGGTGATGGCGGTTGCCAGTCCGTGGACGTTGTAGCTGGAGGTGTCAATTACGACGTCGGAGCTGTCGCGGAGTTCCTGGAGCAGCTCGCGTTCGGCGGCGATGCCGTCCAGGATCCTGCCGCCACCCTGCAGCGGATGCGGCCGGCGGCCCTGTTCGAAGCGGCGGACCAGGACGTTGTCGCTGGCATCGAGGAAGAGCACCCGGAATGTGATGCCGCTGGCCTCGAGGGCGCCCAGGGCGGCCCGGATGTCAGCGAACAAACCCTTGCTGCGCACATCCACCACCACCGCAAGCCGCGGAATGGACTGGGGCGCATGGGACACGAGTTCAGCGAGGGTGCCGAGCATCTGCGGGGGCAGGTTTTCCACGACATACCAGCCGTGGTCCTCCAGCGCATCCGCGGCAGTGCTCCGGCCCGCCCCGGACATCCCGGTGACCACCAGCAGCTCCGCCTCCAGTGGCTTGACGGGTTCCATCCCGTCCTGCCCTGCGCCGGATTCCGCCGTTGTGCCTGCCATCAAGTCCCCGTTTCCGTTCGTCTTACTGCCGGTGGCCGCACCGGCAGTCCCCCGCCTTTACCCTAGCTAAGTTTCGATGATTTCGCCGGTGGTCATGTTGATGGCGGGCGCAGCCGGCGCGGCCCCGGCGGCCGCGAAGTGGCTGACGATCGCTCCGGCCAGCGCCGGCCCGATTCCCTTGGCCGTGGCAAGCTCCTCGGCTGTGGCAGCCTTGATGCCCTTGACGGACCCGAAGTGCGCCAGGAGGGCCCTGCGCTTGGCCGCGCCCAGGCCGGGCACGCTGTCCAGCGCGGACACGGTCATGGCCTTGCCGCGCTTCTGCCGGTGGAACGAGATCGCGAACCGGTGGGCTTCGTCGCGGATGCGCTGCAAAAGGTAGAGGCCTTGGGATGACCGGGGCAGGATGACCGGGAAGTCGCTCTCCGGCAGCCACACCTCCTCCAGCCGCTTGGCCAGCCCCACCACGTAGACGTCGTCGATGCCCAGGTCCGCCAGGGCCCTGGCGGCCGCGTTCACCTGCGGCTTGCCGCCGTCCACAACCACCAGGTTGGGCGGGTAGGCGAACTTTGCCTTGGGGGCGGGGGTGGTGGTGTCCAGGACGGCATCGGGGGCACCGGACGCCGGGCCATCCTGCGCCGTCCCGTCCACCTGCGCCGTCCCGTCCACCTGCGCCGTCCCGTCCACCTGCGCCGTCTTGTCCTGCAGATAGTGCCGGAACCGGCGCGTCAGGACGTCCCGCATGGCGGCGGTGTCATCCGCAGCGGCGGCCCCGGTGATGGAGAACTTGCGGTAATCCGCCTTCTTGGGGAGCCCGTCCTCCACCACCACCATGGAAGCCACCACGTTGGTTCCCTGCACGTGCGAGACGTCGAAGCATTCGATCCGCAGCAGGGCCACCGGCAGGTCCAGGGCCTCCTGGAGTTCCTGCAGGGCCTGCGACCTGACGGTGAGATCACCGGCGCGGCGCGTCTTGTGCAGTTTCAGGGCATGTTCGGCGTTCTCGCGCACCGTTCCCATGAGCGCGGCCTTGTCGCCGCGGCGGGGGACCCGGATATCGACTTTCGCGCCGCGCAGCCCACCGAGCCACCGGGCCAGTTCCGCGGCATTGCTCGGTTCCACCGGAACCAGGACTTCACGGGGAAGCCGGCCCTGCGTGTCACCGTCTTCGCCGTACACCTGCTGGAGCAGGTGCTCCACGAGGTCCGGAGTGGTGGAGTCCTCCACCTTTTCCACCACCCAGCCGCGCTGGCCGCGGACGCGTCCGCCGCGGACGTGGAACACCTGCACGGCGGCCTCGAGCTCATCCTCGTGCAGGGCGAAGATGTCCGCATCGGTATCCTCCGCGAGGACCACGGCGTTGCGTTCAAAGACCTTGCGCATGGCAGTGATGTCATCACGGAGCCGCGCGGCGCGTTCATAGTCCAGGCGCGCCACGGCCTCGGCCATTTGCTTCTCCAGCTTGGCAATGAATCGCTTGGCTTCACCGCCCATGAAGGCGCAAAAATCATCGGCCAGGGCCCGGTGGTCCTCCGGCGAGATCCGTCCTACGCACGGGGCGGAGCATTTGTCGATGTAGCCGAGCAGGCAGGGCCGGCCGCTGGCCTCGGCCCGTTTGAAGACGCCGGCGCTGCAGCTGCGGACAGGGAAGACGCGCAGGAGGGTGTCCATGGTCTCCCGGATGGCTCCGGCCGTGTAGGGACCGAAATACCGGGTGCCCTTCCGGCGGTCGCCGCGCATTACCTGGACGCGGGGGTATTTCTCGCCCATCGTCACTGCCAGGTAGGGATACGTCTTGTCGTCCCGGAACACCACGTTGAAGCGCGGCTTGAATTCCTTGATCCAGGTATATTCAAGCTGCAGCGATTCCAGTTCGCTGCCCACCACGGTCCACTCCACGCTGCTCGCGGCATGCACCATGGCATAGGTCTTGGGCATCAGGCCCGCTGGGTTGGCGAAGTAGGAGCTCAGCCGCGAGCGGAGGCTCTTGGCCTTGCCCACGTAGATGACGCGGCCGTGCGCGTCCCTGAACCGGTAGACCCCCGGGTTGGTGGGAATTTCACCGGTCCGGGGCCGGTAACTTGCTGGATTTGCCACTTATCCATTCTACTGAGCCGGCAGGCCGTGCCTTGCCGCCGTTCGCCGCGGGCCTACCCGGCGGATTTGCTCTGGTTGTAGCTGGTGGACCGCTCCTGGCCGCTGAGGGCCGCAATGGCGTCCATGATCCGGTCCGTCACTTCACGGCGTGCCGGCAGTGAGTGGTCCGGTCCTGTCCTGTCGAAATAGAGCGGCTCCCCCACCTTCATGGTGAAGTGCTGCGGCCGCACGCCCTTCTCACCGGCACGCTGGAGGTTCTCGGTACCGATGAGACCCACCGGAATCACGGGCGCTCCGGTGGTCAGGGCGAGCCAGCCGACGCCGGTCCGGCCGCGGTACAGTATGCCGTCCCTGGACCGGGTCCCCTCCGGGTAGATACCGATGCCCTTGCCCGCCTCCAGGATGTCCAGGAGCGTCTTCAGGGCCTGGACGCTGGCGGCCTGCTCACCGCGCTCCACCGGGATGGAGCCGACGGATTCGAAGAACGCCTTCATCGCCTTCCCCTTGAGGCCGCCGGTGGTGAAGTACTCTGCCTTGGCGAAGAAGGCGACGGGCCGGGGCATGAGGGCCTGCACGATCACGCTGTCGAAGAAGGACAGGTGGTTGGGCGCGACAATAAACGGACCGTCTGCCGGGACGTTTTCGAGTCCTACGACGGTGGGACGGCAGGTGCCGGCGATCAGGTTTCGCGTGGTCCAGCGAACGGCATCAAACATTTCCATCGTTGGTCACCCCGCTCATGGCCGCGGTGTGGATGGCCTGGAGGCGGCCCACAGCCTCCAGCAGGGCTGCAGGGGTATGGACGACGGCGACGGCACCGGCGCTTTCAAGCTCACCCTCGGCGGCGAAGCCCCAGGCGACGCCTACGCAGTCGAGTCCGTTCGCCACCGCGCCGTCCACATCCTGGGCCCGGTCCCCCACCATGACCGCGTGCCGGGTGTCCAGGTCCCTGAGGGCGGCGGCGATCATTGCCGACTTCCCGACGGGAACGCCATCGAAGGAAACCTCCTCGTCCGGCGCCCCGTGGATGCCGCGGAAGAATCCGTCGATGCGGTGAAGGGCCAGCAGTTTCCGTGCCATACCCTGGGGTTTCTGGGTGGCGACCGCCAGGGGCCGTCCGGACGCCGCGAAGGATTCCAGCACGTCGCGGATCCCGGGGTAGAGCCGGCTTTGAGCCATTCCGCTGACCATGTAGTGCCCGCGGTAACGGCGCACCACGTCCTCCAGCTTGTCCGCCGGGACCTTGGCGATATTCAACAGTGAGTCACTGAGCCTGGGGCCGATCATGGTCTCCAGGAGTTCCGGTGCGGGAACGGGAAGCCCGGTTTCGGCGAGGGCCGCGGAAATTCCCCCTGTTATCCCACCGGCCGGATCGACAAGAGTGCCGTCCAGGTCAAAGATCACGGGCACTGTTGTTTGAGTCACCGGGCTAGTTTCTCACGAGAGCACACAAGCCTGAAACTCGCATTCCCCTTAAGGAATATTCCAGTGTCCGGGCCGGCGGGCTAGCCCAGGATTTCCGCGAGGAACCTGGCCGTGTGGCTGGTGGTGGACTTTGCGACCTGTTCCGGGGTCCCCGACGCCACTATCTGCCCGCCTCCTGAGCCCCCGTCCGGGCCCAGGTCCACGATCCAGTCCGCACTCTTGATGACGTCCAGGTTGTGTTCAATGGTGATCACCGTGTTGCCCTTGTCCACCAGGCCCTGGAGCACCAGGAGGAGCTTGCGGATGTCCTCGAAGTGCAGGCCGGTGGTGGGCTCATCCAGAACATAGATGCTGCGGCCGTTGGAACGCTTTTGCAGCTCCGAGGCCAGCTTGACGCGCTGCGCTTCACCGCCGGAGAGGGTGGTGGCGGGCTGGCCGAGGCGGACGTAGCCCAGTCCCACGTCCACCAGGGTCCGCAGGTGCCTGGCGATGGGTGTGAACGCAGCGAAGAACTCTGCGGCCTCCTCGATGGGCATGTTGAGGACATCGGCAATGGTCTTGCCCTTGTAGTGCACCTCGAGCGTCTCGCGGTTGTAACGGGCACCGTGGCACACCTCGCACGGGACATAGACGTCCGGCAGGAAGTTCATTTCGATCTTCAGCGTTCCGTCACCCGAGCAGGCCTCGCAGCGGCCGCCCTTGACGTTGAACGAGAAGCGTCCGGGAAGATAGCCGCGCACCTTGGCCTCAGTGGTTTCCGCGAAAAGCTTGCGGATGTTGTCGAAAACCCCGGTGTAGGTGGCCGGGTTGGAGCGCGGCGTACGGCCAATGGGGCTCTGGTCCACGTGGACCACCTTGTCCAGGTGTTCCAGCCCCTGGACCGTCTTGTGCCGTCCGGCCACCTGCTTGGCGCCGTTGAGCTTGTTGGCCAGTACTTTGTAGAGGATTTCGTTGACCAGTGTGGACTTGCCGGAGCCGCTGACGCCGGTTACCGCGGTGAAGAGCCCCAGCGGGAAGGCGGCGTCCACGTTCAGCAGGTTGTTTTCCCTGGCGCCGACCACCTTGATCTCGCGCTTCTTGTCGTACTTGCGGCGCTTGGCCGGCACGTCGATTTTCTTCCGGCCGGCAAGGTAGTCGCCCGTCATCGAAGCCTTGTTCTCCAGCAGGGCCGGGTAAGAACCTGAGTGGACCACCTGGCCGCCGTGCTCCCCCGCGCCCGGTCCGATGTCCACGATCCAGTCGGCAACCTGGATGGTGTCCTCGTCATGCTCCACGACGATGAGGGTGTTGCCCATGTCCCGCAGCCGGGTGAGGGTGTCGATGAGGCGCCGGTTGTCGCGCTGGTGGAGCCCGATGGAGGGCTCGTCCAGCACGTAGAGCACGCCCACCAGACCGGAGCCGATCTGGGTGGCAAGCCGGATGCGCTGGGCTTCGCCACCGGAAAGGGTAGCGGAGGGCCGCTCCAGGTTCAGGTATTCCAGTCCTACGTCCAGCAGGAAGGTGAGCCGCGCCTGGATCTCCTTCAGCACCTGGTGCGCGATCTGGGCCTCACGGCCGGTCAGGACGAGGTTGTTCAGGAAAGCGGCACATTCCCGCATGGGGAGCGCAGCCACATCCGCGATGGACTTGCCATTGATGAGCACTGAGAGCGACGCCGGGTTCAGGCGGGCGCCGTTGCAGGCCGGGCAGGGGACCTGCCGCATGTATTCCTCGTAGCGGTCGCGGGCCCAGTCCGAGTCCGTTTCGCCATGCTTGCGGTGGACGTACTGGATGGCACCTTCGAATCCGGTGCTGTACTTGCGTTCGCGGCCGAAGCGGTTGCGGTACTGCACCACGACCTTGTGGTCCTTGCCATGAAGGACGGTCTGGCGCACGTCCTTGCCCAGCTTCTCCCAGGGGGTGGTCATGGAGAAGCCCACTTCCTTGGCCAGGCCTTCCAGGAGCCGGTTCCAATACTCGGTGGTGGCGGTGCCCAGTGACCAGGGGGCAATGGCGCCCTCGGACAGTGAAAGCTCCGGGTTGGGAACGATGAGTTCCTCATCCACTTCGAGGCGCGTGCCGATGCCGCTGCAGGCCGCGCAGGCACCGAAGGGGTTGTTGAAGGAGAAGGACCGGGGTTCGATTTCGTCAATCGCGAGGGGATGCTCGTTGGGGCACGCCAGGTTCTCCGAGAATGCCCTGATCCTGCCGGGGGCGTCTGCTTCCAGGTCGACGAAGTCGGCCAGCACCCGGCCTTCGGCGAGCCCCAGGGCGGTCTCGATGGAATCGGTCAGCCGCTGCCTGATGCCTTCCTTGACCACAAGGCGGTCAACCACCACTTCGATGGTGTGCTTGAACTGCTTGCCCAGCTTGGGCGGCTCGCTGAGCTGGACCAGTTCGCCGTCCACCCTGGCACGCGAGTAGCCCTTGGCCGTGAGTTCCTTGAACAGGTCCACGAACTCGCCCTTGCGGCCGCGGACGACGGGAGCCAGGACCTGGAAGCGGGTTCCTTCGTCCAGTTCGAGGAGCTGGTCCACGATCTGCTGGGGTGTCTGCTTGGTGACCGGCTCGCCGCACTCGGGGCAGTGGGGACGTCCCACACGGGCCCAGAGCAGGCGCATGTAGTCGTAGATCTCGGTAATGGTGCCCACGGTGGACCGGGGGTTCTTGCTGGTGGACTTCTGGTCGATGGACACTGCCGGGGACAGTCCCTCGATGAAGTCGACGTCAGGCTTGTCCACCTGTCCGAGGAACTGGCGCGCGTAGGCGGAAAGCGATTCGACATAGCGGCGCTGGCCCTCGGCGAAGATGGTGTCGAAGGCCAGGGAGGACTTTCCGGAACCTGACAGCCCGGTGAACACGATCATGGCATCGCGCGGCAGGTCCAGGTCCACGTTGCGGAGGTTGTGTTCGCGTGCTCCCTTGACGACCAGCCGGGAGAGGTCCGGCCGGTGCGGTACAACATCCGAACCGGCGGAAAGTACGGAAGGGGAGGCGGTTTCTTCAGCTACGGCTTTAGGCACTCCATCATGCTAATCGAAAACTTCTTCGAACCTCCACGCAGGATGGCCTCAGCTCCCTCCTGGCCGGCGTCTCCCTACTGGCCGGCGTCGTATGCCGCGGCCAGTAGCTGGACGGCCTCGGCGAACGTGGCGCCCTGTGCCTTGGCAGCTGCGGCGTAGGCGGCGGCGGCCGAGGACAGTCCGCCAAGCCGTTCGTCCCGGGCGCAGACGACGGTGCCGTTCCTTCCGCGGGTTGCCACGATCCCGGCGGCTTCCAGTTCCTTGTAGGCCCGGGCAACGGTGTGCGGTGCAACATCCAGCTCCGCCGCCAGGGCACGGACCGCCGGCAGCCGGGTGCCGGCGGGCAGGTTTGAATTGTCCACGAGATGGATGATCTGGAGGCGAAGCTGCTCAAACAAGGCCACGGTGCTGGTGGGGTTGGGCTTCCAGGTGCCGGGGAAGCCCTGGGCAGCGGTCCTGGCGGCGGCGCTCAAGAGCCGGCCTCCAGCGCCGCGGTGCGGTCCTTCCCGGGCGTGAACTGCGCGTTGTAGAGCCTGGTGTAGTAGCCGTTGGCGGCAAGCAGGTTCCGGTGTGTGCCCTGTTCAACGATGCGTCCGTGGTCCATGACGAGAATTAGATCAGCGTTGCGCACCGTGGACAAACGGTGGGCGATCACCAGGCTGGTCCTGCCGTGGAGCAGCCGCTCCATCGCCTGCCGGATCAGGAGTTCGGTCCGGGAGTCGACGGAGCTTGTCGCCTCGTCCAGGACCAGGATGTCGCGCCGGGCCAGGTGGGCCCGGGCAATACTGATCAGCTGCCGCTGTCCCTGGCTCAAGGGATCGCCGCCGTTCTCCAGCACGGTGGCATAGCCGGCCGGAAGGGAACGCACAAAGCGGTCCACATGGCTGGCCTCGGCGGCCGCGACAATGGCCTCTTCCGGAGCGTCCGGATTCCCGTAGGCGATGTTTTCGCGGATGGTTCCGTCAAACAGCCAGGCGTCCTGGAGGACCACGCCAAACCGGGCCCGCAGCCGGTCCCGGGCGATCGCCCCCAGTTCCACGCCGCCAAGGGTTATCCGGCCGGAGTCCGGCTCACAGAAGCGCAGCAGGAGGTTCACAACCGTGGATTTGCCGGCACCGGTATGGCCCACGATCGCCACAGTCTGTCCCGGCTCTGCAGTAAAGGAGAGGTTCCTGACGGCGGGGCCGGCGCCGGGATAGCCAAACGTCACGTCCTCGAACACGATCCGCCCGTCCGCCGGAACGGCTGCCTCGGCCTGGCCCTCCGCCGGATCTTCAACGGCGTCCAGCAGTGCGAATACCCGCGCCGCGGATGCCACGCAGGACTGGATGAGGGTCAGCATGCCACCAATCTGGCCGACAGGCTGGGTAAAAAGCCGGCTGAACTGGATGAAGGCCTGGATCCCGCCGATGGTCATGGCGCCGGCAATGACCTGGAAGGCCCCCACCACGGCAACCGCAATGTAGTTCAAGTTGGACACCAGCACCATCAGGGGCTGGACCATCCCGGCGGAGAACTGTGCCCGGGCAGCCGCCCGCGCCAGCCGGTCGTTGCTGCGCGCAAACACAGCGGCTGCCCGCTCCTGTTGGCCGAAGGCCTTGATGACCTCGTGTCCGGAAATGAACTCCTCCACGTGGGAGTTGAGCTCGCCGGTCTCCGTCCATTGCCGGGCGTAGTTCGCCTGGGACCTGCGCGTCACCAGCACGGTGATCAGGGTGGAGACCGGAACGGTCGCAAGGGCGATGGCGGCCAGCAGCGGTGAGATCCAGAGCATCATGGCCAGCGAACCGCAGAGCATCAGCACCGACATGATGAGCTGCGTCAGCAACTGGTTAAGGGCCTGGGCGATGTTGTCCACGTCGTTCGTGGCCCGGCTCAGCACGTCCCCGCGGGACCTTCCCTGGAAGTACGCCGATGGGAGGCGGTGCAGTTTCTCCTCCAGGGCGCCGCGGACTCCGTGCATGAGGCCCTGGACGGACCGGGCGGTGAGGATGCCCTGCACCCAGTTGAACAGGGACGCGAGAATGTACATCGACGCAACGAGTGCCAGCAGCAGCCCCAGCCTTCGCTCGTCCAGGCCTCCCCTCAGGACGCCGTCAACGACGACGTCGGTCGCGTCTCCCAGGTATTTCGGCGCGGCCACGTTCAGTCCGGAGAAGGCGCAGGTCGCAGCTACGGCCCCGACCATTGAACGCCGGTATGGTGCGAGCAGCCCCAGGAGCCTGGCCGCGGTGGGCCAGAAGTTGACGGCCGTATCCAGGGTGGCGGCCTGCTTCGCGGGCCGGCGCTTCACGGCTGGCCGTCCAGGGCGAGTTGTGAGTCCGCGATCTCGCGGTAGGCGGGCGACGTGTCCAGCAACTCCAGGTGGGTGCCCTGCGCCACGAGCCGCCCGTCGTCGAGCACCAGGATCAGGTCGGCATGCCGGACCGCCGAAATGCGTTCGGCGACCACCACGACGGCAGCGGGAGCGAGCACGCCTCCCAGCGCTCCACGGAGCCTGGTGTCAGTGTCATAGTCCAGTGCGGAAAAGCTGTCGTCGAAGAGGAAGAGGGGCACGCTGCGAAGGAGTGCGCGGGCAATGCAAAGACGCTGGCGCTGGCCTCCCGAGAGGTTGGTGCCGCCCTGGCCGACCGGCGTGTCCAGGCCGAGCGGCAGGTGCGCCATGAAACGCATTGTCTGGGCAGTTTCGAGGGCCTGCCACAGCTCGTCCTCGGTGGCCTCTGGAGCCGCCATCCTCAGGTTGTCCGCAATCGTGCCGGTAAAGAGGTGCGCATGCTGCGGAACCAGCGACATTGACGCCCGGAGCGTGTCCAGCGGCAGTTCCCGTATGTCGGTTCCATCAAGCGAGATCCGGCCGTGGGTGGCGTCCAGGAAGCGCGGAACCAGATTCAACAGGGTGGATTTTCCGCTGCCGGTGGAACCGACGATCGCTGTGGTGGTTCCCGGTACGGCGGTGAAACTGATGTCCGCCAGCACGGGCTCCTCGGCACCGGGATACGAGAAGCCCACACCGCGGAACTCGAGGAGCCCGCCGGGGCCGGCCGCCGGTGCGCCGCCGGCCGGCCGGTCGCTGGCATGCGGGACGTCCCGGACGGACGGCTCGGCCGCCAGGACCGCCCCAATGCGCTCAGCGCTGACAGACGCCCGCGGTGCTGTCATGAGCACGTACATGGACATCATGATGGCCAGCAGGATCTGCAGGATATAGGAGATGAAGGCAGTGAGCGCCCCAAGGTTCATCTCCCCCGACTGGATCCGGTGGCCGCCGAACCACACGACGGCAACCGAAGACAGGTTGACCACCAGCATGATCAGCGGAAGCATGCCTGCCACCAGCAGCGCGGACTGCAGGTTGTTCGCAGTGAGGCTGCTGTTGGTCCGCCCGAAACGGCGGATTTCGTGGCCCTGGCGGACAAAGGCCCGAATGGCCTGGGCGCCGATGATCTGCTCCCGGAGGATTCCGCCTGCCCGGTCCAGCAGTTCCTGCCCCTCGCGGTACAGCGGAACAAGGCGGCGCACGATCCGGTACATCACCAGCATGAGGACCGGCACGACGGCGATGACCACTCCCGACAGCGCCACGTCCTGTTGCAGTGCCAGTATGATGCCGCCTACGCCCATGGCGGGACCCGCCACCAGCATGGTGAAGGCGAGTACGGCAAACGCCTGGATCTGTTGCGCATCGTTTGTAGCCCGCGTAGCGAGGCTGTGGGTGCCGAAGGCAGCGATGTCCTGGGTGGATAGCGTCTGTATGCGGGCAAATGTCTCTGCCCGCAGGCGCTGTCCGATCCGCATGGCCACCACGGCCGCGAGGTAACCCGCGGCTATGGCGGCTGCTGCCTGTAGTGCCGCGACGGCGGCCATGGCCAGGCCAAGCCCGGAAATCACAGCGGTGTTGCCGGCAACAATGCCGTCATCGATGATGGCTGCATTGACCGTGGGCAGCAGGAGGTTGGCGGCGGCCTGCACCAGCTGCAGCAGAACAATGGCGGCAACAGGGATCTTTTGGCCCTTGAGCATCCGCCCCATCAACCCGATCAGCAAGCTGCCTCCACTGGGGGACGGTGGCCGCCGGGCCGGGCGTCGGCCCCCTGGAACGCCCATACCGTGATTGTTGGCCGGGTTAAGTTCGGCCGGCTGTCACACCACATTACTCGGGCCGTCAACATCATCCAACGAATGGACCCACCCCTCTTTGTGGCCAACCGCGAAGACCCGGCGGAAGGGGAACACGGTCCCGTACCTGGTGGGAGGGTACGCCTTCCTCAGCGCAGCCGCGTACTCGTCCTCGAACCTGGCAGCTTCTTTGGCAGACAGCGCAGCGAGGACTGGCCGCAGGGCTGTTCCGCGCACCCACTCCAGCACCGGGTCCGGCCCTGGCAGGACCTGGTGGTAGGTGGTCTCCCAGGCATCGGCGGTGAAGCCGGCATCCAGCAGGACTGCCAGATAGTCGGCGGCACTGCCCGCGGACTCGCCTCCCGTCAATACTCCATCCAGGCGGGAAGCCCAAGCGGGCGACGCCGCCAGCTCACGCATCAGCACATGGGACGGGGCGCCGAAGTTGCCCGGCACCTGGAGGGCGAACCACGATCCCGGGGCCAGGTCGGCCAGCCAGCGGCGCATCAGGTCCCTATGGCCGGGGACCCACTGCAGCGCAGCGTTGCTGACCACCACGTCCGTTCCGGGCGCGGGTTCCCAGGCGGTAATGTCGCGCAGTTCAAAACGCAGGGAGGGGAACTGCCTGGACAGTGGCGCGGCACGGTCCAGCATCTCCGCCGACGAGTCCACACCCACGATGTCCGCCTCCGGCCAGCGCCCGGCCAGGGAGGCGGTGAGGTTTCCGGGACCGCAGCCGAGATCCACCACCCTGCGGGGCTGCCCGGCCCCGATCCTGGCAACGAGGTCGAAGAAGGGCCGGTCGCGGTGGCCGCCAAACTGGACGTACTTGGCTGGATCCCATTTCACGGCTGTCTCCACGGTGGTCGATGCGTAGGCTACGGCGTAGCCTAGCGTGGCCGGGCGCGGATTCTGCGCTGCGGCAGGGCACTAAGCTGGAAACCAATGAAACTCGTTGACCAGCTGCCCCGACTGTCCGCCCTGAACCCGTCCGCCGCCGTCGACCCCGACCTCCTCTACACGGGATTCGTCGAATGGACCGAAAGCCGCGGAATCGCCCTCTATCCGGCGCAGGATGAAGCCATCATGGAGCTGGCCACCGGGGCGAACGTCATTCTCGCAACACCCACGGGATCGGGTAAATCTCTGGTTGCCATCGCAGCGCACTTCCAGGCCCTGGCACGCGGTGAGCGGAGCTACTACACCGCGCCGATCAAGGCGCTGGTTTCCGAGAAGTTCTTTGCCCTGTGCGAAATTTTCGGCGCCGAGAACGTGGGGATGATCACCGGCGATTCCGGGGTGAACCAGGACGCGCCGATCATCTGCTGCACCGCGGAAATCCTGGCAAACGTCGCCTTGCGCGAAGGCGCGGCCGCCAGCCTTGGCGCCGTCATCATGGACGAGTTCCATTTCTACTCGGACCCGCAGCGCGGCTGGGCCTGGCAGGTTCCGCTGCTGGAGCTCCCCCAGGCGCAGTTCCTCCTGATGTCCGCCACGCTGGGCGACGTCAGCAGGTTCGAGGAAGGCCTCACGGCGCTGACGGGCCGCGCCACCACCACAGTGAGCTCCGCGGAGCGGCCCATTCCGCTGCACTACTACTACCACGAGACCCCCGTCCACGAGACGCTGGAGGAGCTGCTCTCCACCAGGCAGGTGCCGGTCTACGTGGTGCACTTCAGCCAGATCGAGGCGATTGACCGCGCCCAGACCCTGATGAGCATCAACGTCTGCACCCGTGAGGAAAAGGACAAGATCGCAGAGTTGATTGCCAACTTCCGGTTCGCGGCCGGTTTCGGCAAGACCCTGAACCGGCTGGTCCGCCACGGGATTGGCGTGCACCACGCGGGCATGCTGCCGAAATACCGGCGGCTGGTGGAGCAACTGGCCCAGGCCGGACTGCTCAAGGTTATCTGCGGTACGGACACGCTTGGCGTGGGCATCAACGTGCCCATCCGCACCGTCCTCCTCACTGCCCTCAGCAAGTACGACGGCGTACGCACCCGGCTGCTTAACTCCCGTGAGTTCCACCAGATTGCCGGGCGGGCCGGCAGGGCTGGATACGACACGGCGGGGACGGTGGTGGTCCAGGCGCCGGAGCACGTCACCGAGAATGTCCGGGCCATGGCCAAGGCAGTGGCCAAGTTCGGGGATGACCAGAAGAAGCTGCGCCAGGTGGTGAAGAAGAAGCCGCCGGAGGGCTTTGTCTCCTGGGGCGAACCCACGTTCAAACGGCTGGTGGAGTCCGTCCCGGACCCTCTGGCCTCCAGCTTCACCGTGACGCACGCCATGCTCATGAACCTGATGGAGCGCCCCGGCGACCCGTTCGCCGCCGCTCGGCGGCTGCTGACGGAAAACCACGAAAGCAGGCCTGCCCAGCTTCGGTTGATGAAGAAGGCCCTGGGCATCTACCGCGAACTGCTGGCAGCTGAAGTGGTGGAACGGATCCCGGCGGGCGAGCAGGGCCCGGACGGCCGGACCGTCCGGCTGACTGTCCACCTCCAGCCGAACTTTGCACTCAACCAACCGCTGTCCCCCTTCGCACTGGCTGCACTTGAACTCCTGGACCCGGAGTCGCCGTCGTACGCCCTGGACGTAGTGTCCGTGATTGAGGCGACCCTGGAGAAGCCGCGCCAGATCCTGTCCGCCCAGCAAAAGAAGGCCCGCGGCGAAGCCGTGGCCGCCATGAAGGCGGACGGCATCGAGTACGACCAGCGCATGGCCATGCTGGATGAGGTGACGTACCCGCAGCCGCTTGCGGAAATGCTGGGCGAGGCGTTCGAGGTATACCGGAAGGCCGCGCCGTGGGTGGGCGACTTCGAGCTCGCACCCAAGTCGGTGGTCCGTGACATGTACGAGCGCGCCATGAACTTCGGGGAGTTCGTGCAGTTCTACGGGCTGGCCCGCTCCGAGGGCATTGTGCTGCGGTACCTGGCGGATGCGTTCCGGGCGCTGCGGCAGACGGTTCCCCAGGACATGCTGCGCGAAGACCTTGAGGATCTCACGGCCTGGCTGGGAGAGCTGGTCCGCCAGGTGGATTCCAGCCTCCTGGATGAGTGGGAGGAACTGGCCTCCGGAGCGGCACCCACGCCGCATGACGCGCCGCCGCCTCCCCCGCCGTCGCTCACGTCCAACATCCGGGCGTTCCGTGTGATGGTCCGCAACGAGATGTTCCGCCGCGTGGAACTCTTCGCGGACGAGGACGCCGGGGCCCTGGGAGAACTGGACGGCGCCGCAGGCTGGGATGCCGGCCGCTGGGAGGACGCCCTGGACGACTACTTCGATGACCACGATGACATCGGCACCGGACCGGCCGCACGCGGGCCGGGCCTGCTCATCATCACAGAGGAACCGGGCGTCTGGAAGGTGCGGCAGATCTTCGACGACCCCGCCGCGGACCACGACTGGGGAATCTCCGCAGAGGTGGACCTCGCGGCCTCCGATGAGACGGGCACCGCGGTGGTCCGGGTGACGGACGTCAACCGGCTCTGAGGGGACAGTCCCGTTGGTAAGCTCAGGGAATGAGTGCCATCCGACCCGCAACGCCCCATGATGTCCCCGCCATTCTTCGCATGATCCACGAGCTGGCGCATTACGAGAAGGAGCCGGACGCAGTCCGGAACACTCCCGAAATGCTGCACGGGGTGCTCTTCGGGGACAACCCCCGCGTCTTCGCCACCATGGCGGAAAACGCCGAGGGCGAGGTTCAAGGCTTCGCCCTCTGGTTCCTGAACTATTCCACCTGGGAAGGCGTGCACGGGATCTACCTGGAAGACCTCTACGTGAGCCCGGCAGCACGCGGCGAGGGCCACGGCAAGGCCCTGCTGCAGCATTTGGCTGCCACCGCTGTCCGGAACGGCTATGCCCGGGTGGAATGGAGCGTCCTGGACTGGAACGAACCGTCCATCAACTTCTACCGCAGCCTGGGCGCACGGCCCATGGACGGGTGGTCGACGTTCCGGCTGGCCGGGGACGCCCTGGCGCAGTTCGGCAGCCCCGTTGCCGCCGGGTCGCATGGCTGACACCGGCCACCGGGTCCGGGCGCGGCACGCGTTCCGCGGTACGCGGACCGTTGAGCACGAATTCCGGGTACCCCTTGACCACTTTGCGGTTGGCACCGCGGGCGGCGAAACCATCACGGTCTTCGCCCGCGAATACGTGTCCGAAGAGCACAGCCGTGCGGAAGCGGAGCGGTTGCCGTGGCTGCTCTACCTGCAGGGAGGACCCGGCGGGCGCGGGAACCGCTGGGGTTCGCTCGGCGGCTGGGCAAAGGCCGCTGCGCGGGAGTTCCGCATCCTCATGCTGGACCAGCGGGGAACCGGCCTGTCCACCCCTTGCGACCGGCACACGCTGCCGCTGCGCGGCGGGGATGAAGAGCAGGCGGCCTACCTTGAACACTTCCGGGCAGATTCCATCGTGGCGGACGCGGAACACATCCGTAAGGCCCTCGGGGCCGGCCCGTGGACCGTTTACGGCCAGAGCTATGGCGGGTTCTGTGCCTTGACGTACCTCTCGTTCGCGCCGGAGGGACTGAAGGAGGTCCTGGTGACCGGGGGCCTGGCGCCCCTCACAGGACCGGCCGACGACGTCTACCGGGCCACCTTCCAGCGCGTCGCCGCCCGGAACGCCGAGTATTTCGGCTGGTACCCGGAGGACCGGGCCATCGTTGAGCGCATCGCCCAGCATCTCCGCGGCACCCTTGAAGTCCTGCCCGACGGCGGCCCGCTCACCGTAGAGCGGTTCCAGATGGTCGGTGCGCTGCTGGGCGGCAACACCAGGGTGGACAGCCTCCATTGCCTCCTGGAGGACGCCTTCACCCGTTCGCTGGCCGGGCCGAGGCTTTCGGACACGTTCCTGGACCAGGTCCAGGGCCTGGTGTCGCGGCGGTCCAACCCCCTGTACGCGCTCATGCACGAATCGATTTACGGCCAGGGCCAGGCCACGGGGTGGGCCGCCTGGCGGGTGCTGGACGAATTCCCGGAATTCCGGCCGGAGGCCGAGCCGCTCCTGCTCACCGGCGAAATGGTGTACCCGTGGTACTTCCGCCAGGATCCGGCGCTGGCACCGCTTGCCGGCGTCGCCCGGTTGCTGGCGGCGAAGCAGGACTGGAAGAACCTTTACGACCTGGACCGGCTGGCGGCCAACAGTGTGCCCGTGGCGGCTGCCGTCTACGCCGACGATATTTATGTGGACCGGAAACTTTCGCTGGAGACGGCTGCCCGGGTCAAGGGCCTGCAGGTCTGGGAGACCGGGGACTTCCACCACGACGGCATTGCCGATGACGGTGAAGGCATCTTTGCCAGGCTGCTGGGCATGGCCCGCTCAGCCGGCAGCTGACGCCTGGTTGGCTCCACCCCGCAACGCGAGGGCGGTGGCCACCAGGACTGCCGCGGCCAGGGCGGCAGCGCCGGCGTTCAGCCCGGTATAGCCTGCCCAGCTCAGGAGCAGGCCGGAAATCCCGGCGCCCAGGGCACCGGCCCCGCTCATCAGCGTGTCCGAGACGCCCTGGACCAGTACGCGGTCTCCGGTGGCGACGCTTTCCGCAAGAAGCGTGGACCCGGCGATGGTCGCCGCCGACCAGCCGAGCCCCAGCAACACCAGCCCTGTGGTGACCAGTCCAGGACGGCCCGCTCCGAGCCCGGCCGTGATTGCCGCCGCCAGGATCAGTCCGTGGCCCAGCATGAGCGTGGGGAGCCGTCCTGCCCGGTCCGTGAGCCAGCCCATCACCGGGGACAGCGCGTACATCCCGGCGATGTGCAGCGAGATGGTGAACCCGATGAGCACGAACACGTCCGTCCCGGTTTCGTGGGCATGGACCTGCCCGGCCGCAGGCGGTCCTTCCATCAGCAACTGGAGGTGCAGCGGCGTCATCGACATGACGGCGGCCATGGCGGCGTGCGCGGTCACCACGGCGAGCAGGGCCAGCCTGGCGGACGGTGAGGACCTGGCAGCAGCGAGGCCGCGCTGCAGCACGCCCCTCTGGCGGCCGGGCGGACGGGCCTCTTCGCCGCGCAGTTCCAGGGCGTGCAGAAGGGGATCCGGCCGCAGGCCCACGAGCAGGAGGAGTGCGGCGAGGCCCAGCCCTGCTGCGGAGAAAATGAACGGCCCGGCAATGCCCGGAAGGCCCATGGCCTCCCCCACCAGGGCGCCCGGACGGATAAGGTTCGGACCCGCTACAGCCCCGGCTGTCACTGCCCATACAACGACGGCGAGTGACCGGCCACGCTTATCCGGTTCCGCGAGATCCACCGCGGCAAAGCGTGCCTGCAGGTTGGCGGCGGTGGCCAGCCCCAGGAGCGCCGCTCCGGCCAGCAGCAGGACGAACAGGCCGGTTACGGTGGCGGCGATGACCAGGATGGCTCCGGCCATTCCGGACAGGACTCCGGTGGCGAGCCCTGCCCGGCGGCCCCGGCGTTCTGCCAGGCCGGCCAGCGGCATGGCGGCCACTGCCGTGGCGAGTGTCATCACGGTGGTGACGGCGCCGGCCCAGGCGTTCGAGCCGGAGAGCTGGACGGCCAGGAGGGATCCGACGGATAGGCTGGCCCCGTTCCCGATCCCGCTCAGGAGCTGGGCGGCGCTGAGGATTAAAACGGTACGGCGCTGGACCCTGCGGGGGTCCAGCGCCGTAGCGGTATTGATGTTCACGCTCTGAGCATAGCCAACCGGCTAGTCGACGTCGCTGTGGCTCTTCCGGGCATCTTCCTCAAGCCGCGGGTCAATGTGGGCCGCAGCGGCCTTGGAGCTGATCAGGCTGGCGATAACGGCGATGATGATGGTGCCGACGATGACAGCCAGGGAGACGAAGGTGGGAATCTCCGGGGCCCATTCTATGTGCTGGCCGCCGTTGATGAAGGGCAGCTCGTTGACGTGCATCGCGTGCAGGACCAGCTTCACGCCGATGAAGGCGAGGATGAAGGACAGTGCGTGCTTCAGGTAGACCAGGCGGTTCATGAGGCCGCCGAGCAGGAAGTACAGCTGGCGCAGCCCCATCAGGGCGAACAGGTTGGCGGTGAACACGATGAACGGGCTCTGGGTCAGGCCGAAGATGGCCGGGATGGAGTCCACTGCGAACAGCAGGTCCGTGAGGCCGATGGTGATGAACACGATCAGCATGGGGGTGAAGACCTTCTTGCCGTCCACCGTGGTGCGGAGCTTGTTGCCGTCAAACTTCTCCGACATGGGGATCACCTTGCGGATGGCGGCGATCATGGGGTTCTCGCGGTCCTCCTCGTCTTCACCCTCATCCTGGGCCTGCTTCCAGGCGGTCCAGAGGAGGAATGCGCCGAAGATGTAGAAGACCCAGCTGAACTGCTCGATCACGATGGCGCCGAGCATGATGAAGATGCCGCGCAGGATCAGGGCGATGATGATGCCCACCATCAGCACTTCCTGCTGGTACTTCCGGGGTACCGAGAAGCGGGCCATGATAATGATGAAGACGAAGAGGTTGTCGATGCTGAGGCTGTATTCGGTGACCCAGCCTGCCACGAACTGGCCGCCGTATTCGGGGCCGGTAAAGAAGAACATGGCGCCGGCGAAGATCAGTGCAAGGCTGACGTAGAACGCCACCCACAGGCCGGCTTCCTTCATGGAGGGTTCGTGCGGACGGCGGACCACCAGGAGAAGGTCAATCAGGAGGATCAGTCCGAGGACGGCAAACGAGCCAACCTCGAACCACACGGGTAATTCAAGCACAGGGCAGCCTTTCGCAGGGTACAGAGATGCGGTGTAAGTCTCTCCGGCCTGCCGGCGCACTTAGTGCTGAATTGGCGGCCCGCTACGCCCGGCGGGGCAACCATGCCCTGCGTGTTGACGATCGTAGCGCTCGGGATACTCCCCTACGTGGCCTTAACTCTACCTCAGGCGTGCCCGGCGGCCTGCATCTGCCGCAGTTCCTTCTTCAGTTCGCTGACCTCGTCGCGGATCCTGGCGGCCACTTCGAACTGCAACTCGGCGGCCGCGCCGTGCATCTGCTCGGTGAGCTGTTCGATCAGGCCCACCAGGTCCTCGGCGGGCGCCGCGGCCAGTCCGTCGGAACGGACCTTGGCTGCACCCTTGGCTGCGGACCTGGTCCTCTTGGCGCCCTTGGCCAGGCGGTTGTTGTTGAGCAGCTCCTGGGTGTCGGCGTCTTCCTTGGCCAGCTGGTCCGTGATGTCAGCGATCTTCTTCCGCAGCGGCTGCGGGTCGATGCCGTTTTCGGTGTTGTACGCCACCTGGATGGCACGGCGCCGGTTGGTTTCGTCGATGGCATGCGCCATGGAATCCGTGATGCGGTCCGCGTACATGTGGACCTGGCCGGAGACGTTTCGGGCGGCGCGACCGATGGTCTGGATCAGCGAGGTGGAGGAGCGCAGGAATCCTTCCTTGTCCGCGTCGAGGATGCTGACAAGGGAGACTTCCGGCAGGTCAAGGCCTTCCCGGAGCAGGTTGATGCCCACGAGTACGTCGAAGGTGCCCATCCGCAGCTCGCGCAGCAACTCCACCCGGCGTAGCGTGTCGACGTCCGAGTGCAGGTACTCCACCTTGACGCCGTGGCCCAGGAGATAGTTGGTGAGGTCCTCGGCCATCCGCTTGGTGAGGGTGGTGACCAGGACGCGTTCGTTCCGCTCCGTCCTTTCCTTGATCTCTCCCAGGAGGTCATCGATTTGGCCCTTGGTGGGCTTGACCACCACTTCCGGGTCGATGAGCCCGGTGGGCCGGATGATCTGCTGCACGAAGCCGTCCGCCTTGCCGAGTTCGTACTTGCCGGGCGTGGCGGACAGGTAGACGGTCTGGCCCACGCGCTCCAGGAATTCATCCCATTTCAGCGGGCGGTTGTCCATGGCCGATGGCAGTCGGAAGCCGAAGTCCACGAGGTTCCGCTTGCGGGACATGTCGCCTTCGTACATGGCGCCGATTTGCGGGACGGTGACGTGGGATTCGTCAATGACCAGCAGGAAATCGTCCGGGAAGTAATCCAGGAGGCAGTGCGGCGCGGAGCCCGGCTCGCGGCCGTCAATGTGCACCGAGTAGTTCTCGATGCCGTTGCAGAAGCCCATCTGCTGCATCATTTCGAGGTCGTACGTGGTGCGCATCCGGAGCCGCTGGGCCTCGACGAGCTTGTTTTGGCTTTCGAGCACCTTGAGCCGGTCCGCCAGTTCGTCTTCGATCCGCTTGATGGCCCTGGCCATGCGTTCGGGACCGGCGACGTAGTGCGACGCAGGGAAAACGTACATTTCTTCTTCGTCCCGGATCACCTGACCGGTGACGGGGTGGAGCGTCTGGATGTTTTCGATCTCGTCGCCGAAGAACTCGATCCGGATGGCCAGTTCCTCATACATGGGGATGATCTCCACCGTGTCGCCCCGCACGCGGAAGGTGCCGCGGTGGAAGTCGATGTCGTTGCGGGCATACTGCATCGCGACGAACTTCCGGAGGAGATGGTCACGATTCATCTCGTCGCCCTTGCGGAGCGTCACCATCCCGGCGATGTACTCCTCGGGGGTGCCCAGGCCATAGATGCAGGACACGGTGGCCACCACCACCACATCGCGGCGGGTGAGCAGCGCGTTGGTGGCAGAGTGCCGGAGCCGCTCCACTTCCTCGTTGATGGAGGAGTCCTTCTCGATGAAGGTATCGGTCTGCGCCACGTACGCTTCGGGCTGGTAGTAGTCGTAGTAGGAGACGAAATATTCCACCGCGTTGTTGGGCAGGAGTTCCCGGAACTCGTTGGCGAGCTGTGCGGCGAGGGTCTTGTTCTGCACCATGACCAGGGTGGGCCGCTGTACCTGCTCGATCAGCCAGGCCGTGGTGGCGCTCTTGCCGGTTCCGGTGGCGCCCAGCAGCACCACATCCTTCTCGCCGTTCCTGATGCGTTCGGTGAGTTCGGCGATGGCGGCGGGCTGGTCACCGGCCGGCTTGAAGTCGCTGATGACCTCGAAGGGCGCTACAACACGGTTGATATCCTGCGCAAGGCTCATGAATCTAATCTACAGCCGGGCGGGAGGGTACGACGGCGGCTCCCACCCGGTCGCCGCGGCCCAGGCGGACATCCGGGGCCAGGCGACCCCGGCGAACCACGGTTCCTTGGCCGCGGCATAGGCTTCGGTATCCGCGGCGCCGGCGAAGCGCTCGGCCAGCCCCGCTTTAAGTTTCGCGTAGAGGGTGAGGGCGGCCGCGTCGGACCGCAGCCAGTCCCGGAACATGAGGGCGAAGCGCCAGCCGGCAGAGCCGGCAGGCCGGACGTGGAGGTTGACCGGCCGGCCGGGGTCGGCGTTGGCGTGGAACCTCTTCTGCCACAGGGCGGGATCGGACTGCGATGGTTTGGGGGCGTCCTGCCCGATGCCCGGCACCAACGGGAAACCGGCGGCCGCCAGCGCCGGTGCGAGGGTGTCCGCGTCGGCCAGGTCCCGCACTGCCACCTGCAGGTCGATGACGTCCTTCGCGGCCAGGCCCGGCACCGAAGTGGAGCCGATATGGTCCACGGCCAGGATGAGTTCCGGGGCCGCTGCGCGCAGTCGAGCCGCCGTCCGGGCTGCCTGCCGGGCCCACTCCGGACGGTGCGGTGCCAGGACGGGTCCGCCGGTCCGGGGCGCGCGGCGGCCGGCGGCCAGGTTGCGGGCAAACGGCACCAGCCTGTCATCCCACAGTGCGTCCACCTGTTCCAGCAGCCCGTCGACGCTGCCGCCGTTGTCCAGCACGACGTCCGCCGCCGCGATCCGGTCCTCCCGAGTGGCCTGGGCGGCCATCCGCGAACGGGCCTCGTCCTCGGTCATCCCGCGGTGCTCCCGCATTCGTTGCACCCGCACGTCATCCGGCGCATCAACCACCACCACCAGATGGAAATCATCCCCCTGGCCGGTTTCCACCAGGAGCGGAATGTCCTGGACCACCACGCCGTCCTCCGGTGCGGCAGCCGTGATCGCCGCAGCGCGGGCCCGGACCAGGGGGTGCACGATGGCGTTCAACGCCGCGAGCCGGCCGGGATCGCCGAAGACCGCCGCGCCGAGCCGGGCACGGTCCAGCCGGCCGTCGCCGCCAATCATGCCGCTGCCGAACTCACGCACGATTCGGTCCAGGCCCTCGGTCCCGGGCTCAACCACTTCGCGGGCCAGCGCGTCGGCGTCCACCAGCTCGGCGCCGCGTTCCCGCAGCCGGGCGGCTACCACCGATTTCCCCGAAGCGATCCCGCCCGTCAGTCCAATTTTTAACACGCCGCCAGCCTACTAGCCGGACCGTCCGCAGGTCCCGGCCGGATGCAGCGCCGGTGGGTGGGGGGCCTAGACTGGGGCGGATGCATGCGCAAGAGAGCAGGACCACGTCCTACACCACGCTGGCAGCGGGTCCGGATTTCCGGCAGGAGATCGAGGTCAAGCGCTCCCGGTTCATCACGGTCCTGCGCCGCGCCGGCACCGAGGAAGAGGCCCGGGAGCTGGTGGCCGGACTCCGGCGTGAATTCCACGACGCGCGGCACCACTGTTCCGCCTTCATCCTCGGCCCTGACCGTGACGTCCAGCGCTCCAGCGACGACGGCGAACCGTCCGGAACCGCAGGAATCCCGATGCTCGACGCCCTGGCCAAAAGGGAGACCGCACCCGGGGTGGCTGACCTCAGCGACGTGAGTGCCGTCGTCGTCCGTTATTTCGGCGGAATCCTGCTCGGCGCCGGCGGGCTGGTCCGCGCCTACTCGGAATCGGTCTCCTCTGCGCTCTCACTGGTGCCCCTGGTGCGGCGCAGCCGGCTGCGCATCTGTTCCGCGGCGGTACCCCACGCGGCAGCAGGCAGGCTGGAAAACGACCTCCGGGCCGCCGGCTTCGTGATGGCAGGGACCAGCTACGGCGCCGGGGAGACGGTCCTGCGCCTGGCTGTAGCCGATAACGCCGAAGCCATCGCCGCTGCCGCGGAACGGCTGCAGGTGCTGACAGCCGGCAGCGTTGAGCTGGCCCCGGAGGGAACGGAGTGGGTGGATGCCGCACTTGCCTGACGTGTCCCTGGTGGACGTGGACGACGCCGTCATGGAGTCGCTGCTGGCCCTCGCGAAGCGGGACGCGTCCCCGGACGAGGTGGCTCCCCCGCTGGGCGGGCCCGGCTGGAACGCCGAACGCACCGCCTGGTTCCGCGCCCACCACCGCGCTGCCGCGGACGGGCTCGACGGTCGGGCCGGCGAAAAGACCTGGGCCGTTCTGTGCTGCGGCGAGGTGGCCGGTTCCGTGCGGCTCAAACGCACGGAGGCTACGGGCAGGGGGCCCGCCGGCGAGGCAGGGATCTGGCTGGGCAGGAGTTTCCGTTCCCGCGGTGTCGGAGGTGCGGCCCTGACGCTGCTGCTGGCAGAGGCGCGGAAGGCGGGGCTGGCACAGGTGCTGGCCCGGACCCTTGCCGGTAACCTGGCCGCACAGCAGCTCCTGTCCGGGCTGGGGGCCACGCTGGCCGGGGAAGATGACGGAACCGTCCTGGCCACGGTAGGGCTTTGACCGCCTGCAGCCCTTAAACGCAGCGGACCCCCTGCCGGTGGGCAGGGGGTCCGCTGCGTTGGCCCGGAAGGGCCGGTGGCAATTAGTTGCCGGTCAGCTTCTCGCGCAGCGCGGCGAGGGCCTCGTCGGATGCAAGCGTGCCTGCACCGGCGTTGGACTCGGCAGCGGGCTCCGAAGAGTAGCTGGTGGCGCCGGAGTCGCTGTCACCGGAGGTGGCAGCAGCGGCGTCGTCAGCAGCGTGCTGGGCAACCTGCTTCTTGTGGGCTTCCCAACGGGTCTGGGCGTCAGCGTACTGCTGCTCCCAGGCGGCGCGCTGGTTCTCGTAGCCTTCAAGCCACTCGTTGGACTCGGGATCGAAGCCCTCGGGGTACTTGTAGTTGCCCTCTTCGTCGTACTCTGCGGCCATGCCGTACAGAGCAGGATCGAATTCGGTGCTGTCGGCGTCGACGCCCTCGTTGGCCTGCTTGAGGGACAGCGAGATGCGGCGGCGTTCCAGGTCGATGTCGATGACCTTGACGAACAGCTCGTCGCCAACGGAGACAACCTGCTCGGCCAGCTCCACGTGGCGGACAGCCAGCTCGGAGATGTGCACGAGGCCTTCGATGCCGTCCTCGACACGGACGAACGCACCGAACGGAACCAGCTTGGTGACCTTACCCGGAACAACCTGGCCGAGGGCGTGGGTGCGGGCGAAGGTCTGCCACGGGTCTTCCTGCGTAGCCTTGAGCGACAGGGAGACACGCTCGCGGTCCAGGTCGACCTCGAGAACCTCGACGGTGACTTCCTGGCCAACTTCGACAACCTCGGACGGGTGGTCGATGTGCTTCCAGGACAGCTCGGAAACGTGGACGAGGCCGTCTACGCCGCCCAGGTCCACGAAGGCACCGAAGTTGACGATGGAGGAAACAACGCCGGGACGGACCTGGCCCTTTTCCAGCTTGTTGAGGAAGGTGGAGCGGACCTCGGACTGGGTCTGCTCGAGCCATGCACGGCGGGACAGAACAACGTTGTTGCGGTTCTTGTCCAGCTCGATGATCTTGGCTTCGATCTGCTGGCCGATGTACGGAGCCAGGTCGCGCACACGGCGCATCTCGACGAGGGATGCGGGCAGGAAGCCGCGCAGGCCGATGTCGAGGATAAGACCACCCTTGACAACCTCGATGACGGTACCGGTGACGACGCCGTCTTCTTCCTTGACCTTCTCGATGTCGCCCCAGGCACGCTCGTACTGAGCACGCTTCTTGGAGAGGATCAGGCGGCCTTCTTTGTCTTCCTTGGTGAGCACCAGGGCCTCGACCTGATCGCCGACGGAGACAACGTCTCCGGGGTCAACGTCGTGCTTGATGGAAAGCTCGCGGGAGGGGATGACACCTTCGGTCTTGTAACCGATGTCGAGCAGGACTTCATCGCGGTCGACCTTGACGACGGTGCCTTCAACGAGGTCTCCGTCGTTGAAGTACTTGATGGTGGCGTCGACAGCTGCGAGGAAGTCCTCAGCGGTACCGATGTCGTTGATCGCGACTACGGGGGTACCGGGCTTCTCGGTGGAGGTGATGGTCATGTAGTAGGGGCTCCGTTGTGGATAGTTAGTCGGTCAGGCAAACCGGCGCGCCCGCGTCATGGAACGCAGGCGCGATTCGCGGTGAATCCGACGGATCCTCCGGGTCATCCTGATTTTGTGGATTTTACAAAGAGCGCGCGTAGTGCACGCCCGTTCATTCTAGTCGCTGCGCACAACACGGGTCAAAAGCGAAAGGGCTCAGAAGTGCGTCAGGCAGTGGGCCGGGCGTTCGACGGCGAACATGGCGGCGGCGCGGGCGGCGGCTCCGGGTGCGCCTTCCCGGATCCGCCCGGCGGCCGTGAGTGTCACCGGGTGCACGGCGCCGAGGTAGACCGACGAGAGCGCGGAGATATCCAACTCAAGGTCGGCTTCGTGACCGGGTGAAACGCGTTCGACGGTGGCTTCCCCGCCCTGGACGTTCAGCTCGAACGTTCCGTCGTCGAGGCCAAGAGGGTCGGCCACCTTGAGCAGGAGGCGGCCGTCTGCGGAAAATTTCCGGGCTTCGAGGGCTTTCCCCACGTCCAGGATGCGCAGCCACAGCATGTCCCTGGGCGTTGAGGCATCCACGCAGCGGGAATCCGCCAGCGCCCAGGGCAGGGGGTCGTCCACCGGCGCCTCCTCCCACGTGATCCGCTCCACGAGGTCAATCGCGGCAAGGTACTGCCACAATTCCAGGTAAGCGTCCCGGGTTGCAGCCACCAGGTCCACGATTTCCATGGTGTAGGGCTCCTTGTCCCAGCCGCAGAACCGGTAGGACACATAGCCGTCCACTCCGCCGTCGGGCCCGTAATGCAAGGCAGCCCGGACCTTCGGGTCCCCGTCTTCGCCTTCCCGGCGGACGGAGCCGGAGACAAACTGGCGGTAAAACTCGTGCCGCCCGATGGAACCCGGGGTCAGGCGGTGAACACGCTCAAATATCTGCGGCGCGAGCTCCAGCAGCACTTTGGGGTCGGCTACTTCCACGGTGCCCATCGGCGCGTGGTCGAGGGCGAACCGGGCACTGGTGTCCACCTTGATGGACTGCTCGGACGTGGCCGCGCCGAACCCGAAGCGCCCGTAGATGGAGGCCTCGGACGCGGTGAGGGCCGCCATGGCCAGCCCCTGTTCCTGGGCCAGCGCCAGTTCCCCGATCATCATGCGGCGCAGCAGGCCACGGCGGCGGTGCGGTGTCCGCACGGTCACGGCCGTTACCAGGCGGGTTTCGAGGAGCCTGCCGAAGCCCACGTTGAGCGTCTTGTCCATGGTGCCGAAGGTGGCCACGGGCACGTCCGGCCCCAGGGCATGGGCCGGCGCCGGCCCTGTCCGGTAAGCACCCGTGAGAATCCGCCGGTCCACAAGATGCATCTCCAGGCCCCGGTCCACGCGGGCGTCCGTACGGCGCTCGTCATGGAAACCGAACGCGACAGCCTGCATCCACGCAGCCGCGGCGGCATAGCCGGGACTGCCCTTGGTTGCCGGTTCGAACCGCCGGATTTCGTAGTCCACCCCTGGATCTCCCACGCCCCGAGCCTAGCCACGGATCCGCGGAAGGGCCAGCGTCGGGTCAGTGGCCGGCGTCGTACCAGCTGGGACCGACGCCGATCTGCACCTCGAGCGGTACCCGCAGGTCCGCCGCCGCAGCCATCTGTTCCGAGACCAGCCGCTCCACGGCATCCCGTTCGCCGGGGGCCACTTCCAGCACCAGTTCGTCATGGACCTGCAGCAGCATCCGGGACTTGAGCCCCTGCGCGTGCAGTTCGGCGTGGACGCCCAGCATGGCGCGTTTGATGATGTCCGCCGCGGATCCCTGGATGGGACTGTTCAGGGCGATGCGCTCGGCGTTCTCCCGCAGCTGGCGGTCCGTGCTGGTCAGGTCAGGGAGGTAGCGGCGGCGGCCTTCGATGGTGGCCGTGTATCCGTCGATCCGCGCCTGGTCCACCACGCCGCGCAGGTAATCGCGGACGGCGCCAAACCGGTCGAAGTAGTCCTTCATGAGGGTGCGGGCCTCGTCCACCGAGATTTCCAGCTGCTTGGACAGGCCGAAAGACGTCAGCCCGTATGCCAGTCCGTAGGACATCGCCTTGACCTTCGAGCGCATGGCGCTGGTGACCTGGTCCGTGGGCACGTGGAAGATGTTGGAGCCGACGAACCGGTGCAGGTCCTCGCCGTCCCTGTACGCCTGGATCAGCCCTTCGTCCCCTGACAGATGGGCCATGATCCGCATTTCGATCTGTGAGTAGTCCGCGGAGAGCAGGCACTCATAACCCTCGCTGACCACGAAGATGCCGCGGACCCGCCTGCCCTCCTCGCTGCGGATGGGGATGTTCTGCAGGTTGGGGTTGTTGGAGGAGATCCGGCCGGTGGCGGCCACGTTCTGGGCGTAGGTGGTGTGGATCCGACCGTCCTCGGCCACGGACTTCTTCAGCGACTCCACCATCTGGCGCAGCTTGGCGGCCTCGCGGTGCGCCATGAGCTGGACCAGGAACTCGTGCCCGGTCTTTTCCAGGAGGTTCTTCAGGGAGGCGGCGTCCGTGGTGTAGCCGGACTTGATCTTTTTGGTCTTGGGCAGCTGGAGTTCGTCGAACAGGACGGCCTGCAGCTGCTTGGGCGAACCCAGGTTCACCTCGTGGCCGATCGCGGCGAACGCCTGTTCCTGGGCATGGTCGATCACCCGCGACAGGTCAGCGAGCTGTTCGTCCATCCGGGCCATGTCGATGCCGATACCCGCCAGCTCCATGTCCGCCAGCACGCGGCTGACCGGCAGTTCCAGCGTGGAGAGCAGTTCCTCGGCGCGCCGTTCCTTCAGTTCCGCTTCGAAGTAGCGGCTCAGCGAGAGTACGACGGCGGCTGCCTGGACCAGCGCGTCCGCGGCGGCGGCATCGTCCCCGTCAAAGGACAGTTCCAGCTGGCCCGCCTTTGCCGTTGCGGACGGGATGCCGACGTTCAGGTGGTGCTGGGCAAGTTCCGCGAGCTCGTACGTCCGGCGGTCCGGCTGGATCAGGTATCCGGAGATGGAGGTGTCATCCACAACGCCTTCGAGTTCCAGGCCGCGGGCAGTAAGTGCCTTCAGTGCGGCCTTGAATCCGTGCATGACCTTGGGAGCCTCCGGATCCCGGAGCCAGGCTGCCAGCACACTTTCGGTCTCCGCGTCCTGGGCCGCCAGGTCCAGGTACACCGCCGCGTCGGGGCGGACGATGGCCACTGCGGCGGCGTCCTCGCCGATCCGGCCGGGGACCAGGTCAACGGCCAGGGCTGAGCGTTGCCCTGTGCCCGCCGCCAGGAATGCCTGAAGCTCAGCGGCGGAAGCCGGGGTGGCGTACGCGGGCGTGTCGATGGATTCGCGCTCAGCCGCAGGCGCGGTGTCGTCGCCGTAAAGGGCGAAAAGCCTGCTGCGGATCGTCTTGAATTCCAGCTGATCGAACAGGTCTTCCAGGGCTGCCTGGTCCGGGCGGGGCTGGTAAAGGTCTTCGAGGGTGACCGGCAGTTCAAGGTCCGTGTGCAGCTGGTTCAGCCGGCGGTTGCGCTTGACGTTCTCCACGTTCTCGCGGAGGGCATCGCCCACTTTCCCGCCAATGGCGTCGAGGTTTTCCAGCACCCCTTCCAGCCCGCCGTAAAGATTGATCCATTTGGCGGCGGTCTTGGGGCCCACGCCGGGCACGCCGGGGAGGTTGTCCGCCGTCTCCCCCACCAGGGCGGCAAGGTCCGAGTAGTGGTTGGGTCCCACAAAGTATTTGGCGTGGATGGCGGCGGCGTCCATGCGCGGAATGTCGCTGACGCCCTTCTTGGGGTACAGCACGAACACTTTGTCGGTGATCAGCTGGAAGGCGTCCCGGTCGCCGGAGACCAGCAACACTTCGAAGCCGGCCTTTTCACCCATTGCCGCGAGGGTGGCCAGGATGTCGTCCGCCTCGTAGCCCGGCATTTTGATGGTCTTGATGCCCCAGGCCTCCATGACCTGGGCGATGAGGTCGATCTGCCCGCTCATCTCGCGCGGGGTTTCGTTCCGGCCGCCCTTGTACTCGCTGTAGTCGGCCTTGCGGTGCGTAGTCTCATCCGAGACGTCGAATGCCACCGCGATGTGGGTGGGCTGCTGTTCCTTGATCAGGTTGATCAGCATCGAGGTGAAACCGTGGATGGCGTTGGTGTGCTGGCCGTTCGAGGTGGAGAACTTGTCTGCCGGAAGGGCGAAGAATGCCCGGAACGCCATGGAGTGGCCGTCCAGGACCAGGAGCCGCGGCTGGCCCGTCATCGGGACCACGGGGGCGTCGGTCGCTGAAACCGGAGTTCCCTGCGAAGCAGGCTCTTCCTGAAGGGTCTGGGAGGGGAAGGGGGCCGGTTTGGTTGTTTCACTCACAGGTGCCAGCCTAGTTGCCATGATGGACAATTTCACGCCCGGCCCCTTCGCGGCAGAGCTGGCCGCCGCCGGCGTTCCCGAGCACCTGCACGGCTGGCTGGGACGCTACGGCATCGGCCCGCTGGTGGTGAAGATGGGTATCCGCTTCGTGGAAATGGACCCCGAACTTTCCGTGGCCACCATGCCGGTAGAGGGCAACACCCAGGTGGCAGGAATCCTGCACGGCGGCGCCCACGTGGTGCTGGCCGAAACGCTCGGTTCCTTCGCCTCCGCCATGCACGCCGGTCCGGACCGCCACGCCGTCGGCATCGAGGTCAACGCAACGCACCACCGCTCCATCTCCACGGGCACCGTCACCGGCACGTGCAGGGCCATCCACCTGGGCCGCACCCTGGCCACGCACGAGATAGTGGTGACGGACAGCGCCGGCAGGCGGCTCTCGACGGCGCGGATCACCAACCTGCTGCGGGACAATCCAACGGGTGAACGTAGGCCCACCGGTCAGCGACCGGCCGGTTAGCCCGCCCGCAGGCGGTACCGCAACTCCACCACGCCCCTGCCCATGGTGCGTGAGGCAGCCAGCTCAAGCGGCGGCGTCGGGCCCGCCATGGGCAGGAGGCGCTTGCCCTCGCCCAGTACCACGGGAACCAGGGACACGATCAGCTCATCAAGCAGGCCGGCGTCGGCAAACTGCGCAGCGAGGTTCCCGCCGCCCATGACCCACACGTTCCGCCCGCGTGCGTCCTGCTTCAGGTCATCCACGAATTCGCGGACGTCACCGCGCACGAAGGTGATGTTCGAATCCGGCGGGGCGGCATGCTCGTGCCGGGTGAAGACGTAGCAGGGAATGCCGGGATACGGCCAAACCTCCGGGCCGTGCTTCCGCAGCCAGGTATAGGTGCTCCGCCCCATGGCGAGGCAGCCGACGCCGGCCTTGAAGGAGTCGTAACTTTCCTGGCCGCCGTCGAATCCGTCGAACTGCAGGAGCCAGTCCAGCCCGTCGTCGGGCGTGGCGATGAACCCGTCGAGGGATGCGCCCACGAAGTACTGGATGGTTGTCACGGGGGTCAGGACGCGCCCGCGGAGGCCTGCCCGTTGTTGACATTGACCAGCCACGCGATGCCGAACCGGTCCGTGCACATGCCGAAAATGTCGCCCCAGGGGGCGCGCTCCATGGGGACCGTGACCGAGCCGCCGTCCGCGCAGAGTTTCTCGTAGTAGCCGCGCAGTTCCACTTCGTCGTCGCCGCTGAGCGAGATGGAAATTGCTGACCCCGGCGTGTGTTCCATGCTGTTGGGCGTGTCAGCGCCCATCAGCACCATGCCCTGGGTGGTGGTCAGCATGCTGTGCATCACCTTGTCCGCCTCGGCCGGGTCCTCGCTGGCCTGGAAATCCGCAAAGGTACTCACCGTCAGCTCTCCGCCGAACACGGACTGGTAAAACGTCATCGCCTCCCGCGCGTTGTCGCGAAAGCCGAGGTAAGGGTTCAGTGTGGTGGGCATGCGGATCTCCTTGATCTGGAAACGGGTGCTGCACTGATGGAACCAGACAACATCCTGCCCCATCATGCACGCGGTGGGTAGGGGCGGGCTGCGCTTCAGGGGGCGGGAGACGTAGGCTCTGTCCATGGCCAGATACTTTGACGTTCACCCCCAGGACCCGCAGCCTCGCGCCATCGCGCAGGCCGTCCAGATAGTGCGCGACGGCGGACTGATCGCCTACCCCACGGATTCCTGCTATGCGCTGGGCGCACAAATGGGCAACAAGGATGCGCTGGACCGCATCCGGGCCATCCGGCAACTGGATGACAAGCACCACTTCACACTTGTGTGCCGGGATTTCGCACAGCTGGGCCAGTTCGTCAACATCGGCAACGACGTGTTCCGCAGCATCAAGTCCGTCACCCCGGGCAGCTACACCTTCATCCTGCCGGCCACCCGCGAAGTGCCCAAGCGGCTGCTGCATCCGAAGAAGAAGACGGTGGGCGTCCGGATTCCTGACAACCGGGTGGTGCAGACGCTGCTGGCCGAACTGGGCGAACCGCTGCTCTCCAGCACCCTGCTGCTGCCGGACGAGGAGGATCCACTGACGCAGGGCTGGGAAATCAAGGAACGCCTGGACCACGTGGTGGACGCCGTCATCGACGCCGGCGACTGCGGAGCCGAACCCACCACGGTGGTGGACTTCTCCAGCGGTGTGGCAGATGTGGTGCGCCGTGGCACGGGAGATCCGTCCAGGTTCGAGTGAGGTCCTGCTAGTCCTGCTTCCTGGCCCGGCTGGGCTGGACCCGGGGCGGCTCCCCGGGCATCTTGGGATAGTCCGGCGGGAAAGGCAGTTCGCCCAGCCCGCTGCTGCTGTCGCGTTCCCACCATTCGAGCAGCGTGTCGATCCTGCCCGGTTTATCGCCGAAGCCGGCCCAGGGGTCCCCCACGGTCCTTAGCCGCCCGGGGACGGTCTGCACCGTGAAATCGCGGGGGTCCGCGTCCGGCAGTTCCTCCCACGTAATTGGGCAGGACACCGGAGCGTGCGGCAGGGCACGGGGACTGTAGGCGCCGGCAATGGTGCGGTCACGGTTCGCCTGGTTGTAGTCCAGGAACACCTTGGTGCCGCGTTCTTCCTTCCACCAGGCCGTGGTGACCTTCTCCGGCATCCGCCGCTCCACTTCGCGGGCAGCGGCGATGACGGCGTGCCGGACGTCCAGGAACTCCCGGTCGGGCCGGATGGGCGCGTAGACGTGCAGGCCGCGGTTCCCTGAGGTCTTGATGAAAGCGGTGAGCCCGGCCTCCGCCAGGACATCCTTCAGGACCAGGGCTGCGGGGACTGCCTCTTCGAATCCGGTGCCGGGCTGGGGATCGAGGTCGATCCGCAGCTGGTCCGGATTGTCCGTGTTGTCGGCGCGGGACGGCCACGGATGGAACACGATGGTGTTCATCTGGACAGCCCAGACCGCGGCGGCCGGTTCGTCCATGACCAGCTGCGGATGCGACCGGCCGCTGGGGTACACCACCTTGACCGACCGGATGAACTCCGGTGCACCCTTGGGCGGGTTCTTGGAAAAGAACTGCTCGCCGTCCACATTGTCGGAGAACCGCTGCAGCGAGACCGGCCGGCCGCCGTTGGCCGCGATGAAGGCTTCGCCGACGTCACTTACGTACCGGGCCAGGTCAAGCTTGGTGATGCCAAGCTCCGGCCAGAGGACCCGGGCCGGGCTTGAAATGCGTACCTCGCGCTCCCCATTGGGGCCCGGAACGGTGATGGTGGTCTGTTCGCTCGCCATGGGGACAACGTACACCCCGCCCCGTCCGGCATGATGGACGCATGCCCCTGACCGAACTGCACATCCCGCTGCCGGCGGGCGAGGCAACAGTGTCCGTTGCCTACGAGCGCCCCGCGGCGCCGACGGCCACCCTCGTTGTGGCCCACGGTGCCGGAGCCGGCATGGACCATCCTTTCCTGGCCGGATTCACGGCAGGGCTCAACGATCTGGGCCTGGCAACCCTGCGGTTCAACTTTCCGTACCGCGAAGCAGGGCGGCGCTTCCCGGACCGCCCGCCCGCAGCCGTTGCAACCTGGCGTGCGGTGATGGCCGCGGCGGCGAAGGAGGCAGAGCAGCATGGCGACACCGGACCGGTGTGGGCAGCAGGCAAATCCTTCGGCGGGCGGATGGCCTCCATGGCGGTGGCCGAAGGGATGCCCGCCGCGGGGCTGGTGTATCTGGGTTACCCGCTGCACGCCCCCGGCAAGCCCGGGAAGCTGCGGGACGAACACCTGTACGGGCTCACGCTGCCCATGCTCTTCCTCCAGGGCACCCGGGATACCTTTGCCACCCCGCAGATCCTCGAGGACGTTGTCTCACGGATCGGGACCAGCGCCGTCCTGCAGTGGATCGACGGCGGCGACCACTCCTTTGCGGCAGCCGGCCGGAAACGGCCGGCCGAAGAAATTGGCGCGTCCCTGGCTGCGCCGGTGGCGGAGTTCATCGCCCGTCCAGCCTGAGCCGGGCGCACCGTGCCAGGGGTCAGGCTGCGCCGTCGTACCACCAGCCTTCCCAGGCGGCCGAGGTGATCCGCCCTTCGGCAGAGCCGGCCTGTCCACTGCCGGCCGGCTGATCGTCCTGCCCTGCCCCGGCGTCCGTCAGGAAGTTGCTGCTGTTCAAGAGAAACATTCCGTTGTCCTTCCATGTTGGGTCCGGACGGCAACGTCCGGGTGCCAACGAGCGTAACGGGGGCATGTTTCAACGCATCGATTGCAGGTTTCGGCTGTGTATCGAAGATTTCACCCCGCCCTGGCCGGCGGGACAGGAGGCACCCGTGGGCGGGGAGGAGGACCAGGCTATCTCCGCCGGTTTGTCCGGGCCGTTGCGGGCGCGGACCACGGATCCTCGGGCCACGGATGCCGCGGATAGCGCCCCCGCATCTCGGCGCGGACCTGGGCGTAGGGGCCGGACCAGAACGACGGCAGGTCGTCGGTGACCGCCAGCGGCCGCCGCGCGGGCGACAGGAGATGGAACAGGACAGGCACCTTCCCTCCCGCGACCCTCGGCGTCTCCGCCAGGCCAAAGCATTCCTGCAGCTTGACGGCCACCACGGGACGGGCGTCCAGGTCCCCCGCCTCGGGGTAGTCCACGCGGATCCGTGAGCCGCTGGGGACGGTGAGCCACTCGGGGGCGAGCTGGTCCAACGCGGCGGCCTCAGGCCACGGCAGCAGCCGGCGGAGCGCGTCAGTCAGGTCAACGGATCCGAAAGCCGCACCGCCGCCCAGTGCTTCGAGTTCCGGCCCCAGCCAGGCATCGGGATCCGCCAGCAGGGCCTCGTCCGAGACGTCCGGCCACGGCTTCCCCAGTTCGCGGCGCAGCAAGGCGAGCCGGCGGCGAAGGGCCGCTGCCGCCGTCGACCATTCCAGTGACCCCAGGCCGTCCCGCATCAGCAGCCGGGCCACTGCGGCACGCCCCTGCTCCGGCGAGGGGCGGACCGGCGTGGACGCCAGCACGATGGCGCCAAGGCGCCTGATTCGGCGGGCGGCAACCTTGCCCTGGACCACTTCCGCTTCCACCTCTTCGGACAACAGATGCGCAGCGCAGGACTCGGCGGCATCCGCACCGAGGGGTGCCGCCGCGCGGATCACGGCGCCTGTACCCGCCGCGTCCCGTCCCTCTGCCCGGGCTACCTCTGCAACGGCCAGCCACTCGTGCCCGGCAAGGCTGCTGCCGGCCGGCAGCCCCGCGCGCGTGCCGGAGGACAGCAGGTACCGTTCGGGCCCGTCGCCCGGCGCCCGGCGCGCGACGCGGTCCGGGTAGGCAAGCGCGACGACGGCACCCACCAGGGCGGCGGTGTCACCGGAGGCTCCGGTCCCCCGACGCTCCCCCGCCCGCCGCGCCACTTCGCGGAGGCGGCGCGCTTCATCTGCCCACCTGCGGCCTTCTGGTCCGTTGTCGGAACGAAGCCGGCTCAGCAGCCTGACCAGGTCGGCCCCGGGCGCCCTGTGGTCCCCGGCCACGACAGCAACAACCTCCGCTGCCAGGGCACCTGCCACGGGCGTGCCATCCAAGAGGGCACGGGCGAGTCTGGGGTCGGCAGGGATGCCGGCCAGGAGCCTGCCGTGGGCGGTGGCATGCCCGCCGGCGTCCACGGCGCCGAGTTCCCGGAGCAGCTCCATGGCCTCGTCCATCGCGGGTCCCGGCGGCGGATCCGGCAGCGCGAGTCCGTCACCGCGCGGGGAGCCCCAGCATGCCAGCACGAGGGCGGCCCCCGCCAGGTCCGCAGTCGCGATTTCGGGCGTGACGTGGGCGGGAGCCGCGCCGAACGCCTGGTCGCTGTAGCAGCGCACCACGGTGCCCGGACCCTGCCGCGCCGCACGGCCGGCCCGTTGCACTGCGGATGCCTGCGAGCAGGAGACGGTCACCAGCCCGCTCATGCCGCGGGCCGCATCCCGGCGGGGCTCGCGGGTGAGGCCGGAGTCCACCACCAGCCGGACTCCGGGGACGGTCAGCGAGGATTCCGCCAGGTCCGTGGACACGATGATCCGGGGCCGGCCGCCGGGCGTCCGGCCGGAAACCGCCCGGTCCTGTTCTGCGGCGCCCGCCTGCCCGTGGAGTTCCAGGATGTCCGTGGTGCCGCCCGTTCTTCCGCGGAGCGCCGAGGCCACGTGTGCCACCTCCCGCGCGCCGGGCAGGAAGACCAGCGCGTCGGTGCTGCCGTCGGCCGCCAGCGCCTGCGCGTGGGCGTCCGCGGCGGTGGCGGCCAGGTGGTCCAGGAACGCGCGCGCCACGCCGCGGCCGTCCAGCCGTGGACCGGGTGCAGGACGCCAGCGGGTTTCCAGGTGGTGCAGGACGGAAGGGCAGCCGACGACTGGGACCGGGGCGCCGCCGTCGTGCCCTGCCAGGAGCGCGGCGAACCGGCCGGCGTCCAGGGTGGCGGACATGGCGACGACGGCGAGGTCGCCGCGGAGGGCGCGGACCTCGGCCACCATGCCGATCAGGAGATCAGTGTCCAGGCCGCGTTCGTGGACTTCATCCAGGACCACGGCACCTACGCCGTCCAGGCCGGGATCCGCCAGGAGCCGGCGAAGCAGGATGCCGGGGGTGATGAACTCGACCCGGGTTTGGTGACCTGCATTGCGCTCGCCGCGCACCGCGTAGCCGACTCGGCTGCCGAGGGTACTGCCGTCCAGGGCGGCGAGCCGCCGGGCCGCCGACCGTGCTGCCACGCGCCGCGGTTGGGTGACCACCACCCGCGTGTCCGGCGACAGGTTAGCCAGGAGCGGCGGGATCAGGGTGGTCTTTCCGGTCCCGGGCGGGGCCTGGACCACAGCGGCGGCACCGGTTCCGTCCCCCTCTCCCGCCGCCAGCGCGGAAGCCAGCGCAGGCAGGGAACCGGCGAAGGCGAGTCCCGAGCCGATGGTGTCGAGGTCAAAGGGAGCCGCGCCCCTGGCTGGGCTGTCCTGGCGCACGGGAGTCATCCGTCCATTCTGCCTGCCCGGGACGCAGTCAGGGCTTTCCGGCGCCCTTCGCCTTGCCCTTGGGTTCCTGGGCATCGGCAGGGGGCCCCGGCTTGGCTGCCGGGTTCGGTGCCGGTTCCTGCACCACTACCGGCTGTTCAGGAACCGGAGCCGGTGCCGGGGGTGCTGTGGCGGGCGTCGGAGCGGGGGTGGGAGACACGGCTGCGACGGCGGCCTTGGCGGCGGCAGCTCCGGCGTCGGCCTCCCGCATCAGGTCCGCCCGAACAGCCTCAAGCGCCGCGTCGATGCCCTTGAAGCGGGCATCCGAAATGAGCCCTGAACTGGCGGCCTCGTCAAGGTCGCGCTCGAGCGCAGCCAGGGCGTCCAGGGCGCCGTCTATCCGGTTCTCGGCGGCTGCCTGGGTGAGGGCAAGGACGCGGATCTGAAGCCCGCGAAGAGCCGTATCGTTCGGTTCAGCGTTGCGCAGCGCCGGAATGGCTGCCATGGCGATGGCGGCCGCTGCGAGAAGGGCGAGAAAGGCGAGGGCGGCCTGCCGGCCGCCCGGCGCCAACACCCGGCCGGCAGGCCGTGGCACAACTGCAGGAGCGCTGTCCTGGTCCATGGGCGTCCCCCTGCGTCCGTAAGTTTCCCCGTGCCGGCCACTCAGCCACCACGGTATTGATCAGCAAGCTTACTACCTATTGCTCCAACCGCGACAGGGCTGCAATCAGGCGCCCCGCCGAACCGCCCAGGTTCCATTCTCCAGCAAGGCGTTCAAGTTCCCGCAGGCGGTCCGCCGGAAGGGGCTTGAGTGCCGCGCCGGCGTCCTCCAGGCCGGGCAGTGGCACGTCCCGGGCCAGCCGGACGACGGCGGGTGCCGCCTTCAGGTACCCGGCCGCGGCAGCCAGCCGGGCCCGCACGGGAGCCGCAACCGGACTTGCCGGCGCGGCGGCCGCTTCCAACAGCCGCTCGACCGTGCCGTAGCGAAGCAGCAGCGACGCCGCGGTTTTCTCGCCGATTCCGGCCACGCCGGGCAGCCCGTCCGAGGCGTCGCCGCGCAGGGTAGCGAAGTCGGCATACTGGCGGGGCAGCACCCGGTACTTTTCCACGACGGACAGCTCGGTCATGACCTCCAGGTTCTTCATGCCGCGCGCCGTGTAAAGGACGCGGACCTGCCGCTCGTCATCGCAAAGCTGAAACAGGTCGCGGTCCCCCGTGACCACGTCCACCGGCATTTCCGCGTGGCTGGCATAGGTGCCGGCGACGTCGTCCGCCTCGAACCCGGGCGCGCCCACAACGGCGATTCCTGCCGCGCCAAGCACGGTGCGGATCATGGGCAGCTGCTGTTCCAGCTGCGCCGGGACAATTTCAAGATCCGGCTCATTTGGCCGGGCCTGGGCCACCCGGTGGGCCTTGTAGGACGGGATCAGGTTGACGCGCCACTGCGGTCTCCAGTCGTCATCCCAGCACGCCACCAGGTGGTTTGGCCGGAAATCGGCCACCAGCCGGGCGATCATGTCGAGGAGGCCCCGGACGGCGTTCACGGGAGTTCCATCGGAGCGCCGCAGCGTGTCCGGCAGGCCATGGAAGGCACGGAAGTACAGTGACGCGGTGTCCAGAAGCATCAGGCGGTCAGGCATACCTGATCCTGCCACGGATCAGACTCGGAAAGAGCGCACCGTGAAGCCGGTTGCAGGAGCCGCAGCCCGCCTGGCAGCCTGGACACGCAGGTGCGGTCTTTGGTCCCTACCGGGAGCCCGTTCCGAAGGGAAGAATGGACTGCATGCCCATCAGGGCCGTGCACACGGTGTGCATGGACCGGCAGGAAGAACGGGAGCACCACGTGCACAGGCAGGATGCGGGACAGGCCGGACCGGCAGGACAGCAAGGGGGCATCCGGGTGTTCATCCTCGATGACCACGAGCTCGTCCGGCAGGGACTGAAGGACCTCCTCGAAGGGGAGGAATTCACTGTGATAGGCGAAAGCGGTTCCGCCGCCGAAGCCACGCGCCGCATCCCGGCCCTCCAGCCCGACATCGCGGTCCTTGACGGGCGCCTGCCGGACGGCACCGGCATCGAGGTCTGCCGCGATGTCCGGTCCCTGGATCCAAGTCTCCGCTGCCTGATCCTGACCAGTTACGACGACGAACAGGCCCTCCGCGGCGCGGTCCTGGCCGGTGCATCCGGCTACATCCTCAAACAGATCCGGAGCGACGCGCTCCTGGACGGCATCCGGCGGGCAGCCGCCGGCGAATCGCTCTTCGCCCCGGGCGTCGAGCAGCAGATTATCGACGGGCTCACCGAGGCTCCATCCGACCCACGGCTCGAGGCCCTCAGCGCCCAGGAAAAGAAGGTGCTGGCGCTCATCGGCCGCGGACTGACCAACCGCCAGATCGGCGAAGAGCTGTTCCTTGCCGAAAAAACCGTCAAGAACTATGTGTCCTCCATCCTGGCCAAGCTCGGCTTCGAGCGCCGCACCCAGGCGGCCGTTTACGTCACCAGGACCAGCGGATAGGGCAGGACCGGACCGCAGGTCAGCTGACGGGAGCGGACCAACGGATCCGCGTCCCGGCTCCGGGCGTGCTGTCGATGGTGCATGATCCCCCCAGCAGCGCCGCCCGGCTGCGCATGTTGGCCAGGCCGCTTTCGCCTTCCGGCGGGTCGAAGCCCTTTCCGTTATCTTCCACCACCAGGTCCACGCCGCCGCCGCCGGCGGTGAGCGAAACGGAGATTGCATCCGCCTCGGAGTGCCGCAGTGCGTTGCTGAGCCCTTCCGAGAGCACGGACAGAAGATGGCCGGCCACGTCCTCCGGCACTGAGCTGTCCACCGGACCGGCGAAGGCCACCTGGGGCCGGACGGCTTGCCCGCGCGAGCCCTCCTGGACAACGCGGAGGACGCGGCGGGTCAGGGGCTCCCGCTCCACCTCACCGGTGCGCAGCGAATAGATGGTGTCGCGGAGTTCCCGGATGGTGTCATCAAGTTCGCCGGTGACGGCGGCGATCCGTTCATGCGCCACCGGATCGGCGGTGTAGCGGCGCAGGCTCTGGATGCTCAGCCCGGCCGCAAACAGCCGCTGGATCACCAGGTCGTGAAGATCCCGGGCAATGCGTTCCCGGTCCGTGAACAGGAGGTTCTGCTCGCGGAGCGCATTCACATGAGCCAGGTCAAGGGCAACACCGATCCTGCTGCCGAAAAGGGAACTGGAGTCGATGTCCGCCTGGTTGAAGCTGGCGGCGCCTTTGGACCGGGCCAGGAGCAGCACCCCGTTGTTTGTTCCCCGGTGGCCCAGACCACAGACCAGCACGGGCCCCAGCTTTTCCGCGGCACCCTCGCCGAAAACCATGCGGGGATCCCGGACCAGCCGCGACTCCCCCGTCGCCATGACGGTTTCCACTACATCCGGGGATCCGATTTCCTGCCCGGACTGCATCCCCTGCTCGCCGAGCGCGGAGCGGCAGCGAAGTACGCCGTCGGACCCGGCGACGGCGATCACCGCAAGTGCCGAGGCTGAGACCTTCAGGGCCGCTTCCGCCACCTGGTCCAGCGTGCGTGCGTCTGCCGGGGCGCCGGCGGTGATCAGCCGGTTGCTGAGCTCCATGCCCGCTTCCAGCCACCGCTGCCGCCGGCCACTGTCTTCGAAGAGCCGGGCATTCTGGATGGCCACGCCGGCGGCAGCTGCGAGCGCCACGGCAAGGTCCTCGTCCTCGGGGCTGAAATCCTGCCCGCCGCTCTTCTCCGTGAGGTAGAGGTTGCCGAACACGGCGTCCCGTACCCGCACCGGGACACCCAGGAACGAATTCATGGGCGGGTGGTTGGCCGGGAAGCCCGAAGCCATGGGATGGGCCCCGAGGTCATGAAGCCGGAGGGGCCGGGGTTCGCGGATCAGATGGCCCAGGACACCGTGTCCTGTAGGGAAGTCCCCGATGGAACGGATACCGTCCTCGTCGATGCCGACGGTGATGAAGTGGCTGAGCTTCCGGTCCTCCCCGATCACGCCCAACGCACCGTACTTGGCGCCCACCAGCACACAGGCGGACTGGACCACGCGGTCCAGCACCGCCTCCAGGCTGAGGTCCTCGGCCAGCGAAACCACGGCGGCGAGCAGGCCGTTGATCCGTTCCTGGGAATCCAGGAGCTCATCTGCCCTGGCCACGAATTCGCGCAGGAGGTCTTCGGCCTTCCTGGTCATGGGAGAACTCCATGGCAGTTCGTTGCCCACACCTGACCTCCTGTTGCCGCCATCCAGCGGAGCCCGAACGATCCTCTCTGATGAGTCTAGGAGAGACGCAGCCGCCCGGCATACTGCCATGCGGGTCTTTGGGCCCTGTTTCCGGACAGCGCTCCCCCGTAGGCTCGCGGCATGAGCAATAAGAACTTGGTTCCCGAAGCGGAAATCCTGGACCCGGACGAGTGCTGGAAACTCTTGGCGGAAGCCAAGGTTGGCCGCCTGGCGGTGCTTGCCGATGGACATCCGGACGTCTTTCCCGTGAACTTCACAGTGGACGGCCGCACGCTCGTGTTCCGTACCGGCGCCGGCACCAAGCAGCAGGCCTTAACCGCGGACAGCGTGGTGGCACTGGAGGCGGACGCCCTCAGCGCCGAATTTGGGCTCGCGTGGAGCGTTGTGGTCAAGGGCAGGGCGGAAGACACCCTCTCCACCGGCGAGGAACTCAACCAGATCCGCCGCGGGCTGTTCCCCTGGCAGGGTGTGGGCCAGGAGCACTTGATCCGCATCACCCCCGATTCAATCACCGGACGGCGTTTCAACCTGACCGCCCCGATGGCCTGGCACACATCGCTCGATGACGTGACCCGGGCCGGATTCGAATAGGCCGCCATGGGTAGCGGACAGCCGTTCCAGCGCATCCTGGTGGGCGTGGACGGATCTGATGCCTCCCTTGAGGCCTTGCGGCAGGGCCACATGCTGGCTGCCGCCTTGCAGGCGGAGGTGGACGCCACCGCATACTGGGACTACCCGCAGGCGTACGCCGGCTACGTAGCCGTGGGCTTCGAAGAATTCGAGGAGGAGGCGCGGGCTGTCCTCCGGAAGGCGATGGCCGCTGCGTTTGACGGGGACACGCCGTCGAATGTTCATCCGCACCTGGTGCGTGGGCACCCGCGCGACGCATTGATCGAAGCGAGCCGCCACGCAGACCTGGTGGTAGTGGGCAAGCGGGGCCACGGCGGCTTTGGCGGCATGCTGCTGGGTTCGGTCACATCTGCCCTGGTGGCGCACGCCCACTGCCCGGTGCTGGTGGTCCATACCCCGGAAACAAACCCGCACGGGTAGGCCCGCATCTGCCGACGCCCTGAAGGCGGCTAAGGAGGACGCAGGGATGGAACCGGAGTTCTGCGGTTGAGCGACTTCAATGGCAACGAGGCGGCCCACCACGGCCTGCCGGCGCACGAAGTACTGCTGTTGCTGGAGACCGATGCCGAAAGCGGACTGGACCACGCAGCGGTCACCGCCCGGCGGGCCCGGTTCGGCGCCAACGTGCTGCCTCCGGTGGACGATGGCGGGCTGCTGCGGAAAATCCTCCGCCAGTTCAATAACCCGCTCATCTACGTCCTGCTGGCAGCAGCCGCGGTCACGATGGTCCTGGGCGAGTACCTGGATTCGGGCGTCATCCTGGCCGTGGTGCTCATCAATACCCTGGTGGGACTGGTCCAGGAGGTCCGGGCGGAAGCCGCCCTCGAGGCCCTGGCGTCCCTGGTCCACACGCCGGCCACCGTCATCCGGTCCGGGGACCGAATGGAAGTCCCCTCCGGGGACCTGGTACCCGGTGACCTGGTGCTGGTGGAGGCGGGCGACAAGATCCCGGCGGACCTGAGGCTGGTGCGGCTGGCGGGGCTGAAGGTGGACGAATCCGCCCTTACCGGGGAATCCGAACCCGTGGCCAAGGATCCTGTGACCCTGCCGCCCGGCACCCCGGTGGCTGACCGCCGGAATATGGCCTACAGCGGCACCCTGGTCACGGCCGGTACCGGCGCGGGCGTTGCCGTGGCCACCGGAGGGGAGACGGAGCTCGGCGAAATCCACCGGCTCATGGGTTCGGTGAAGTCCCTGGCCACGCCCCTGACCCAAAAACTCGCCCGGTTCAGCATGACCCTCACGGTCGCAATCCTGGCGCTCGCCGCCGTCGCGTTCATCGCCGGCGTGGCGCGGGGGCAGCCTGCCGCACTCACGTTCACGGCCGCCGTCGCGCTCGCCGTGGGCGCCATCCCGGAAGGCCTGCCGGCCGCAGTGACTGTAACCCTGGCCATCGGAGTACGGCGCATGGCCCGGCGCCGCGCCGTGGTGCGGCGCCTTCCCGTCGTTGAAACGCTGGGCAGCACCACGGTGATCTGCTCGGACAAGACCGGAACCTTCACCGAAAACCAGATGACAGTCCGGCGGCTGTGGACCCCGGCCGGAAGCTATGAGGTCACCGGCTCCGGCTACGGACCCGAGGGCGCGGTGTGTCCCGCCGCCGGGCCGGACGACGCTGCACAGCGTGGGGTGCGTGACGAGGCACTGCGCTGGTCCCTGCTGGCCGGTGCCGTATGCAACGATTCCGCCGTGGTGCGCGAGGATGGCGCCTGGGCTGCCAAGGGCGACCCCACGGAGGCCGCCATGCTCGTGGCCGCGGGCAAGGGCGGCGTGGACGGCCCGGCGTTCCTGGCGGAGGCACCGCGGACAGCGACGCTGGCATTCACCTCCGAGCGGCAGTACATGGCCACTGTCCACTGCGGAGCGCCGGACGGCGGAGCCACCGTCCTGGCCAAGGGCTCACTGGAAAGGATCCTGGACTTATGCGGCAGCCAGCTGGACGCAGGCGGCCGGCAGGTAGCCCTCCAGCGCACGGAGGTCCTTGCCGAGGCCCACCGGCTCGCCGGGACCGGACTAAGGGTCCTGGCTACCGCGGCGGCGCTGCTGCCGGACGGCCCACCCGGCCCGCTGACGGATGGACATCTTCGGGGGCGGCTGTCCCTGACCGGGCTGCAGGCCATGCACGACCCGCCGCGCCAGGCGGCCGCCACTGCAGTGGCCGCCTGCCACCAGGCCGGCATCGCGGTGAAGATGATTACCGGCGACCATCTGCGCACGGCGGTGTCCGTCGCCGCAGCCGTAGGCCTGACAGCCTCCCGCGACGACGGCACCGCCCTCACCGGCGCCGACATCGAGTCGCTGTCCCCCGCAGCGCTCCCTGCAGCGGTTGAAAAGGCCAGCGTGTTCGCCCGCGTCTCGCCGGAGCAAAAGCTACGGCTGATCGGGGCGCTGCAGGGGCGCGGCCATGTGGCCGCCATGACGGGCGACGGCGTCAATGACGCTCCCGCGCTCCGGCAGGCCGACGTGGGAATCGCCATGGGACGATCCGGGACGGAGGTGGCGAAGGAGGCGGCCGACATCGTCCTGACCGATGACGACTTCGCCACCATCGAAGCGGCGGTGGAAGAGGGGCGCAACGTCTTCGACAACCTCACCAAGTTCATCATCTGGACGCTGCCCACGAACATGGGCGAAGGCCTGGTGATCCTGGCAGCGATCCTCCTGGGCTCCACCCTGCCGATCCTGCCCACACAGATTCTGTGGATTAACATGACCACCGCCGTGGCCCTGGGCCTGATGCTCGCTTTCGAGCCGAAGGAACCCGGGCTGATGTCCAGGCCGCCGCGGAACCCGGCCAGGCCGCTCCTGACATGGGCGCTGACCCTCCGCGTCCTGCTGGTCTCTGCCTTGCTGGTGGGCGGCACCTGGTGGATCTTCGGGCTGGAGGTGGCCGCCGGGGCTTCCGTGGCCGAGGCCCGGACTGCCGCCGTCAACCTCTTCGTCGCGGTTGAGTTGTTCTACCTGTTCAGCTGCCGTTCCTTCACCCGGTCCGCCTGGCGCATCGGTTTCTTCAGCAACCGCTGGATCGTCCTGGGCGTCCTGGCCCAGGCCGCCGGGCAGGTCGCCATTACCTATTCGCCCGCGATGAACGGTCTCTTCCACACGGCGCCCATCAGCGCTGAGTCGTGGCTGCGGATCCTGGGCATTGCCGTGCTGGCGTCCGTAGTGGTCGGGGTGGAGAAGCTGCTCCGGCGCAACCGCTTTTAGCAGGCATTTGGCTTCGCCCCCTGCCCGCAGGTTCCCCCGGACGCCTGCGGATCCGCGGGACCTTTGCCCCTGCCCGGCCGCCCCCCTGACGGCAATAGTGGAAGTACACACGGCGGGCAGCGGGCCCGTCCCCGATGGGCGGAGGTCCCGAAATGATGTACGGCTGGAGCGGCGATATGGGCATATGGGGCTATGTCATGATGACCATCAGCATGCTCATCTTCTGGGGTGCGATCATCGCCGGCGTTGTCCTGCTGGCACGCTCACTGCGCTCGCCGGGCCACCAGAACTACCAGGCCCCGCCGTCACGCAGCGCCGAGGACCTGCTGGCGGAACGCTTCGCGCGCGGCGAGATCGACGAGTCCGAGTACCACACCCGGCTGGCGGTGCTGCGCGGCCGGTAGCTGTGCCCAGGCAATAGGTTGGTTGCGCCTGCTGGTGGGCGGTGTGCCTCCGGGGCGGCGGCACTCCCGCCCGGCGCGGGATGGCAATAAGAGGGGCTTCAGATAGTGCTTGTTGTCCGGCCCGGCCGGGGCTACGATATGCGCGGGGGTTGACTGTTCCTCGCCACGGATTTCACTCAGAGCGGTCCGCGGGACCCGGCCACAGGCCGGGCCGGCGCCTATGCGCGCCATAACGTGCAGGCGCACCTGTTGCGTTTGCGCCCGGACCCCGTCCCCGGCCGATCCACATCCCTGATGCCGATTCGCTCCGCGGCACCCGCTTCCTGGCGCACCGTACACACTTGCACCTATTGCGCTGGCTGGGCAGTATCCGCCGGACACTGGGGGTCCGATGAAAAGCTCCTCCCGGACTCTGGAAGTGAACCATGCAAACAAAAATTCGGGCACAGATCGGCGTGGCCGTGGCTGTCCTCGCACTTGCCCTCAGCGGCGCCCCCGCCTCCCAGGCGAACCTGGCCGGGAGCGGCTTCGACACCGGTGATGGAAACCTCGTGGTCAATGACGAGGCCATGGACTGGGCCAACGCCGGCATTGACTGTTCCACCACCACCGGCGGCTGTGGCATCGACCTGCCCACCGGGCAGGGCGACAATTCGTTCGGCAACGGCACGAAAGAGGACGATCCGGTACCCACCGTGGTGAACGGTTCCATCCCCAACAATAAGAGCGACCTGCTCCGGTTCTACACCAAGATGACCCAGGAAAACTCAAAGGATTTCCTGTACCTTGCCTGGGAGCGCGTCCAGGAACCCAACGGCACCACCAACATGGACTTCGAGTTCAACCAGTCGAAGGTGACATCGGGCAACGGCGTCACCCCTGTCCGGACGGCCGGTGACATCCTGGTCAAGTACGACCTCTCCCAGGGCGGCGTCAATCCCGACCTCGGCTATCACGAGTGGATCACCGCGGGGGACCCCCGCACGGACTGCGAGGCTTCGAACACCCTCCCCTGCTGGGGCACGGTGAATGCGCTGGGCGGATACTTTGAGGGATCCATCAACACGGTCGAGGTGGTGGACCCGATCGCTCCGAACGAACCGCGGACCTTGAGCGTGCGCACGTTCGGTGAAGCTGCCATCAACCTGACGGATTCAGGCATCATTCCCGCCAACACGTGCCTCCCGTTCGCGTCCGCGTACCTGAAGAGCCGTTCCTCCGATTCGTTCACGTCTGCGGTCAAGGACTTCATCGCCCCCATCAGCGCCGGGGCGTCCCGCTGCGGAACCATCAACGTCACCAAGGTGGATGACGACAGTCCCGTCTCCGCACTCCAGGGAGCAGTCTTCACGCTCTTCAAGGACGCCGCGCCTGTAGGGACAGCGATGGGTGCCGAAGACACGGCGGTGACTCCGGCCACCACCTGCACCACCAGCGCCGCGGGCACCTGCTCCTTCACCAATGTCCCCATCGGCAATTACTGGGTAGTGGAAACCACCACGCCTGCGGGCCATGACACGGCCGCACCCCAGCAGGCTGTGGTCGGGGCCGGCGGGACGGTTGCGCTGACCTTCGTCAACCCCCGGGACTTCAAGGTGATCGTGCTTGTCTGCAGCGAAGCCACGAACTCGCTCTATCCGAGCCAGGTCACACTGGACGGCAGCACACCGGCGAAGACCTCGCTGGGCGCTGCGCCGACCGGCATGACCGCAGCGCAGCTCTGCGGCCTGGGCGGGGCGGCGTTCGATGACCAGAGCCACGGCAGCCACACCGCCGGGGTGACCATCCCGCAGTAGGCGGGCAGGTTCCAGCAGCCCTGACACAGCGGAGCGTACGACGGCGGGACCTCCCGCCGTCGTACGCTTGCTTCTGCACTTTGCCCGCCTCTGCAGTGGCACTGAACCCTGCGAAACCGCCTCCGGGAGGAGCCCGCCATGACCGTCCCCGCGGACATCGAGACGCCCGAAATCCTCATCGACCGGGACGTGCTGGCCCGCAACATCGTCCGGATGGCGGAGGCGGTGGGCGGGAAGGGCCTGCAGCTTCGGCCGCACGCCAAGACCCATAAGATGCTCGAAATCGCCCGGCTGCAGCTGGGTGCGGGTGCCGTGGGCCTGACGGTGGCGACCCTGGGCGAAGCGGAAGTGTTCGCCGCGGACGGCGTGCAGGACATCTTCATCGCCTATCCCCTGTGGATCCGGCCGGCCCAGGCGGAGCGGCTGCGGCGGCTGGCGGCCTCAGCCAGGATCTCGGTAGGGGTCGACTCCGCCGAGGGGGCAGCGGCCATGGGCGCGGCGCTTGGCGATGCGGCCGGCTTGGTGGAGGTGATGCTGGAAATCGACAGCGGCCACCACCGCAGCGGCCTGCTGCCGGAGGGCGCCGTGTCCGCGGCCCGGGCAGCGGCGGCCGCCGGGCTCCGCGTGGCCGGAGTTTTCACGTTCCCCGGCCACAGCTATGCCCCGGGGATGGCTCCCGCCGCGGCGGAACAGGAAGCGTCCGCCCTCGCCCGCGCCGCCGCCCTGCTGGAGGCCGCCGGCTTCCGGATCTCCCGCCGCAGCGGCGGATCCACTCCCACTGCGATGCTGACCGGCCGCGCCGAGGCGACCGAAGTACGGCCCGGTGTCTACGTCTTTGGCGACGCCCAGCAGCTGGAACTGGGGCGCTGCACACCCGAGGACATCGCCCTGACCGTGGCCGCCACCGTCGTCAGCCGGCACGACGGCGGAGGGGCAGCGCCGCGCCGGATCATCCTGGACTCCGGCAGCAAGATCCTGGGCGGGGACCGTCCCGCCTGGGCCACGGGCTTCGGGCGGATCCTCGACTGCCCGGATGCCCGCATTACCGCGCTCTCAGAGCATCACGCAACGGTGCAGTGGCCGGCAGAAGTGGAGCTGCCTGCCCTGGGCGAAAGGCTCCGGGTGGTTCCCAACCATGTCTGCGTGGCCGTGAACCTGGTGGACGGGGTGGCCGTGGTCCGCGGCGGAACTGTGGTGGACCGCTGGCGGGTCGCCGCCCGGGGGCTCAACAGGTAGCGCCCGGGCGGGGCAGCCGTACGCCTTGTCCGGTCAGTACCCGCCCTTGATCACAAAGTATGAACCGCGGATCACTCCGGCGAGCCTGGACTTCTGCCGGGCGAACTTGAAACCGGCAGCGGCCAGCTCTTCAGGGACCTCCATGCCCTCGGAGAGCTTGAATCCCACTGCCCGCTTCCCGCCCTCAGTGATGCTGTACATGACGTTGATGGACAGCCCGGACTCATAGAACACGTAGTCCATCCGCAGGCCGTCCACTTCGAAGGTGCTGGCTTCCAGGGGCCGGGAGCTGATGGCGATGTCCCGCTCCTCCCTGAGGATCCGTGCCACCCGCTCCACCGTCCCGGGAACCTCGGCCGCGGGGCTGACGGCGAAGTCGTGGTTGTACTTGTTCTTGTAGTAGCGGGACTCGTTGGCGCGCAGCCCGGCGAGGGCGTCCGCCACCGGCGATGACTCCAGCCCGGTGGTGGAAACGTCCCTGAAGTCGACAACGTACGGCATGGGTCCTCCCGGATGGATGTGTCTGGACTAAACCATAGCGCGGCCGGGGGTGCTCTCGGAGGGAGGTACTTTCAGGCTGCCGTACCGTTCCATCCGGTGCCAGCGCAGGTGCACCCCCGCCAGGGCCGTGACCACGGACTGGATGACCACCAGGTACATGACCTGGCGGTAGACGAACTGCTGGAGCGGCAGCGTCCAGAGGGGCCGGAACGGCTCGTTGTCCAGCCGGAACGCGTAGGCGGCCATGAGCAGCTGGACACCCAGGAAGACGAGCCAAAGCACGGCAATCCTGGCCGGGTCGAGGAAGATCAGCCCGTAGAGCGCGAAGACATCCACCACAGGGGCGAACAGCGGCAGCAGGACCTGGAGGATCAGCAGGTAGCCCAGGCCGCGCCGGCCGAGCTTCCCGGCCGCGCCGCGCTGGAAGACGGCGCCGCGGTGCTTCCACATGGCCTGCAGCGTGCCGTAGCACCAGCGGTACCGCTGCTTCCAGAGCGCCCCGAGGCTGGCGGGCGCTTCCGTCCAGGCGCGGGCATCGTCCTGGTAGACAACGCGCCAGCCGTCGCGGCAGAGGGCCATGGTCAGGTCCGTGTCCTCGGCCAGGGTGTCGTCGCTGACGCCGCCGACGGCGAGCAGGGCGTCGCGGCGGAATGCCCCGATGGCGCCGGGAACAGTCGGCATGCACTCCGCAACGTCGAACAGCCTGCGGTCCAGGTTGAACCCGACCACATACTCGATGTGCTGCCAGGCGCCGAGGATTCCGCCCCGGTTGGCCACCTTCGTGTTGCCGGAGATGGCGCCCACTTCCGGTTCCGCGAAGGGCTGGATCAGTGCGCGGACGGTGTCCGGTTCGAACACGGTGTCGCCGTCCACCATCACCAGGATCCTGTGGCTGGCCGCGGCGATTCCGGCGTTCAGGGCGGAGGGTTTGCCGCCGTTTTCCTTCCGGATCACGGTGACGCCGGGCAGGGCCATGGCGTCCACGAGGTCGGCCGTCCCGTCCGTTGAGCCGTCGTCCACCACTATGATCTCCACCGGGTGGGTGGACGCGGCGATGGACCGCACCGCGGCCTCGATGCCGGCCGACTCGTTGTAGGCCGGCACGATGACCGTGACCGGTTCGGTGACCTCCCGCCGGACCACCACGTCCGTCCGGCGCCGGCCGCGGGCGGAGGCACGGAGGCGGCGGCCGGCCCGGTTGTGCCGCGCGGCGACGCCCACCACCAGGACAGCCCGGATGAAGGTCACTGCGCCGGCGGCCACCAGCCCCCAGGAGATCAGGGTGATGACGATGTCGCTGAGCCGGATCCCCCACCACAGTGCCGTGCCGCTGATCCGGTCCTCCGCGGAGGCCTCGCGCATGCTGGAGATGCCGACGGAGTCGCCCACGGAGGTGACCCGGAAACCCTGCGCGGCGAACTGCGCCAGGGATGAATCGAGGGCCGCGACGGTCTGGCTGCGGTCGCCGCCGCCGTCGTGCATCAACAGCACCTGGCCGCCCGGCCCGGATGGGGCGATGTTGCGTCCGATCGCGTCGGCGCCGGGACGCTGCCAGTCTTTGCTGTCCTTGGTGGAGAGCACCGTGAGGTAGCCCTGGTCCGCAGCGGCCCGGACCGCCTCCCAGGTGCCGTCCGAAACGGTCGCGTTGGCGGAACTGAACGGGGGCCGCAGCAGGGTGGCGGTGCGCCCGGTGATGGCGGCGATGGCCTGCTGGTCCGCCTGGATTTCGAGCTGCTGCCGCCACTCCGGTACGCTGCCGAGGTCGGCGTGGGTGAGCGTGTGGACGCCGATCTCGTGCCCTTCGGCGGCGATGCGCCGCAGCAGGTCGGGGTGCTCGATGGCCGCGGAACCGACCACGAAGAACGTGGCCTGGACGTCGTGTTTCCGCAGGACGTCCAATATCCGGGGCGTCCAGACCGGGTCAGGACCGTCGTCGAAGGTGAGCGCGAGGGTGCGGTCCGAAGGGCTGACAGTGCGCACCGCGCCGCCCCGGGCGTCGAGGACCGGACCGCCCTGGAGCACGTCCTTGGGTACGGAGGTGGCCGGCCCCGCTATGGGCGCGGCCGGGTGGCCGACGCCGGCGAGGTGGTGCATATAGCCCTGCACCGTGAGAGCCAGCGCCAGGCCGCCCATAACGGCCAGGAGGATGAACCAGTGGGCCCTGAGGGGGCGGGGAGCGCCGGGTTTGTTCCGTCGGCGGTACATCACCGGCGGGCCGGCTGCGTTGGCTTGGTTGCCTGCCCGGGAGCCGCCCCGCTCATTCCAGGATCGACCGGATCCGTTCCCTGCGCGGCAGCCGCCGCACCCGGCAAGGCGGGCGCAGGCTCTGCTTCGGCAAGCGTGGAGGGCGCCGGGGCGGGCGCGGCCGACGCCGGTGCCTCCCCTGCCGGGTCGGGCGCCGGGTCAGCCGGTGCAGCGACCGGTCCAGCCGGCAACGGGGCTCCCCCGGCGGTGGCTGCCGTCGACGGCGCCGGCTTGGGCGCGGAGGCCGGAGCATCGATGGCTGCTTGTCCGGCCGGCCGCGGCAGGTAGGGCGCGCCGACGTTGGGGCCGCCCGCCAGGGCAACCACCAGCAGGACCGCATATCCGGCCACGAGCGCCAGCGCAGCCAGGCCAAGAAGCCTGATCCGGCGCAGCCTGCGCCCGGAGGCGTCGACGAAGATCGGCCCGCCCGGGGCGGAAACCGGCATGTGGAGAGACTCTTCAGGAGCTGGCATCGAGCATCCATCTTAGGCGATCGACCCGCGCTCCCTTAAACCTGCTGTCCGCGTCAGGCTTCGAAAGCAGCCCTGAACGCAGCAAGCGCGGCGTCTCCGGCCGCCAGCCCCTGGCCTCCGGCGGCCCCGGCTTCGAGGCCGACAACGCCGTTGTATCCCGCCGCGCGCAAGGCGTCCGCCACGGCACGGTAGTTGATTTCACCGGTACCGGGTTCGAACCTGCCGGGCACGTCAGCCACCTGGATTTCCCCGACGAATGGCAGGGCGGTCCCCACCAGTTGTATCAGGTTCCCTTCGCCGATCTGCGCGTGATACAGGTCAAGCATCATCCTGACGTTGGGGTGGTTTACGGCCTCAACCAGTGCCATGGTGTCCTTGGCCCGGGCCAGCGGGATGCCAGGATGGTCCACGATGGTGTTCAGGTTTTCCAGCGCGAATGTCACCCCATGCCTGGCGCCCAGCTCAGCCAGGCGCTCCAGCGTCCGCAGGCCCGTGAGCCACATTCCGCCGGTGGATCGGTGGACGGGATTGACCGCCCTGCCGCCCTCCCCGAGTTCGGCCGGATGGACCACCATCCGCTCGACTCCCAGCTCAAGGGCCACCGGAATGAGTTTCTCCGCAGAGGCCACCACTTCGTCGGCGCTGGCGGAATCGGTGAGGCTGCCGCCGAAGTAGCCGCTCATGGAGGAGAAACGCGCGCCCGTGGCCGCGAGGGCGGCGATATCGCGTCCGCGGGTGTCCCAGAGTTCAACGTCGAAGCCTTGCTCGTGGATACGGTTGACGCGGTCGATCAGGGAAAGTTCGCCGTAGACCATCTCGGCGCATACCGCCAGGCGCATGCTCATGAGTCTCCTCCCGCCGGCTGCAGTTCCGGCTCCGCCGGGCGGAGTTCCGCCACGGAAGCGACATCCACCGGAAGCCCGGATTCAGCGGACCGGACGGCTGCCAGCGCCAGTGCCAGGGCATTGCGGGCATCAGTACCGCCGGGACGCGCAGGGGTGCCGGCTATGCCAAGGGAAGCGGGGCTGTCCAAGGCACCGCTGCCGTCGCGGCGTTCCCTGACCGCCTCGACGAAGTGGGCGACTTCGGCGGTGTAGGCGTCGTGAAAGAGGTCGACGTTGAGCCGGACCGTGTCCATGCCGATGCCGGCGGCGGTGTAGCTGGTGGCGCTGGACGCCTGGGGTCCGCCCGCCGTCACCATCCCGGCCGAGCCGAACACTTCACCGCGCACGTCATAGCCATAAAGGGCGTTGAAATTGGCTTCGGCCACGGCAATAGCCCCATTGCTGTAGGTGATGGTGACGACGGCCGTGTCCAGCAGCCCCGTGGCCTTGGCTGCGGGGGCCACCAGGGCGTCGGCGACAGCGTGCACGCGAACGGGAACCGTGCCGGGGTTAAGCCAGTTCAGCGTGTCGAAGTCGTGGATCAGTGTTTCCAGGAAAATCGTGCCCGGCGGAATCCGTTCAGGGTTGGCGATGCCCTGTGTGGTGCCGGGATCCCGGGTCAGTGACCGCAACAGCTGCGGCTTGCCCACCACACCGTCGTCGATCAATGCGCGGGCTGCGGCGAAATCCTTGGCATAGCGCCGGTTGAAGCCGAACTGGACCAGCACTCCGGACGTATCGGCGGCATCCAGGGCTGCGTCCAGTTCTTCGATGGTGCGCCCGCCGGGCTTCTCGCAGAACACATGCTTTCCGGCCCGGGCTGCCTCAGCGATAAGCCCGGCGTGGAACCGCGCGGGGGCGGCAACCAGGATGGCGTCCACCTCCGGGTCGGCGATGACGTCGGCAGGGTCAGTGCTGATTTTGGCCACCCCCAGCCGTCCGGCCAGCGCCTCGAGGGCAGGCAGCGCGGGATCGGCAATAGCTTCCAGGCGGGCGCCGGGAATGCGCCGGGCGACGGATTCGGCATGGAAGTTGCCGATCCAGCCGGCCCCGACCAGTCCGATCCGGACCGGCCTGTCGGCGCTGACAGGATGCTCAACATAGGGCATTGCGTACTCCTTGCAGAATTCTAGATCGTTCTAGTCAGCTCACTATGACATGCCTGAGCGGACGTGTCTAGATCGTTCTATAGACTGTTCTCAAGGAGGAGGAAATATGACCGAGCAGCACCGCCGCGCCACACTCATGGACGTCGCCAGGGCGGCCGGGGTGTCCCGGGCGCTGGTGTCCATCGTCATGCGCGGAGCCCCCGGCGCATCGGAGACCACACGCCAAAAAGTTCTGGCGGCCGCCCGGGACCTCGGGTACCGGCCGGACTCGCGCGCCCGGCTGCTGCGCAGCAGCCGGACACGGCTCCTTGGCCTGAGCTTTTCGAGTTCCCAGCCGTTCCATGCCGAAATCGTGGATGCCGCCTACGCGGAGGCATCGGCCAAAGGGTACGAGATCGCCTTAAGTGCCGTGGCCAGCGGACGCACGGAGACGCGCGCCGCAGAGGCGCTGCTCGACGTCGGGGCGGAGGCACTCATCCTGGTCTCCCCCACCCTGGGCGACCAGGAACTGGCCCGGCTTGCTGCCCAGGTGCCCGTGGTCAGCCTGCTGCGTGACGACGTCGGACGTTCAGTTGATTCGGTGAGCAGCGACGACCACGCCGGAATCCGGGAGGCTGTTGACCACCTCGCGGGCCTGGGGCACCGCCATATCGTCCATGTGGACGGCGGGACGGCCGTGTCCGCGGACAAGCGCCGCGAGGCCTTCAGCGCGGAGATGCTGCGCCGGGGCCTGGAGCCCCTGACCGTACCCGGCGGCCCCACCGAAGAGGACGGCATCAGCGCCGGGCGCTTCATCCCTACGAACCTGACGACGGCGGTCATCGCCTTCAACGACCGGTGCGCCCTGGGCGTCATGGAGAGCCTTCGGGCTGCCGGGCTGGGCGTTCCGTCCGACGTCTCAGTGCTGGGGTACGACGACAGCCAGTTCGCCAGGCTGAGCTACGTACAGCTGTCCTCCGTCAGTCAGGACGCGCAGCTGCTGGCGGCCGCAGCGGTGGACCGCGCCGTCGCCCGGATCGAAGGGACGGTCCCGCCGGAACACGTGGTCCGGACCCCTCACCTGGTGGCCCGGCGGACGACGGCGGCTCCGCGGCAGGCCGGGGCCGCCTGACCCCGCCCCCACCCCCGACGGCATCGTGCTGTGGACGCGGCTGGCGCCCGAACCGCAGGCGCCGGATGGCATGGGCTGGATGCCCCCGTACAAGATCCAGGTGACCTGGCAGGTGGCCACCGACGAGGGCTTCCAAAACGTGGTCAGGGCAGGCAGCGAGCAGGCAGCGCCGGAACTTGCCCACTCGGTGCACGCCGAAGTCAGTGGCCTGCTGCCGTCCCGGGACTACTGGTACCGCTTCCTCGTGGGCACCGAGGAAAGCCCGGTGGGACACGCGCACCGCACCGGCTGCCGGCACGGACCCCGGCCGGCTGACTTTCGCCCCCGCATCCTGCCAGTCCTGGGCCGGCGGCCGCTGCGCCGCCTACCGGACCATGGCCCAGGAGGACCTCGACCTGGTAGTCCACGTCGGCGACTACATCTACGAGGGCAGGAACCATGAGACCCTGGCCGACTTCCGCAACAACCATGCCAAATACAAGGACTCTGTGGACCTGCAGGCCGCACATGCGAATTTCCCCTTTGTGGTGACGTTCGATGACCACGAGGTGGAGAACAACTGGGCCGACGGCGTGTCCCAGCCGGACAACGAGGCATCAAACGATCCTGAGCGTTTCCTCCAGCTGCGGGCAAACGCGTTCCAGGCATACTACGAACACCTTCCGCTCCGCCTGCCGCAACGGCCCACCGGCCCGGATATGGTGCTGCACCGCGGACTGGACTACGGCAACCTGGCCCGCTTCCACGTGCTGGACACCAGGCAGTACCGGTCGGACCAACTCACGGAGAACTTCCCCGGCGGACCGCAGCACCCCGACGTGTACGATCCCTCCCGCACCTTGATGGGCGACGAGCAGGAGCAGTGGCTGTTCGACCGGCTGGCCTCTTCGCCCGCCCGCTGGAACGTCATCGCCCAGCAGACCATGATGGCCCAGTACGACTACGACCCCGGTGAGACTCTTTCAGTCAACCATGACCAGTGGGACGGCTACGTGGTCTCACGCAACCGCCCTACCAACTTCATTGCGCAACAGCGTCCGGCAAACCCTGTGATTCTCACCGGCGACTGGCACGCCGCTTTCGTCAACGACGTCCTGCGAGACCACGCCGATCCTGCCTCGCAGGTTGTGGCCATGGAATTCGTTGGTACGTCCATCAGCTCGGGCTGCGGCTGGGCGCAGGCCATCAAGGACGGCTTCCCGGCAAACCCGCACACCCGCTACATCAACCCCGACAAGCGCGGCTGGACGCGCTGCACCGTGACGCGTGAAGAGTTCCGCAGCGATTACCTCGTTGCGCTCATCATTCAAGAGCAGCCAGTTCGGATTCAAGCTGTTGCGCCAGGTTCCGCAGGCGCCGGATGTGTTCTTCGGATACGCGTCCCGGTTGCGATGTCACCTGCGCGTCCACGTCGAAGACGGTATTGGGGCTGTGCCAGACGTTGAACCATTCCAGGCCGTGGCCCAGGGCATCTCGGGTCACGCCTTGCAGCAGGAGCAGGGGTTCGCGGACGCTCGAGCTGAGTTTGTGAGCCAGGTCCGCATCTGCGGCCACCGCCTGGACCTGCCTGGGCCCGCCCGCCGGATGGTAGCCGTGCTCGCGCATGAGGCCAAGCAGTGAGGCGTTCTCCAGCAGCTCCTCGGTGAAGTGCGGGAAAAGGTCGCGTGGCACCCAGGTCCTCATGAATGCCACCGGGACGTCCTCCAGGTAGCGGATGCGTTCGATCTTCCAGGTGTTCGCGGTGTTCAGGGCGTTCACCGCCGGGTCGGGCGGGGCCGCGTGTTCGACGGAAAGGACGTGGGTCCGCAGGCGCTGGCCATGCGCGGCGGCCTGTTCGTCCAGCCCGCCGGCCCGCTGCAGATGCCGGCGGAGGACCGGGGCTGCGGCCACGACGCTGCCGCGGCCGCGCTGGCGGCGGATCAGTCCAAGGTCGGACAGTCCGGACAACGCCTGGCGTACAACGCTGCGGGAGACACCAAACTGTTTCTGGAGTTCCTCTTCGGTGGGAAGGGGCGACCCGGGCAGCAGGGGCCGTTCCACGATCTGCCGATGCAGGATGTCCCGAATCTGCGCATGGAGGGGCGGCCCCTCCTCCCGGTTCAGGCCATTGGCCCGCTCCCGGGGCTCTGCCGCAGTTGATTGCACGCTCACGCTGACTCCTTTGCCGTTCGAGCACATCTTAGCCCCCGCCCTCGGCAACTCCCGCTTGACGGGTGATTCAAACCACATGTAATGTACGTACTAATTGTACGGACTTGATCCGGCGACTGGAACATACAATGACGTAGAAAGGTCGAGTAAATGACACAGATGCACTTGAGGACCGGGCGCTCACGCTTCCCAATGTTTGCCTTCCTCCAGAAGGTCCCCGCAGGAATGATGCTGATCCCGCTCATACTCGGCGTACTGATGAACACCTTCGCGCCCGAAGCCCTGAAAATAGGCGGCTTCACCACCGCGCTGTTCAAGGAGGGCGCCCTGACGCTGATCGCCGTGCTGATCCTCGCCACCGGCGCACAGATCACCGGAAGCCACAGCGGCAAGGCCGCCGCCTCCACCACCACCGTGGTGCTGGTCTGCAAGACCCTGATCCCGGCCACGATTGCCGTGATCCTGGGCCTGATGGTTGGCATCGACGGCATCGCAGGCGTATCGATCCTGGCGATGCTGGCAATCTTCGGCAACAGCAACGGCGCCCTGTGGCTGGCGTTCGCCGGCCAGTACGGCGACGAACGGGACGAGGGCGCCTACGTCGCCAGCGCCTTTGATGACGGACCGTTCCTGGCCCTGATCTTCCTGGGCGCATCCGGGCTGGGCGACATCCCGGTACTCGCCTTCGCCGCGGCACTGATCCCGTTCATCATCGGCCTGATCATCGGCGCCGTGGACCGCGAGTGGACGAAGGCCCTGGACCACGTGCCGAACATCGTGATCCCGTTCATGTCCTTCGCCGTTGGCACCGGCATCAACCTCAAGACCGTGCTCACCGGCGGTTTCGCCGGGATCTTCCTCGGCCTGATCGTCGTGGTGTTCACCGGAGGCCTGACCTATCTCGGGTACCGGTTCATCCTGCGGCGCGGCTCCAAGAGCGGCATCGGTTTCGCCGCCGGCACCACGGCCGGCAACGCTGTCGCCGTCCCTGCGGTGGTCGCCGTCGCGGACCCGAGGTTCGAACCCTTCGTCGCCTCCGCCTCGGCCCAGGCCGCCACCGCCGTCCTCGTGACAGCGTTGCTCGCCCCGATCGTCGCGTCCTGGGCCCTGAAGCGGGCCGGGGGCCTGCAGCCGGCCGACCCGGTCACCGCCGCAGTCTGAACCTTCCCTTGCATATCCCCTTTACGGACGGAGAAACCATGCGCGACCCGCGCTCGGTGCGCTGCACCTACTACCTGGAGTCCGAAATCGACCCCGAAAAGGCCGCGGCCATCATGGCCGGCGAGCAGTCCAGCGGCACGTTCCTGCCGGTACCGGGCGAGTCAGCCCGGATCCGTGAGCGGCACGCCGCACGCATCGCGAATGTGCAGGAGCTCGGTTTTTGCCGACCCTCCCTGCCATCCCGTTCAACCCCGGAAAAAGTCCGGGCTGCCCTTGTCACCGTCGATTTCCCCATGGAGAACGTCGGCACGGACCTGGCTACCCTGCAGACCGCCATCGCCGGCAACCTCTTCGAACTGGGCGATCTCTACGCCTGCCGGCTCCAGGACATGCGGCTGCCCGAGGAGTTCGTCGCGGCCCACCCCGGGCCGGCATTCGGCATCGAAGGGACCCGCAAACTCATCAGCGACGTCCAGGGCGTCATGGTCGGCACCATCGTCAAGCCCAACGTCGGGCTCTCCGAAGAGGAATTCCGGCTCGTGGTCCGCGACCTGGCGATGGCCTCCATCGACCTGATCAAAGACGACGAACTGATGACCGACCCCGCGTACCTGCCCCTGGAACGCCGGGTCGCCGTCGCCACCGAAGAGATCCGCGCCGCCGAGCAGGTCACCGGCCACGCCACCATGTACGCCTTCAACATCACCGGCGACCTGGCCGGCCTGCGCAAACGCCACGACACGGTGGTCGAAGCCGGCGGCCGCTGCGTGATGCTGAACATCCCGGTCATGGGCCTGCCCGCCCTGGCCATGCTGCGCAGCTTCGCCGAAGTTCCGATCCACGGCCACCGCGCCGGCCTCGCGGCCTCGATGCGGTCCAAGGCCCTGGGCATGGACTACCGGGTCTGGCAGCAGATGGCCCGCCTCGCCGGCGCCGACCACCTGCACGCCAGCGGACTGGGCAGCAAGTTCTACGAACTCGACGAAGAGGTCGCCGCGAATATCCGGCGCCTGCTCGAACCCCTGGGTGAGACCATCGCACCGCTGCCGGTCCTGTCCTCCGGACAGAACGTCACCACCCCCGGACCCACGTTCGAGGCCGTGGGCTCCACGGACCTGATGATGCTCGCCGGCGGCGGTGTCGCCGCGCACCCTGACGGTCCCGGGGCCGGGGTGCGCAGCCTGCGCCAGGCATGGGAAGCTGCAGTGGACGGTGTGCCGTTGCAGTCCGCCGCCGACAAACTCGCCTCAACCGGGGACGATGCGCTCCTGCACGCAGTCCAAGCCTTCGCGAAAGGTGCCTGACATGCCCGCTTTCGGTTTCGTCGCCGACGACCTCACCGGAGCAGCCGACGTCCTGGCCCAGTCCCACCGCTACGGCCTCGAAGCTGTCCTCGTTATCGGCGATGCGCCACTGCCCGCCGATGCTGACGTCGTCGGAATCGCCGGGCCCTCCAGGTCCCTGGCCGGGGAAGCCTTCGACACACTGGTCCGCAGGGACCTGGCAGGCATCGCACCACTGAACCTCGAGGTGGTGCTCTACAAGGTCTGCTCCACCTTCGACAGCTCCACCACCGTCGGCAGCATCGGCCGCGGGATCCAGCTTCTCCATGAGCAGTTCCCCCTCCACGGTCCAATCCCCGTGGTCCCGGCCCAGCCGGGGTTCGGACGGTACACCGCCTTCAGCAACCACTACGCGACCTACGCCGGAAAGACCTACCGGCTGGACCGCCACCCCGTCATGTCCCGGCACCCCTCCACCCCCATGGCCGAAGCCGACCTGCGCCAGGTCCTCGCCGAACAACTCGGCAGCAGCCAGGAACCTGACGCGATCCACCTGCCCGCCTACGACGACGGCACCTTCAAGGACGCCTGGGCGGACCGCCGGCGGGACCTTGGCGCGCAGGCCTTCGTCGTCGATGCCGTGGACGAACACCACATGGACGCCGTCGCCGAAGCACTGACACGCGAAGAGCACGGCCACGGGCCCTCCGTCGTCGTAGGATCAGGCGGCATCATGGCCGCCCTGGCACGCACTGTCTCCGACCACGCCCCACGCACCCCCGGACCGCAGCGGCCCTCGGGACCCGTGCTGGCCGTCAGCGCCTCAGCGTCCAGCACCACAGCAGAGCAGATCAACGATGCCCTCACCCACGGCTGGGAAGATGTCCCCGTCCCTGCCGACTTGCTGCAGCGCCACGACCCGGCGGCCGTGGCAGCCCTGGATGAGCAAGTCTCCGCTGCCCTCCGGGCTGGGAGAAACGTCGTCGTCCATACCACCCGCGGCGCTGCGGACCCACGCTACGGAACTGCCGCACCCTTGGACGCCGGCTACGTGGGCGCGCTGATCGGCGGCGTCGCGGCACGGATGGCCGGCGCCGGGCTCACCCGCGACATCGCCGTCTGTGGCGGCGATACCTCCAGCCACGCACTCATCGCCATGGGTGTCCGCGAACTCCGGGTCTCCGACCAGTTCGTCACCGCAGGGCCGATCCTGCAGCCCGATGGCGCCTCTGCCGTCGCCGGCTGCCGGCTCGTCCTCAAGGGCGGCCAGGTGGGCCCCACCGACATCCTGCGCCGCTTCGCCGGCCAAACCGCCGGGTAACACCCCAAGCAATTGCTCCACGCATCACCAGAACCAAGGAAAGGCGGCCCCCAATGCGGGCAGTAGTAAAAAACGCGGCCGAGCGAGGCGTTAAGTACGTCACCGACGCCGGAGACCCCAAGGCCACAGAAGGATCGGTCGTCATCCAGGTAGGAGCCGCGTCCCTCTGCGGCACCGACCGGGAACTCTACGAATGGACCCCCTCCGCCCAGGCCTTCAACCTCAACCTCCCCGTCATCCTCGGCCACGAAGGCGCAGGCACCGTCGTCGAAGTCGGCGCGGGCGTTACGGGGCTCAAGGTGGGCGACCAGGTCGCCCTCGAAAGCCACCTGACCTGCGGACAATGCTTCCCCTGCCGCACGGGAGATGCCCACACCTGCGAACGGACCGGCATCCTCGGCATGCACATCGACGGTGTCTTCGCCGAATACGCAGCAGTCCCCCAGGACATCTGCGTCAAACTCCCCACCGGCCTGTCCCTGGAATCCGGCGCCCTGCTCGAAGCCGCCGGCGTCGCCGTCCACGCCGTCCAGCGGGCTGATTACTCCGTCGCAGGACGCGCCGTGCTCGTCAGCGGCGCAGGACCGGTCGGCCTCGTCGTCGTGAACTTGGCGCTGCTCATGGGAGCCTCCCACGTCATCGCCGTCGACCCCAACCCCTACCGCCGCGCCCAGGCCGAAAAGCTCGGCGCCATCGCACTGCACCCCAACGACGGCATCGTCGAACGCTGCCGCGAACTCACCGGCCGCCGCGGCGGCTTCGACGTCGGCTTCGAATGCTCCGGCGCCCCCGGCACCCTGGCAACCCTTTTCGAAGCCGTCCGCCGCGAGGCCACCGTCATCACCGTTGGGCACCCCAGCCGCCCGGCGGAAGTCGACATCGCAGCCCACATCAACAAAAAAGGCATCACGCTTCGCGGAATCTTCGGCCGCCGGCTCTGGGAAACCTGGGAACAAAGCCTGCTGCTGCTCGACTCCGGGAAACTGGAACTCGACTGGCTCATCACCCACCGAATGAAGCTCAGCCAGATTGACGAAGCTGTAGAACTCCTCACCGGGGACGCCTGCAAAGTCCTGCTGGTCCCTGGCCTCGACTGAGCGGAGCCACACCGCACGGAACTTCAATGAGTACCGAGCCGGGACGTTGAGGGCGGCCGTCCGATTGCCCAGGCGGCCAGAGATGGGCATATCCCTGGACGGTCGCCCATTCAGCGACAGTCAGGGCGGACGTGACGCGCTTGTCATGTAAGGACATTAAGACTAACTTGGATCCAAGGCTCTAAGCCGGGAATTGTGGGCCCGCGCGCAGTCGCCTATGAAAGGAACCAATAATGCAGCTTGGACTCATCACTGATTCGCTGGGAGCCCATCCCCTTGAGCGAGTTCTCGACACTGCCGCCGAACTTGGCATGGAGACTGTGGAGATTGCCACCGGAAACTGGTCCGAATCCCCGCACGTGAATCTCGAGGAGCTCCTAAGCAGCGCTACGGCACGTAACGTTCTCGCTGGATCAATCAGCTCCCGTGGACTCACCTTGAGCGCCCTGAATGCGAATGGCAACCAGCTCCACCCCGTGACCGGCCCTGCCCACGACGGGGTCGTGCGGGACACAATCAGGGTGGCTTCCGAGATGGGGGTGCCCACGGTTGTCTTAATGTCCGGATTACCCGGCGCGCGGGGAGACAAGGTGCCGAATTGGATCACTACTTCATGGCCGCCGGAGACACTTGAGGTCCTTGAGTACCAGTGGACCGAGGTTGCAGAGCCCTATTGGGTGGGTCTTGCTGAATTCGCCCGGGCCCATAATGTCCGCCTGGCTGTTGAAATGCATGGCCGTCAGCTTGTCTTCAATGTGGCGACGATGAAGCGGCTGCAGGGCATGGTGGGTGACGATGTTGTCGGAGCGAACCTGGATCCGTCTCATCTCATGTGGATGGGCGCAGACATCCTTGCGGTCATTCGGGAGCTGGGATCGTCGATTTTCCACGTACATGCCAAGGACGCCCGCATCGACAGGCCCAACGCGGCCATCAACGGCATCCTTGATACGTTGCCCCCGGCCCGCGCGGCGGACCGTTCCTGGAACTACGTGACCCTCGGCCTGGGGCATCCGGGAGGCGCTGCTTTTTGGGCTGACTTCGTTTACGCGCTGCGGTCGGTTGGTTATGACGGCCCACTGAATATCGAGCACGAGGATGTCATTGTGAACTCCGGCGAAGGTGTCCGCAAATCTGCCGAGCTCCTGCGTTCCGTAGTGCTGCGAGACGCCCCGGATTGGGTGCCCGCACGCATCTAAGGGCTCACTCGAACCATTCTGGAGTTTCTCGACTTCCCAGCCCTGCCCAGCAGGCTGGCGACCGATGGAGTGGCCGACGCCTTCCCCGCCAGCTGCGGAGAGGCCACACTTCATTTCGGCGGTGTCTAGGGACTGCCCAGGCACCAGATGTCCGGATGGAACCGGGCGACCGACTCAGAGTGCATCCTCCCGCACTGGGCCGGATCGCTTGGTATCGTCGCCGGAGCCCCCGGATTCGTGAGTGAGGCCCCGGTCTCCTCGCGTTCGGCAATGGCGATCCAGCGCTCCAACGTCGAGCACAGGCACGCCAGATCGAGGGGCCAACAAATAGCGGGGGCAGTCCCGTCAGGCTGGAGGCGGGCCCGGGTCAACTCCGTCTGCGCCGCGCCGCTCCTGTTCCGTTGGGCCCTGATCCAGGCGGAAGGGTGGGTACTCGTCACGCAGGAGTGCGGTGTAGGTGATGGTCCGGTAGATCCAGCGGTTGAGACCGAGAATGAGGTCGAACAAGGAGTGAACGTAACGGCCGGTGAACAGGAGAGTCACGCCGGCGATGAGTACCAGCACTCCTAGCAAGGAAAGTCCTGTTCCGGTTTCATACCTCAGACCCGGGGTTTCCGGGTTGGTCCACCGGATGGTACTTGACCCCGTGATTGCCGCCACGATCAGCAGGTGCGGAATTGACAGAAGCCACCATTTTACCAATACCAGACCTCTGGAAAGCTGCTCGGGATACTCTGCGTCGAAGTCGGCCGGATAGTCCGTCTTGGCCAGGGTAAAGGGCGGATACCTGTCCGTTCCCAGAGCAGCGTAGGCGTAATATGCGACGCGCCAGTTCCAGCGAAGGACCCCGACGTTAAAGTAAAAAAGGGAGCGCGGGTACCGGCCGGTAAACACGATCGCGAACCCGGCCGTGATCGTGACAACGACGAACGCGAACCAAAGGAAGAACAGCACGATGAAATGCGGAATCGCCAGGAACCATTTGACCAACCACTTCCACCGGGAAAGGACGGGATCCAGTTCACCCCGCAGCATGGAAGGGTAGCCGCCCGGTCCCAGGCGATGCAGGCTGTAACCGGACCGGGCAGGTGGTGATCCGCCGCCGGCTCGGGCATCCATCGACTCACCCCCGGCCGGGTCGAACTCTGGGAGTGCTGGACCCAGTACCGCAGGCGCCGGCACGCCAGGTCCCTGCGAAGGCAGTCCTTGTCCTGGAGATTGAGGTGGCACCATCCTGGAGGCAGGCCCGGTTGATGGGGTAGCCTGCTGCCGTCCGAGCCCTATTGCCCCGAAAATCAGGAGCGGAACGCCGCTGACCAGGAGCAAGGTACCCCCGATCAGCAACCCGACAGCGATCGGACCCAGCAGTTCTGAGCTGAATCCGGCCTGCAGATCCACCGCAAGTCCCGGGGTGGCGTCGCCGTTCATCAGCACCACTGACCAATTCCCGGGCTGAATGTTCCAGTCAATGTCCTGTTGGCCCGAACCTGATGCTGAAGCCACCCAAAAGCCTTGTTCCATGGGCAGTCCCGGTTGGGCGGATCCCTCCACTTCCTCATACTCGGCACGGAACGGGCGATGGTTCACTTCCAGCAGTTCGGAGTAGTTTGAGCCGGACAGGTACCGCTCTACCTCACCTTGTGGGGCTATTCCAATAAAAATTGCCTTCCCTTCTCCAACGGACTCGGCGCGGATCCTGACGTTGCCGACATCGAACGGCAAGGGTCCCGGCACGTCTTCGCTCCGCAGGCCTTCGACCCTGCCGAAAGTGATTGCACGCGAATCGACCGCAAATCTTTCCGCGGGTGAACTGATGTATCCATCGTCGTCCTGTACGGCGTATGCTCCTATCCCGCCGAGGACCAAGCCCGCGCCGATCAGTGAAAACAGAACGCCCGCGATAAGCATTGCAAGGAAACGGGCCTTCACCGCGGTCCTCCCGGCAGCAATGCAATGGTAAAGATGACGACAGTAAAAATCTTCGTAGAGTACGTCATGCCCGTTCTCCTGGTTTGCCGGCACCTGCTCCGTTAGCTGGAGGGCCGATGCTCGTCCTTCACAGTTGAGGCGAGCATCTGGCCCCAAGCCCGTGCCCGGTCCAGTTCTCCGGGAAGGAGTCCACTGTCGCCACTGACCAGGAAACTCTCCGGAGCCGCCACTAGCTCGAAACCGTGGCTTCTCAGTTTCTTTCCAATACCTTTGGACGCATGCCCCGTCAATAATGCCGGCATGTCCACCCGAGTATCAAAGGCTGCTGCCTTGCCAGAGCCCGGCCCGAGAGAGTCGAGCCAATCACGCAGGCCTAAGCCTTTGGCCGAGGGATCCACGGTCAGCCCTTTGTTCCTGCTCATGGAGTCACTTACGGCTGCATGACGTGTCTGTGCCCGCGTTATGCCGTGCGCGTGTGTGGGGCCGCCTACGACCAGCAAATCAAGGCCACTGAGATCCGTTTGGGCTGCCTCTTCCGCGGAGACCACATCCGCGGCCCCTGCGGATCCCAGTCCTTCTGCTATTGCCCGGGCGATGCTGTGGGTATTGCCGTACATCGATTCGTAAACAACTGTTGCTTTCAATTTCCCGCATCCAATCTGGACTTTGTCCGAACGCCTACCCCGAGAAGACACCGTCGGGCCAGCCCCACCGCCCATATGCAAAGACCTACAGGTGTCCCTACGCCTGTGCATAGGGTCTTCCGGCCCTCTTTGAGGCTGGAAGACCCCTTGATACTTTTGACTGGGACTGTAAGCTTCGCCGGCAGCGTCGCGATCTGGTGGTGTTACTTCCAAAGCCTCGAGCGTGAGATATTGGAAAGTGTTTATTCGACGGGTTCTGGGCCACCGCCGACTATCCGATCTCGGCGGCATCGTAGCCCTGGCGGTCCTGGCGGGCTTGAGCTTCCTCCTCCCGGCCTTCGTTGCCGCTGTGGGCGCAGTTCTTCCCCTCGTGGGCGTAGCAGTTTCCGACGCTGCGAAGCGCCGCCGCCGGACGTAGCAGGGAGCCGGCATTCATGCAGCCCAAAGAAGTGCCGAGGCTCTGAGGAGACCGTCTACCGAGGACGCGCACCGTGGGCATGTTCTCCTCGACGGCGCGACTGCTTTGACTCGTTCAACGCGGGATCAGGCGGAACAGGAAGCGCGCCCTGACCATGGTCCAGAGCAGTCCGAGAAGCAGGATGTAGGCGGCGGTGTTCAACCACACGTTCCCTTGCCGCAAGGCCGGGATGTTGGCTGTGACCATGATGACAAAGACGTGCATGATGAACACGTAGAGCGTTGCCTGCCCGAGCGGAATCAGGAACCACCCCAGTGCCCGGTCGAGGGGCTTCCAGTAGGCGGTGATGAAGGCATAAAACGCGATGCCCACCACCAGTACGTTGACCAGGCGGCCGGGTCCAAGGTAAGTCCGGTCAAAGAAGCCGTCGTAGAGCAGGCCGAATGACTGCTCGGATAACAGGTCAAGTCGCACATCCAGGTCATTTGTCAGGTACGGGCCAGTCCAGGAGAAGACGGCGCAACCAGCCGCCATCAGCAGGCACGTCCCCAGAAACACCCGCTGCCGTGGATGCGAGAACCATTCCACCAGCGGGTGGCGGTAATAGCCAGCTATAGTGCCCAAGACGAACAACACCTGCCAAACCAGAAGCGGGAACGAGTCTTCGAATTGTGAGGGCAGCAACCGAAAATGGAATATTGACCCCAGCGCGTAGAGTACGGCGCTCACGGTAAGGACCAACCATGCGAATCCGCGTGTGAGTGCGGCAAGTATGAGCGGGCTGGCCAGCAGGAGGATGACATACAGTCCGATGACGTTGAACTGCCAAGGGCCAACCTGCAGGAGCAGCAGGGCCGGAATCAGCCCCTGTGGGACGGGGAATTGCAGCAGTCCTTCCATCCCGGCGTACAGGTCGTACGTCGTGCCCATAGCCCCCGTCACGCCGACGTCGCTCTGGTCTGTGAAGGTGGTGACTGCGGTCGCGTTGACGAATGGCAGCAGGCTGAGCGCGTAGATGGCCAGTGCGACCGTGAGCGCCGTCGCGTAGAGCCTGCCTGCGCGTTTGCTGGTCCGATCCACCACTTCGCCCAGGTCCTTGCGGGCGCGGGGACCATAAACCATCCCTACGACCACCCCGGAGAGCAGTACGAAGAGCTCCGCACCGGACACGACGCCAATTGTTTCCTGAGTGAGGAGCTGGAACGCCGATGTGATTCCAACGTGGTTGACCACCACGAACACGATGGCGACGCCCCTCATCAGGTCGATGCGCGCGTCCCGGTCATCGAACGACCCGTCGTACGCCCAGGCGCGGGCCATTGCCCGCCTGGAAACTGCCCAGAGAAGGACCACCGCCAAAAGGGCCGCGCCAGCAGCAGCCCAGGCAGCCCAGCCGGTGAGAACAGTGCCCGCAATTTCCCTGGGGGCTTCGACGGCGGGAACCACCTTCTGTGCCCGATCCGTAACCGGACCCACCGTCAGGCTGGAAGTTTCAATCATGGCCTGGAAGGCGGCGGCCAGCCCCGCGGCGTGTCCCACGCGCCAGTCAATGGTGATGCCGCCTTCCCGTGCTTCTACGGTCTCGTTCCACACCATCGCCCGCAGCGCCGGTCGTTTTCCGTCCGTCATTGCGGTAATTACTTGGTCCGACCACCGGTTCTTGATGTCCGCCTCGGCTTCTCCGGACGATCCCGGAGAGTAGTAGGCACCAGTTTCGACCATGAGCGGCTTGCCGCGGGCTTCGCCGTAGGTCCGGTAGAAGTTGTTCTCACCGGGTCCGCTGGCCGCGGGATCAAGCTCAGCGGCAAATCCACCCTCCACCGGCAACTCGTTCTTGGCCGGTCCCCCGTTTGTTGGATCGTGATAGATCGAGAGGCCCGCCCAGTCTGTGAACTCATCGCCGGGATAGTAGGGAGCGTAGGCGTCATCGTCGCCATTCCAGACTCCGTCTCCGCTGGTGTCCAGTGAACGCATGGAAGCACCGCCGGGAGGTTCCGTCGTTGCCTCCCGGAAGGGGTAGTCCCCTCCAGCGGCAGGCGCCCAGACCATCGCCGCGTTGTTTACCGCGGGACGTACGGCCGAAGCCACTGCGGCAAATGCGGCACGGTACGCTGCTGGCTGCTGACCCCAGGCAACCCAGGGGGCGTTCATCTCCGGCGCGAACCGTAGATAAATGGCGCCGCTGAATCCTGCGGAGGCGTCTGCGACCTGACGGGCGAAAGTTGCTGCGGCCGCCGCATCCAGTTCCACGAGCGGTTGGCGAGGCTCGACCGTCACCAGCGCATGGGCGCCCTCAGCGGCAATCTGGGAGAAGTAGGCCTTCAAGTAGACCTGCTCCTGGCTGTTCATCGGCATCGGTACGGACTGGCCGTAGAGCGCCGCGGATATGCCTGTGCGCTTCGCATATCCGGCGGCCGAATCGCTGCCCCAGTTCAGTAACGCGCCGAAGTAGGCCCGCTCGGGAACCAAAGGGTCCCTTAGTGGGACGCTGGCACTTGCCCCGGCCGCGGGAACGCAGAAGGTCAGGATCAACACCACGAGGGCGGTCAGTTCCGCGAGCCGACGGGTACACGAACTCAGCAAGAATCCCCGCTTCACGGTAAGTTTCCTCCCAGCCGGACCACGGCAGAAACAGCCGTGCGCAATATCCAAAGTGAAACCCGCGACCGGGAACCGGGGTGGCCAAGTCCAACGCGAGGGGCACTGAACGCCCCACCCCGAAATATACGGTAGAAGTAGACCTATGCATTATGCCCCTCAGGTTCGGCGCGCCGTGGTCATCGAGGATGACCCGGACATTCGCGGACTGCTGATTCGAATCCTGACCAAACAAGGCTTTGACGTAACCCACGCGACAGCAGGCCTATCCGGTGTAGAAGAAGTACGCCGCCGCAAACCGGAACTGGTCACATTGGACCTGAACCTTCCGGACCTCGATGGCCTGGAAGTGTGCAAGCTGCTCCGCGCGTTCTCGGACGCGTTTATCGTGATGCTGACCGCGCGGGCCGGCGAATTGGACAAGCTGACCGGTCTGGATAACGGAGCGGACGAATACCTCAGCAAGCCCTTCAGCCCGCGCGAGCTGCAGGCCCGGATCAACGCCCTGTTCCGCCGCCGCCCCGCCGTTGCCGCCCGGGACGACGCCGCGCGCGACGAGGTGCAGCACGCGATGGAGGTGCAGCAAAGCCTCCTGCCCCAGGAGGACATTTGTCTGGAGGGCTACGACGTGGCGGGCCTGTTCCGCCCGTCCCGCAGCGTGGGTGGCGACTTCTACGACTGGTACCAGACAGCCGACGGGCTGCACCTGACCTTCGCCGACGCCATGGGGAAGGGCATGGGTGCCGCACTCCTCGCCGCCACTGTTCGCGCCGTGATGCGCTCCACCGGGCACCGGCCGGACCTCGACGCTGCCTTTGGATCCGCCAGCAAAGCCATCGAGAGGGACCTCGGTTCCTCCAATTCCTTCGTTACCCTGTTCCATGCCCGACTCGACGCGGCGTCCGGGAAGATCAGCTATGTCGACGCCGGGCACGGCCTTGCGCTGCACGTGCGGGCGGGCGGGACGGCCAGGTGTCTTCCGTCCGGCGGCCCGCCGGTGGGTGCCTGGCCGGGGACGATATGGCCACAGTCCGGGTTTGAGCTCGCGCCGGGCGACTCCTTGGTCGTGGTCAGCGACGGTGTGCTGGACAGATTCGAGTCCGTGGAGCTGTTTACTGCCGCGGTTCTTGAGGCCACAGAAAACCAGCCTTCCGCGCAGGCAGCCAGCAAGGCCATCCTGGCCCTGGCCCCTGCCGAGACCACCGAGGACGACGTTACGGTGGTGGTGGTCCGGCGTGTGCCTCGGGACATTGCGTCGTGACGCGATTCTCGACGCGCCTGGTGGTGGTACTCACCGCCATTACGGGCGTCAACTATATTGCCTGGCGCTGGGCGGCCTCCCTTAACTGGGAAGCATGGTGGATTGCCCTTCCGTTGGTCATGGCCGAGACCTACAGCCTCATCGACGTGATGCTTTTCGGCATGACGGTATGGAAGCTCAAAATACGGACGGGTGCCCCCCTGCCGCCAGCCGACGCCACGGTAGATGTCTTCATCACCACCTACAACGAGGACTTGGACATGGTGATGACAACGGCCCTGGCAGCGCAAAGGATCCGGCATCCGCATAGCACCTGGATCCTGGACGACGGTGCCCGGCCGGAACTTAGAGTGCTCGCAGAAGAGCACGGCCTCGGCTACGTCACCCGTAGTGATGACTGGACTCCAGACGTCCCCCGGCACGCTAAAGCGGGCAACCTGAATAACGCCCTGATGCGAACTTACGGAGAATTTCTCCTCATTCTTGACGCGGACCAGATCCCGGAGCCGGACATTTTGGAAAAGACGCTGGGTTACTTCAACAACCGCCGAGTGGCGCTGGTTCAGACTCCTCAGTACTTCAGTAACGTCCCCGCAGACGATCCGCTCGGCAGTCAGGCCCCCTTGTTTTACGGTCCCATCCAGCAGGGCAAGGACGGTTGGAACGCTGCCTTCTTCTGCGGCTCCAACGCCATTTTGCGCCGTGAAGCGCTGATGCAGCTGGGCCTGGTGGGCTACGTGAGGGAAACCGAAAAGAGCGTCCGGCGGGCCCTGGCCGCCTCGCGCTCGGCCCTCAAGCGGGCACGTAACTCCACCGCCATGGAGTCACCGCTGGTGGCTGATGTGCTGGACGAAGTGGAGGCGGCCACCCGGGAAGCACAAAAGGAACTCGACGCCGGGAAGTCGCTCAGCGAGATCACGTACCGGGTTCGCCGCCGCGTCGACGCCGCCGTGCAGACCCTGGTCCTGGCCGACGTCGAGGCCCTGCAGTCCGACCTCGAAGAGATCGCCGCCATGGAAATCGCCCACGTGGGCGAGGCCGGGGTCCCCGTGGTGGCCGACGACGCCGTGCAGCGAATGTCCCGCCGCGACTGGTCGCCACTGGGCGCACTAGAGTCCGTGCAGGCGGTCATGGACGCGCTCTCCGTGGAGCGCAACGACGAGGCCCAGCCCGTCATGCCGCTGGCTACCATCTCGGTCACTGAAGACATGGCCACCGCCATGCGCATGCACGCCATGGGGTGGCAGAGCGTCTACCACCACGAGGTCCTCGCTTATGGCCTTGCGCCGGAGGATCTCAAGACCATGCTGACCCAGCGTTTACGCTGGGCACAGGGCACCATCCAAGTGTTGTTGAGGGAAAATCCGCTGCTGCAGAGAGGCCTCAAGATCGGCCAGAGGCTGATGTACTTCGCGACCATGTGGACCTACCTGAGCGGATATGCAGCCGTAGTATACTTCGCGGCGCCGATCATCTACCTGCTTCTAGGCATCCTTCCGGTTAGCAGCCTGAGCTGGGAGTTCTTTGTTCGGTTCATTCCTTTCATGCTGGTCAACCAGCTCCTGTTCGTCGTTGCCGGGCGTGGCGTCCCCACTTGGCGGGGGCAGCAGTACAGCCTGGCGCTGTTCCCGGTCTGGATCAAGGCGTGTTCGACGGCGGCCCGTAACGTTTGGTTCGGCCGTCCCCTGGGATTTGCGGTGACCCCCAAAACGCGCCAAAGCGGCGGACCCAGCTGGAGCCTCATCCAGCCCCAAATCGTGGTTTCCGTGCTGCTGGCTGTGGCCGCGGTGGTCGGAATCATCCGCCTGTCCGCCGGGATCGCGGAACCTCTAGGCACGCTGGTGAATGTGGTGTGGGTTATTTTTGACCTGTTGGTCATGAGCGTCCTGGTGCGCGCAGTGCTGTACAAGGGTTACGAACCGGCCGCGGAACCCAGAGAGAGGAATGTCAATGGAATTTAGCCACGAGGTCAAGGATTCGTACGCTGAAGTTACAGCCAGCGGACGGCTCAACATGGTCTCCGCGCCCAAGCTCCGCGAATACGTGGCAGACGTGATCGAGGGCGGTGCGAACCGCGTCGTGGTGAATCTGGAGCGCACCTCGTTCATGGATTCCTCAGGTCTCGGCGCCCTGATCGGCTGCCTGAAGGCGGCTCGCCAGGCCGGAGGCGATCTCCGGATCGCAGCGGTACAACCCCAGGTCCAAATGATCCTGCAACTGACCAGCCTGGATAGGGTCCTCAAGGCCTATCCCACGCCGGCGGAGGCGTTTCTCAATGACTGATGTAGTCGCCTCCAGCAGTTTCCGCGGATTGGCCGCTGCGTCCGCTGTCGAGTGCGTCCACGATGACCTGGAGGGGCTGTGGCGTGAGGCCCCCTTCGTGGGCGGCGTAGACCAGATGACCTTTTCGACTGCGGTCATCGAGTCGGTGTCGAACGTGGTGCAGCACGCGGAACCGGCGGGATCGGAACCGGTGGAGCTGGCCGTGGAAATCACGGTAAAGCCCGCCCGCCTTCAGGCCCGTATCAGCGCCCTGCATGCCGAGCCGCCGTTCGGCCTCATGGAGCCGAAAGCGCCCGCTGATGACGACGAGTCCGGCCGCGGGTTGCGACTGATCCAGGCGCTGGTTACCACCGTGACGTTCGAGCGGCAGGACAGTACCAACACTTGGGTGCTGACCCGCCATTCCCATTAGCCGACCCGGGAGGTCCTGTGCCAGTAGCAGGGCCGTTTCTGTTCGCTCATATTGTCTTGCCAACACTGCCGGTACGCTGTCCGCAGAACTCACAGGAGGGTCCTTTGAAGCCGCTACGTTTGTTCCTTTCCATTCTGGCGCTGCTCGCGTGCTGCGGGGTGTGGATAGCCACGCCCGCGCAGGCAGCCTCAGCCATGATTCAGCTAAGCCCCGGCAGCGGACCCGCCGGTACCAAGGTGACCGTCACCGGGACTGCCTTCCCCAAGAAGACCTCGGGCACCGTCAGTGCGGGCAGCACAAGCGTGGCTTTTAAGACCAGTGCCTCCGGCTACTTCACCGCCGATGTGGTTATGCCCGAAGCCGTCGATCCGGTGATAGCGGTGCGGGCAGTCTCCGGGTCTGTGAGCGCTTCGGCGTCGTTTGCTCTGACCTCCAGTTCGCCGTCCGGCACGCCGGACCCTTCGCCGCTGCAGTTCGGGGTCGGCACAGCAGGGGGTCCGCTGGCAGGGGCGGAAATCGACGAGGTCACGGCGCTTGCCGGTGAGGCACCGTCGATCATTCTCTCCTACAAGGACTTTAACCAAGCACCGCCCATCGCCGAGCTCGAGGCCGTTCGCGGCCGCGGGGCGAAGACCCTCCTGACATGGGAACCCTGGTCCTGGGGCGGCGGTGCGGAGCAGCCGAGATATTCCCTGGACCGCATCGTGGCCGGTGACTTTGACCCTTACCTGCGCGAATGGGGCCAGTCGCTGGCTGCCTGGGGGCACCCAGTTCTGCTCCGGTTCGGCCACGAAATGAACGGGAACTGGTATCCGTGGTCTGAGCAGGTCAACGGGAACGGTGCAGGTGACTACGCTGCTGCCTGGCGCCACGTCCATGACGTAGTTCAGTCCACCGGGGCCACGAACATTGCCTGGGTGTGGAACCCCAACGTCCCCTATTGGGGATCGGCACCCCTTGCCGGCCTCTACCCGGGGTCTACATACGTGGACGTGGTAGCCCTTGACGGCTATAACTGGGGAACCTCGGCATCGTGGAGTACCTGGCAGTCTCCAACCCAGCTTTTCGGCGATGGGCTGTCGCAGCTGCGAACTCTGGCGCCCGGCAAGCAGATCCTGATTGCCGAAACAGCCTCAGCAGAACAAGGCGGTTCCAAAGCCGAGTGGAACACCTCCCTCATCAGCTACCTGTCGGCGCAGACTGACGTCGCCGCCGTCATTTGGTTCCACTTCAACAAAGAAACTGACTGGCGCATCAACAGCAGCGTCTCCTCCGCGCAGGCCCTCGCCGCGGCCCTCGCAGGCCGCCCAAAGTAGCTCCTGCCGGGCGCTATGTGTCCAAGGCGGGAAAAGTCATGGACACGGTGGTGCCGCCACCAGGGGTATCGCTGATGACCAGTTGACCGCCGTGGGCCTGGGCGATGCGGCTGCAGGTGGCCAGGCCCAGCCCGGTTCCGGGTCCGTCGCCTGGCTGGTTCAGGCGGCCCAGCGGCTCAAGTGCCTTTTCCCGGTCGGCTGCCGGGATTCCCTTGCCGTTATCTGCAACGGAAAGGGTAATGCCCTGCGGACCAGCGGTGGCTGTGACCTCCACATGCAATGGACGCCAGGGGCTCTGGTAGTTGATCGAGTTGGCCAGCAGATTCTGCAGCAGAGTCCGCACTTGGCCCCTGTCTGCGACAAACACGGCGTCCTCGCAAAAGATACCGGTGACTGGGCCCAGGTCTCTCCCCAGGTCTTGTGCCGCCTCCGCAGTGACGGCCAGCAAAGAAACCGGCTGCTGTTTGAGGGTGCCGCCGGCCCGGGCATAATCCAAGACATCGTCAAGCACTTCAAGCATCCGGCGTCCGCCCCTGCCGATAAGGCGCAGGTACTCGGCCGACGGATGGTCTGACGCGCTGTCTGGATCGTCCTCGGCAAATTCCACATAGCCCAAGATGGTGGTCAGAGGGGTGCGGAGATCGTGGCTGACGCGGCTCGCAAATTCGGCGAGCATCGCGTTGCTCCGCTCCAACTCATCCAAGGCGTCATTGAGCTGAAGGGTGCGGTGCTGAAGCTCTAAAATTTCGACAACCTGGTGTCCAAGAAATGTCAGCAGGCTGAGCTGTTCCTCGTCCGGCATCTCCGCCTTCTCCGAGAAGACACACAAAGAACCCAGGACAAGCCCCGACGAGGTTTCCAGGGGTACGGACGCGTAGAACCGGACGTTGCCCAACTCCCCGATGACAAACGGGCTGGACGCAAACCGTGGGTCCACAGAAGCGTCCGCAACAATGGTCGCTTCTCCCCTGAGAAAGACCCGAGCGCACATCGAGTCATCGCGCGCACAGACGCCCGCGTCAAGACCGAAGGCGGCGATCTGCAACTGCTGATCCGCGGTAATGACGTTGACCACGGCGTACGGGACCCCGCAAACCCTGGCCGCCAGCCGGACCAAGTTGTCCAGTGATCTAAGCGCACTGCCATCAAGCGCCACCGGCACACGGCTGTCCGCGCCCACGGCCAGCCCATACTCACGCAACCCCAAATTGCGCGTCTCATTCCCTTCGGTCAGCATCTGCTTAGCCGTCCCGTCCATATTCATTTTATTTCCGTCAGTACACCCAATCATGGCGTTCTTCGGTCGATAGTATCGGGAAAAAGCGCCTCCGCCGTTTCCGCGCAGCGTGGACCGCTTTTCACCAAACCTGACGAGCGCGGATGCTATCGCCCCGCGGACAACACCCTAGATGTCAGCCACTCCCCTGGCTCTATAGAATCTCAATTACCGCCGATCGAAAAAGTGGGTTGTGAGTCCGTACCCAAGGTCCTGATTGGCGTCAGGGATGTGCCCGCACGCCGTGCAGCGTCGGCTTCCTGGTTTATGGTGGCGAGTCCATCGCGATAGCCGGTTACCCTGAAGTCCGGGAACTGCGCGGTGGACTTGGTTGAGTCAAAGATGTTGTGCTGCCCGTAGCGGGGCAGGAGCTCCGTGAGCTCGCGTACGGGTTTTGAGAAGAGGCCGGCGGCATTGACAAGGACCACGGCAATACGCTGTAGCCGGCGTTACTGCCAAAGGCTTCGCTGGCCATGAGCGCGAATTCCCGGTAGGTGGGGTGGTCCTTGGCGGCCGGAAGATGCCAGGTCTGTCCGATGCGTCGGCCGTGCTGCCCAGAAGGGCCAGTGCCCGGCTCGCGTCGAGGGTCCAGATGAGAGTCCGCCTCGAACTTCGCCCCGGCCGTCCGGGATGCGTCAATCGCGTTCCTCAGCATCCTGGGGAATTGCGCTTCCCACAGCTGCGTATCGGCCGGCAACCCGGCCGTGAAATACACGATGTCACTGCCGGCAACGGCTGCATCCGGCTGTGCAGTGTCGAGCAGGTTGGCCGGCATCAGGGTGTCGGTGTCGTTGACCCCAACCGGGTTGCGGCTCGCGAGCCAGCTTCATTGGTATACCCGCTCCTCAGTTCCCGGGCCAGTTCCACAGGGACCTGGCCGTTTGCGCCCAATACTGTCTGCAAAGTCAACCTTGGATTCCCCCAGGCAGAGATCCCACGCGTGGCTTCATGTGCGCGGGTGACATGGCTTCCTTTGTGCGATATGTTTGCGGTGCTTACATCAGCGGAGGAGGCAAAGTTAGCGGTGTCAACATCGCAAAAGAACTATCACCACGGCGACCTTCGCAGTGCCTTGCTCGCAGCCGCGATCGAAAGCCTGGAGGCCGGCGAGCCATTCTCGCTGCGCGCTGCGGCCCGGAAAGCGGGGGTTTCCCCTACCGCCCCCTACAGGCACTTCGCGGACCGGAAAGCCCTTGACAGCGCGGTTGCCATAGAGGGATTTAAGGATCTCCGAGCGGACCTGACGGCGGCGCTGGCCGGCCAGGCGGAACCGCGAGCGCCGGAGGAGGTGTTCACGGCGCTGGGAGTCGCTTATGTGGCGTTCGCGTTGCGGCGGCCGGCCGTATTCCGCCTGATGTTCGGAAACGAGTGCGACGACGCGGACAGTGAACGGGTTCAGGCCGCTGGGGACCTCCACCAGGTACTGACCCGCGCCATCGAGGGCCTCTTCCCCGACGCGAACGTGCCGGGCCTGTCGACCGCGTTGTGGAGCATGGCGCACGGGCTGGCATTCCTCCATCTCGATGGCAAGTTCCGCCCAGACCCCAATGACGAAGTCGCCGCCCGGGTGCAGTCTGTTGCAGCAGCGGTGTTCGCAGTTGGTCGCCAAACATCACACCCTTCGGGCGGTCGGACGCCCCCGGCTCGATCTGAAACCAAGGAGAATTAACATGCCCAGGCGCATCCTTCACGTTGTCACCAACGTCGGACACTACGCCGGCTCGTCTCATCCCACCGGCCTGTGGCTGTCTGAACTGGCTCATGCCTGGGAGGTCTTCGAGGCACACGGGTTCGAACAAGTCCTCATCAGCCCGAAAGGCGGCCGGTCCCCTTTGGAGCCGCGATCACTGAAATTTCCCAGCAATGACAAGGCAACCAGGTCCTGGCGTGCAGACCCGGCGCGTATGGCCCTCCTTGAGAACACGGCCAGCCCGGATGAGATCAACCCGGCGAACTTTGACGGCATCTATTTCACTGGGGGCCACGCAGTGATGTACGACTTTCCTGACAGCGAAGGCCTGCAACAGATCGCCCGTGCGATCTGGGAGCAAGGTGGAATCGTTTCCTCTGTCTGCCATGGATACTGCGCCTTGCTCAATATCAGGCTTTCCGACGGCAGTCTCCTCGTGGACGGCCGCAAGGTCACCGGCTTCGCCTGGCAGGAAGAGGTCCTTGCCGGGGTCCACAAACTCGTGCCCTACAACACCGAAGAAGAGATCAAGACCCGCGGCGCACGCTACGAAAAAGCCCTGCTCCCATTCCTTCCCTACGCCATTGCCGACGGCAGGCTTGTCACAGGACAAAACCCCGGCTCCGCCAAAAAAACCGCCCGGAAAGTCGCTGCACTCCTATAACCCCCGCCGCGTATCGCGTTCCGGACCTCAACGGAGCGGAAATGCACTCACGGCCGCCTCTCCCCTGCTCCGAAAAGGAGCCCCGCATATTTACGAAAGCGCGAAGGAGCCATCGCATGAGCCTCAAAAAAATGCCTGGTACAAGGTCGCCCGTGGCTAAATACAGTATTGAGTACGTGGCTGATCTGCTGATCAGGGATCTGCAATACCTCAAAACACGCAGCGTGGAGCGCTGTGTCACCGAGGTGGCCGGATACCAGGGGGTAGCGGAAGCGGACATCAGCTCCTCCGTCGAGCAAAACCTGCGAATGGCCATCCAAGCCGTGAAATCCGGGGTCGTCCCGGAGTCGTCGCAGCTGGCACCCGAAGCCAGGGTGGCCCAGGTCCGCTTCCACCAGGGCCTGCGGATTGAGGACGTAATGCGCGGCTACCGCCTGTCCATGGCCGTGATCCAGGACCGCTTCATCGACATCTCCCAAGAGGTTCAGCTCGGCGACCGTGAGGTCCTCGCCGCGCACCGGGTGCTCTGGGGTGTCAGCGACTCCTACACCGCCGCCCTTGTGAATTCATACCGGGAGAGCAGCGTCCAGCAGGCTGTGCGTGATCACGAACTGCGCCAGGGCTACCTGCGCGCGGTACTGGCTGGCACTCTGGCAGGCCCAGAGTTGGTATCCCGGTCCGCCGACTTCGGCATTGATCCGCGGCGCCAGTTCCGCGCCCTGCGCGCCCGCCCCCGCGCCGGGACCTCCCCGGATGAACTCCTCAGCGGGCTGGAAACACAGCTGCGGAGCGGCGACGGTGTTCTCACCCTACAGGTGGGTGACGTCGTCGGCTTCGTTACCGCCAGGCCCCCGGCCAGCCGGGAGACCGCCACAATTGCCGTCGGACCCGCCCGCCCGCTGGCAGAGCTGCCGCAGTCAGACGCCGTTGTCGACCGCGTCTTCGAGGCCGCCTGGCGGCGTCCTGAAGGTGGCTCGTTCTGCCTGGAGGACCTGACCTGGCGCACCGCGGCCGCCGACCCGTATGTCACAGCGGTGTTGCGCGAGCGCTACCTGGCGCCGTTTGCCGACGACGCCGAGTTCGGCCGGATAGTGCTGGACTCGGTCCGGCGCTACCTGGCCAACGACCGCCGGATATCCGTGGCAGCCAAGGCCTTGTCTGTGCACGAAAACACGCTGCGCTACCGGCTGCAGAAGTTTGAGCAGCTCACCGGCACCCGGCTGGATGCAACGGACACCCTTGTGGAGCTCTGCTGGGTCTTCGAAAGCTGCCGGGACGTGCCCGGAATGACCGACGGCGGCTCATTGTAGAAATCCACAAACGCCTGCAGGTTCCCTTTGATCTGACTCCATGTTCGGCACGCGCAGGCCTCCGTAGCGTGGTATGCATCACAGCCGGACGAACTGCTGACCGCCGCGCCCCGGGGCCCGGACCGATGCGGGTCACTAAGTCCGGGCCCATCGGATCTGGGAGTCAACCGGATGAGCGTCATCACCGCAGCACCACCTGTCAGCAGGACCCGCCAACTCGCGGCCGCGACAGTGGGCAACATCGTCGAATGGTTCGACTGGTACGTCTATTCCATGCTGGCGTTGTACTTCTCCAGCCAATTCTTCCCCAAGACCGGCGACCCCGTGGTTCCGCTGCTCAGCGCCATGGCGATCTTCGCCGTCGGCTTCTTCATGCGGCCTCTCGGCGGCCTGCTGGGCGGCATGGTGGCCGACCGCCTCGGGCGCAAGAAGGCACTGACCGCCACCGTCATGCTGATGGGCGTCGGAAGCCTACTGATTGCCGTCGCCCCGACGTACGACCAGGTCGGCGTGCTGTCACCGGTCCTGCTGGTGCTGGCCCGGCTCCTGCAGGGCCTGTCCACCGGCGGCGAATTCGCGGCGTCCTCGACCTTCCTGGTCGAGTCAGCGCCGGAGGGACGCCGGGGCTTCTTCTCCAGCTTCCTCTACATCGGCGCAACCCTCGGAAATTTGGCGGCGATCGCCTCCGTCGCGTTCCTCGTCGCCGTGCTGCCCGACGGTGCAATGCACGAGTGGGGCTGGCGCGTACCGTTTGCCATCGGCACGCTCGGAGCGGTGGCTGGTCTGTTCATCCGCCGCTTCGCCGAAGAAACGCTCGCCCTCAACGACCCCGCTGATCCGTCCGCACCTGCCGGCAACGCCAAGACCGCCCGGCCCTCTGCTTTCGAGTTCATGCGCACCCACCCGAAGGAATGCCTGCTGGTGTTTGCCATCAACGCGGCGCCCACACTGTACTTTTACGTGTTCTCCTCCTACCTGCCCACCTACGCACACATCACGGTCGGATTTGAGATGAAGAACGCCCTCTTCGTCGGCCTGATTTCGCTGACCTACTTCGCCATCCTGCAGCCACTGATGGGCGTCCTTTCCGACCGCATCGGCCGCAAGCCGCTGCTGCTGGCCTTCGGCGGCGGATTCACGCTGCTGACCATTCCCCTTCTCAACGCACTGCAGAACAGCTTCCTGTCCCTGCTGCTGGTGCAAATGGCCGCACTGACGCTGCTCGCCTGCTACACATCCATAACCTCGGCCGTCATGTGCGAGCTCTTCCCGGCCCGCATCAGGGCCGCCGGCATCGGCCTGCCGTACGCCCTGGGCGTGGCCCTGGTCGGCGGCACCGGGCCCTACGTGGCGACCTGGCTGGCAGACGCCAAGATGATCGACGCCTTCGGCTGGTACCTGACCATCCTCGCGGCGATCACCACTGCGGCCTTCCTGCGCCTTAAGGAAAGCTACAAGACGGGACTGCCCCAGTGAGCGCGATTGGATTCTTTGACCGCGGCTGGAACTGCAACCCGCACGGCCTCGCCTACGTGCAGGAAGACACTACCTTCACCTTCACCGAAGCCGGCGAACTGTCCTGCCGCATCGCCAACGCACTGCTGGACGCGGGCCTCTCGTCCGTGGCCAAGGTGGCCGTGCTGTCCCCGAATGACCCTCTTGCCTGGATCTGCGTGCTCGGGATCTGGCGGTCCGGGCTTACCTGGATCCCGGCCAACCCGGCGAGCCCCATGGGCGAAACCGCACAGCTTCTGGCCGGATTCGACGCCGAATTGGTGATCTTCCACGCCGGCCTCGACGACACGGCACGACAGCTTCACGACCGGCTGCCCGGCGTCCGGCAGTGGATCCGGTTTGGCGCAACCACAGAAGGCACCGCCACGGCGCCGTCGTTAGCCGCCCTCCCGTTCAGCCAGTGGATTGCGGACCAACCGGCCACCAAGCCCGACGTCAACGCCGCCCCCGAAGACGTGGTCTCCCTGGCCCCGACCGGCGGCACGACCGGCCTGCCCAAAGGCGTGATGAACACGAACCGCAGCCTGTCCGCCTTCGTGACACACCTGATGATGGCCGCCCACTACGGCTCCGAGGACACCGTGGTGAACCTCGCCGCCGCGCCCATGACGCACACTGCGGGCCTGCTAAGCCTGGCCGCGACGGCCAGGGGCGGGACAGTGGTGGTGCTTCCAAAGGCCCACCCGCACGCCGTCCTCGACGCGATCGAGCAGTACGCGGTAACGGACCTGTTCCTGCCTCCTACCGTGATCTACCGTCTTCTCGAGGTGCTCAAGGAACAGCGGAGGGACCTCTCCTCGCTGCACTACCTGATCTATGGGGCGGCCCCGATGTCCGTCGAAAAGCTGCGCCAGGCGCTGACCACCATCGGGCCGGTCATGATGGAGCTTTACGGACAAATGGAGGCCCCCGCATCGGTGACCTTCCTGCGCCCGGACGAGCACTTCGTGGGCGGCGAAATCGCTCCCGATTCCCGGCTCTCCTCCTGCGGCCGGCCCTATCCGCTGGTCCAGGTCGAGATCCGCGACGAGGACGGCCGGGCTCTTCCAGCGGGGACGCCTGGCGAGATCTGCGTCCGCGGCGACCTGGTCATGAAGGGCTACTACAAGAACCCGGAACAGACCGCGCAGGCGCTGCAGGACGGCTGGCTGCACACCGGCGACATCGGGGTCCTTGACGAGGAAGGCTACCTGCACCTGACTGACCGGCGGCGGGACCTCATTATTTCCGGTGGTTTCAATGTCTACCCCAGCGAAGTAGAACAGGTCATCTGGGGCCACCCGGCGGTGCGCGATTGCGCCGTGGTCGGCTCCCCGCACCCTGACTGGGGCGAGGCGGTGACCGCCGTCCTCGAACTGAATGAGGGCTGCACGGTCACGGAAGCCGAAGTGATCGCCCTGTGCAAGCAGGAACTGGGGAGCATCCGGGCACCCAAGGCCGTCCACCTGGTCCCCGCGCTGCCGCGCAGCGTGAACGGGAAAGTCCTGAAGAAAAACATCCGCGAATCCTTTTGGCGCAACGAAAAATCGAAGATCTAGGGAGAACATCTATGTCGAACCGACTGCACGGAAAAATCGCCCTCGTGGTGGGAGCCGGCTCCAGCGGCCCGGGGATGGGCAACGGCAAAGCCACCGCCCTCGCTTTCGCCCGCGAAGGCGCCACTGTTGTTTGCACCGATGTCAATGAGGCTGCGGCCAAGGAAACCAGCGACCTCATCATGGCTGAGGGTGGCCAAACACGGCATTTGGCCTTCGATATCGCGGATTCCGCGGGCGTAAGCAGCGCCGTGGCGTCGGTAATCGATGAATTCGGCCGCATCGACGTTCTTGATAACAACGTCGGCATCGCCAAGGTGGGCGGCGTTGTTGAACTCGAGGAGACGGAGTGGGACCGGGTGCACGCCATCAACCTCAAAGGCCCCTTCCTGACCATGAAGCATGTCATCCCGCACATGGTTGCCCAAGGTGGCGGGTCCATCATCAACATCTCGTCGCTGGCGGGCATCCGCTGGACCGGGGTGCCCTATTCCACCTACTACTCCTCCAAGGCGGCGCTGAATCACCTGACCCGAACAACAGCCGCGGAGTACGCTGCAAGGAAAGTCCGGATCAACGCCATCCTCCCGGGCTTGATGGAAACGCCGTTTGTCACCGAGTCAGTTGAACTGGCAGGCGCCTACGCTGCCGGGCAACGGGAAGAGATGCTCAGGAAGCGGCACGCCCAAGTGCCGATGGGACACATGGGCACCGCCTGGGATGTAGCCAACGCTGCGGTCTTCCTGGCCAGCGACGAGTCCTCCTACATCACCGGCATTGAACTTCGGGTCGACGGCGGCATTTCGCTGGGCTTCTAATTCAAACTATTCAAAACCGGGGTTAGCTGGGGCCCATTTGGGGGGAGGGCCACCTTGATCAAAGTTGTGCGGCGAAGAGCAACACCCGCAGGTAGCCAGCCCAGGCCCTAAAGCCTACGGTGGGACTCCCGGTGATCACCCGGATCATCACCCATCGCAACGCCTCCACGCCGAAACCAATCCCGGGGTCGAGGACCCGGGCTATCCGACGGCACGCCGAGTCATGAGGGCGGCCGGCACGCAACTGCAGACAGTCCCGGTCGACGAAGACGGCGTGAGAAGTTCGCAACTGGAGGCCATTACGGGCATCCCTGACGCCGTTCTGATTACACCCAGCCACCAGTACCCGCTGGGTGGAAGGATTGCCGTTCAGGAACGGCTGGGGCTCCTGAAGTGGGCAGACCAGCATGGGGTGCTCATTCTTGAAGATGACTACGACAGCGAATTCCGTCACAGCAGAATGCCCCTGCCGGCAGTTGCTTCCCTTCCCGCCAGCGCTGAGGTAGTGCTGCTCGGAACCTTCTCTAAGAACCTCAGCCCGTGGCTGCGGTGCGGGTACCTGGTGGTTCGACGTGAAGCAGGATGCAGGCTCAAAGCTGTACGCGAGGCTCTGGATACTCCAGTCGCCGGGCTGCTCCAGTCCGCGCTGGCGCATTACTTCCAGGCAGGGGGGCTCTCCCGCCACATCCAATTGAAAGTCTCGGCCTCAACGAGCGTGCCTTGCTGTTGGCGGCTCTTCGGAGCCGTGCTCACTCGTGGTGACCGGGATCGTGATCTCACCCGGCGGGCTTTTCCGATGCCCGCTCCGGTCCTAGACAACGCTGATGCGCAGGAGGAGGATTCGTCAGGTAAGACCGACTCTAGGGGCAAGGTTGCGGGGTATGGCGGCATGGATTCATGACAATCAAGACGTTCGTGAAGACATCCTCTCCCAAGGACTAAAGAGGGGCGCCCACCGGCTAACGGGGGGTGTGCTGCACGCAATGGCTGGCGACCCCGGACCGCTTGTGGATTTCGGCAATGAGGTCGCGGTTGAAGCCATCAGGCGCGATGCCCCAGTTCTCGTCGCCGAAGAACTCTTGGCCGTATCCCGTCGTATGGCGACGGGCGAGCTTGCGCTGACTCCTTACATCCATTCCGCTCTCGACGGGCTTCGCGGGTTGCATGATGAATCCGAGATGGTGCCGGCGCTAGAACGTGCGGTTCCGGTGTCGAAGTACGAGTTCAATTTATATGCACGTAGTGAGGATTCTCACGCGAAGCGGAAGGCGCACCAATGATCACGGCCAAGGAACTGGAGCGCCACATCGGCGTTCTGCCTTACGACAGCGAACTCTTCGGCATCTACCAGTCGCTTCTCGGATGGAAGTCCGCGCGAGCCCAAGCCCGGTTCGGACCGGCCCTCACCCGCGACCGACGCCAGGCGATCGATCGGATTGCCGGGCAGTTTATCCCCCAAGTTGATGCCCGGTTCGACGAGGGATGCGGCATTGACTTCCGTGTCGGAGCAGGTGTGTTGGTGGGCGGCGTCACCCTCGGCCACAGCACCCAGCTGATGAACGCCATCGCGGAGTTGCTGCCACCGCTCCGTGATTATGACGAAGCGCAGTGGGATGGTCTGCTGTCGCCGGATCGCGTCGACGAACTGCTGCGCGGCCCCGTGAGTGATCGGCTTCAGAGGGCGTACCGCGAGCTCTGTGACACACCCCTCCAGCTGCGGCGCCACGACGACGAGGACAGCATCCGACTCCTCAAACAGAACAGCCTCCGGACGCAACTCGACGCGGAGTCCGCCGTCGCAGGGGCGCTGCTTCATCTCGTGGCGCAGAAGCAGTTCACCGTCCTGCGCACGCTCTTCTATAACGAGACAGACCACTCGCGCGCGGTGGCAGGGCTCCTCGGACTCGCCGACGCGAACAGCGCGGCCGCCGGCTATCTCGATATCGAGAGCCTCGACCCCACCAATCGCGACCATCTCGCCTCGGTCGGTCTATCCCCGCTCAGCGTCGTGCACCTCTACCGCCAGTACTTCTTCGAGTTCGATTCGTTCTTGGGCACGCCCGTCGGGCATGTGTGGCTGAGTCCACATGCGGAAGTGGAGCTGATCGAGGTCTCCACCCGGCGCAAGTACGAGGAGCGCATCATCGAGCAGGCGATGGAGACGACGGTGAAGAGCGAATCGACAGTGACCGTCTCGGACGAGCTTTCCGATTCGGTGAAGGACAGCAATCGCTCCGACATTGCATTCGGTGCCAACGCTGACGTGAACCAGGGGTGGATCGGAGGAGAGGCCAACGCCTCGACGAGCTTCGACATGAACACGACGCAGGAGAAGGCGCGCGAGACGATGCACAAGCGCTCCCGCCTGCAGAGCGACAAGCTGTCGACCGAAATCCGCAAGAGCTTCAAGTCGACCTTCCGGACCGTCACCGAGACGACGGACGTCTCGAGCAAGCGATACCTCCTGAAGAACGGTACCGACGAACTGGTCAACTACGAGCTGCGCCGCAAGATGCGACAGGTGGGGGTACAGGTGCAGGATGTCGGCTCGTTCCTCTGCTGGCAGACATATGTCGACGATCCGGGCCGATCGCTCGGCCTCGGACAGCTCCTTCACGTCGCGAAGGAACCGGACACGGGTTCCCTGAAGAATCCAGAAGCACAACCGCTGCTGACCCCCTTCACGTCGACGACGCAGATCACGATTCCGTTCACGCAGACGAGCAGCGACGAGGGAGACAAGGACGAGGGCTACCGCTACGGGGTCGAAGTCGACACCGACTTCAATGAGGGCTCGCGTGAGCGGGTGGCTTGGGAATTCCCGCAAGAGGCTTACTGCGATCGCGCTAATTACGTCCTGTCTCAGGTCGACCTCGGTGCCAATGGCGAGTCGGTGGAGTTCGACCTCAGCCGCCTTAATATCCGCACCGAGAACGGCAAATGGCTGTTCGATATCGCTCTGGCCTACGTCAACTTCGGCGGCAAGGATGCGATGACCATCGCTGCGACCCTGCACTGGACTCCGGTCGAGGCGGCCAACACCGCCATCACGGATGCGAACAACGCAAAGGTCAAGGAATACGAAAGCGCCATCCGCGAGGCCTACGAGAAGGAGTTCGTCGAGTCGGCCAGAGAGCGGGTGACACTCGCTTCGAAGATCCGCCAGCGCACGTACGAGGACCTGCGCGAAGAGGAACGGATCGTGGTCTACCGGGCGCTCATCCAGGACCTGCTGACCAAAGACATCCCGCAGCCCGACGATCGCACTCGGCACGTCGTGGCAGAGCTCATCAACTCCATCTTCGACGTCGACAAGATGCTCTACTTCGTGTCTCCGGAGTGGTGGCGGCCCCGCCTGCACCGCAGCGGCCAGGAACTCGGCAAGCCGGCGATGCCGAAGATCGGCGACACGGCTTCGCCAGCGGTCACAGCGGTCACGACGAAAACGGGGATCTCAAAGGGAATCGTCACGCAGATACCCGCGTTCGTCGGAAGCATCGCCGCACTCTCGAAGCCCAAGCCGGATCCGCTGCTCGCTGACAGCGTGGTCGGCTGGGGAGGCGTCAAGCAGTGGCGACAGGACAACTACTACCTGACCGAAGACTCGGAGCCCGCCCGATTGGGGGCCTCACTCGGCTGGTTGATGCAACTCGATGGCGACAACCTTCGAAACGCATTCCTCAACGCACCATGGGTGAAGGCCGTTCTGCCGATCCGTCCCGGAATGGAAGAGGCTGCGCTGAACTGGCTCACCAAGGTGGAAGGGATGAACGGCATCGGGCCGACTGACATTTACCACACCAACAACCCGCAGGAGCAGGACCTCGAAGGCAACCCCCTGGACGGGCAGCCAATGTTCGACGTCCTCCGAGACATGGCACGCCGGGTGCGGATCAAGCACGAGGAGTCCGTGAAGGCAGGGAGCTACCCCGAGGTAGACAACGACGCTGGACCGGCGAATCCGGTGCTCGTGGATGCGGCAAACACCGTCACGGCGACACCGGTGGACCGCGTGTACGAGCACGGCTTCTATCCGCTCGTAGGTGGGTTCCGCAACAACGTCGGCACGGGGCAGTTTCCGGTCATCGATCAGTGGGTCGAGATCCTTCCGACCGACCAGGTCGTGCCGGTACCGGTCACCTACGACCCAATCACCGGCCGGATGAAGCCCTGATGGGTGAGCCGACCTATCGTGGAACCAGCGGGGGCATGCAGTTCGATGCGTTCTACAAGGACGAGTGGGGTGCGGTTAACACGGCAGCAAACACGTCGGTCGACGTCCGCCCGAGGTCCGGCTTCCATAAGAACCGATTCACGCTCGTCGGGACGGGCGGCGCAGCGATATCGGAAGCCGAAGGCGGATGGACCCTCCCCGCCCGCAACCGTGCGAATCCGAACACCAATGCCGGGCTCACGAACAAGTCGAATCCGGTGCCCGCCGGTGAGAGCGACGACTTCATCGTCAAGCTGGCGCCCAGCGCTGAGGTGCTGACACAGATGCGGGCACGGGCGGCGGGCGGCTCATGGGCTGGCGAAGTCTCAGTCACTCTTCTATTCGCGGTCGGCCAGGAGGTCAACCGCCACGGACTGCGCTCCTTCGTCGAGCGCGCCCAGGGCCAGCACGTCGTCATCCACGTCCGCTGCAACGAAGCGACCAAACCTTTCTACGCGCGGGTGATCGACACGGCACAGATCGAGTCGCTGCTTACGACGGCGCTCGGCGGGAAGGTCACCTGGAAGCTGCGAGTAATCGCCGGCTACAGCTTCGGGTCGGCCGGGGTCAACCAGGTGATCCTCAATTCGCTGGTCGACCTCACAACGGTGCGGCGCCTGGTCTTCTACGACTGCCTCTACTCATCGCAATACGGTTCGACGGCCGAGGCCATCAAGCTCGTCAAGAGCAAAGCCGGGCCTGATCTGCGCACCGTGGTCTACAAGACCTCGGACGGCGGAAACAGCTTCGCGGATGCCGGCAAGCTAAAGGTCGTCGCTGACAATCCAGGCCTGCTCGACCGGCGAGGACTGATCGAGAATCTCTACCACTCCCGCGACTTCCAGGCGCTCTGCGTGTTCCGTTCGCTGCAAGGGGGCGTCGATGACGGGGTGGTCACCCTGCCCGCCGATCTGCAGGCGCGCCACGACAAGATGGTGTTGGCGACGGCGTCTCTCGCGCGCGGGACGGTTATCTCAAACAAGGAGGCCTGGTCTTTCGTTCGCGGGTCGATCCCGGCGGGCGCCACGGTGTTCGAGGACTGGGCGAAGGCGAACCAGAAGGCGGTCCGTGCATACGGCGAGAAGCTCGGCGTCGCCAGCAAGAAGGGCACGTTCCGCGGCATCCTCTGGCCCAACCTGCTTCCCGGCTGGTGGCAGGGCGAGGCGGAAGACGTGCACGATCTGGTCATCCCCGAGGTCGGTTGGGAGTACCTCACGTATTGACGAGAGCGGGACCGACTGCAGATAGTTAGGCCGTCTACACACATGCCCTCAGCGAAGCAATTGTCATCGGGGGCGCTGGAGGACCATCGGGGCACCAGATGCCTGGAAATCTGCGCGGCAGAGTCCCGCAAGTCGATAGCGCCTGCGGCGACTCCGACGATGAGGTCGAAGCCTTCATCTGTAGTAAAGGCATGCCGGTGACCGTTGATCCACAGCAGCAGCACCATGAGCGTCCAGGCGGTCCGTTTGTTGCCATCAATGAGTGGATGGAACCGGGCGACCGACTCCAACAGGCTGCCGCCTTCACCGCTAGTTCCGGATAAGCTTCCGTGCCCTTGACAGCCGTCGCCGGCCTTGCCAAGGCCGAGGCCAACAAGCCGACATCACGGATATGGAGGCCGTACCGATCAACTCCCTGAAGTGCGTCCTCAATGTCCAGGTATGCTGTCACGCGTCCTCAAGGCGCTTCAGCAGATCAGCGTCATGATTTATAACAAAATCAAGGCCCTGGCTGATTTCGCGCCGGCGTGCATGGCGCTGCAGAACCAACTCCGCCCCCTGCAACAGAAGCGCGGACTTGGACGTGTGTTCCTCGGCAGCCAACTTCTCCAGCCGGCGATCGAGATCTTCAGGGACACGGAGATTCATAGCCACATCTTCATGGTGCCAAAACGGTACCCGTCTCGTTGCTGGACGCCACTTCGGGCCGATTAGCGTCAGTGGCCGGACGGATCGGACCTCTCTTAGAGGAGAAGGACGCGCCTGACATCGCGACTGGCCTTTTCTCCCGGCTGTCAGGGCTTGACAGCGTTATGCCCGCGCAGTGCGGACGTTTTACCCAGGGCCGCCGGCACCGGTCATCACCTTTGGAGGCGTGGTGCCTCCAGAGGTAGCCCACGGCGGCCCTTCCGAGCCATGATGGCACTATGACTGATCCCCAACGGAAGCTGTCCGCCGCCGAGCTCGCCGAGGCCGGGCTCACAGACTGGCGCCGGACCGGCAATGCCCTCACCGCCACCTTCCGGACCCGGAAGTTCTCTACCGGGCTGGAGCTCGTGAACCGCATCGGAGCTTCCGCCGAGGAGGCCAACCACCACCCCGACCTCACGCTCACCTACCCCGAGGTCGGCGTCACGCTCTCGAGTCACGATGTCGGCGGGATCACCAGCCGCGACATCGACCTGGCCCGCACCATCAGCGGCCACGCCGCGGACCTCGGGGTCACCGCCGCGGAGTGAGTCCGGGCCGTGGGCAGTCGCGAAGGGTCGTTGAGGCGCTCAAGCTGCTACGCCAGAGGCGCGGTCGGCGCCGGCGCCATTCTGGCCGCGGGACACGCCGACGCCATGGAAAAATCCGGTGACGCTGGAATAGGACTTGATTTGCCCTTCACTGATGATTCTTGAGCTCTTCTGAGACCCTGACGTGATGTCTCACTGCCTAGGTCCGACGCAACAACAAGTTGCCGCTGTTGGCTGGCCGGGCGATGGGCTGCCGCCGCGAAAGTATGGAGCAGGTAGAACAGCTGCGCGATTCTCGTTGGAGACCGCGGTATGGATGACCGTTGTCAGCGCGACAACGGCAGGGGTTATCCAGCTCAAACTTCCAATGCGTCAAGCTTTGTCAACACTCGCGGTACAAATGACCTGGCGGCGCACGTGCAAGCAAGCCTCGTAAGCGGAACGCCTGTACGCCACCGCCCGTGACCACAAAACTGGGTCCCGAGCGGTAGGGCATCCCGAAAGACGCGTCGCGGCCGGGACGAAAACCCGACGGCGTCCGCCCTCACCAGGATTCCTCGAAGGCAGCGGAAGGACGGTCTGGGATAGGAGGAAACCTTCGCGTGTCGGGAGCGCGCCGAGCGGCACCAGTTCGTGGCCGTATCCAGCAAGACATCATTGAGAAGTACCAGGCTGCAAGCTAGCTAAACACCCTGATCCGCTGGCTGGCGGAAGTTTGCGTACGGCAGGCCGTCTTTCCGTAGATGTCCACCGGCCGTGAAACGCCACCCGGGCCCGCGGGGTCATCCTCCGCCTACGCCCCACGCACTGAAGTTCCCGCCTCCCCGGTTGCGCTCATCGTCGTCTTTGCCGCACCGCCGACAGCGCTTGTAGACCACCCCGTCGTCGGCATGTTCGAGGTGCCATTCGTGCCGGATGTTGAGCTTGCACAGCAGGGCCTGGATCATGGCAGCCTCCGATTCAAATCGCAGCGCTCTGTACTCCTCATCATGGACCCTGCCGCCCTGCCGGGGAACTGGCCAATCCTGGCCAGGCACCAGCCACAGGCGGCCGATTGCACTTGGCCGCCGGTAGGGGCAGGCCGGATGAAGGCTCTCCGAGGGTTACGGCACCAGGCTGGAATGTCTGGCCACGATCTTCCGAACTGGTGATGAACAGTTGCCGAAGGCATGAATAACCGCGGCGCGTGGGAGCATACTCTGACATCAACCCGATCTAGTGTCGATGACCATGATCACCCCCAATCGTCGTCACCGCCGCGCGGTTATCACTGCTCTGGCCGTGTCCCTCCCCTTCGCCTTCATCACCCCCGCAGGTCCCTCCACCGCGGCGCCCACGGTCCCGACGTCCGACCAGGGCAATGGCGCACCGGCACTGCTCTCTCAGCTGAATCTGGGCGCGCATGACCTCCCCGAGACGCGGAACGTTACAACTCTGGCACCGGGCCTGACCCGGACCACGATCACCCGGGGCACCCCTAATCAGGACTTCTTCTGGACCGCCGAAGTGGCCATCCCGGCGACTACACCCGATGCCACCGCATCCGCGCTGTCCACCGAGGCCCAGGCTCAGGCTGTCGCCGACAAGCTCAGCGCCGCCGGTGTTCCCGCAAGGGTCGAGCCCGTCCAGTCACCTCAGCTGGCCGACTCCGGCGGGGACCTTGGTTACCGGGTACGTGCAGGCCAATTCGACTCCAAGGCCGACGGTTCCGCCACCGTCGATCAGATCAAGGCCGCCGGCTACAAGGCATCGGTGATCTACACCGGCTGGGACGGCGACGCCGGCTCCAGCGAAAATGACCGCGGCCCATGGAACCTGCAGGTACTCACCATTGACCCGAAGGAGTTCCGCGGCGACCTCACTTCCTCCTTCGGACCCAACCTTGAAGACCGCGAAACCACAAGCCAGCTCTCAACCTTCGCCGGCGCCCTGACAGCCGTGAACGGCGGCTTCTTCGTCATGGACCCCGCAGCAGGCGCGCCGGGCGACCCGGCCGGGGCCGCCGTACAGGATGGAAAGATCCTCAGCGAACCGGTCGGTGACCGGCCCTCCCTCGTCCTCGACAAGAACGGCACCTCCATCCAGCGCCTACACTGGCACGGCACGGTGACCGCACCCGGCACCGCAGAACTCCCCCTGGACGGAATCAACCGGGTTCCCGGACTCATCCGCAACTGCGGCGGCACCGACGACACCCCCACAAACCTGCCGCTGCACGACCTCACCTGCACGGACGCCGACGAAATCGTCACGTTCACCCCCGAATTCGGCCCCACCACGCCGTCCGGCCCAGGACTCGAGGCCGTCCTGGACGCCCACGGCACCGTCACCGCGGTCAACCACACCCGCGGCACCACGGTCCCGGCCGGCGGACAGACCCTGCAAGCCATCGGAGCAGACGCGGACAAGCTCGCCGCCCTGGCTGTCCCGGGCGCCAAACTGAAAGTCGCTACGGACCTGCTCGACGAAACCGGCAAGGACCTGAAGACCGGCGCCACCACGGACGTCATCAACGGCGGCCCGACCCTCGTCGAAAACGGCCAGTTGAACATCACCGCCAAACGCGACGGCATGGTCCGCAGCAACGACAGCAACAGCTTCTTCTACGGCTGGGTCCACAAGCGCAACCCCCGCACCATCGCCGGCGTCGACGCCCAGGGCCGCACCCTGCTGGTCACCGCAGACGGCCGCCAGACCACCAGCCTGGGCCTCAGCATCAAGGAATCAGCCGACGTCGCCCGCTCCCTGGGCATGGTCAACGCCATCAACCTCGACGGAGGCGGATCCACGGCAATGGTCCAGGATGGCCAGATCGTGAACTCCCCGTCGGACGCCACGGGCGAACGCCCGGTCGGCGACGCCCTTCTGGTACTCCCCGGCCGCAAGGGCTGACACGGCCCGCAACAACCTGACAAGTAGCCACACCCCAGGAAGCCCCTGCCCTCTGCTGGGGGTAGGGACTTCCTGGCATCCGGGCGAAGCAGTTTTGCCTGTGGCTACTCTCTCAGCCGGTCCCTGACCGCGTGCTCGACCAGGATCGGAACGTAATCCCTCACCCTGCCGCTATCCAGAGAGCGATGTTCCTGCTCGACAATGACTTCGATGTGTTCCCGCGGCAGGTCCGGGTACTTCTCGGCGAGCCGGTCCACGACATGGCCAAGTGCCCGCAATTCTTCGATGACGCCATTGGGAGAGTTTCGGGGCGTCCATCCCCAGATACAAGACTGGATTTGGCAGGACTGCCGCGCTCTGCTACACGATGCGAACCAGTATCGCCTCTGCTCACCGGTTTTCACCACAGCTGTGAGGGCAAGTCGGTGCTCGCCTCCGTCTTTGAACACGGGCGACGGCTACGTGCGGGGGCAGACTTCGGCGATGAGGCGCCGGGCCAGGTCCAGCGCCGGATCCTCCTGATCAGCGTGGGGGCGGGCATCCGCATCGTTGGGTCCCGTTTCAGCCGTGACACGCTTCGCCTCTTGGAATTTGCAGCCGCCAACCGCCTGCCTCACCGACTGGTCGATCTGGAGGCTGACGAGCAGGCACAGGCAATCCTGGACCGGGCAGGGATCCTGGCGACTGACCTGCCCGCAGTGGTGCTAAACGCCTCGCGGGTCCTCAAGAACCCTTCTACAGCGGATCTGGCCCTTGCCTTGGGCCTGCGGGTGGTGAAAGAGCATTCTGCCTCCTACGATCTCATGGTGATAGGGGCGGGCCCGGCTGGCCTGGCGGCGGCCGTGTATGCGGCGTCCGACGGATTGTCGGTCGTCCTCAAGGAAAGCCGTGCGATAGGTGGGCAGGCCGGCACGTCACCACGGATCGAGAACTTTCTTGGCTTTCCCTCCGGAATTTCAGGCGGGGAACTCACTGAAAGGGCGATCCTCCAGGCCCGAAAGTTCAGGGTCCAGATCAACGTAGCCTGCCGGGCAAACTCCATTGTGTTGCGGGACGTTGAGTTCCGCGCCGAGTTCGACGGGAGCGGACCCGCCTCCTCACGGGCCGCCCTGCTCGCAACGGGGGTTCACTACCGCCGCCTTCCGGTTCCCGGGCTGGAGGAATACGAGGGGATCAGCGTCTTCTACGCCGCCACTGTCCATGAGGCAAGGCTCTGCAGGTCACAGCCGGTGGCCGTCGTCGGCGGCGGAAATTCCGCGGGCCAGGCCGCTCTCTTCCTGGCAGGCACGGGAACACCCGTCCGGCTTGTGGTGCGCGGGGAAGACCTCCGCGCGGACATGTCGGGGTACCTCGCGGATCGAATCGAAGAGGACCAGGGCATAGAGGTGTTGCTGGGGGCAAACATCGTGGGCGTTGCCGGTTCAGGCACCCTTGAACGGATCATCGTCGATCTGCGAGCCACAGGCGAACAACGGACCTTCAATTCCCGATACCTCTTCATTTTCATCGGGGCCAAGCCACACACAGAATGGCTGCAGGGCACCCTTGCCCTTGATGACAACGGCTATATCCTCACCGGGGCTGACCTCGAAGACCTGCCTTCCGAGTTCAGCCACCTGGGGCGCACACGACTGCCCCTGGAAACCAGCGTGCCCGGAATGTTCGCGGCCGGCGATGTCCGGCATGGATCGGTGAAACGCGTAACGGCCGCCGCCGGTGAAGGCTCGACAGCAGTGGCAATGATCCACGAACACCTGCGCCTTCTTCGGGATGGACCGGCCCGTGCGCGTTGGTGAGGGACAGCAAAAGTGACTGTCGTGCCGGAAAATTCGAGCGACGTGAACCCCACAACGGCCCGAACGCTGGGCGTGCTCGCCGAACCGGAGGTCACTGCGGAGTTCGCCGAGCGTAACGGCCGCGAAGTGGGCCATCTGCTCAATCTTGTCGACGAGCGCCACGACTGGTCCGTGGTGATCGAGTATCGGGATTTTACGGCCGGTAATGGGTTAGCGCCGATGCTGGGCCCCATGGTGAAGCACCGGAGCCGCCGCGCATGGGATGTCATGGTCTGCCTGACCGATCTTCCGATTCGTTTCGAGGGACGCACTGTGGTCGCGGAAGTTGCGCTTGGAGAGCCAATCTCTTTGGTTTCCCTGCCCGCGCTCGGCGCCGTTAACATCGACCGACGGGTCCGTGCTGCCGTCGCAGACCTCGGCTGGGCGATGCACCGCCACTTCGATCCCGAGGATGACGCCGGGGAATTCGGCCCGCCCTCGCTGCATCAGTCGCGGCAAGTCGAGACCGCTGTTCTGGATGACGGGCCGATTGGGTTTCGCTACGTCTCGGCAACCCACCTCGGCCGCGCGCGGCTGCTGGCGGGCATGTTGCGGGCGAACCGGCCTTGGCGGCTGGTCTTCGGGTTGAGGAGCGCAATGGCCGCCGCGATCGCCACAGGGGCCTTTGCGCTTGTCACGGACACAATCTGGCAACTCGCAGACCTGCTGGGGGCGCCGAGGTTGACGTTACTGATGGTCCTTTCGATCAGTACGATGGTGTTCTGGATCATCACCCAACACGATCTATGGGAAAGCCCCCGGCGCGACGACCTGCTCGAGAGATATAAAGCATCCTTGTATAACCTCTCTACAGTGTGGTCGTTGACGATCGGCGTCGTGATCAGCTACGTGCTGCTGTTCGTGGCCGTGTTGTTGGCTGCAGTATTCACTATCGACGACGGCCTGTTGGCCTTGACCCTGCAACATCCGGTGGCTGTTTGGGACTTCATGGAAGTGACATGGATGACGACATCGGCAGCGCTCATCGGTGGAGCATTGGGATCGGGATTCGAGTCCAAGGACGACATCCTTCGAGCGGCGTACGGCCAACGGGAACGTCACGGCCGCGAGTCAGCGGATGCAGGCGAATAAGCCCCGTCTTGCCGGCAGCCGCGCCCTAACTGCACAGGAAACCTCGCCGGCGCCCGAGATTGACGAAAAGGGGGAGTCCACGGCAGGAGCACCGAGGGATAAAAACGCGAAGGTGGCAGCTGCCAGTCCTCCAGAGCACGCGGGTACGGTCCCGGAGCAAGCAAGCCCTGTCCGCAACGGACAGTGTCCTCCGGCAACTTCCCCCTTGACTTTCCTGCTGACCGTCGTCACTCTTGTCGACAACAGGACGGCGCATCCGTCCGCTCCTGGTCCAGTGGAGGATGCTGATGTTCCGTGCCAGCACGCTGATGCGTTCCGCGACCTCCGGGGATCGGGTTACGCGCCTTGAGCTCTTCTTCGATCTGGTCTTTGTCTTCGCGCTGATGCAACTGTCCCACCATTTGCTGGCCTATCCCTCCTGGGTTGGGGCCGGTGAGACATTTGTGCTGCTTCTTGCGGTCTATAAGGTGTGGGTGTACACCACCTGGTCGGCGACTTTGCTGGACACTTCGCGGCTTGAGGTGCAGTGGATGCTGCTGATCGTCATGCTTGTCACACTGTTCATGAACGCCTCAATCGGCTCAGCGTTTGGCGCCTTCGGCTGGTTCTTTGCTGCAACCTATCTCCTGGTCCAGCTGGGCCGGGGTGCGTGGATGCTAACTGTCGGACTTGACCGCACTACCCACGATCATTTCGTGCGCACTCTGATCTGGGGGTGTATGAGTGCGCCGTTTTGGATTGCCGGTGTCTTCTTCGGTCCGGGGCCACGTTTGATGTTCTGGGGTGTTGCTGCCGCGATCGACCTGGCCGGCCATATGCTGGCGCACCGGTTGCCGGGCCGGAAAACCGAAGGAAGCCGGGTCCCGCTCCCGGGAGAGAGGATCTTTGAGCGGTTCGGATTGTTCTACCTGATCGCGCTCGGCGAGACAATTCTCTCAACCGGCTTGGCGATTGCAGGCAATCTGGAGGACCCCTTGATATTTCTGACCGGGTCCATAAGTTTGGCCGGAAGCGTCGCAATCTGGTGGTGCTACTTCCATGGCCTCGAACAGGACATTCTTAAGAAGCTTGCTTCTGTCGATGATCAGTTCCGGCCCGGCATTTTGGCCGGCAACACCTTGGTCCTGCTACTGGCGGGCCTGATCCTAGTGGCGGTTGGTGATCAGCTCGTGATCAGCGATCCCGCCGCCCGCCCCGATCTGCCCACTGTGCTACTTCTATACAGTGGGCCGGCTCTATTTCTTGCCAGCCGGGGCTTCTTCATTCGACAGGTACTGGGCCGACGCCACCCAACTGATCTTGTTGGCATCGGAGCCTTGGTGGTGCTGGCAAACGTCAGCCTTCTCCTCCCCGCCTTCGTTGCCGCCGTGGGGGCCGTTCTTCCCCTCATTGGCGTAGCAGCCTTCGACACCGTCTACCGCCGCCGAACGCAACAGGGAGCCCGCTGACGGCCAATCAGACGCCAAGGAACGTATCCTGGGGCCAGCCTTGACCCCTGCACCGTTACATCCTTCGGCTCTTCGATCAGTGGACTGAGACATTCCTCTAAATCGTCTGATCCCCCGCCAAATCTGCATGGGGCCGACGGTGCCCACTTCCTTGGCACCGGAGCTCGCCGACGGAACACTCCCCCGCTGCCGACTAGAGCGCGCACGGTGGTCAGTTCCTCCGACATTCCTGCAGTGACGGAGCCTGCTTGCCGCCTGAGGCGAGGCGAAAATCACCGCGGAATCCGCTGTTCATCGACTGGCCAATCCGCCGGTCCTTGTTCAGCGCGGTACGCTTATTGGCCCGGTAACAGAGTCATGGCCCCTAGCATCACATTTCGAGTCCCTGACCCACCGAGTTGGCGGCGTCCGCCCGCCCTACGCGTTTTCCTGCCGTCTGGTCTACCGACCTCGGAGGAAGGCTGGCCGATGGTCGAACCCATGGCTGGTGAGGCCGTAGAAAATGGGCAGGATCACGAAAATCACCGATGCGACCAGCGGGTGGACGAGGACACCTACCGATCCCGCCGCGAGGTACAGCACGACGCCGGCAAGGGCACGCGGCCGCTCGCGTGCGAAGTAGGAATCTTCCACCTCCTCCTCGGTGAGCTCGGGATGCCGTGCCAGGTGCGAGAAGAACACCAGCCACGACAGGCACAGCAGTGCCCCGATGACCGCGTACAGCGCGACCCCGACCTTTTCGTCGGCCAGGTTGCCCGTCTTGGCGGTATCGATGATCACAGCTGTCGGCCACGGTAAAAGCGCGAGCGTCGCGAGGATTCCCAGGTTGGCCCAATGCAGGCCGATGTCCATCTCCCGGATACGGGAGAAGGCGGCCTTATGGTTGAGCCAGATCACGGCCAGGTAGATGTAGGAGGCCGCATACGCCAGGTACGTGGGCCATTGACCCAGCAAGCCAGCCAGCAGCCCCCCGGGCTCGGTCTCCGGCGGCGTGAGCTCAAGTACCAGGAGCGTGATAACGATCGCGATAACGGCGTCGCTGAACGCCTCGGCACGGCTGGTGTCCGAACGTTTCACCCTCTGCTCCTACCGCCTGTGCATGTGGTGGCCCTCCTGCCCGGGCACTTGCTGTCGGGAGACGCCTGAGGAAGCGGCGGCTGATGATTGGACCGGCCCTGGGCCGAGGGCTACGGACGGATGGACGCGGGAACGCAGCAGCCCGGTTGCTATGACGGCGGGGAGGCAGCCATCTACTCGCCCTCACCGGGCAGCTTGTACGCGAGAACGTCCACGTTCTGTATGTTGGGTTCTGCGCTGAACAGCTCCGCTCCCTGAGCGGCAAGTGCTTGCCCCACACCCCCTGACAGGTGGGTCCGGCGGGCCTCGTCATCGGGGAATACGTCGAAGACCCCGAAAGTCGATTCGTCGAACTGGAGAGCGAACCAGGCGCGCGTACCTGGCTCCTGTTCCACGACGGAGCGCGCACTGCGGAGGAAATCCGCGACGTCCTTCTCCTTGCCGGGCTTGGCCTTCAAGATCACTGATAATGCAACCTCAATCATGCTCCCTCACCCGGCCCGGTCTGGCGGATTCCATACTGAACGATAGTTTTCATGGCGAGTCTCCTTGGAACGGTACTGCGGCGGGGATGGTGCGGACCGAGCCGGCCTCGTGGCACCCTCCTCAACCTACCGAGGGAGCGGCGTGACGCACTGCCCAGTCTCCCAGTGATTGCTGGCCACCACAAGACACGATTCCTTCTGCCAAGCTGTGCAGCAGGCCGCTACTTTCGGGCGGCCCACTCCACTGACGGTCAGACAGGCCGTGCCCGCGAGTTCCTCACTGAAAGTGGCATCCAGGCGTAAGAGGGCGAAAAAACTGGTCCGCTACCAACCGAGTCCCCCTGACGCCAGCGGCCGTGACCCGGGGGCACTTGCCACTAGGTGCCGCACCACCGCACTTTCGCCTTCATCTACAGGGCTCATCAGCCAGGACGGGTGGGTGTCGCGGAAGTCGTGAATCCGCGGATTCTTAGTAAGCCCGATTGGCTGGGCCGTTCGAATGGCAGGGACCCAGTAGTGGTGCCAATAACGCTTGTGAGTGATGCGCTCGCCCTTGGGCGTCGTAAACACCTGTCCTTCCCGGGCCTGCTGCCACTAACCCAATCAACAGTTCTACCAGGGCGGGGTTCAGCCCTGTGGTCCGCTTACCGGCGCCTGTCTTCGTCGCCCCAATGCAGCACTCGTTCTGGCCGCCCCGTTTCCAGGCCTTGTTGATCCGGGCCGTGGGCGGTTTGGAGAGCAGGTCGACGTCGGCCACGGTCAGGGCAGGGGCCTCGCCAAAGCGGGTACCGCTCATGACCAGGAAATTGATGAAGGCCTTGTACCGCTTCCCCATCCCTTCCATGATGATGCTGAACTCCGCATGGTCTTCGGCGCCTTTCCCTTCACCATCATCAACTTCACCAGTGGGCGATCAGACGGTAATCGAGCTTGTACACGGGGACGTGGCCGGTGATGTTCCGGATGTGTAGGTCCAGCATGCGTTGGTAGGTCTTGTGGTTCCGCTGGATGGACGGATCGGCAGGTCGAGCGTGGCGACTGTCAGGCCCTGCTGCTCGCGGCTCTTGGGTCGGGCCATAAAACCATGTACAACGGCAGCAACGGCTAAGTAAGGCTCCACTGCCCATCAGTCAAAACATAGAAATACGAGACACCCCTCACGGATTCCGGGCAACCGCCTCAGGGCTTGGGAGACATGCCCTAGCGGCGTTCGAAGGTTCCCGTCAGCCTCGCCCGGCCCAAGGTGTGGGTGGAGAGCGCGGATTGCAGGGCGGCCGGGGTGTCATCAGTGCGAAGGTCCAGCCGCTCAACATCCACGGCATGGATCACCATCAAATACCGGTGCTGACCGTGCCCGGGAGGCGGGGCGGCTCCCACGAAACCGGTAAATCCGGCATCGTTCCTCAACTGCACTGCACCAGACGGTAACCGGGAGTTGTCCCGGGAACCTGCACCGGCCGGGAGGGAGGTGACGTCTGCCGGGATGTTCACCACAGCCCAATGCCAGTAGCCCGCGCCTGGGGCATCGGGGTCAAAGACGGTGACCGCGTAGCTCCTGGTTCCCTCGGGCGCGCCCGACCATGTGAGCTGGGGCGATTCGTCCCGGCCGCCGGCTCGCAGGACAGCGCTGCGTTGGGCTTCCGGAAGAACCTGGCCATCCTCGAAGGATTCGCTGATGACTTCGAAGGATTCGATCTCGGATGTTGGTGGAAATGGATAATGCGTTTTCATGGCTGCCTTTCAGGTACTGTCAAGCTCCGCCCCGGTCAGTTCGACGGCAGGAGCGTCCTCTGCGGCGGTTTCAATGCAGTTAGGTCGGGACAACCGCCTCAGGGTTTGGGAGACACACCCTAGGTGTACTAACCCGGTTGGTTGGTGACGCGGCTGGCGGGTGAGGCGCCTTTGAGTGCGGTGTGGGGCCTGCGATGATTCTAGTACTCGATGAAGTCCGGGTAGCAGGATTGCGGTTCGGCTTCTGAGCTGTAGGCCTTGGCGTAGGCCCATTCCTCTTGCAGGATGCGGCTGAACCGTTCGACCTTGCCGTTAGTTTGGGGCCGGTACGGCCTGGTGCGTTTGTGCCTGATCCCGGCTTCGGCCAGGACAGCGGCAAAAGCGCGGGAACGGTAACAGGAGCCGTTGTCGATCAGCACCCGGTGGATTTTCACACCCCGGGGGGCGAACGCGGCGATGGCATTGCGCATGAACACCAATGCGGTCTCTTTGGTCTCGTCAGGCAGAATCTCGGAGTAAACGAACCGGGAATGGTCATCCACCGCGTGGTGCAGGAAAGTGTAGCCGCGGACCTGGCCGCGGTCCCTGGGCCGGCCCTCCGCGAGGTTCCGGGCACGAGAGTTCGCTTCGTCCTGCACCCGCCCGTGAATGCCGTGGCCGCCACCGTTGGGGATCCGGCCGAGCTTCTTGATGTCCACATGGATCATCTCGCCCGGTTAGGCATATTCGTACCGGTTGGCGCGGTTCCTGCCGCGGACCCTGATCCCGGTTGCCGGGTCGGTGAACCGCAGCGGCGGACACAGGTAGCGGCTCAGGATGCGGTGAACCGTGGAGACGTTCAGGTGTAGGTGGTAGGCGATCCGTGCCGGACCCCAGCGCCGGTTCACCCGCAGCCCCAGCACGCGGCGCTCGGTGCGCACCCGGGTCCTGTGCGGGCAGGTCAGGGGCCTGCTCCGGCGGTCCTCCAGCCCAGCCTCGCCCAGCTCCCGATAACGGCGGGACCAGCGTGCCGCCGTCGGCACAGAGACATTGAACCGCTCTGCAGCCCTGCGCAACGGCCACCCATCCACCACAATGCACCGGGCCAACTGCAGACGACCCGAATGAGCCAAAAACGCGTTACGGTGGGACACGAGGACCTCCTGGTTTGTGTTCGCTCTCGACAAGCACCACACAACCCCCGGAGATCCTCTTATTGCGTCAAATCCGTCCCCGAGTCACCAACCTGCCGGGACAGTACACCAAAAAGGCGCTTCCCGGACCCGTGATGAGCGTCCCTGCAAGGGCAGCTCATTGGCCTACCCAGGGAGACTGAAGAAGCTCTTCGGGTCATCGGCGCCCAGCAGGTCGTGATGAAAGACGATGGCGTCCACCGGCCGGGTGTCCACGAACAGGACCGCAACCGTCCGGGAGTGGACCACCGTGTACCGAGTCAGGTCTTCCACCCAGGAATGGAGCTATTGGACCGGCCGTTCACCTTGATTCACGGAATGATGCAAAACTGGCGGTTCAGATCAGCAGCAGGGTAGGAAAACGATGAAAAACCACGGGCAGGCCGGGGAGCTTGTCGTGACCGGAGCCTGGATAGCGCAATCGGCAAGAATTTTTGAAGAGGGTCGCGCCCACAGGCTGGTACTGAACTACGCCCTCGGATTCGACGAGCCAAATCTCGATTTCCTTCGCGGGCTTCCAATCCGTGAACTGGAGATTATCGACCGGCGCCTGGACACCCTGGAGCCAATCTATTCGCTTGCCCCTACCTTGGAGTCGCTGCGCGTGACCACCCATCCCGATCTGACGATCAGGCTCAGCGAACTCCCCAAGCTCCGCAATCTCGGGGCATCCTGGTCCCAGGTAAGTGACACCATCGGCCAAGTCTCCGGGCTCCACAACTTATTCCTACTGGCCTACACGCCTGAGAATCTCGAACCGCTATCTAAACATGCTGGTCTTCAAACCCTCCGGATGAAAGATCGCCCGCGACTGCGCTCTCTGGCTGGCCTGTCCTGCTTGCCCAGGATCGAGCGCCTCGGCATATATCTCGCCGCGCGGCTTGACGACATCTCTGAGCTCCGCGGCCGCTCCGAGATTCGAGAGCTTGAGCTGGACTCGTGCAAGAAACTGAGGAATATCAACGACCTCGCAGAATGCGTAGGACTACGCCGGCTTAACATCGCCGAGAGCGGCGACATTGAGTCATTGAAGCCAGTGGCGGGGCTGACTGAGCTTGAGGAACTGTACCTATACGGATCCACCAAGATCCTGGATAACGACCTCACTCCCATCGCAGGCATTCCACGACTGAAGACCCTCGCATTGATGAACCGGCGCGGTTACTCGCCGTCAGTGAAGGAACTCCGACAAATCGCAGGACTCGCCTAAGCTCGCTACCCCGAAAGCAGCGACAGCCCGAGGGCAGGCATGCCGCCTCTGGATAGAGAACCAGGGCCTAGGACACCCCGAGAAACAGCTCTTCCTTCCCTCTGGGAAGTCAGTTCGCTGTCCCGGCGCCACCGCGGCGAGAGCACTGACAAACTATCTGGTTGAGCTGCTGATGTCTTAGAAAGCAAAAGCCTTTCAAGACACCCCTTTACGGCCAATCAAAGGAATAGGGTTCTGCGTCATACCGTGTTTCCTGACGTCTCGCTATGCCGTCTCAGCGAGGGAGGTCTCAGCCGTGCCTTCAAGAGGCCTTTTCGAGCCCCAGTGGCAACGTGAGACACCTTGGCTATACACGGGTCAGTTCATCCAGCCAGGACGCGCAGCTGCAGCTCGACGCGCTTGTCGCGGCCGGGGTCTGTCGCGTCGACAGGCTCGGCCTGACAACGACAATCACGCTGAGTGCCGGCACGTACTCTGGCTCGGTTCGCAATAATTAAAGGCTCTGCGAACTAAAGGCCCTAGCTGTTCATGAGCTGGACGGCATGTGCAGTCATCAGAACTGTCAGGGATTGCGCAAGCTCAAAAACTTCGTCCTCGAAAAAGCAGATATAGGTGTGGACACTGTACACATTCCGTTTGACAGGACAAAAGCACGCGGGCCATCCTTTCTACCGGTCCTTCAGACCGGCCTGCGGCAGCACAAGAGAGCAGGTGCGTACAGGTCATGTTGTCCCCACTCCCCCGCGGCATGAATAGATGTAGGCCACCACCGCCAACCCGACAGAATCCAAAGAAGGTTACGCAGGAACCCAACCCCAGCAGGCGGAAGGCCCACTAGCCAGGGTCTTGATCCCGCCACCCACACACCTGAATAGGCCACCGCGGCGGCCAGGCTACAGCCCGCGCACCTAGCGTCAGAGGGACGCCACCACAAGCCATGTCCACACCTTAAAGCAAAAATCCCTCTGACGAGGGAATGTGCTGTGCCCGAGGTGGGACTCGAACCCACACACCTTTCGATACCGCATTTTGAGTGCGGCGCGTCTGCCAATTCCGCCACTCGGGCGCGGATTTACGGGAGGCGAGGAAGTACGCCCACAGCTTACTGTGAGGAACGCGATCGCTTCACGTACGCGCAATTACTCTACATGCAGATAGGCTGAATTCCAGAATCGCGCCGCTGACGCCGCAATCGACCATGCAGGCCAAGTACAGCCGGGCGCGGCACCTAAGATGGAGCTGTCCCGCCGTACCTTTTCCAAGGAGATCCCGTGACTGAACAGACGGAGTCAAAACCCACGTCCCAGCCGGCGCGCCGCGTCATCGTTGCCGAGGATGAAACCCTCATCCGCCTCGACATCATCGAGATCCTGCGCGGTGAAGGGTACGAGGTGGTCGGCGAGGCGGACAACGGCGAGAAGGCCGTCCAGCTCGCCGAAGAACTGAAGCCGGACCTGGTCCTGATGGACGTCAAGATGCCGGTAATGGACGGGATCTCCGCTGCGGAGAAGATCGTCAAGGCCCGCATCGCCCCCGTGGTCCTGCTGACCGCGTTCAGCCAGAAAGAACTCGTGGAGCGTGCCCGGGACGCCGGCGCCATGGCCTACGTGGTCAAGCCCTTCACGCCGGCGGACCTCATCCCCGCCCTGGAAATCGCCCTGTCCCGCCACGAGGAAATCAAGGCCCTCGAAAGCGAAGTCTCGGACCTGCAGGAGCAGTTCGCCACCCGCAAGCTCGTCGAGCGTGCCAAGAGCCTCCTCACCACCAAGATGGGCCTCACCGAGCCCGAGGCCTTCCGCTGGATCCAGAAGACCTCCATGGACCGCCGCCTGAGCATGCGCGAGGTCGCCGAGACCATCATCAACCAGGTCAACTGACGGGCCCTGACAGCAAAAGGGAGGGTTCCCGCCAACCGGCGGGAACCCTCCCTTTTCGTTCCTGTCTAAGGCCTACTTCTTCTTCTTTTCCGGCCACGGGCCGAGCTTCTCGCGCGCCGCAGCGGACTCGCCGCGGGTGGAGTCGGCGAGGTCGCCCACCTTGTGGACCTTCAGCGAGTTGGTGGAACCGGCCTTTCCGGGAGGGGAACCGGCGGCGATAACCACCAGGTCGCCGTCTTCCACCAGTCCCATTTCCTCCAGGCTGCGGTCAACCTGCGCCGTCATCTCATCCGTGTGGTCCACCATCTGCACCAGCACCGGCTGGATGCCCCAGGTCAGGGCCAGCTGGTTCCAGACCTGCTCCACCGGGGTGAACGCGAAGACCGGCTTGACCGGCCGGAGGCGGGACAGGCGGCGTGCGGAGTCGCCGGACTGCGTGAATGCACAGATGTACTTCGCATCCAGCTGGTCGGCGATTTCGACGGCGGCACGGGTGATCGCGCCACCGCGGGTCTTGGGCTTCGTCCCCAGCGGAGGGACGCGCTCCAGGCCGTGCTCCTCAGTGGATTCGATGATGCGCGCCATCGTCTTGACCGTCTCGATGGGGTACTTGCCCACACTGGTCTCACCCGAGAGCATGACTGCATCCGCACCGTCCAGCACCGCGTTGGCGCAGTCCGAAGCCTCAGCACGCGTGGGGCGCGGGTTGTCGATCATGGATTCCAGAACCTGCGTGGCGACGATGACCGGCTTGGCCCAGCGGCGGGCCAGCTCGATGGCGCGCTTCTGCACGATCGGCACTTCCTCCAGCGGAAGCTCCACGCCCAGGTCGCCACGGGCCACCATAATCGCGTCAAACGCGTCGACGATCTCATGCAGCTGGTCCACTGCCTGCGGCTTCTCGATCTTGGCGATCACCGGAACCCGGCGGCCTTCCTCGTCCATGATCTCGTGCACGCGGACAATGTCCGAGGCGTCACGGACGAAGGACAGCGCGACCAGGTCCACGCCGCGGCGCATGGCCCAGCGGAGGTCGTCCTCATCCTTCTCGCTCAGCGCCGGAACATTCACGGCCACGCCCGGGAGGTTGATGCCCTTGTTATTGGACACCATGCCGCCCACAGTCACTTGAGCGACAACCTTGACGTCATCAACCTCGATGGCGCGCAGGGCCACCTTGCCGTCGTCGATCAGCAGGGCGTCGCCAACGTTGACGTCCTCGGTGAGGCTCTTCAGCGTGGTGGAACAAATGTCCTTGGTGCCGGGAACGTCCTCGGTGGTGATGGTGAAAGTGTCACCCACGGCGAGGGCGTGCGGACCGTCCACGAAACGGCCCAGGCGGATCTTGGGGCCCTGCAGGTCGGCCATGATGGCCACTGCCTTGCCCAGGTCAGCTGCTGCCTTGCGCACGTTCTCATAGGTGTTGTCATGCACGGAGTAGTCGCCGTGGCTCATGTTCATGCGCGCGACGTCAACACCTGCTTCCAGCACTGCGAGGGTGTTTTCGTAGCTGGCAATTGCCGGGCCGAATGTGGCCACAATTTTTGCGCGTCTCATATACCTACCCTATTGGTCTCTTGCATTGGTTAAGTTGTCGTGCAGGTGAACCCCCGGTGCACCGTTACAGGACGGCGATGGCCCGGTCTGTCGGAGCGACCGGCGCGGGCAGGATCGTTGTGCCCATCAGGTACTGGTCCACGGCAGCGGCAGCGGCGCGGCCTTCCGCGATGGCCCAGACGATGAGCGACTGGCCCCGGCCGGCGTCGCCTGCCACGAACACGCCCTCGGTGTTCGTCATGTAGTACCCGTCGCGGGACACGTTGCCGCGGCCATCGAATTCGGCGTGCACCTGTTCGGTGATGCCCGCCGGCTCGGCCCCGGTGAACCCCAGGGACAGGAACACCAGGTCCGCCGGAATGACCCGCTCGGTTCCGGCCTTGGGCAGGCGCTTGCCGTCCACAAACTCCGTCTCGGCCACCTTCACGCCGGTGAGCCTGCCATTCTCGCCCACGAACTCGACGGTGGACGCAAGGTACGTCCGCTCGCCGCCCTCCTCGTGCGCGCTGGCCACCTCAAAAAGCGTGGGGAACGTCGGCCACGGCTGGTGGCTGGCACGCTCAGCCGGCGGCTGCTTGCCAATGGCCAGGGTGGTCACCGATGCCGCACCGTGGCGGTGTGCAGTGCCCAGGCAGTCCGCGCCTGTGTCGCCGCCGCCAAGGATGACAACGTGCTTCCCCTGCGCGTGGATCTGGTTCTCCACCGTCTCCCCCGCCACGGCGCGGTTGGCCGGCACCAGGTAATCCATCGCGAAATGGACACCCTCCAGATCGCGGCCCGGGATGGGCAGGTCGCGCGGCACGGTGGCGCCGGTGCAGATCACGACGGCGTCATAGCGCCTCCGCAGCTGCTCCCACGTCACGTCCGTGCCCACGTTAACGCCGGTCCGGAAGCGGGTGCCTTCCGCCTTCATCTGCTCGATACGGCGGTCCACCTGCTCCTTCTCCATCTTGAAGTCGGGGATGCCGTAGCGGAGCAGGCCGCCGATCCTGTCGTCCCGCTCGTACACCGCAACGGTGTGGCCCACCCGGGTCAGCTGCTGCGCCACGGCCAGGCCGGCAGGGCCGGAACCCACCACGGCAACGGTCTTGCCGGTCAGGCGGGCAGGCGGCAACGGGTGGACCCAGTTGTTGTCCCACGCCTCGTCGATGATCGAGACCTCCACCTGCTTGATGGTCACCGCGGGCTGGTTGATCCCCAGCACGCAGGACGCTTCACAGGGTGCCGGGCACAGCCGGCCGGTGAACTCGGGGAAATTGTTGGTGGCGTGGAGCCGCTCGATCGCTTCCTCGCCCTTGTCCCGCCACATGAGGTCGTTCCACTCGGGAATGAGGTTGCCCAACGGGCAGCCCTGGTGGCAGAACGGCACACCACAGTCCATGCAGCGTCCCGCCTGGGCCTTGAGGGTGCCCTTCTCCTGTGCCTCGTAGACTTCCTTCCAGTCCATGATGCGGACGGGAACGGGACGGCGTGGCTGGGTTTCACGCTGGCGTACTTTCAGAAATCCGCGTGGATCAGCCACCGGTCACCTCCAGGATTCGAGACCATACTTCTTCGCCGTCGGGGTCCAGGCCCTCTTCGATGGCGTCGAGACGGGTTTGCAGCACCGCCGCGTAGTCGCGCGGCAGCACCTTGGTAATGCGGGCAGCGGTGTCATCGAAGTTCTCGAGGAGCCGGGCGGCCAGCTGGGAATCGGTTTCTTCGACGTGCTTGACCAGGAGGCCGTGCACGATGTCGCGGTCTTCTGCGTCCAGCTCCAGGAGCTGGAGCTCGCCGGACTGCAGGGCTTCCTTGTTGACACGGGTGGTCCGCAGGTCCAGGACGTACGCGGTTCCACCGGACATGCCGGCGCCGAAGTTGCGGCCGGTGCGGCCCAGGATCAGCGTCTGGCCGCCCGTCATGTACTCGCAACCGTGGTCGCCGATGCCTTCGACGACTGCCGTGGCGCCGGAGTTGCGGACAAGGAAGCGTTCGCCCACGTGGCCGCGCAGGAACAGTTCGCCGCTGGTTGCGCCGTAGCCGATCACGTTGCCGGCGATGACGTTGTCCTCGGCCTTGAACACGTTGGTCCGGTCCGGGCGCACCACTATGCGGCCGCCGGAGAGGCCCTTGCCCACGTAGTCGTTGGAGTCACCGTAGAGCCGCAGGGTGATGCCGGCGGGCAGGAACGCGCCCAGCGACTGCCCCGCCGTGCCGCTCAGCGTGACGTCGATGGTGTCCGTCGCCAGCACATCGGTCCCGAAGGTCCTGGTGACGACGTGCCCCAGCATGGTGCCCACGGAGCGGTCCGTGTTGATCACGTCAACAGCGATCTTTACGGGGCTGCGGTCCGTCAGCGCCTCGGCGGCCATGGTGATCAGCCGCTGGTCGAAGTGCTTGTCCAGTTCGTGGTTCTGGCCGGTCAGGTTGCGCAGCGGGGCGTCGTCGTCGAACTCCAGGCCGTGCAGGATCGGGTCCAGGTCCAGCCCTTCGGCCTTCCAGTGGTCGATTGCCTCGCGGGTATCCAGCACCTCTGCGTGGCCGATGGCCTCTTCGAGACTGCGGAAGCCAAGCTCCGCCAGGATTTCGCGGACCTCCTCGGCCAGGAATTCGAAGAAGTTGACCACGAATTCGGGCTTGCCGGTAAACCGTGCGCGCAGTTCGGGGTTCTGCGTCGCCACGCCCACTGGGCAGGTGTCCAGGTGGCACACGCGCATCATGATGCAGCCTTCCACCACCAGCGGAGCCGTGGCGAAGCCGAATTCCTCGCCGCCCAGCAGGGCGGCAATGACAACGTCGCGGCCGGTCTTGAGCTGCCCGTCCACCTGCACCACCACGCGGTCCCGCAGGCCATTGAGCATCAGGGTCTGCTGCGTCTCGGCCAGGCCGAGCTCCCACGGAACGCCGGCGTGCTTGAGCGAGTTCAGCGGGGATGCCCCGGTGCCTCCGTCGTGCCCGGAGACAAGTACGACGTCGGCCTTCGCCTTGGTCACGCCGGACGCCACGGTGCCGATCCCCACTTCGGACACCAGCTTCACGTGCACGCGCGCCGAGGGATTGGCACGCTTTGCGTCGTAAATCAGCTGGGCGAGGTCCTCGATGGAGTAGATGTCGTGATGCGGCGGAGGGGAAATGAGCCCGACGCCGGGGGTCGAGTGACGCGTCCGGGCCACCCAGGGGTAGACCTTCTGCGCCATCAGCTGGCCGCCTTCGCCGGGCTTGGCGCCCTGGGCCATCTTGATCTGGATGTCATCCGCGTTGGTCAGGTACAGGCTGGTCACGCCGAAACGGCCGGACGCTATCTGCTTGACCGCGGAACGGCGCTCCGGATCGAGCAGGCGCTCCACGTCTTCGCCGCCCTCACCGGTGTTGGACTTGCCGCCCAGCCGGTTCATGGCGATGGCCAGCGTCTCGTGGGCTTCCTTGGAGATGGACCCGTAGCTCATCGCGCCGGTGGAGAAACGCTTGACAATGCTGGAGACGGGCTCCACTTCCTCAAGGGGAACCGGAGGCCGCTCATTCTTGAACTTCAGCAGCCCGCGGAGCGTCATCAGGTTCTGCGACTGGTCGTCCACGCCCTTGGTGTATGCCTTGAAGATGTCGTAGCGGCGTTCGCGGGTGGCATGCTGCAGCCGGAAAACGGTCTCGGGGTTGAACAGGTGCGGCTCACCGTCGCGGCGCCACTGGTACTCGCCGCCGCCCAGCAGTGGACGGTGCGGCTGTTCGATGCCGCCCTCCGGGTAGGCCATCTGGTGGCGAGCGGAAACTTCGGCTGCGATGACGTCCAGGCCAACGCCGCCCAGCTGGGAGTGGGTGCCGGCGAAGAATTCGTCCACCAGTTCCTGGCCCAGGCCCAGCGCCTCAAACGTCTGGGCGCCGGTGTAGGAGGCCACCGTGGAGATGCCCATCTTGGACATGATCTTCAGGACGCCCTTGCCCAGGCCCTTGATGAGGTTGTAGACGCCGTCCTGCGGGGTGACGCCCGTGACGTCGCCGGCCGCAATCAGCTGTTCCACGGACTCCATGGCCAGGTACGGGTTCACGGCGGAGGCACCGTAGCCGATCAGCACGGCCACGTGGTGGGTCTCGCGGACGTCGCCGGCCTCCACCACGAGCGCGGTCTTGGTGCGGTTGGCGCTGCGGAGCAGGTGGTGGTGCACGGCGCTGACCAGCAGCAGGGACGGGATGGGCGCCCACTGTGCGTTCGAGTCGCGGTCGGACAGCACCACGTACTGCACGCCGCGGTTGATGGCGCCCGAAACCTGTTCGCAGATTTCGGTAAGGCGTGCGCGCAGGGCGTTCTCGCCGCCCTCGGGACGGTACAGGCCCCGGACCTTCATGGCGACGCGGTTGCCGTCGGCGTCCTCGATGTTGGCTATCTTGGCCAGCTGGTCATTGTTGATGACCGGGAACGGCAGCTGGACCTGCGGCTGCCGGACCTGCTTGGTGTCCAGCAGGTTCCCGTTGGGGCCGATGGCGCACGTCAGCGAGGTGACCAGCTCTTCGCGGATGGCATCCAGCGGCGGGTTGGTGACCTGCGCAAAGGACTGAACAAAGTAGTCGAAAAGCAGGCGGGGCCGCTTGGAGAGCACCGCCACCGGGGTGTCGGAGCCCATGGCGCCCAACGGCTCGGCACCTGTGCGGGCCATCGGGCCCAGAAGGATCTTCAGTTCCTCGGTGGTGTACCCGAACGTGCGCTGGCGGATGTTCACGGAGGCAGCGGTATGCACCACGTGCTCGCGCTCGGGCAGCTCGTTCAGGTCGATCAGGTTGTCCTTGACCCATTCGGCCCACGGGTTCGCCGCAGCGACTTCTGCCTTAACCTCTTCGTCGTCAATGATGCGGCCGGCCCCTGTATCCACCAGGAACATCTTGCCGGGAGAGACGCGGCCCTTCTTGACTACCTTGGCGGGTTCGACGTCGATCACGCCCACCTCGGAGGCGAAGACGATCAGTCCGTCCTCGGTGATCCAGTAGCGGCCAGGGCGGAGCCCGTTGCGGTCCAGGGTGGCACCAACCAGGTTGCCGTCGGTGAAGGAGACCGCCGCGGGGCCGTCCCACGGTTCCATCAGCAGGGAGTGGTATTCGTAGAACGCGCGGCGGGCGGGATCCATCGTGGCGTGGTTTTCCCACGCCTCGGGGATCATCATCATGATCGAGTGCGTGATGGGGCGGCCGGACAGCCACAGCAGCTCCGCGACCTCGTCGAAGGAGGCGGAGTCGGAAGCGCCCGGGGTGCAAATGGGGTAGAGCTCTTCGGGGGAATCGCCCAGCAGCGGGTTGGCAAGCTGGGACTGGCGGGCCCGCATCCAGTTCCGGTTGCCCTTGACGGTGTTGATTTCGCCGTTGTGCGCGATGGTGCGGAACGGCTGCGCCAGGGGCCACGACGGGAACGTGTTCGTGGAGAAACGCGAGTGGACAATGGCCAGCTTGGTCTTGAACCGCTTGTCCGAAAGGTCCGGGTAGAACGGCTCCAGCTGGGCGGTGGTGAGCATGCCCTTGTACACGATGGTGCGCGAGGACAGCGAGGGGAAGTAGACGCCGAACTTGTTCTGGGCCCGCTTGCGGATCCGCCAGGCGCGGGAGTCGAGCTCGTTCCGGTCCAGCTCCTCGCCGGTGGCCGATGCCAGGAAGGGCTGGGAGAAGTACGGCATGCAGGCTCGGGCCATGGCACCGACGAGGTCGGCGACGACCGGCACCTCGCGCCAGCCAAGGACCTTCAGGCCCTCGTCCGCGGCCAGGCCCTCGATGCCGGCGCGGGCGGCGTCGGCTTCGCGCTGTTCCGCGGGCAGGAACGCCGTGCCGGCCACGTACTGGCCGGGGGCGGGCAGTTCGAACTCCGTGACGGCGCGGAAGAATTCGTCCGGGATCTGCATGAGGAGGCCGGCGCCGTCGCCCGTTCCCTCATCAGCACCCACGGCGCCGCGGTGTTCAAGGTTGCGCAGGGCGGTCAGGGCCGCATCCACGATGTCGTAGCCCGGTTCGCCCCGCAGGGTGGCGATGATCGCCAGCCCACAGGCGTCCTTTTCCTGCTCGGGGTTGTACAGTCCGCCCGCGTCAGGGAGGGCCGCGAAGCGCTTGAAGGGCGACATGGCAGCCTCAGGCTGATCCGGTTCGGACCAGCTGGGAGTGTGAAGAGTTTGGGTCATGGGAGACGTCCTTCCTCCTGATCGTGCGTATGGAAGGGACACCGTTGGCCCCACTCGTGGGCCCCGTGTGATGGGCACAACAAAGTGTTATTTACAGGAAATTGTAGGTCAGCTCGGCCTGCTGAACGAAGAGTTACGCAGGCCCCTGCCCCGGGCCGCACCGGAGAGCAGCTGTACGCTGATCCGGCGGATCCCATGCCACGACATTGTGGTTGGTGGGCTGTTCGAGCGGTGGCTCACATGCCCTTCCGGCCGGCTACTTCCTGTCGCCGGCCTCTGGAGCGGATCCCGTGGCTGTGCTGCCGGAAGTTCCGGCGGCAGGTGCATCCGTGCCGGGCCTGGGGCCGGACGGTGCCGCCGCGGCTTCTTCCGTGGGGTCGGAAGCAGGCCGGGAACCGCTTTGGTTATCACGGAGATTATCACGCGATTCACTATCTGAGACAACAGAGTCCGGATCACGGACGTCATTTGCGGCAGAGGCATCTTCCGCGCCTGCGGCCACCGGCGCGGGCTCCCTGCCCGGCAGGTAGGGCGTGTCCGGCTGCGGACGGCCCTTCAGCCCGAGCAGCACGAAGGCGGCCAGGGCCACCACGAAGACGAAGATGCTGGTCCAGACGTTGAGCCGGGTGGTGATGCCGAACAGGGAAATCTGCTCAGCATCATCGATGCGCATCGCCTCGATCCAGACGCGGCCCAGCGTGTAGTACATGGCGTACAGCCAGAACAGACGGCTGCGGCGGAAGTTGAACCGGCGGTCCAATGCGAGCAGGATAATGACGCCCGCAACGTTCCACAGGGACTCATACAGGAACGTGGGGTGGAACAGCGTGCCCTCGGCCATTCCCGCCGGGAAATTGGGATTGTCCGCGTCCACTTCCAGGCCCCAGGGCACCGTGGTGGGGCCGCCGAACAGTTCCTGGTTGAAGTAGTTGCCCCAGCGCCCGATGGCCTGGGCCAGCAGCAGCCCGGGAGCAGCCGCATCGAGGAACGCGGTGAGCTTGACTCCGCTGCGGCGGCAGCCGATCCAGGCACCGATCACGCCAAGCAGCACCGCTCCCCAGATACCCAGCCCGCCCCGCTGGATCTGCGGTATCAGTGAAAGGTCACCCGTCCCGTCAAAACCCGGGCCGAAGTATGCGTCCGGGGACGAGAACACGTGATAGAGCCGTCCGCCGATAATCCCGGAGGGGATGGCCCAGATGACGATGTCCCACACGCTGCCTTCGGGTGCCCCCCGCTTTGCCCAGCGGACCGACGTAAGCCACAGGCCGGCAATGATTCCGGCGAGGATGCACAGCGCGTAGGCGTGGATGCGCAGCGCGCCCCATGGCAGGGGGATGTCGAAACCGGACCAGTCGGGGCTGGGGATACTGGCCGGCACCAGGGCGGCGGCCTGCAGGAGTGTTTGCATTGCTAGGCTTCTTCTTTCCTGGCCAGGCCGGTGCTGAGGTCTTTGGTGAGCGCGCCCACTGCGTCGACGCCGCCGTCACCCAGGCTTTTGACCAGGGCCGTGCCTACGATGACGCCCTCGGCGTACGCGGCGATCTCGCGGACCTGGTCTGCGTTGGACACGCCCAGGCCCACGCAGACACGTTCCGCTCCGGCAGCATGTGCGGCCGCCACCACGTCCTTGGCAGCCGTGCTGACGGACGTCCGGGCTCCCGTGACGCCCATGATGGACACGGCGTACACGAACCCGCGGCTGGCATCCACGGTGCGCTGCATGCGCTCTGCCGTGGAGGACGGGGCCACAAGGAACACCCGGTCCAGGCCGTACTTGTCAGAGGCCGCCATCCATTCGGAAGCTTCGTCCGGGATGAGGTCCGGGGTGATGAGTCCCGCCCCGCCGGCCTCTGCGAGGCGGCGGGAAAACTCCTCCACACCCATCCGCACCACCGGGTTCCAGTACGTCATGACCAGGACCGCGGCATCGGTCTGGCTGGTAATCCCGGCCACGACGTCGAACACCTGGCCCACCTTGAAGCCGTTGGCAAGGGCCTGCGTGGTGGCAGCCTGGATGACCTGGCCGTCCATCACGGGGTCGGAGTAGGGGATGCCCACCTCGATGAGGTCTGCGCCGTTGCGCGCGGCGGCGACGCCGGCGGCAATCGACTCCTCCACGCTGGGGTAGCCCGCGGGCAGGTAGGCGACGAGGGCGGCACGGCCCTCGGCGCGGGCCCGGTCGATCGCGGCCGCCGCCTTGCTGGTCATCTGTACCCCGTTTGCCGTCTCTGCGCCGCTCACAGCTGCTCACCCTCTTTACCGATTTCCGACTCGGCGGAACCCTTGTCCAACAGGTTGAACCATTCAGCCGCGGTAGCAACATCCTTGTCGCCACGGCCGGACAGGTTCACGATCACGATCTTCCCGGCAGCGGCGGCGGGGTCCTCCGCGGCAAGCCGCTGGCCCACCTTGATGGCTCCGGCCAGTGCGTGGGCGGACTCGATAGCCGGAATGATGCCCTCTGTCCGGCACAGGAGCCGGAAGGCGTCCATGGCTTCGCTGTCCGTGATGGGCTCGTAGCTGACTCGGCCGATATCGGCCAGGTACGAGTGCTCCGGGCCCACCCCCGGATAGTCCAGCCCGGCGGAGATGGAGTGCGATTCGATGGTCTGGCCGTCGTCGTCCTGCATGAGGTAGGAGCGGGCGCCGTGGAGCACGCCGGGCTTGCCCAGGGTAATGGTGGCCGCGTGCCGGCCGGTGTCCACGCCGTCGCCGCCTGCCTCGAAACCGTAGATCTTCACCGACGGATCATCCAGGAAGCCGTGGAAGATGCCGATGGCGTTGGATCCGCCGCCAATGCACGCGCATACAGCATCAGGCAGCCGGCCTTCCTGCTCCAGGATCTGGGCGCGGGCTTCATCGCCAATGACCTCATGGAAGTAGCGGACCATGGCCGGGAAGGGGTGCGCGCCCGCGGCGGTGCCCAGCAGGTAGTGGGTGTGGTCCACGTTGGCAACCCAGTCGCGGAGCGCGTCGTTGATGGCGTCCTTGAGGGTCTGGGAACCGCTGGTCACCGGGATGACCGTGGCGCCGAGCAGCTCCATGCGGGCCACGTTCAGCGCCTGGCGGCGGCAGTCCTCGGCACCCATGTACACCACGCACTCAAGGCCCATCAGGGCCGCCGCGGTGGCGCTGGCGACGCCGTGCTGGCCCGCACCGGTTTCGGCGATGACGCGGGTCTTGCCCATGCGTTTGGCCAGGAGCGCCTGGCCCAGGACGTTGTTGATCTTGTGCGAGCCGGTGTGGTTCAGGTCTTCGCGCTTGAGGAAGATCCGGACTCCGCCGGCGTGGCCGGAGAACCGCTTGGCTTCGGTCAGCAGCGAGGGGCGGCCCGAGTAGTTCTTGTTGAGGTCCGCGATCTGGGCCCGGAATTCAGGATCGTCCTTGGCCTGGTTGAACGTCTCTTCGAGTTCGTCCAGGGCGGCGATGAGGGATTCCGGCATCCAGCGCCCGCCGTAGTTGCCGAAGTACGGCCCCGGTGCGTGCCGGAGGGAGCCGCCCTGCAGGAAGGCTTCCGTGGCATTGTGATCGGCATCGTTGTGGGCTTCGCCGGAGGGTGCGTGGGCCATCAGTCCGTCCTGTTCCAGTTGTTCGGGCAAAAGTGGGTTCCCCGGGGCGTACTCCGGGGCGGCAGTCAATGCCGGACCCCCGCGCCGGGGACCGGACCGCTGCCGTCAGCCGCGGGCGGCGATAGCGGCGGCCCCTGCGGCGGTGAATTCGGCGATGCGGTCCGCCGGCGTGGAGTGGCTGACCAGGGCCTCGCCCACCAGCACGGCGTTGGCGCCGCTGGCGGCATAGTGGGTGACGTCGGCGACGTCGCGGACGCCGGATTCGGCGACCACCAGCGCGCCGGCCGGAACGCGGCCTGCCAGTGCGGCAAAAACTGAACGGTCGACGTCGAGCGTCTTCAGGTTGCGGACGTTGACGCCGATGATGCGCGCCCGGGCGGCGGCGGCCCGCTCGATTTCCTCTTCCGTGTGTGTCTCCACCAGCACGTTCATGCCGAGTTCGTGGCTCAGCGCACTGAAGTCCTCGAGCTGGGCATCGGAAAGGGCGGCGACGATGAGCAGGATGAGGTCCGCGCCGTGGGCGCGCGCCTCCCAGATCTGGTATTCGTCCAGCGTGAAGTCCTTGCGCAGCAAGGGCACGTCGACGGCGGCCCGCACCGCGTCGAGGTCCGCCAGGGACCCGTTGAACCGGCGCTGCTCGGTGAGGACGCTGATCACGGAGGCACCGCCGTCGGCATACTGCCGGGCAAGCGACGCGGGATCCGAGATGCCGGCCAGGTCACCCTTGGAGGGGCTGCGGCGCTTGATCTCCGCGATCACCTTCAGCTGGTCCCGGACCGGCGAGGTGCCGCCGAGGGCGGCCCAGGCATCGCGGGCGGCCGGCGCGGCCTGCGCGCGGTCCTTCAGCTCGGCGAGGGAAACGAGCCGTTTCCGGGCTTCCATATCCTCCCTGACACCAGCGTTGATGTCATCGAGAACAGTTGCCATCAGTGGCCGGAGTTCTTCAGCTTGCTGCCTTCGACGCCGTAACCTGCCTTGCGCATGACGTAACCGAGGATCAGGCCGAGGACCATGATGGCGCCGCCCACGATGAAGATGGGGGTGCTGGCAATGACGAAGGCAATGGAGGCAATGAGCGCGCCGACCAGCATCACGATGACGCAGGTCCAGGCCGCGGGGCTGTTGCCGTGGCCGAGTTCCTGGCTGTGGTCGATGGCGCCGGGGGCCACAACGCGGGTGCCGGAATTGGAAACGGACGCGGGTGCTTTGCTCATTGAAATCTCCTCAGGGGTAAATACTGCTTACATTCTGCCATTTTTGGCCACCGTCCGCGTATCCGGGTCCGGCGGCGGTGACCGCTTCCCGGCCCGGCGCCGGTCAGGTGGGGTCGTCGCCGCGGGAAAGCCGGTCCCAGCTGTCGATCTCGTCCACGGGCCCGGCTGTTGCCGCTGCCGGTCCGCGGCCCGCGACGTCATACTTGGTCCGCGCCTTCCAGTACCGGCCGGCGGGCACCACCAGCAGGCCCGCCTGGGCCAGAAGGCCGCCGCAGCCCACCGCGATGAACGGAAAAGCGGTGGCCTCCACCCGGGCCTGGCCGCCCGACACTCCCGTGGCAGCAGCGATGGACCCCTGGGCGGCGGCCAGCGGGTCGGCCAGCACGGTGGCGGCGGCGGCCACAATGCCCGCCGCGGCCAGCACAATGATCACGGTGATAACCCAGCGCGCGATCCTGCCGGCGATCGACGCCGCGAGGCCGCCGGCAAGGGCTACCAGCGCCAGTGCCGTCACCGCCGTCGCGGCCTTGCTGCCCTGCACTTCAAGGGCATCTCCCCCGGCGCCGGACTGCGCCGGATCCAGCGAGACGGACAGCCAGGTCTGGGTGGTGGTGCCGAAGACCGCCAGTGCGAGGACGGCAATCAGCAGGACCACCGTGGACTTGCGGGCCCACGCTGGCATCAGGACTCTTTCCCGCCGGGAAGGGACTCGGCGGAGACATTGTGCAGCGAGCCCGCGGTGTGCACGGCGCGGAGCGGGGCCGCGGCTTTGTTGACTGTTTCCAGCGCTTCGGTGGGATTGACCGAATCGGCCACGATGCCGCCACCGGCCTGTACATAGGCCCGGCCCTCGCGGAGCAGGGCTGACCGGATAGCGATGGCCATGTCCATGTCCCCGGCGAAGTCCAGGTAACCTACTACTCCGCCGTAGATGCCGCGGCGGTGCGGTTCCAGTTCATCCAGGAGGCGCAGTGCGCGCGGCTTCGGTGCGCCTGAGAGAGTGCCTGCCGGGAAGGTTGCCTTCAGCACGTCATAGGCCGTGGCGTCGGGGGCGAGCCTGCCCACCACCGTGGAGACCAGGTGCATGATGTGGCTGAAGCGCTCCACTTCCATGAACTGGGTGACGTCCACGGTCCCTGCGACGCACACCTTGGAGAGGTCGTTGCGGGACAGGTCCACCAGCATGAGGTGCTCGGCACGTTCCTTCTGGTCCGCCAGGAGTTCCTCCGCCAGGGCCTTGTCGGCCTCGACGGTCTTGCCGCGGGGGCGGGAGCCTGCGATGGGATGGGTGATGACCTCTTCACCTGTGACGGTCACCAGGGCCTCAGGGGACGATCCGACGATCGAGTACTCGCGCCCTTCGGCATCGGCGAGGCTGAAGATGTACATGTACGGGCTGGGGTTGGTATTCCGCAGGACCCGGTAGACGTCCAGCGGCGAGGCGCCGCAGTCCATTTCGAAGCGGCGGGAAATCACCACCTGGAACACTTCGCCGTCTACGATGGCTTCCTTGCCGCGGTCCAGGGCCGCCAGGTACTCGGACTCGTCCCATCGTTCCTGGACGCTGGAGGCAAAGTCCAGGGCCGCCGGTTCAAGAACGGAGACCGGGTGGGCAATGGGGGTGCTGATCCGGTTAAGCAGGGCCTTGACCCGGGCAACGGCGTCCTCCCATGCCTCATCGACGCGCTCGGAGCTGTCATCGAAGTTGATGGCGTTGGCGATCAGCAGCACGGTGCCGTCCACGTTGTCGTGCACAGCCATGTCCGTCACCAGGTTCAGCGCCATCTCGGGCAGGTGCAGGTCGTCCTCCGGCGGGCTGACCAGCCGCTCCCAATGCCGGACGGTCTCCCAGCCGAGGAACCCGACCAGGCCTGAGGTGAAGGGCGGGAGCCCCTCGAAACGGTCGGTGCGGAGGGCTTCAACCGTGTCCCTGATGGCATCGACCGGGCTGCCGTCCACGGGCACCCCGGCCGGCGGTTCACCCAGCCAGTGCGCCTGGCCGTCCTTGGTGGTCAGGGTTGCCCGGGACTTCGCACCGATAAAGGAGTACCTGGACCAGGCACCGCCCACCGCGGCGGATTCCATCAGGAATGTTCCGGGCTGGCCCTGCGCGAGCTTCCGGTACAGGCCGATGGGCGTTTCAGCGTCCGCGAGCACCTTGAGCGTGACGGGGATGACCCGCCGGTGCCGTGCCAGCTCGCGGAACTCGTCCAGTCCGGGGCTGATGATTCCAAGGTCCTGCATGGTTAAGCTGTTCCGCCTGTCCTTGTTCCTGTGGTGGCACTGAGTTCCCGGCCGTCAAAGCAGGTCCGGGTGCCGGTGTGGCACGCGGCGCCTACCTGGTCCACGCGCACCAGGAGGGCGTCGCCGTCGCAATCCAACGCCACAGACTTGACCCATTGCACGTGCCCGGAGGTGTCGCCCTTGCGCCAATACTCCTGCCGGGAGCGCGAGTAAAAGGTCACGCGGCCGGTAGTGAGCGTACGGTGCAGCGCTTCGTCATCCATCCACCCGAGCATGAGCACCTCATTGGTGTCGAACTGCTGAACGACGGCGGCCACCAGGCCTGCGCCGTCACGCTTCAGGGCGGCGGAAAGCTCCGCCGGAAGGGGGCTCCCGGGCACGGCGGATCCGGACATGTGCGTGGAGGTGGGCTGCTCAGACATCGGGTCCAGTCTAGTGCCTTCCGCCCGGCCGGACCGGATGTGAACAGCCGCGGGCGAACCGCTGCGGTCATGGTGCCCAAGTGCGCGAGTGTCGTGCTAGTTTCACAAGTGATGCATTTCGTCGAACCGTCCCGAGAAGTCCTGGCCGAAACCCTGCTGGCGGCCGGCCCTGACGCGCCCACGCTATGCAAGGGCTGGCGTACCAGGGACCTCGCCGCGCACCTTTACCTCCGTGAGCGGAAAGCCGCCGTGGGACTCGGGCTGATCTTCAAGCGCCTGGCCAAGGCCTCGGACCAGGCTACTGCCCGCCTCGCCGGGCGGCTCAAGACCGCCGAGGACTACGCCGACCTGGTCAACGCGTTCCGGGCGGGGCCGCCGCCCCTCTCCCCCATGAACATCAAGGCCCTGGACGAAAGCTCCAACCTCATCGAATACTTCGTGCACACTGAGGACGTCCGCCGCGCGGTGGACCGGTGGGCGCCAAGGGCCCTGGATGAGGGCTACTCGGACGCGTTGTGGGATGAGCTCGTCAAGCGCGCAGCCATCCTGTACCGCGGGGTGGATCTGGGCATTGTCCTGGTCCGGCCCTCGGGTCCCCGCCACGTCGCCAAGCGCGCTCCCGTCTCGGTTGCCATTGTGGGCGAGCCGGGCGAATTGCTGATGCACGCGCACGGACGGACCCGCCACGCCCTCGTCACCTTCGAAGGCCAGCCGGACGCCGTCGCGCTTCTCCAGTCAGCCGAAGTAGGCCTCTGAGTCCTCTTCCAGGGCCTGTCCGCGCATCAGAACCTTGAAGGCCCTGATGCGAGGACGGGCTTAGGTTCCGGCAGGCTCAACCACCAGCGTCAGCGGACCTCGAAGCCGGCAGCGCGGATCTCGTCCTTGACCCGGCTGATCATGTCGTCGGGACCCCAGTGGAAGATCGAGGCAGCCAGCACGGCATCCGCGCCTGCCGCCACGGCCGGCGGGAAGTGCGCCGGTTCGCCCGCGCCGCCGGAGGCGATCAGTGGAACCTTGACCGCCGCGCGCACCAGCCGGATCAGTTCCAGGTCGAAGCCGTCCTTGGTGCCGTCGGCGTCGATCGAGTTCAAGAGGATCTCCCCCACACCCCGGTCTGCCGCTTCCCGCGCCCATTCGATGGCGTCGATGCCTGTTCCGGTCCGCCCGCCGTGGGTGGTCACTTCAAAGCCCGACGGCGTCGGCTGCGACCCGGGACGGGTGCGCCGGGCGTCGACGGACAGGACAAGCACCTGGGATCCGAAGTGCCGGGTGATTTCGTCGATGACCTCCGGCCGGGACACGGCGGCGGTGTTGATGGCTGCCTTGTCCGCACCGTACCGGAGGAGCTTGTCCACCTCCGCAACGCCACGGACGCCGCCGCCCACGCACAGCGGGATGAAGACTTCTTCCGCGGTGCGCCGGACCACGTCGAAAGTGGTCTCGCGGTTGCCGGAGGACGCCGTGACGTCAAGGAAGGTCAGTTCGTCGGCGCCGGCGTTGTCGTAGCGGTGGGCCAGTTCCACGGGGTCGCCGGCGTCGCGGAGGCCCTCGAAGTTGACGCCCTTGACGACGCGGCCGGCGTCGACATCAAGGCAGGGAATGACGCGGACTGCTACTGCCATGGAAAACTCCTGGAATGCTTGCGGTAATGCGAAGAGAGCGGGTCAGATGCGGCAGGCGTGGATGCTGCTGACCAGGATGGCGCGGGCGCCCAGGTCGTACAGCTCGTCCATGATGCGGTTGGTTTCACGCTTGGGCACCATGGACCGTACCGCGACCCAGTCGGAGTCCCGGAGCGGGGACACGGTGGGCGATTCCAGCCCGGGCGTCAGGCCTGCGGCCTTCTCCACGAGTTCCTTGCGGATGTCGTAGTCCATGAGGACGTACTGTCGCGCCACCAGGACGCCCTGCAGGCGCCGGATCAGGACCTCGATTTCCTTAGCCGTGCCGTTGGCCGACCCGTTGCCCGTGCGGCGGATCAGCACGGCCTCGGACTTCAGGATGGGGTCGCCGAAGATTTCCATTCCGGCGGCCTTGAGGGTGTTCCCGGTTTCCACCACATCGGCGATGGCGTCGGCCACGCCGAGGCGCACGGAAGACTCCACTGCGCCGTCCAGGCGGACCACCTTGGCGTTGATGCCGCGCTCGGCCAGGTAGCCCCGCAGCAGCCCGTCATAGCTGGTGGCCAGGCGCTTGCCCTCGAGCTGCTCAGCCGCGGAGAAAACACCCACCGGACCGGCAAAACGGAACGTTGAGGCCGCGAAGCCCAGCGGAAGCAGTTCCTCTGCCTCCACCTCCGCGTCCAGGAGGAGGTCGCGGCCGGTGATGCCGACGTCGAGTGTTCCCTGCCCCACGTATACAGCGATGTCCCGCGGGCGGAGGAAGAAGAACTCGATGTCGTTGTCCGGATCCACCATGACCAGCTCGCGCGAGTCGCGGCGCTGGCGGTAGCCGGCTTCGGTGAGCATTGCGGAGGCGGCTTCGGACAGGGATCCCTTGTTGGGGACGGCTACTCGCAGCATGGAAAGTCTTTCTGGTTCAAGAGGTCTTTTGGGGTCAGGCAAATGCGGGCCACTGCGGGCTCGGCGGCTGGTCGGCGCGCCGGCCGGTGGCTACAGATGCTTGTAGACGTCTTCCAGGGTCAGGCCCTTGGCGAGCATGAGGACCTGCAGGTGGTACAGCAGCTGGGAGATTTCCTCGGCCGCGGCTTCATCGGACTCATATTCGGCAGCCATCCAGACCTCGGCCGCTTCCTCCACGACTTTCTTGCCGATGCCGTGGACGCCGGAATCCAATTCAGCGACGGTGCCGGAGCCTTCCGGGCGGGTGGCTGCCTTCTCGCTGAGCTCAGCGAACAGCGTCTCGAAATTCTTCACGCCTTCCAGACTACTTGGTGCGGCCCGCGGGGCGCTCACCGGGCCCGGACGTGACGGGCGCGATGTGAGGGATTACACACCGCACCCGCCCGGTCCGTGGGGTCGTCAGTACTGCCTGAGTACGACGGCGGCAGCCAGGGCCGCGGTCACGGCCTCGTGCCCTTTGTCTTCCTTGGATCCGGGCAGGCCCGCCCGGTCAAGTCCCTGCTGTTCGTTGTCGCACGTCAGCACGCCGAAGCCCACCGGCACTCCGGTTGTCACGCTGACGTCGGTGAGTCCCGCCGTCGCGGCCTGGCAGACGTATTCGAAGTGCGGGGTGCCGCCGCGGATGACGACGCCGAGCGCCACCACCGCGTCAAAGTGCGGTGCCAGACGAGCGGCGGCAACGGGCAGCTCAAAACTGCCGGGCACCCGGAGCACTGTGGGCTCGCTGATGCCGGCGTCCTTGGCGGCCCGGAGGGCGCCGTCCAGGAGGCCGTCCATGATCTGGGTGTGCCAGCTGGCCGCGACGATGGCCAGCTTGAGCCGGGAGGTCTTTTCGGGGTCGAGGGTGGTCAGGTCGATGCTGGGGGCGCCGTGTCCGCTCATGGGTGGTTTGTTCCGTTCAATCTTGTTCGTGGCTAAAGGTATCGGGGGCAGTGACCGGCAGGGCGGCCACGTGGGTATCCAGCTGCAGCCGGTGCTCCATGCGGTCCTTCTTGGTCTGCAGGTAGCGGATGTTCTGTTCCCGCGACGGAACTTCGGTGGGAACCATTTCCACCACCGTCACACCGGCACTGGCCAGCCTGTTCTGCTTGTCCGGGTTGTTGCTCAGGAGGCGGACCTCGTGCAGCCCCATTTCGGCGAGGACCTGTGCGGCTGCCTTATAGCAGCGGGCATCCACGGGAAGGCCCAGCTGCTCGTTGGCTTCCACGGTGTCAAAACCGGCTTCCTGGAGGGCGTAGGCCTTGATCTTATTGGCCAGCCCGATGCCACGGCCTTCCTGTCCGCGCAGGTACAGCAGGGTGCCGCCGTGTTCCTGGATCAGTTCCAGCGCATAGGCCAGCTGTTCACCGCAGTCGCAGCGGTAGGAGCCGAAGACGTCCCCTGTGAGGCATTCCGAGTGCAGCCGCACCAGCGGCGCCTTGCCATCCTTGGGCGGGTTCGGTGAGCTGACGGCGAGGTGTTCAACGCCGGTGACCAGGTCCGTCCACGCCTGCGCCACGAAATCGCCGAAAGCGGTGGGCAGCTGCACCACCGGGCCCCCGCTGACGGGGTGGACACCGTCCTGCTGCCTGCCGTTGCCGGATACAGATGCCGTCATGAATTCTCCTTCATTCCACCCGCAGCCGCTGGGCTGCCGTCCGGGCGCTCCCCCGCGGCGAGATAGGCTGCCAGTTCCTCGATGGACACCAGCGGGCACCCGTGTTCCGAGGCAAACGCCCGCAGTCCGTCCAGGCGCATCATCTCACCGTCGTCGTACACTACCTCTGCAATCACGCCTACCGGCTCCAGACCCGCCAGGCGGCACAGGTCCACCGCGGCCTCGGTGTGGCCGGGACGCTCCCGCACACCTCCGACAACTGCGCGCAGCGGGAAAATATGCCCGGGACGGGTCACGGCCGCCGGTCCTGCCTGCGGGTCCGCCAGGACGCGTGCCGTCACGGCACGGTCCGTGGCCGAGATCCCGGTGCTGACTCCCGCTGCCGCGTCGCAGGAAACCGTGTAGGCGGTGCCCTTGGAGTCCTGGTTGACGGCGGTCATGGGCGGCAGGTCCAGCGCATCCGCGCGGCTGCCGGGCAGCGGCACGCAGATCACGCCCGAACTGTACCGGATGGTCCAGCCCATCAGCGCGGGTGTGGCGTACTGCGCGGCGAAGATGATGTCGCCTTCGTTTTCGCGGTCCTCGTTGTCCACCACCAGAACCGGCCGGCCGGCGGCAATGGCACGCACGGCATCCTCGATCGTGTCCAGGAGCTTCTCCCCCGCGGCCCCGGGCACAACCCCTGCCCCGGCTTCCATGCGGACGGCGGCGTTCATCGTGCTTCTCCTGCCGTGCCGCGGAAGGCCAACAGCCGTTCCGTGTATTTGGCCAGGACGTCCACTTCCAGGTTCACCCTGCTGCCGGTTGCCTTGGCGCCCAACCCCGTTTCCGCCAGTGTGGTGGGGATAAGACCCACCTCAAACCAGGGGTTCTGTTCGCCGGCATCACTGACAGCGGTGACCGTCAGGGAGACACCGTCGATGGCAATGGAGCCCTTCTCGGCGATGTAGCGGGCCAGGTTGGCGGGTACGCCGAAGCGCAGCCTCTCCCAGTTCCCCTGGGGCTCTCGCTCCAGCAGGGTGCCCACGCCGTCCACGTGGCCCTGGACCACGTGGCCGTCCAGCCGGCCTCCGGCCGGAACGCAGCGTTCCAGGTTGACGGCGTCCCCTGGCGCCAATTCGCCGATGGTGCTGCGGACCAGCGTCTCGCCCATGACATCCACGCTGAAGTCGCGTCCGTCGATGGCGGTGGCCGTGAGGCAGACCCCGTTGACGGCGATGGAGCCGCCCAGTGCCAGTCCGTCGGTGCTGCCGGGCGCGTGGAGGCGGACGGTGGCGCTGGCATCGCCGTCGCGCTCTACGGAGAGCACCCGTCCCTGTTCGGCAATAATTCCGGTAAACATCAGTAGCCTTCCTGGGCTTGCTCCGCAGTGGCGCGGGATGGTTGTGGATCAAGGGCAACAATGCGCTGCGGCCTGAGGTGCAGGCGGAGGTCCCGGCCCAGCGGGCGCACGGCGCCGCCGTCGGATTCGTCCCAGTCCCAGTGCTGGGCGTCGGCCAGCGTGGTAATGCCCAGTCCGTCCAGCGCGGGTGTGCCGGAACCGAGAAGTGTGGGGGCCAGATAGACGATCAGTTCGTCCACCAGTCCGGCGGTGAGGAACGTGCTCAGGATGCGCGAGCCGCCTTCCACCATGAGGTGACGGATGCCCTGGCCGTACAGGAGGGACAGCGCTTCCCGGGGATCGCGGGTGGGCAGGTGAACCATGAGTCCGTCGTCGCCCCGTACGGCGGCGTCTTCCGGGACGTCCCGCAGTCCCATCACGGCGCGTACCGGCTGTTTTCCGGCGGGGTTGCCGTCCGCGTCCCGGGCGGTGAGCCGCGGATTGTCCACAAGCACGGTCTGGGTTCCCACCAGGATCGCGTCAATGCGGTTCCGCAGCCCGTGGTTGTCGGCCAGCGATTCGGGGCTGGAGATCCACTGGCTGGTGCCGTCCTCTGCCGCAATCCGGCTGTCCAGCGTCTGCGCGATGTGGAGGGTAACGAACGGACGCCGTGCCGTGACTGCTTCGAACCATTGGCGGTTGAGGTCCAGGGCTTCATCGGCGCCAAGGCCGCTGCGGACGCGGATACCGGCAGCGCGCAGGGTGGCTGCCCCGCCGGCGGCGGGGTCGTGGGGGTCGTCCACCGCGTACACCACGTCCGTGATGCCGGCGGCGATGATCGCCTGGGCGCAGGGTCCGGTGCGGCCCACATGGTTGCAGGGTTCCAGCGTCACCAGCATGGTGCAGCCGGTGAGGTCCAGCCCTGCCGCCGAGGCCTGGGTGATGGCGTCCGCCTCGGCGTGCGCGGTGCCGGCGCCGCGGTGGTACCCGGTCACCAGGTGCCGTCCTTCGGAGTCGACGACGACGGCGCCCACCAGGGGGTTTGCTCCCCGGGGCCCCCGCCGGGCTGCTTCGAGGGCGGCGTCCATCGCGCGCGTCTCACCGGCGCTGAAGGCAGTAACTGCCCCTGGGGCGGGAGTTTCGGCTGCCGCCGGCCACCGCGTGGGGTTCATCCCGTGTCGTTCCTTCCCTCTAGGGCCAAGATGGCTCCGGGGTATACGACAGCAGAAGGCTGCGGCACCGCCAGGCGCCGCAGATACAGCTGTACGTGCTTCTCTCATCCAGACTTTAACTGTCGGTACCGGAATTCCACCGGTTCAACCGTCTGCCGGAGTCTTCCTGGGAAGCTTGCCGGCTCGCGGGTCGCGGACTGTCACCGCCGGTTCGGACTTACACCGACCCCGGAGCACGTATGTGTGTTGTTATTGTGCCACAACCGGCAGCAGCCTCCGGCTATTCCCCCGAGGCAGTGCGTAACGTCCGGTTGCCGGCGGCGCGGAGCCGGTCGATGGCCGCTGCGGGGTCGTCCGCTCCATAGACGGCGGAACCGGCCACGAAGACATTGGCCCCGGCTTCCGCAGCCCGGGTGATGGTTTCCTCCGTAATGCCGCCGTCCACCTGGAGTGCCACCCCGATGCCGGAGCCGTCGATCGCGGCGCGGGCCCGCCGGATCTTGGGCAGCGTGATGTCCAGGAAGGCCTGGCCGCCGAAGCCGGGCTCCACGGTCATGACCAGCAGCACGTCCAGTTCCGGGAGCATGTCCAGGTAGGGCTCCACTGGAGTAGCGGGACGCAGCGCCATGCCTGCCTTGGCGCCGCGGGCCCGCAACTCCCGCGCAAGCTTGACCGGGGCGATGGAGGCTTCAGCGTGGAAAGTGACGGATGCGAGGCCGGCGGAGGCGAAGTCGGGGGCCCAGCGGTCCGCGTCCGAGATCATCAGGTGCGCATCCAGCGGCACCGGGCTGACTTCCTGGATCCGTTTGACCACCGGAAGCCCAATGGTCAGGTTGGGAACGAAGTGGTTGTCCATGACGTCAACGTGCACGGCGTCGGCCGTGGCGATGCGGTGCAGTTCCGCCTCGAGGTTGACGAAGTCGGCGGACAGGATGCTCGGGTTGATGCAGCACTGCGTCACAGGGTGCGCCTTTCACTGGTACTGGCAGGGTTCGGGGACTGTCAGGCCTTTTTCCGGATGAGCGCCAGGAACATGGCGTCCGTGCCGTGGATGTGCGGCCAGAGCTGGGCAGTGGATTCGTATCCGGCGCCAAGGTCCCCGGTGAGGCTCACGGCGTCCAGCGCAGCGCCGGCGTCCAGGAGTTCCAGGTCGTCGCGCTTGCGCAGCGCGTCTGCCACCACTGCGGTGGTTTCCGCGGGGTGCGGAGAGCACGTCACGTAGGCCACGACACCGCCGGGACGCACGGCGGCAATCGCGGAAGCCAGGAGTTCGCGCTGCAGTGGACCGAGGTCCGCCAGGTCCTTGGGCGAACGGCGCCAGCGGGATTCGGGGCGGCGCCGCAGGGCACCGAGTCCGCTGCAGGGCACGTCCGCCAGCACGCGGTCGAACCTCTCCGGCTGTTCTGTTCCCAGGTCCCGGCCGTCGCCGGTACGGACCTGCCAGGCGCTGCGCGGCACGGCCGCCAGGGCCTGCCCCACCAGCTTTGCACGGTGCGGTGCGGGCTCGTTGGCCAGCAGGGTGGCGCCGCGTTCACTGGCGAGGGCGGCCAGGAGGGCCGCCTTCCCGCCGGGGCCGGCGCAAAGGTCCAGCCAGGATTCGGTGCCTCCCCCGTCAGCGCCGCCGTCCAGCCGGAGCCCGGCCATGGCGCGGGCCACCAGCTGGGAGCCCACGTCCTGGACCCGGGTGGTGCCTTCTCGGACCGATGCGAGCCGGCCGAGGTCTCCGCCGCTGGACAGCGCGGATCCCTCCACGAGTTCGCCCGGGGCTGCTCCGGCTTCAAGCGCCTCGTCCAGGTTGCCCAGGCCGGGCAGGGCCACGAGGTTGACCACCGGCGCTGCGTTGTCCGCTTCGAGCAGGCTGTCTATCTCCGTGGCAGGGCGGCCGTGCGCCACCAGGGACTGGCGCATGGCGCGCACAATCCATTCCGGGTGCGCGTGGCGCAGCGCGGCGATCCGTGTCTGGTCCGTTTCGCCGGCCACCAGGGTGTCCAGCCATTCGTCCAGGCTGTGCGCGGAAACTTTGCGAAGCACGGCGTTAATCAGGGCCGACGGGCCGGCGCCGATGACCGCGCGGGCCAGGCCGACCGTCTGGTCCAGGGCGGCGTGGGCGGGAACGCGCATGGCAAGCAGCTGGTGGGCGCCGATGCGCAGGGCGTCGAGGATGGCAGGGTCAAGCTGGTCCAGCGGGCGGTCCACGCAGCGGGCCAGGATGGCATCGTACGTTCCCTGGCCGCGCAGGGCGCCATAGGTGAGTTCGGTGGCAAACCCGGCGTCGCGCCTGTCCAGGCCGTGGTGCCGGATCCGCGCCGGCAGCACCAGGTTGGCGTAGGCGTCCTCGGAGGCTACTGCCCGCAGCACTTCGAAGGCCACCAGCCTCGCCGGATCGGCCCGCCGGGTGCGCTGGGAGGGTGCCTGGCCGGTGTAAGTGCGCGGTCCGCGGTTGCGTTCCCTGCCCTGGGCATTGCGCCGGCCGGTGTCCTTGGGACCGCCCTTGCCGCGTCCGCCGGTGCTGCTCATTCGAATACCACGCCTTCCAGTGAAGCCATGCCGCGCGCCCAATCGGCTGCGGCCATCATTTTCTTTCCGGCGGGCTGGATCCGGGTCAGTTCCACGGCATGCGATGCGGTGCCCACCAGGACGCTCTTGCCGCGGAGCTCCACCGCCCCCGGCGCCAGGCCTGCCACGTCCGGGCGGAGGCGGACGGGTTCAAGCTTGATCCGCTGGCCGGCCAGCATGGTCCAGGCGCCGGGCTCCGGAGTGGCGCCGCGGGCCTGCCGCCCAACAGCCAGAGCCGGATGGCTCCAGTTGAGGTGCCCGTCCTCGAGGGTCAGTTTGGGCGCCAGTGTGACGTTCCCGGACTGTGGCACGGCCACGGCCTTGCCGGTTTCGACAGCGGAGAGCGTCTGGGCAAGGAGCACGGCGCCGCTGTGGGAGAGCCGGTCCAGCAGGTCGCCGGCGGTGTCCTCGGGTCCGACGGTTTCCGTGAGCGTCCCGAACACCGGGCCGGTGTCCAGGCCTTCCTCGAGCTGGAAGGTCACGGCGCCGGTCACATCATCGCCGGCCATGACTGAACGCTGGACGGGGGCCGCACCGCGCCAGGACGGCAGAAGGGAGAAGTGCAGGTTGATCCAGCCGTGACGTGGCACGGCCAGGGCAGCGGGCGGGACGAGCCCGCCGTATGCCACGATGGCCGCCACGTCGGGTTCGGCGGCGGCAATGGCCGCCGTCGCTTCGGCGTCCACCCTTGCGGCGCGGATCACCGGGATGTCCAGCTGGGCGGCACGGGCGGCAACGGGCGACGGCGTGAGCACCCGTTTGCGTCCCAGCGGCGCGTCGGGGCGGGTCAGGACGGCTACGACGTCAAAGCCGGCGCCGACCAGGGCGTCCAGGGAAGGGACCGCGACGGCGGGAGTCCCCGCAAAGAGCACCCTCACCCGGCGGCGCCTGCACCAAAAGCGGAGCCCGAGCCGGAGCCGCCAAAGCTGGAACCGCCGAAACTGGATCCGACCGATTTGGCGCGGGCCGACGTCGTGCGTTCCGTCACGGACTCGTAATTGGCGGCGCGGATGGCTCGCAGGGCCGCCTTGCGGTCCTCTCCCTCCAGCCGGTCCGTGTACAGGATGCCGTCCAGGTGGTCGTTTTCGTGTTGGAAGCAGCGGGCCAGCATCCCTTCACCCTCAACAGTGACGGGGTTGCCGTGCACGTCCACACCGGTAACGCGGGTGGAACGGAAGCGCCGCACCGGGAACGCCAGGCCGGGAATGGAGAGGCAGCCTTCGGACTGGTCCGGCTGGTAGTCCTCCGAGTTCTCGAGGACCGGGTTGATGATGTGTCCTTCGACGCCATCGATCCGGTAAGTGAAGACGCGCAGGCTCACGCCCACCTGCGGGGCGGCCAGACCCGCCCCTTCCACGTCCTCCATGGTCTCCGTCATGTCGGCGACCAGCCTGGCCAGCTCGGGCCCGAACTCCGTCACGGGATCGGCGACCGTGCGCAGCACGGGGTCTCCGATGATGCGGATATTCAGAATTGCCATGCGGGTTTTGTCCTCACGGTTGGCGGCAACAAGGGGAATGGCTCCAGTTTAGGCGGTGCGTGCCTGTGCCAGCGGCGGCGGTGCGACGGGCAGCAGCGCCGGGCCGGCACTGAGGGTGTCGGCGGAGAGCTCCCAGACCCGCCGCAGGGCGCAGAACTTCCACCAGTGGTGCTTGAGGACCTCCGGGTTGGCCCGCACCGGGCGCACTTCCGTTTCACCAATGGCGACGGCCAGGAGGACGGGGTCCGCGCCGTGCGCCCATGGTTCCCACGTCCCTTCCCGGGGATCCACCAGGCTTTCCTCGGCCTTCATGCCGGCCACCAACTGCATGACCACCTTGTCGTCCAGGGGCTTGACCTGGCCGTCCCGCGTGGTGCCCTTGGTCTTGTAGTCGATCAGGCAGGTGCGCCCGTTAATCCGGGCCACCAGGTCCAGGGTGCCGGCGTAGCCGACGGCGTCGTTCCACACCGTGATCTCGGGGGCGATGGGCTCCACCCGGTAGAGCTCCCACCATTCGTCGAACCGGACGGCGAAGGCCTCTTCGCCGTTTGCTGCGAGGGCTTCGCGGGCTTCCTTCATGCTGTGCGGACGGCCCAGTGCCCGCAGGGCCACCTGCTCGCAGTAGTTATGGACCCGGTCCCCGCGCTGCGCTGCCTCATCGCGGTAGGCCTCTGCCGCCTTGGCGGCACGGTTCACGGCCTGGCGGATCTTTGCGGGGCTGCCCAGGCAGTCGGCCAGCAGCGGGTCCTTCGCCAGGCTGCTGGCGCCCATGTAGCCGAACCAGCCGTCCAGCCCGTGCGGCTGCTGGCTGATCACGGTGGTGATGGAAGGTACGGAGAACGGGGCGGTGGTGGACCGCGCGTACATCCGGCCGTATTCCGTGGCGTGGGCGAGCAGTGGATCGGTCATGGAAAAGACTCTTTCACAGAGGGCTGACAATCACAGGTCCGGCTGGTTCCCGGGAACGGCCGGACATGAAGAAAGGGTCTGTTTCCGCTGCTGATGAGCGGAAACAGACCCTTGTGCGTGGGCGATACTGGGTTCGAACCAGTGACCTCTTCGGTGTGAACGAAGCGCGCTACCACTGCGCCAATCGCCCCGATGCATTTGAATGCTAGCCCACGTTGCTGCCATTTCAAAAATCGGCCGCCGCGGCCCTGCGCACCCGGACGGCCGCCCCGGCGCCGTCCCCGCCCGGGGCGCCCCCGCCGTCGGAAGCCGCGCTCACGGCGTCGTGAATTACAGGCCTGTAACTTGGCCAAACCCTTGCCGTTACTGGGAAGCAGGGCCATTGGAACTGACGCCGAAGGAGCCGATTTGGAGAATCCCGGAACCTCCTATATTGTTTTTACTCGTTGGAACGCGAGGAAATGCCGGGAACGGCAGCGAATCAAGCCTCAACAATGCGGACGTAGCTCAGCTGGTAGAGCACCACCTTGCCAAGGTGGATGTCGCGAGTTCGAATCTCGTCGTCCGCTCGCAGGACACTGTCACGGCATAGGTTCTTTCGGGACCGACGCTAACACGGTGGGTTGGCCGAGAGGCGAGGCAGCGGCCTGCAAAGCCGTATACACGGGTTCGAATCCCGTACCCACCTCGGTGAAAACCATGGTTTTCCGGAGAGCATCCGGATAAAAATGGGCGATTGGCGCAGCGGTAGCGCGCTTCCCTGACACGGAAGAGGTCACTGGTTCGATCCCAGTATCGCCCACTCGGCAAGTTCACTTGCCTTCAGCAGTTCCCGGCATTGCCGGAATCCACTGCACGCGGACGTAGCTCAGCTGGTAGAGCACCACCTTGCCAAGGTGGATGTCGCGAGTTCGAATCTCGTCGTCCGCTCTCTTGTTTACCCCATAGCACCGGTCTTCCGGTTCCGGGCGATTGGCGCAGCGGTAGCGCGCTTCCCTGACACGGAAGAGGTCACTGGTTCGATCCCAGTATCGCCCACAGATACAGCAGCTCTCCGGAGCTGCTTTTTTGTTTGCCCGCCGTTTCCTTGGCAAGGAGGGCCCCGACGCATAGGATCGAATGCGCAAGGAGCGACCTGGCTCCGGGATTGAAGGGAGGTGCTCGTGGGACTGATTGACGATCTAAAGGGCAAGGCTCAGGGTCTGATCCACGGTAACGAGCAGGCCATCAAGGACGGCATCACCAAAGCCGGTGATTTGGTCGACACCAAGACCGGGGGCAAGTACTCCGGCCACGTCGACAAGGTCCAGGATGGTGCTTCCCGGCTCGTAGACCAGCACGGAAGCCAGGATCCCGCCGCAGTGCAGGATCCGCAGGCGCCTGTTAACCCGGTTCCGCCGGCAGACAGGGCTCCGTAACAGGATTCAGACGGGGTTTTGCCCCTACGCGTCAACGGGGCGCGGGTCCCGCCGGGAGGCGGCGCCCGCGCCTTTGGCACTTAAGGACGACGCCGGCCAAGGGCTGCGCGGTCGGGCGCTTCAGGACGGCTCGTGGTTCTGGCCTTCGCGGGCCAGCGCCGTGAGCCGGGACACGGCGCGGAAGTACTTCTTCATGTAGCCGCCCGTCATCATTTCCTCGGTGAAGAGTTTGTCGAATGGAACACCGCTGGCCAGGATGGGCACGTCCTTGTCGTACAGCCGGTCGGCGAGGACCACGAAGCGCAGGGCCACCGCCTGCTCGGTGATGGTTTCCACGTTGCGCCACACTACGGCGTCGATCCCGTCGATCAGCTGGCGGTAGCGGCTGGGGTGCACGCCGGCAAGGTGGTGGATCAGGGTGCCGAACTCGTCGTGCGCCACGGTCCTGCCGTCAAACTCTGCCTTCATGCGGCCCGGGAGGTCGCTGTCCTTCAGCGGCGCGGGCGCCGCCGGCAGGCCGCGGTGGCGGAAGTCCTCGCCGTCGATCCGGATCACCTCGAACTGGTCGGCAAGGACCTGGATTTCCCGCTGGAAATCGACGGCGGCGAACCGGCCGTCGCCCAGGGAACCGGGCAGGGTGTTGGAGGTGGCAGCCAGCTTCACGCCGGCGTCGGCCAGTTCCCGCATCAGCCGGGACATCAGCACGGTGTCCCCTGGATCGTCGAGTTCAAATTCGTCGATGCACACGAGCTTGTAGCTGCTGAGCGCGTCAACGGTTTTCCGGAAGGACAGTGCACCCACCAGGTTGGTGTATTCCACGAACGTGCCGAACGCCTTGGGGCCCGGAGCAGCGTGCCACAGCGACGCCAGGAGGTGCGTCTTGCCGACGCCGAAGCCGCCGTCCAGGTAGATGCCGGCCCGCCCGGCGTCGTCCTTCTTACCGAACAGCTTCCTGAAGAGGCCGCCGCCCCCGTTGCCGGCTCCCACGCCGCCGGCAAAATGCTCCAGGGCACGGACGGCGGCAGCCTGGCTGGGCTGCTTGGGGTCGGGCCGGTAGCTGGCGAAGGAGACCTGGCCAAACCGCGGCGACGGGTAGAAACCCTTCAGGAGCTCATCCACCGAGACTGCCGGGGTGCGGGCGGCAAGCTGTTCGATCTGTACCAAGGTGGTCCGTTCTGCTGGGGGTTGGTCCCCAGAAAGGATACCGGGAAAGGAGCGGGGGCCCGGCTTTCCGGCGCCGCCGGAGCCGCCCGGCGTGAGGAACGCAACATTTCCTCCTGTTAACGGAATACGGACATCCTCCCGGGTGCTGGCTAGGGTGGGAGCAGTTCCCTGCCCGCCCCGCGGCTGCCCGCGCACCCAATGAAAGGCCATGACCATGCCCTACCCGGTTGAACAGAACGAGAAGTTCGCTGCCTACGCCCATCCGGAGCGCCTGGTGTCCACGGACTGGCTGGCCGCCGCGCTTGAGAGCGGCGCGGTGGAAAACGGCGGACTGGTAGTGGTGGAATCCGACGAGGATGTGCTGCTGTACGAAACCGGCCACATTCCCGGCGCCGTGAAGATCGACTGGCACACCGACCTCAATGACGAAGTGACCCGCGACTACGTGGACGGTGCGGCCTTCGCCGAACTGGCGGCGTCGAAGGGCATTTCCCGGGACAGCACGGTGGTCATTTACGGCGACAAGTCCAACTGGTGGGCGGCCTACGCCCTCTGGGTGTTCACCCTGTTCGGCCACGAGGATGTGCGCCTGCTGGACGGCGGCCGCGACAAGTGGATCGCCGAAGGCCGCGGCCTCACCACGGACAGGCCTTCCCCGGCACGCCGCGACTACCCGGTGGTTGAGCGCAACGATGCCCCCATCCGGGCCTTCAAGGATGACGTCCTGGCGCACCTGGGCAAGCCGCTGATCGATGTCCGCTCCCCTGAGGAATACACGGGCCAGCGCACCCACATGCCCGCCTACCCGGAGGAAGGCGCGCTCCGGGGCGGCCACATTCCCACCGCAGCCTCCATCCCCTGGGCCCGCGCCGCCGCCCCGGACGGCACCTACCGCAGCCGCGACGAGCTCGAGGCCCTCTACCTGGGCGAGGCCGGACTGGCGCCCGGCGACGACGTGGTGGCCTACTGCCGGATCGGCGAACGCTCCAGCCACACCTGGTTTGCGCTCAAGTACCTCCTGGGCTTCGACACCGTCCGCAACTACGACGGTTCGTGGACCGAATGGGGCAACGCCGTCCGCGTACCGATCGTCAAGGGTGCCGAGCGCGGCGCGCTCACCCTGCCGGCCTGAGCGCCCCGGCCCGCCGCAACCAGTTCCGCGTAGAATTGGACCGATGAGTACCCAAGCCCTGCCTTCCGCCCTGGCGGCCATCGTCGACGACTTCCAGGCCGTCTCCGAACCCGAGCGCCTGCAGCTCCTGCTGGAATTTTCCCAGGGGCTCCCGGAGTTGCCCGAGCGGCTCCGGGACCACCCGGAACTGCTCGAACAGGTGGTGGAATGCCAGTCGCCGCTGTTCCTCACCATCGAAGCGGAGAAGAACGACGACGGTTCCTCCCCGGCGGTCAGGCTCTACTTCAAGGCACCCGCCGAGGCGCCCACCACCCGCGGATTTGCCGGGGTGCTCCATGAAGGGCTGGACGGGCTCCCGGCGGAGGACATCCTCGCCGTTCCGGACGACATGCCCGAACTGCTGGGCCTGACGCGGGCCATCACGCCCCTGCGCATGCGCGGGATGACGGCAATGCTGGGCCGCATTAAGCGCAAGGTGGCCGCCATTCCGGCAGCGCACTCCTAGGCGAAGCATGGCACGCAGGAGCGCCAAAACATCTGCACATGGAACCCCGGCAACGGCCGCAGCGGCGGCCGCCGGGGTTCCCTTCGTGCTGCACCCCTACGACCACGACCCCGCGGCGGCCAGTTACGGTGCGGAGGCCGCGGCTGTCCTGGGCATCGACCCCGCACGCGTCTTCAAAACTCTCATGGTCGAGGTGGATGGCCGGCTTGCTGTTGGAATCGTCCCGGTCAGCGGCACCCTGGACCTCAAGGCCTTCGCCGCCGCCATGGGCACCAAGAAGGCGGCGATGGCTGACCCCGCGGCGGCGCAGCGGCGCACCGGCTATGTACTCGGCGGCATTTCGCCGCTGGGCCAGCGGCTCCCCTCCCCGACTGTCCTGGACGCCAGCGCGCTGGCGCTCGAGACCATGCTGGTGTCCGGCGGCCGGCGGGGACTGGACATCGAACTGTCGCCTGCAGACCTGGTCCGCCTCACCAACGCCGTCACGGCGGCGATCAGCTCCATCCAGCTGTGACGGCCTAGCGGGGCTCCCCGCCGGTCGACCCGACAGGCGCCATGACACCGCCCGGGTTTGCCCGGGGCGCCAGCCTGCCCCGCAGCCAGGCCTTGACCAGGCGTTCCCAGCGCTCGGGGTCGACGTTCCACTCCTTGGTATGCCGCGCGCGGTCGAAGGTTTCGAACGTGACCATCTCCGGGTTCCGCTGTGCAAGCAGCGCGGACGGTTCGTACGGCACGTACTCGTCATCCACGCTGTGGATGATCAGGGTGGGCGTGCGGAGTTCCACCGCACGGGACACCCAGTCCATGGCTTTCAGGTCCACCGGAGCGGAGAGTCCGGTGAGCCGGCGCCCCAGCGGGTGCCCCAGCATCAGCTGCCCGTAGCGTCCCACCAGGGAAGGGATACGGTTCAGTTGGGCGTGGTGGGCCAGGACGTTGACCCAGTCGATGACCGGCGCATCCAGCACCATGGCCCGGATCAGGTGCCGGTACCGGGACAGGTCCGCCGTCTGCAGGCAGATCGCTCCGCCCATGGACCAGCCGAAAAGGACGATTTCCTCGGCGCCGTTGGCCAGTGCGTAGGCGATGGCCGCTTCGACATCGCGCCACTCCGTGGAGCCCAGCCCATAGCGCCCGTCATCGGCGGACGGTGCCAGGCCGTCGTTGCGGTAGGACACCACCAGGCTGGTGAGCCCGAGCTCCAGCGCCGGCCCCACGGCGCGCAGCGCCTCCTGCCGGGTGGCGCCGCGGCCGTGCACCATGACGGCCCAGGTGCGCGCGGTCCCGCCGGCCCGCACCAGCCAGGCCGGAGCCTGCCCTCGTTCCACATCGATCAGCACGTCTTCGGCGGGAAGCCCGACGGCGGCCGGGTCCGGGTACAGCGCACCGCTCCACCAGCCCCAGCGGGCGGCCGAGAGGTCCCCGGCGTACACGGCCTCGACCTCGCGCTGCACTGTCCGGTCCGCCGGTGAGTAGGAAACGATGCGGCCGATGCGGGCGTGCCCCTTGCCGTTGTCGAAAAAGAAGCCATACGTCCCGTCCACCGTGGTGTCGTCGGTGGCAGCGAAAATGACCTGCAGGCTGCTTCCGTCACGGATCACGGCCAGGACCTCCTGGTCCGATGCGCGCTGGCGCGCCGGGGTAATCACGCGGCGGGCAAAATACACGGCCAGGGCGGATGATCCCGTGGCCAGGAGCCCGCCAATGCCGCCGCCCGCGATGGCGCCGACAACGGCCCACTTGGTGCGGAGGGACATCCGGCCCGGTTCCGGGACAGGGGCGGGCGCCGGGCGGGATCGCTGCAGGAATGCCATGGCACTATTCTTACCGCCGCGCACGGGGAAGCCCGAATTGGTGCGGCCGGGCAGGCGCGGGACTAGGCTAAGGCCATGAGTGATCCCATCGTCATCCTGACCGAAGAACCGCTGGGGGCGGACGACCGCCTGAACATCGAACGACTGGTGGACGGGACGGACACCCAACTGCTCGTCCTGGTTCCCGCCAACACCGAGCGGCACCTCCTGGTGGACTTCCTGGAAAACCTTTCCATGCTGGAAGTCGCCAAGGCCTTCCGTGACCTGACAGCCCACGCGCCCGATCCCACCACCGAGCGGGCCCACGCTGCCGAGACACTGGCCACCTCCCTCAGCGCCCTGGCCGGCCTTGGTTCAGGCGTGGCCGGAGAGGTAGTAGAAGGCGGGGCAGTGGACGGGCTCGTAGCCAAGGTCCGGGAGACCGGAGCATCCCAGGCGGTAGTGATCACCCGGCCGCACGCGGTAGCTGACACCTTCCACACAGACTGGGCCAACAAGGCGCAGGACCAGTTGGGCCTTCCCGTCCTCCATCTTTATGCCGGCTCGGGATTTATCGGCGACTCGTAGGCGTTGGAACAACCATGGACAGCAAGACAGATGCACAGTGGCGGGAAGAACTGACCCCTGAGGAGTACCACGTCCTCCGGCAGGCGGGCACTGAACGGCCGTTCACGGGGGAATACTGGGACACCCATACCGCCGGGGTGTACCAGTGCCGGGCGTGCGGGGCGGAACTGTTCACCAGCAACGAGAAGTTCGACTCGCACTGCGGCTGGCCATCCTTTTGGGCGCCGCTGGCCGAGGACAAGGTCCGCTACATCCACGACCGCACCCTCGGCATGGACCGGATCGAAGTCCGGTGCACCAACTGCGACTCCCACCTGGGCCACGTGTTCGAAGGCGAAGGGTACGGGACGCCCACAGACCAGCGGTACTGCATCAACTCGGTTTCACTCAGGCTGGTCCCGCGGGAGGACTGATTGCCAAGGGTGGTCCTCAACCTCGCCGGGGCCACCCTAAGCAACAGTCCTTCTTATGCTTACGTCGAATTTTAGTTAGTCATGCTGTTGGCTTGCTACGCTCGCAATCAGAGCACAGCAACAGAAAGGCAGCCGACGATGACCGCAACCCTGACCACCGCAGCTACCCGCATTTCCGCGGACAACAAGGACTGGCTCCGGCTCAAGTCCGCCGCCGCCGCACTGCAGCCGCTGCAGGCGCAGGACGGGTCCGTTCCGGACGCCGGCACCCATGCCGCAGCCGCAGCCCACGTTGGCGTGATCGTTGACAGCATCCGGGCCCTGGCCCCGGCTTTTCCGCACGATGCCGCCTACCTCGAGGCAGCCTGCGCCGACTTCCAGGCCTGGGCAGCCGCGGGCTTCGGCGTCCCCGATTTCCTGGCATCCCTGCTGGCCTTCCAACCGCAGGAGCAGCGCGTCAATGGCCTCCAGCACCTGGTGGTCTTTCCGATGTACACGCAGAACGGCAGCAGCAACCGGCTGGTCGAAGCGGTCCTCATCGAGGTGGTCTGGCCCGAATTCATTGCCGGGCTGGAGGCCGGTGACTACTCCAACAAGCTGTTCGTCCCCATCCGGTTCCTCGACTTCACGGCGGGCTACGACACCAACTCCGCTGTGCTCTTCCCCGAGACGGTGGCCGTGTCCAGCACCCCCACCTTCACCTGGGGCGCCATCTTCGCCGACCGCGAGGCGGCCCGGTTCCGCCGCGTGCTCAAGGCCGCCTCGGCCACAACGCAACTGGAGCTCCCCGGGGATGCCGCGGAAATGCTGGCAGACCAGGACCTCACGGAGTCCGTCTTCGTCATGTGGGACCTCATCCACGACCGGACGCACATGCGCGGTGACCTGCCCTTCGATCCCTTCATGATCAAGCAGCGGATGCCCTACTTCCTGTACTCCCTGGAAGAGCTCCGGTGCGACCTCACCGCGTTCCGTGAGTCGGTGCGGATCGAAAAGGACGAGGAGGCAGCCCCCGAGGCCAGGCGCCACGCCAGGCTGGTCCAGTACGCCATCATCTTCGACCGCATCTTCCGCTTCGCCATCACCGGCAGCCGTGTCCGCAACTACGACGGCCTCGGCGGACAGCTCCTCTTCGCCTGGCTGCACCAGCACCATGTCCTCCACTGGACCGATACCCGGCTCACCATCGACTGGGACGAGGTTGCCGACGCCGTCATCGCCCTGGGGGCCGAAATCGATGACCTGTACTGGCGTTCAATCGACCGGCCCAAGACCGCGCACTGGCTGGCGGCCTACCAGCTGATCGCCGCCACGGTCACCCCGAGTCCGGCATCAGTCTGGGCCAAAGGCCCGGACGCGCTGCCGCTGGCCGGTCCGCCGCGGGGACTGACTGACCAGGTCCTGGATGACGAGTTCCCGCTGTCCATGTTCTACGAAGCACTGGAGAAGAAAATGCGTCCCGTCATCGAGTCCACCGCCGGCATCACGGGCAGGTCCGCCCTGTGAGCAGCCTTCGGGCCGAAGAATCCCCGCTGAACGTCCTGGTCACGGGCGGCAGCGGGGCCTCCGGCGTGGCGGTGGCCCGTGCGCTTAGCGCGGCAGGCTGCCGGGTCTTCACGGTCGGTTCCGACCGGCAGCGGATCGAGGCAGCCGCACACCAGGCGGGCGACGGCGTCACACCCCTGGTGTGCGACCTTGCGGGCCTCGACGACGTCCGGCGGCTGCGGAAGGATGTTTCCACAGCCGCCGGGGCGGTGGACGCTGTTATCCACCTGGTGGGCGGCTGGCGCGGCGCCAAGGGCATTCCGGACCAGTCCGACGACGACTGGGAGTTCCTGGAACGCGGCTCCATAACCACGCTGCGCAATGTGTCCCGGACCTTTTTCGAGGACGTCGCCGCTTCCCCGCGTGGCCGGTTCGCCATCGTGTCCTCCACCATGGCGGAAAAGCCTACAGCCGCCGTGGCCAGCTACGCCGCGGCCAAAGCCGCGGCCGAGGCATGGACCATGGCCATGGCCGACGGTTTCCGACGTGCCGCCGAGTCCGGCGCCGGGGAAGCGGCCGCCGTCGTCCTGGTGGTCAAGGCACTGGTGGATGATGAATTGCGCCGCAGCCACCCGGAACGGTCCTTCCCGGGGGCGACGGACGTCGCCGACCTGGCGGGCGCCGTCGTGCGCCTGTTTGGCCAGCCCGCAGCGGGACTCAACGGGACACGCGTACGCCTGGAACCGTCAGCAGCGGCGCGGCGGGCCCCGCAACCCGCGGCCCCGCCGCAGTACCTACACTGAAAGTGTGAGCAAAACCATGACAACCACTGCCGAAGCCGGCACCGCCCTGCGCCTCCACGACCCGTCGGTGCGCGGATTCGCCTCCGACAACTATTCGGGCGTGCACCCGGAAATCCTCGCGGCGCTGGCAGCCGCCAACGAAGGCCACCAGGTGGCCTACGGGGAAGACCAGTACACCGCACGGCTCCAGGAGGTCATGGAGCAGCACTTCGGCCCTGGCATCGAGTGCTTCCCCGTTTTCAACGGAACCGGTGCCAACGTCTTGTCGCTGCAGTCGCTGCTCCCCCGCTGGGGTGCGGTGGTGTGCGCCGCCACCGCCCACATCAACATGGATGAGAACGGCGCGCCGGAGCGCATCGGCGGCATCAAGCTGCTGCAGGTCCCCACCCCCGACGGAAAACTCACCCCGGAACTGATCGACCGGGAGGCATGGGGCTGGGGCGATGAACACCGCGCCCAGCCGCTGGCCGTGTCCATCACGCAGACCACGGAACTGGGCACCTGCTACACGCCGGAGGAAGTCCGGGCCATCGCCGACCACGTGCACGCCAGGGGCATGAAGCTGCACATGGACGGCGCCCGCCTGGCCAATGCGGCGGCCCACTTGGACCTGCCGCTGCGGGCCTTCACGCGTGACGCCGGGGTGGACATCCTGTCCTTCGGCGGAACCAAGAACGGACTGCTTTTCGGCGAAGTGGTGGTGGCCCTGAACCCTGACGCCGCGCAGGGCCTCGTCTACCTTCGCAAGATGAATATGCAGCTGGCCTCGAAGATGCGCTTCATGTCAGCCCAGTTCATCGCGCTCCTCGAAGGTGATCTCTGGCTCCGGTCAGCGGCGCACGCCAATGCCATGGCCACGAGGCTGCGCGCCGCCGTCGAAGGCGTTCCGGGCGTCCGGCCCACCCAGAAGACCGAATCGAACGGCGTTTTCGCCATAGTGCCGCCGGGCGTTGCGGACAGGCTGCGCGAATCCTTCCGGTTCTACGACTGGGACGAGGCCACCGGCGAGGTGCGCTGGATGTGTTCCTTCGATACCACCGAAGAGGACATCGACGCCTTCGCCGCGGTGATCCGGCGCGAGCTCCAGGGCCGCGGCGCTGCAGACGGCACCCCGGGCAGTACGGCGGGCTGAGCCGACGGCGAGCCTTCCCCGCTTGCCCGGCGGATTTGCGTAATCTGCGATGGTGAACGCACTTGACCAGGTTCCCCCGGCGTTTCTGGACGCCTTGGGAGCCCTCAGGAAAGCCCAAAGCCGCCGGGAGCTCCGGCTTGCGGAAATTCCTGCGCCTGCGCGGCTGGCACCGTTCGCTGTCGCACTGGGCGCAGAGGTCCTCGCCCCGGGTGCGGGAACCCCCGCAGCGGCCGTCCATGGCCCGGCCAGGATGGCGCTTGCGGCCGCTTCTGCCACGGGCGACGATTCAGAATCTGAACTGGCCACTGGACGTTTCATCCTCCTGCACGATCCCGCCGGCTCGGAGGTATGGGACGGCGACTTCCGCATCGTCACCTACATCCGGGCCGAGCTCGAGCCGGACATGGGCAACGATGAAATGCTCGGTTCGGTGGCCTGGACCTGGCTCGTGGAAGCCCTGGAGAGCCACAGGGCCGCCTACCGGGCGGCCGGCGGAACCGCCACCCGCGTGCTCTCGGAAAGCTTTGGCACCCTGGCCGAGCGCCCGGGGACCATCGACATCGAGCTGCGCGCGTCGTGGACACCGGCATCCTCCGACGTCACCGCGCACCTGGAAGCCTGGTGCGACATGGTCTGTACTTTCGCCGGCCTGCCACCCCTGCCTGACGGTGTGACGGCACTCCCCCAGCGCCGCCGGAACCCGGGCACCCGCCCCGGATGACGGGCAGGAACGGAGCCCGGAAGCCGCCGCCGGGTAAACTGGAGGGCACCATGACCCCTGACATTCCGGAAAACACCACGGCCGGCGCTCCGGCTGCTGACACCGCACCCCACATAACCGTTGAGGGCTTCGACAGCCCCATCCCCGCCGTCATCGACCTCGACGCACCCCGCGACGGTGTGCCCCTGGTGATCGAAACCCAAACCGGCCTGGAACGCTGCGCCGCCGCCATCGCCGCCGGCACGGGCCCCGCCGGGGTGGATGCAGAGCGCGCCTCCGGGTTCCGCTACGGCCAGCGGGCCTTCCTGGTCCAGATCCGCAGGGAGGGATCCGGCACGTGGCTGATCGATCCCGAACCCTTTGAGAACCTGGACATCATCAACGATGCCCTCAGCGGCGTCGAGTGGATCCTCCACGCTGCCAGCCAGGACCTCCCGTGCCTCCTGGAGCTGGGCATGTGGCCGGACCGGCTGTTCGACACGGAGCTGGCCGCACGCCTCGCCGGCCTGCCCCGGGTGGGCCTCGCAGCCGTGATCGAACAGCTGCTGGGCTTCGGGCTGGCCAAGGAACATTCCGCGGCCGACTGGTCCACCCGGCCGCTGCCCGAACCGTGGCTGCGCTACGCCGCACTGGACGTTGAAGTGCTCACCGAACTCCGGGAAGAACTCATCGAACTCCTCCAGGCGGACGGAAAGCTGGAGTACGCAGAACAGGAGTTCGCGGCCATCCTGGCGGCCGGGGTGGCACCGCCCCGCGCCGATCCCTGGCGGAAGACGTCCGGGCTGCACCAGATCCGGGACCGCAGACAACTGGCCGCCGTGCGCGAACTGTGGCTCGAACGCGACGCCCTGGCGCAAAAGCGCGATGTGGCCCCCGGCCGGCTCATTCCGGACTCCGCACTGGTCGCGGCGGCCAAGGCGATGCCCACCACGGTGCCGCAACTGCTGGGCACCAAGGGGTTCCACGGCCGTGCGGCCCAGCGCGAGGCGCCCAGATGGCTGCGCTGCATTGCCGCCGCCCGGGACCTGGAGGACCTGCCTCCGCTGCACCTGCCCACCAATGCCCCGCCTCCGCCCCGGGTCTGGGCTGAACGGGATCCGGAAGCCGCAGCCCGCCTGGCCACCGCCCGCCCGCTGTTGCAGGAGAAGGCCGACCAGCTCAACCTGCCGCTGGAGAACCTCCTCACCCCGGACCACCTTCGACGCGTGGCGTGGCGGCCGCCCACGGAGTTGGGAGAGGCGTCCATTGCGGCCGAGCTGCGCAGCCTGGGAGCGCGCGAGTGGCAGGTTGAACTCACTGCACCGCTGATCACCCGGGCCTTCCTCGATCCGCAGCCTTTGCCCCCCAAGGAGCCGAAGAACCCGGAAGCGGCCGCCGGGGCGTAACCCGCGCGGCAACATTGGGACCGCCCTTGCGGGCTAAGTTACTCACGAGTAACATCGGGGTTACTGCCGCCCGCCTGCCGTACCGCTGCATGCACCCGGCGCCTACGTCTCAATGAGGAGTTACACGTGAGCCACCACGGAAGCGGCGCACCACTGCGCACGATCCGGGACGTCGTCTTCGTCGACGGCCTCCGCACCCCCTTCGGCCGCGCCGGTGAGAAAGGAATCTACGCCGGCACCCGCGCAGACGACCTGATCGTCAAATGCCTTCGCGAACTGCTCCGCCGCAACCCGTCACTGCCGCCCGAAAAGGTCGACGAGGTTGCCATAGCCGCCACCACGCAGACCGGCGACCAGGGCCTTACCCTCGGCCGCACCGCGGCACTGCTGGCGGGGCTGCCCCGCACGGTGCCCGGATTCGCCGTCGACCGCATGTGCGCCGGCGCCCTGACAGCGGTCACCTCAACGGCCGGAGGCATCGGCTTCGGCGCCTATGACGTGGTGATTGCCGGCGGCGTGGAACACATGGGCAACCACCCTATGGGCTCCGGGGCGGACCCGAACCCGCGGTTCATGTCCGAACGTCTGGTGGATCCGGCCGCGCTGAACATGGGCAACACGGCCGAAAACCTGCATGACCGGTTCCCCTCCATTACCAAGGAACGCGCAGACGCCTATGCCGTGGCGTCGCAGCAGAAGCTGGCGGCAGCCTACAGCGCCGGCCGGATCCAGCCGGACCTGGTCCCCGTCGCGGCCCGCAAGCCGGGCCAGGGCTGGACCGTCCACAGCGTGGACGAGCCGCCCCGGCCGGACACCACGATGGGAGACCTGGCGTCCCTCCGGACTCCCTTCCGCGCCCACGGCCGGGTCACCGCAGGCAACGCCGCGGGCCTCAACGACGGCGCCACGGCAGCGCTGCTGGCCTCCGCAGACACCGCCATGGCCATGGGCCTGCCGGTGCGGATGCGGCTGGTCAGTTATGCCTACGCCGGCGTCGCGCCGGAAGTCATGGGCATCGGTCCGGTCCCGGCCACGGAGAAGGCACTCAGGAACGCCGGCCTCTCCATCGGGGATATTGGACTGTTCGAGATCAACGAGGCGTTCGCCGTCCAGGTGCTCAGTTTCCTGGAGCACTTCGGCATCGACGACGACGACCCCCGGGTCAACCGGTACGGCGGCGCCATCGCCGTGGGCCACCCGCTGGCATCCTCCGGTGTCCGGCTGATGATCCAGCTGGCCCGCCAGTTCGAGGAAGATCCGTCGGTCCGGTACGGCATCACCACGATGTGTGTTGGACTGGGCATGGGCGCCACCGTCATTTGGGAAAACCCGCACCACCCCGCCTACAGCGGAACCGCCACCGAAGGAGCCATGGCATGAGCGCAGCAGATTTCACCACATTCGCCGGCCTCTTTCCCGGCGAGACGGTCACCCACTCGTACGTCCAGGATATTCAGCTTCCCGCTGCGGCCGGCGGCACCTTCGCCCTTATCACCCTGGACAACGACCTGGACCACACCAAACCCACCACCCTGGGGCCGAACACCCTGGTGGAACTGGGCACGGTCCTGGAGGGACTGCGCGAACGTGCAGCCCGCGGCGAAATTGTCGGCGTCGGCATCACGGGCAAGCCGTACTACCTGGTGGCCGGGGCCGACCTCTCCGCAGTGAAGTCGCTGGAGGAACGCGAACAAGGCCGCCTGATGGCGCAGCTGGGACACGACGCCTACTCAACCCTCGCGAACCTGGGGGTCCCCAGCTTCGCATTCATCAACGGCGCCGCGCTGGGCGGCGGCCTGGAGGTTGCGCTGCAGTCCACCTACCGGACCGTCTCCTCCGGCGCCGGCGCCCTGGCCCTGCCCGAAGCATTCATCGGGTTGGTCCCGGGATGGGGCGGCGTCTATATCCTGCCGCGCCTCATCGGTCCGGAAAACGCGGTGCGGGTAATGATCGAGAACCCGCTCAGCAACAACCGCACCCTCTCCGGCCCCCAGGCCTTTGACCTGGGCATCGCGGACGCCCTGTTCGAGCCCGCGGACTTTTTGGAACAGTCCCTGGCATGGGCCGCGAAGGTCATCTCCGGCGAGGTGGTCCCGGAGAGGGCCAAGGCCGTGGACCCGTTGTCCCCGGAGGTGGCCGCCCGCTGGTCCGCCGCCATTAAGGCCGGCCGTGCCTTCGTTGAGGCCAAGACCTCCAACGCCGCGCCGGCACCGGCCAAGGTGCTGGATGTCATGGAAGCCAGCCGCACCCTGAGCCAGGCCGAATCCGCCGCCCTGGAGTGCGAAACGCTGGCAGACCTCATGCAGACGGACGAATTCAGGTCCACGGTCTATGCCTTCCTGGACCTGGTCCAAAAGCGCGCCAAGCGTCCGGCGGGGGCTCCTGACCGCAAACTCGCCCGCCCGGTCACCAAGATCGGCGTAGTGGGTGCCGGGCTGATGGCCGGCCAGCTGGCGCTCCTGTTCGCCCGCCAGCTTATGGTTCCCGTGGTCCTCACGGACATCGACCAGGAACGCGTGGACAAGGGCGTGGCATATGTCCACGCCGAGGTGGACAAGCTCCTGGCCAGGAAGCGCATCAGCCAGGACGCAGCCAACCGCACCCGCGCACTGGTCACCGGTTCGGTGTCGAAACAGGCCTTCGTGGACGCGGACTTCGTGATCGAGGCCGTCTTCGAGGAACTGGCCGTCAAAAAGCAGGTCTTCGCCGAGCTGGAAGCAATCGTGGCCGAGGACTGCATCCTGGCCACGAACACGTCCTCGCTGTCCGTTACCGCCATGGCAGAGGACCTGCGGCACCCGGAGCGGCTGGTGGGCTTTCACTTCTTCAACCCGGTGGCCGTGATGCCGCTCCTGGAAATCGTCCGCGCCCCGCGCACGGACGACCCCGTCCTGGCCACGGCCTTCGAACTGGCCAAGGCACTGAAGAAGACCGGTGTACTGGTCAAGGACGCGCCGGCTTTTGTGGTCAACAGGATCCTGCTGCGGCTGATGGGTGAGGTCACGGCGGCGTTCGACGAGGGAACCCCCGCCGAGGTGGCGGACAATGCCCTGCGTCCCATGGGCCTGCCGATGACACCGTTCACGCTGCTCGCCATGGTGGGCCTTCCCGTAGCGCAGCACGTCCAGGAGTCCCTGCACGACGCGTTCGGCGACCGCTTCCCGGTCAGCACCAACCTGCAGAAGCTCATCGACAACGGCGTGCGGACCCTGTGGGTGGAGGGCCAGGACGGGACGCGGTCCATTCCGGATTCCACCATGTCCCTGCTGTCCTTGGGCAGCTCCCCGTCCACCGCGGACCAGGTGCTGCGGCGGACCCAGGACGCCTTGGCGGAGGAGATCGGGCTGATGCTCTCCGAAGGAGTGGTGGCCGGTCCGGAGGACATCGACCTATGCATGATCCTGGGCGCCGGCTGGCCCATGTTCCTGGGCGGCATCACTCCATACCTGGACAGGGTGGGCGCCTCGGAACGCGTCAACGGCAAGCGCTTCCTGCCGCCCGGCACCGCATCCCGGCCCGGCGCGGTGTAACCGGGGCCACCCGGCACTGGCGGGGTGGCGTGCCGGCCGGCGGGGACCTAGCTGCCTGCCAGCCGGCCGTCGTCGAGCGCCACGACACGGTGGGCCGCCGTCCGTGCGTAGTCCAGGTCATGCGTGACCAGTACGACGGCGGCGCCCTCCGCCGCAGCGGACCGCACCGCCGCGTCCAGGACGGCCAGGCCATCCGCGTCCAGCGCCACGGTGGGTTCGTCAAGGGCCAGCACCGCCGGCCGGCGGGCCAGGACGGTGGCCAGGGCGAGCAACCGCTGCCGGGACCCGGGGAGCTCGGCCGGGTGGAGATGCGCCGCCGCCAACAGGCCAACGGCCTCCAGCGCGGCGCGGGCGCGCCGGTCCGCTTCCGCGGCCGGGAAAAGCCGCTCCAGGCCGAATCTGACCTCGCGCAGGGCGGACCGTTCGAACAGCTGGTGGCGCGGATGCTGGAACAGGAATCCCACGGACGCCGCCACCTCCCCTACGGGTTTGCCGGTAATGCCGCGCCCCTGCACCAGGACGGTGCCCCGGTCCGGCTGCAGCAGCCCGTTGGCATGGCGCAGCAGCGTGGATTTTCCGGCGCCGTTGGCGCCCGTGACAGCCACGATTTCGCCCGGCCGCACCGTCAGGTCAACGCCGTCAAGGACACGACGTGCCGGACTTTTGGTGCGCGCGCCGGGATAGCTGAACGCCACGGCCCGGAATTCCAGCGCGGCTGCGGACGGCTTCCCGGATTCCGCATGATGGGCAGCGGGGACTGCACGGGGCGCAGAGCCGGGCCTGCCAAACAGCGGCCTGCGGACCGCGGCGGGCAGCAACGCCTCCCCCTGCAGGAATTCATCCCGGTGCCCGCGCGCGGCGGCCGTGCCCGCCGACAGGACAACCCAGTCGGGGGCGGCCAGGACCAGTTCGTCCACCGCCTGGCTGAGGATCACGACGGCGGTGCCCGCCGCTGACAGGTCCCCTACCAGCCGCACCAGTTCTGCAAGGCCCTCGCTGTCCAGCGAGGCGGCCGGCTCGTCCAGCACCAGCACGGGCGGTCCGCTGATCACTGCGCAGCCGATGGCCAGGCGGCGGAGTTGTCCGCCGGAGAGGGTGGCAGGGTCCTGTTCCAGGAGGGCATCCAGGCCCACCAGCGCCGCCGTGCGGTCCACGGCCGCGGCCATTGCTGCCCGCTCCACGCCGGCGTTCTCGAGCCCGAAGGCCAGTTCCTCCGCCACGGTGGCGCGGACGGTGGACACGGCCGCGGCGGCGTCCTGCGGAACGAAGCCCACCAGCCGGCCCCACGCGGCGGGGTCGATCCGCGGGTCTTCGGGGCCGCCGTCGAATTCCAGCACGGTGCCTGCCGCGGCCAGGTGGCCGTGCAACGTGCCGTGGCTGCCGGGGCTGAGCCAGCCGGCAAGGAGCCGGCCCAGGGTGGATTTGCCGCTGCCGGAGGCCCCGATGATCGCCGTGCAGGAGCCTGGCGCAAAGGAAACGTCCACCCCGTTCAGCGCGGGCGTGCCCTCCCCATGGAAGGCAAAGGACCGGATCCCGGCGGCAAGGGCCGGGACGGGAGTGGCATGCATGCTAGCCTCCAGCCGCGGTAGTCCAGAGCCGGGCGGCCACGGCGGCCGCCGCCGCCAGAACCAGGCCGGCGCGCAGGATTCGCTGCCCGTTGGAGTCCGGCACTTCCCGGTAGCTGGTGCGCGGGCCGGTGCTGCTGAAGCCGCGGGCGTCCAGGGCTGCGGCGCGGACGCCGGCTTCCTCGATGAGCGACAGAACCAGTGGTACCGCCTGCAGCCGGAACGCCGGCACCCGGTGCAGCAGCCCCCGGCGGATCACCAGGCCCCGGGCCTCCTGGGCCTGCCGGATCACTGCGGTCCTGGCCGTAATGGCCGGCAGCAGTGTCAGCGTGGAGGCCAGGACAAAAGCAACCCGGCCCCGGACGCCCCGGGCGGACAGGGCAGCCACAAGGTCCGGCATTTTGACGGTGAAGGAAAACAACAGCAGGCACACCACGACGGCGCCCAGCAGGGCAGTCCGCTCCAGCGCGAAGGCCAGGCCCTCGGCGGTGATGAGCACAGGTCCCCAGTGCGCCAAAACGGTACGTCCTTGCGGGAAAAAGAGCCCGTGCACCATCAGCAGCGACACCGCCAGCGGCAGCAGGACGGCTGCCGCCGCGGGAAGGACCCGGCGCGCTGTCCCGCCCCGCAGGGCAAGGGCAGCGCAGCCGGCGGTCACGGCCAGTGAGAGCGGCAGGCTCGCCGCCGCCGTCGTAATGGCCGCGGTGCTGCCGGCCGCTGCCAGTGAGGTCAGCGGGTGAAGGCGCATGCAGGTGGCCTAGGCGTCCTGTCCGGGCACCTTGCCGGCCAGCACGCGGTGGCGGCGCACGAACGGGAACTGCAGGCGGGCCCGGCGTGGCAGCGCGTATGCCAGGACTGCCACGACGGTGAACACGATCGCCTTGTCCATCGGGTCCGAAATCAGGGCCTGCTTGGTGATGGCGGTCAGCAGCGAATCGCCCATGGCGCGGAAGGCACTGACGATGGCACCGGTGGCAACGCCGGAGGTGCCGCCGAATACGAAGGCGGCTACCGGGGCCGAGACCACGCCGGCCAGGATGCCGGTGACGAAGCCGGCCACGGGGGCCAGGTAGAAGCGGCGGAAGAGTCCGTAGCGGGCGGCGAGCCCGGCCAGGCAGCCGATCAGCGCGGCGCCGGCGGCGAAGGGCAGGACCGTGGGGTTGAAGAAGGACCAGACGATGCTGCTGAGCACACCCGTGGCAGCACCGGCGGCGGGGCCGGCGAGGACCGCGATGAGCACGGTGCCTATCGCGTCGAGGTAGAACGGCACCAGGGTGCTGCCCACGAACTGGCCCAGCACGATGTTCAGGACCAGCGCAACCGGGATCAGCACCAGCGTGGAGGTGGGCAGGGTGGGCAGGACGGCGATGATCAGCAGGACGGCCCCGGCCAGGAAACCGGAGAGCGCAATCAGCGCCGAGGCGCTGCCGGGGCCCCCTGTGATATCTGCCGGCTGGTTCAGGACGAGGTAGATGTAGGTGCCGGCGATGGCCACGGCGCCGAGGATCTCGAGCAGGCGGCGCCGGCGGGCGGCGGCGGGTGCCGGGGACGGCAACGTCAGGGAGGGCGATGACATGCGGTTTCCTTTGGGTGCAGGCGCGGGAGGCCCGGAGGTTCCGGGCCCTGGGGAACGCCGCCTATGTCACCTCGGCAGCGGCGGCCGGGCAGCAGTGCCTGGCCGGACCGCCCCCATTCTACCGCCGGCTCCGGCCGCCGCTCAGCCGCGTTCCCGCGCCAGGCGGCCGACCGTTGACACCAGTTCAGCGAAGGCCTGACGGGGATTGTTGCCCGTTACGATCCGGGCGTTCGGCGGGATTCCCCACAGGCCGCGGAAGTCAGCCACCGTTGTGCCGGCCAGGAGCGGCGAATCCGCCTCCACATCCACCGTCGCGGGCCGGGCAGAATACTCCAGGGTGCCGGCTGCCACGCCCGCAGCGAAGAAGTCGTGGACATGGGCCAGGTAGCCCTGGTCGTAGAGCCGGTGGAACTCGAAGTAAAACCGAAGGGCGTCCGACAGGTGGCGGATAACCATGTTGTCCGAGGTGCTGCGCTGCCCTTCGGGTTGCTCCGGCAGGACCAGCTCAGGTACCGAGGCGCCCGCGGCTTCGGCCAGCAGCCGGAGGTGTTCCGGGCGAAGTTCCATGCGCTCCGTGGTGTCCAGGGAGCAGACGACGGGCAGCCTGTCCACGGGCCGGCCGCGGTACGCGGCGTAGACTTCCTTGGCCGCGTGCGGGTCCACGTGGGTGTTCCATTCCGCTGTGGGCGTGGTGTTGCCCTGGTAGTAGAAGGATCCGCCCATGATGACCACCCCCGCGAGCAGTTCCGGCAGGTCCGGCTCCTGCCGCAGGGCCAGGGCGAAGTTGGTCAGCGGCGCGGTGATGAGCGCCGTCAGCTCCCCCGGGCGCGCCCGGGCCTTTTCAATCCAAAGGTCGACGGCGTTTCGCGGCGAGAGCCTTCCCTGCGGTTCCGGCAGGACGGCATGGCCGATGCCCTGCGGCCCATGGGTTTCGGGGGTGGTGAGCAACGGGATGGACAGGGGGGCGCGGGCCCCGATGGCCACCTCCACGTCCGGCCGCCCGCAAAGCTCCAGCAGGGCAAGGGTGTTGCGGGCCACCTGGTCCGCGTCCACGTTGCCGGGCGAGGCCGTGACGGCGGCGAATTCGGTGTCCGGCAGCGCGGCCAGGTACACCAGGGCCAGGGCATCATCGATGCCCGTGTCCACGTCCAGCAGGAAGGCGGCCACCGGGCTAGAAGGGGGCCACTTTGGGAACGGCCGGGAAGATCGTGTCCAGTTCCGCGAGGTCCTCCGCCGACGGTGTCCACCCTGCGGCGGCCGCGTTCTCCCGCACCTGCCCGGGGCTCGTGGCGCCGGCGATGACGCTGGCCACGGACGGCCGGGCCGCGAGCCAGGAGAAGGCCACCTGCACCTCGGTCAGCCCTCGTTCCCGTGCGAACAGGCTGAACCTGCCAAGCTGGTCCCAGTCGGCGTCTTCCACCATGTGGGTCCGGGTGTGGCTGAGGCGGGATCCCTCCGGAGCCCGGCCCGGAGCGTATTTCCCGGTCAGCAGCCCGTTGGCCAGCGGGAAGTACGGCAACACCCCGAGGCCGAATTCCTCCGCGGCCGGTGTGACCTCCAGTTCGGCGCGCCGGTCCAGGAGGTTGTAGTGGTTCTGCGTGGAGATGAAGCGGGTGGTGCCGAGTTCGCGGGCAACGTATTCGGCCTGCGCGATCTGCCAGCCGGCCCGGTTGGAGTGGCCGATGTAGCGGACCTTGCCGCTGCGGACCAGGCCGTCCAGGGCTGCGAGGGTCTCGTCGATGGGCGTGAGCGGATCCGGCGTATGGAACTGGTAAAGGTCGATCCAGTCTGTCGCCAGCCTGCGGAGGGAGGACTCCACGGCCTGGATGATGTACCGCCGCGAACCCCGCGCGCCGTAGTCGGCGCCGTTGGCCCCCTTCATGTCCATGCCGAACTTGGTGGCCAGCACCGCTTCGGCCCGGCGTCCGCCCAGGGCCCTGCCCAGCATCGTTTCGCTCAGGCCAGGCTCGCGGCCGTAGGTGTCAGCGACGTCGAAAAGTGTAATGCCGGCGTCCAGGGCTGCGTGGACCACCGCATCAGTGCCGGCCTGGGATTCGGTGGCCGTGTTGGCACGGCCCAGGTTGTTGCAGCCCAGGCCCACCGCGGAAACAGTAAGTCCGGATTTGCCGACGCGTCGGTACGAGGTCACGGAACCCTCCTAAAGGCTGAAGCTGTTTGCCGGTTTGGCCGAGTGCTTGAGCTTGAACCGGTCCGGCTGCCCGAACGGTGCGGCGCCGATGCTGAGCTTGGTGAAATCCAGGTCCTCGCCGCGGATGCACACCTTGATGGCGTTCACGGCCTTGTTCACCTCCGGAGACAGGCAAAAGATGTTCAGCTTGTAGTCCGTGAATTCCGAACGTTCCACGGTGCCCAGGCCACGCCAGGCCAGGTGGCTGATAAGCGCATCGGTGGCCTTTTCCTGGAGGTAGCGGTCGCGGTCCGTGCCCTCCCGGGTCTTCAGGGCGAACTGGGCAACCACCCAGGACTGCTCCTCGTCCGGGATTTCGGCATAGCCGTCCTCCGCGCACTGTGCCGCGAATGCGTCCAGCAGGCCCTCCGCGGCGCCGGAATCGGGCACGTCGGTCTCTTCGGTCTTGCTCTGGTGGCCCACCACGCCATAGTTCATCACGAACTGGCTGTAGTCCTCATCGAACCAGGCCTCCCGGAAGTGGAGGACACCTTCGTCGTCGCGCCGGTAAACCCTGATGATGCCGCTCATGTGCGTCCTTTGGTAAACCATTCGGCGTCACTGCCGTCGAACGGTGCGTGTTGTGCCTTGACGGCGTGTAAAAGCTGGTCTGCTGCGGCCTCGAGCTGTCCGGCCAGCGCCTGCGGGTAATCCATGGCCACCCGGTGCTCGGCGAATTCGTCCTCATCGTCGATGAAGACGCCGCGGTCCGCGGTGCGCACCACGTCAAGGTCCATGTCGATCACGTGGAATTCCGTGACGTCCCGCCGGATGGGGTGCCATTCGTGGGCGACTGCAAGGTCGATGTAGACGCGGACTCCGCCGGGGTGGGCGTCATCGTAGAACGTCGCCACCCATTGGCCCTCGCGGGGGATCAGCAGCACGGCATCTGACCGCGTGTAGAACGCGGCGCCCGGTCGGGAACAGAACTCGTTGGTGCCCTGGAAGATCCACCAGCCGTGCCGGTCCTCCCCCAGGTAGCGGCCCGGTACCACCCAGTGCGCCTTGCCGTTCCACTTGCGGTTCCGTGCCACCACCAGCTGGCCGGGCCGCAGGCCCTCCGGAACCCGCGTGGCGCCGGGGTGCCCGGGGCCGGCGGGCTCGCCCAGCACCCCGGGGTATTTGAGTTCCGCCTCGCCCCTCACAGGATGGGAAGGCTGCCGGTGGTGGGGTGCTGCTGGCCGGGCAGGGGACGCGCAAAGGGGACCTTTGTTCCCAAAACCTGTGCAACGACGTCGTGCGTAATCTGCTGTGCGGTGACGCCGACGCGCTCCAGGACCTGGCTGCGCGTGCCGTGGTCCAGGAACTCGACGGGGAGGCCCACCTCGTTCAGGGCGGTGTCCACCCCGGCGGCACGCATTTCCTGCCGGATGCGCGACCCCACTCCACCGGCACGCACGCCGTCCTCAATGCAGACCACCAGGCGGTGGTGCGAGGCCAGCGCCACGATGGAACGCCGCACGGGCAGGACCCAGCGGGGGTCGACGACGGTGGTGCTGATGCCCTGAGCGCCCAGCCGGTTGGAGACATCCAGCGCCAGCTCGGACATGGCGCCCACGCTGACGATCAGGACGTCGTTGTCGGTGGAGCCGGCGGGACGGCGGGCCAGCACGTCCACGCCGTCGCTGAGCCGCTCGAGCGCTTCGACTTCTGCGCCGACCGATCCTTTGGAGAAGCGGACCACGGTGGGGGCGTCGTTGATGGCCATCGCCTCGCGGAGCTCTTCCCGAAGCCGGCTGGCGTCACGCGGCGCGGCGAGGTGCAGGCCGGGCACGATCTGGACCATGGCCATGTCCCACATGCCGTGGTGGCTGGCGCCGTCCGGTCCTGTGACGCCGGCCCGGTCCAGGACGATGGTCACGCCGGCCTTGTGCAGCGCGACGTCCATGAGCAGCTGGTCGAAGGCCCGGTTCAGGAAGGTGGCGTAGACGGCCACCACGGGGTGCAGTCCGCCAAATGCCATGCCGGCAGCTGAGGTGAGGGCATGCTGTTCGGCGATGCCGACGTCGATCACCCGGTCCGGGTGGCGGGCGGCGAACTTGTGCAGGCCCACCGGGATGAGCATGGCACCGGTGATGCCGACGACGTCTTCGCGCTCATCTGCGATGTCCGCGATTTCGTCTGCGAAGACGGACGTCCAGGACTGGGCGCCGCCGCTGCCCGTGGGTTCACCGGTTTCGGGGTCGATGATGCCGACGGCATGGAACTGGTCAGCCTCATGGGCGCGGGCCGGAGCGTAGCCGTGGCCCTTCTCGGTCATCGCGTGCACGATGACCGGACCGTTGTAGTTCCGGGCCGTGGACAGGGCATGCTCCATGGCCTGGAGGTTGTGCCCGTCCACGGGGCCAATGTACTTCATGCCGAGGTCCTCGAACATGCCCTGGGGAGCCCACCAGTCCTTGATGCCCTTCTTCATGGCATGCAGGCTGCGGTAGGTGAACTGGCCGACGGGGCCGCCGTTCTGGAGTTTCTTCTTCCACCAGTCCAGGGCCACCTCGTACGCCGGAGCGGCACGGAACGAATCAATGGTGGGGCGCAGCGACGCGAGGTAGTCGGCGAAGCCGCCCACGGTGGGAGCGTAGGAGCGGCCGTTGTCATTGACCACGATCACTACGCGGCGCTTCTTGTCCGCCGCGATGTTGTTGATCGCTTCCCAGGCCATGCCGCCGGTGAGGGCGCCGTCGCCCACAACTGCCACCACGTGCCGGTCGCCCTGGCCGGTGAGCTGGCGGGCGCGGGAGATGCCGTCTGCCCAGGAGAGAGAGGAGGAGGCGTGCGAGCTTTCCACGATGTCGTGCTCCGACTCGGCGCGCGAGGGGTAGCCCGAAAGGCCGCCTTCCTGGCGGAGGGTGCTGAAATCCTGTCGTCCGGTCAGCAGTTTGTGCACATAGGACTGGTGCCCGGTATCAAAGACGATGCTGTCCCGCGGGGAGTCGAATATGCGGTGCACGGCCAGCGTCAGTTCCACCACGCCCAGGTTGGGTCCGAGGTGCCCGCCCGTCTGGGAGACGTTCGTGATCAGGAACTCCCTGATCTCCGAAGCCAGCTGCGACAGCTGTTCTTCGGTCAACTCGTTCAGGTCCTGCGGATTCCGGATGGTGTCCAAGATTCCCAATGACCCCTCCTTCGGGTGGTAGACGTGCCGTTTAACTCTAACGCGTTGATCTGGGTGCAAAGCCGAAGCCCCGGCTGGTCACTGACCGGCCGGGGCTTCGGTGAAATGGTGCCTGCTGGCAGGACCCGCTAGTTGGCGGAGATCTGCCGGAGCACGTACTGCAGGATGCCGCCGTTGCGGTAGTAGTCCGCTTCACCCGGGGTGTCGATGCGCAGGACGGCGTCGAACGAGGTGGCGGAACCGTCTTCGGCGGTTGCCGTGACCTTGAGCGTCTTCGGGGTGGTGCCTTCGTTCAGGGCGGTGACGCCCTCAACGGAGAACGTCTCCGTGCCGCTCAGGCCGAGGCTGGCTGCAGACTCGCCGGCCGGGAACTGCAGCGGCAGGACGCCCATGCCGATGAGGTTGGAGCGGTGGATGCGCTCGTAGCTCTCGGCGATGACGGCCTTGACGCCCAGGAGCGCGGTGCCCTTGGCGGCCCAGTCACGGGACGATCCGGAACCGTACTCCTTGCCGGCCAGGACCACCAGCGGGGTGCCGGCTGCCTGGTAGTTTTGCGCGGCGTCGTAGACGAACGCCTGCGGGCCGCCTTCCTGGGTGAAGTCGCGGGTGTAGCCACCTTCGACGCCGTCCAGGATCTGGTTCTTAATGCGGATGTTCGCGAACGTTCCGCGGATCATCACCTCGTGGTTGCCGCGGCGGGAACCGTAGGAGTTGAAGTCCTTGCGCTCCACACCGTTGGCCAGCAGGTACTGCCCGGCGGGGGTGTCGGACTTGAACGAACCGGCCGGGGAGATGTGGTCGGTGGTTACAGAATCGCCGAGCTTCAGCAGGACGCGGGCACCGGTAATGTCCTTGACCGGTTCGGGCTGCGCCTGCATGCCCTCGAAGTACGGGGGCTTCCGGACGTAGGTGGAGTTCGGATCCCAGGCGAAGGTGTCACCGGCAGGGGTGTCCAGCGCCTTCCAGCGCTCGTCACCCTCGAAAACGCCCTCGTAACCCCTGGTGAACATGTCCTTGTCGATCGAGGAGTCGATGACCTGCTGGACCTCAACCGGGTTGGGCCAGATGTCCTTCAGGAAGACGTCGTTGCCGGCCTCGTCCTTACCGAGCGCATCGGTCTCGAAGTCGAAGTCCATGGATCCGGCCAGGGCGTAGGCGATGACCAGCGGCGGGGAGGCCAGGTAGTTCATCTTGATGTCCGGGTTGATGCGTCCTTCGAAGTTGCGGTTGCCCGAGAGGACGGCCGAAACGGCAAGGTCGTTGGCCTGGATGGCCTCGGAGATCTCGGCTTCCAGCGGCCCGGAGTTGCCGATGCAGGTGGCGCAGCCGTAGCCCACGATGTAGAAGCCCAGCTTCTCCAGGTAGGGGGTCAGGCCGGACTTCTCGTAGTAGTCGGTGACAACCTTCGAGCCCGGGGCGACGGAGGTTTTGACCCACGGCTTGGCGGTCAGGCCCTTCTCGACGGCGTTGCGGGCCAGCACTGCGGCGGCCAGCATGACAGAGGGGTTGGACGTGTTGGTGCAGGACGTGATGGAGGCGATGGTTACCGCTCCGTGGTCCAGCTCGAACTCGCGCCCGTCCGCCATCTTGACCGGCACGGGCTTGGAGATGCGTCCCGCGCCGCCGTGCGCTGCCGAATACTTCGGCGGTTCACGGTCGGTGTCGGAGATATGGGTGGCTCCGGCGGTGAAGGACGGTGCATCGGAAGCGGGGAACGATTCCTCAAGTGACTCGTCCAGGGTGCCGGCGTCCGCTTCGTGGGAAACGTAGTTCTTGAGGTCGTGGCGGAACTCGTCCTTGGCCTCGGTCAGTTCGATGCGGTCCTGCGGGCGCTTGGGGCCGGCGATGGACGGAACAACCGTGGACAGGTCCAGCTCGAGGTACTCGGAGAACTTGATGTCGCGGGAAGGATCGTGCCAGAGGCCCTGTTCCTTGGAGTAGGCCTCGACGAGGGCCACGTTCTGCTCGGACCGGCCGGTGAGGCGCAGGTAGTCCAGGGTGACGTCGTCGATCGGGAACATGGCAGCGGTGGAACCGAATTCCGGGCTCATGTTGCCGATGGTGGCGCGGTTGGCCAGCGGCACAGCGGCGACGCCTTCGCCGTAGAACTCCACGAACTTGCCCACCACACCGTGCTTGCGCAGCATTTCGGTGATGGTCAGCACTACGTCGGTTGCGGTGGCGCCTGCGGGGATGCTGCCGCTGAGCTTGAAGCCCACGACGCGCGGGATCAGCATGGAGACGGGCTGGCCGAGCATGGCCGCCTCGGCTTCGATGCCGCCGACGCCCCAGCCGAGCACGCCCAGGCCGTTGACCATGGTGGTGTGCGAGTCGGTGCCCACGCAGGTGTCGGGGTAGGCGCGGAGGGCGCCGTCCACTTCACGCGTCATGACGGTACGGGCCAGGTATTCGATGTTGACCTGGTGGACGATGCCGGTTCCCGGGGGAACCACCTTGAAGTCGTCGAACGCGGTCTGTCCCCAACGCAGGAACTGGTAGCGCTCCCCGTTGCGCTGGTATTCGATCTCCATGTTGCGCTCCAGTGCGCCGGAGTTGCCGAAGGCGTCGATCTGGACCGAGTGGTCGATAACCATCTCGGCCGGTGCCAGCGGGTTGACCCGCTTGGGGTCGCCGCCCAGTTCCTTGACCGCTTCACGCATGGTCGCCAGGTCCACCACGCAGGGGACGCCGGTGAAGTCCTGCATGATCACGCGGGCCGGCGTGAACTGGATTTCTGTATCGGGCTGGGCGTTGGGATCCCAGCCTGCCAAGGCGCGGACGTGATCGGCAGTGATGTTCGCGCCGTCCTCGGTCCTCAACAGGTTTTCAAGCAATACCTTGAGGCTGAACGGAAGGTTTTCTGCACCTTCAACGGAGTTCAACCGGAAAATTTCGTATTCGGTTCCGGCTACATTAAGTTTGCCTTTTGAACCGAAGCTGTCCACAGTGCTCATCGCAGGACTCCTCTCGCAACAGTTTCATCTTTGTCGCGCGGTTGACCGCCTGCTAGTTAGGACGCCCTAATTAGTTCGGGCCCGAAAATTGCACACGGCCGGCCGTGATTACGGGCGCGACGTGGGACTACTAGGGCCATCGTAGTCGAAAACCATCCCGGCATCATGGCGCCGGAGTCAGCAGCGCCACGGTCTCCAGGTGGTGGGTGTGCGGGTACAGGTCAAAGGCGCGCAGCCCACGCAGCTCCCAGCCCGCCTGCCGGAAGTATCCGACGTCCCGGGCAAATGAGGCCGGGTCGCAGGACACGTAGGCGATGGCCCGCGGCTGCGAGGCCACCAGCTGCCCCACCACGGCCTTGCCCGCTCCCGCCCGGGGCGGATCCAGGACGAGGGCGTCAAAGTTCCGCGGTTTCTGGCGGAGGACCCGCTCCACGCGGCCCTGGACGATATCCACCTGGGGTGCGGCGTGAAGGTTTTTCCGCGCGTCGCGGCTGGTTCCGGGTGACCCTTCAACGGAAAGGACGGAGCCGGTTTCCCCTACTGCGTCCGCCAGCACGGCGGTGAACAGCCCGGCGCCGGCGTAGAGGTCCGCCACCACCGAGCCGGGGTGCAGGAAGCCGCCGCTGCCGAGGAAATCTGTGACCGCACCCACAAGTGTCCCGGGCGCGTCGCGGTGGATCTGCCAAAACCCTGCGCCGGTGACCCGGTAGTCGTGTCCTGCCGCGGATTCCTGCACCCATGTGCGGCCCCTGACCTGGCGCACCTCCTCGGTGGCTGGATCGAACGTTGCCACGGACACGTCCTGCGGAAGGGACGCGGCGACGGCGCTGAGCCGCTTGCCCCTGGTGCCTTGGGCAGGTGCCAGCAGGACCAGCGGCCGGCTCCCGTTGGCGGGCGCCGCCACCTCGACACGTTCGATGCCCTGCAGGTCTACGTCCCACAGCCGCAGCGCGTTGATGGCACTGCCGGCCAGCGGCATCTCCCGCACGGGAACTATGTGGTCGGAGCGGTGGGCATGCATGCCAAGCCGCCCGGACGGGGTCACCGAGAAGCTGGCGCGCGTGCGCCACCCGAGTCCGGCGCCGGCGTCGGACATCCCTTCCTCCCGGTGTGCCCCTCCCACGGCCTCCACGGCGATCCCGCCGTCGGCGGAAAGGTCCGCGCCGGATGGCAGGCGGTCCACGCCGGCCAGCCGCCGCAGCTGCTCGGCCAGCACCTCGGCTTTCAGGCGCCGCTGCCGGGGCAGGGCGATATGGCCGAATTCGGCGCCGCCTACCGGCGGATGCCCGTGGGACCAGGCGCGCCCGGAGTCCGCGGGATGCCAGAAGTGCTCCACGCGGTCCGGCGAGCCCTCCAGGACTTCCACGACGTCGGCGCGCCAGAATTTGGCGTTCTCCGCGGCGTCCGTGAACCGGACTCTGGCCTTTTCGCCCGGGATGCCGTGCCGGACGAACACCACCCGGCCGCCCTCGCGGGCGACGCAGTGCCCGCCGTGGGCCACGGGCCCGATGTCCAGGATGGCTTCACGGTGTTCCCGGGCGGGAGATTCCGGCCGGGCGCCGGCGGGCTGTGGGCTGTGGGAGGTCATTGCACGTCCTGCATGTTCTTGGCTTCTTCGGATGATTTGAGCTGCCAGGGAACGCTGGCCACCATGACGCCGGGTTCAAAGTGCAGCCGGGTCTTGATGCGCAGTGCAGTCTGGTTGTGGACCAGCTGCTCCCACCACTTGCCCACGACATACTCGGGGATATAGACCACGATCAGGTCGCGGGGCGAATCGCGCCGCATCTGTTTGATGTACTCCATGATGGGCGTCACCGTTTCCCGGTACGGGCTGGCGAGTACCGTCAGAGGCACGGGAATCTCCAGCTTTTCCCAGTCAGCCACGGTGCCGGCTGTTTCCTCCGCATCAATGTCCACCGTGATTGCGTCCAGCCTTGAGGGCCGCGAGGCGCGGGCGTAAGCGAGGGCGCGCAGCACAGGCTTGCGCACGTGCGAGACGAGCAGCACCGCGTGCACCCGGGTAGGCAGGGCCCGCGGGGAGGAATCCTCGTCCACGGCCAGTTCCTTGGCCACGTTGTCATAGTGCGCCCGGATGCTCCACATCACCAGGAACAGGCCCAGCATGACGATCAGCGCAATCCACGCGCCCTGCTCGAACTTGGTGACAACGACGATCACCAGGACCAGCGCAGTCATGCCGAAGCCCACGCTGTTAATCGCCCGCGACTTTGCCATGCGCAGCCGGGCGGCCTTGTCCCGGGCCAGCTTGAGCTCCCTGCCCCAGTGCCGGATCATGCCCAGCTGGCTGGCTGTGAAGGAAATGAAGACTCCCACGATGTACAGCTGAATGAGCTTGGTGACGTCGGCGTTGAACACCAGGATCAGGAGCAGCGCTCCGGCGGCAAGGGCAAGCACGCCGTTGCTGAAAGCCAGGCGGTCGCCGCGGGTGCGGAGCTGGCGGGGCAGATAGCCGTCCTGGGCCAGGATGGAGGCCAGGACCGGGAAACCGTTGAAGGCAGTATTGGATGCGAAAACCAGGATGAGGCCGGTGGCGGCAACCACCAGGTAGAACGGGAGGGATCCCGCGCCGAAAATGGTCTGCGCGATCTGGCTGATGGCCGGGTTCTGGATATACCCCTCGGGCAGGGGTTTGCCGTCCAGCAGGAACTCCGTGGCAGGATCCAGGACGATGTGGACCTTGGTGGCGTTGGCCAGGTAGATGACACCGGCGAACATGGCGGCGCTCAGCAGTCCCAGCAGCAGCAGGGTGGTGGCGGCGTTCCTGCTCTTGGGCGGACGGAAGTTGGGCACCCCGTTGCTGATCGCTTCCACTCCCGTCAGCGCCGCGGCGCCCGAGGAAAAGGCGCGCAAAAGCAGGAAGGCCCCCGCCAGGCCCACCAGCCCCTCGTCAAAGCCTGGGGCGGGAACAATGGTGAAGGCGGCCGACGGCGCCTCCCCCAGCGTGCCGGTGGAGGCCTGGAAAAGCCCTACCGCCGTCATGCCCAGGATGGCCACCATGAAGATGTAGGACGGGGCCGCGAAGAGCGTGCCGGCTTCCTTGACGCCGCGCAGGTTTACCAGCGCCAGGCCCGCCACGCCGGCTGCCGCCACGAGAGCCTGCTGGCCGTGGAGCGCCGGAATCGCGGTCGTCACGTAGGAGGCGGCCGAGGCCATGGATACCGCCACTGTCATGACGTAGTCCACCAGCAGCGCGGACGCCACCGTCAGGCCGGCGTACCTGCCCAGGTTCTCGTTGGCAATCTGGTAATCGCCTCCCCCGGAGGGGTAGGCGTGGACGTTTTGGCGGTAGGAGGCCACCACCGTGAGCAGCACCACCATGACGGCCAGGCCCACCCAGGGCGAGAAAGCGACAGCGCTGACGCCGGAGAGTGCCAGGGTCAGGAGGATTTCATCCGGGGCGTAGGCTACGGAGGACCAGGCGTCGGAGGAGAACACCGGGAGTGCGATCCGCTTGGGCAGCAACGTGTGGGTCAGGCGGTCATTCCTGAACGGCCTGCCCACCAGCACCCGCTTGGCGGCATTGAATATTGTCAGCACCCCACAAAGCTAGTCTGATTCCCGGGGGATGTCATGACGGCCCGCCCCGGGCGCGATGAGGGGACGGGCCGGTAGAGTTTCGTGCTGCAGCACGTTGTCGGTGATGAAGAGGAGAAACGGTGGCGCACTTCGTGATCATGGGATGCGGCCGGGTGGGTGCAACCCTGGCGCACACGCTCGAAGATGCCGGCCATTCCGTGGCCATCATCGACCAGGACGACCGGGCCTTCCGCCGGCTCCGGCAGGGCTTCACGGGCCGCAAGGTGACCGGCGTGGGCTTCGACCGCGATACTCTGCGGCAGGCCGGCGTTGACGAGGCCTACGCCTTCGCCGCCGTTTCCAGCGGCGACAACTCGAACATCCTGGCCACCAGGGTGGCGCGCGAAACCTTCCACGTCCCGCACGTGGTAGCCCGGATCTATGATCCCGGCCGGGCCGAAATCTACCAGCGGCTGGGCATTCCCACGGTCGCGGCAGTCCGCTGGAGCGCAGACCAGGTCCTGCGCCGGATCCTGCCCGAACAGCACCTGGCCGGCGACTTCCGCGAACCGTCCGGCCGGCTGGTCCTGGCCGAACTGGACCTGGACGCCGCCTGGGTGGGGCACCGGATCAGCAGCATCGAGGCGGCCGCGGGTATCCGCGTGGCGTATCTGACCCGCTTTGGCGAGGGCATGCTGCCGGACGCCGGAACCGCCTACCAGGACGGCGACACCGTCCATGCCATGCTGCATGTGGACCGCAGCGCCCAGGTTGCCCAGGTCCTGGCCAAAGCACCCGCCAAGGAGTTCCAGTGAAAGTCGTGATTGTTGGCGCCGGCAGCGTCGGCTCGTCCATCGCCAGGGAACTGCTGGCCCACCGCCACGAGATCCTGCTGATCGACCAAAAACCGGAGGTCATCGGCCGCAGCGGGCTGCGCGGCGCACACTGGCTGGTTGGTGATGCCTGCGAACTGAGCACCCTGCAGGGCGCCAAGGTCGAGGAAGCGGACGTAGTGGTTTCCGCCACCGGTGACGACAAGGTCAACCTGGTGGTCTCGCTGCTGGCCAAGACGGAGTTCGGCGTGGGCAGGACCGTGGGGCGGGTGAACAACCCCAAGAATGACTGGATGTTCAACGACTCCTGGGGTGTCGACGTCGCAGTCAACACGCCGCAGCTCATGACCGCACTGGTGGAGGAGGCCGTCGAGATCGGCGACCTTGTCCGCCTCCTCACTTTGCAAACCGGCGTGTCATCGCTGGTGGAGTTCACCGTCCCGCACGATTCGCACGTGATCGGGAAGACGGTAGGCGACATCCGCTGGCCGGAGGATTCCACCCTGGTGGCCATCCTCCGCGACCATGCGCCCATCACCCCTAGCCGGGACGACGTCATCGACGGCGGCGACGAGCTGTTCTTCGTGACCACCATCGCTGCGGAAGACGAGCTGCGGGCGCTGTTGTCAGCGGAACCGGCTGAAGCCGCAGCTCCCGGCACGGCGGTTCAGGCGGCGCCGCAGCAGGCCCTGGAGGATGACGGTTTCGACGGTTAGGCGGCGGCAGGTGCCGGCTTGGTGACCAGCCAGGCCACCCACACGCCCAGGATGTACAGCGGCGCGCCCATGATGAGCCGCGTCGTGGCCAGGGCGGTGAGTCCGTCCGGGCCCATCAGGTAAAGCGGCACCTGCACAGCGAGCCGCAGCGCCAGGACGGCAACGATGATCCAGGTGCCCAGCCGGTAGGCCTTGAGCCGCGCCGGGTCCTTCCGCCAGTCGAGGCCTTCGTTCCGGATGAAGCCGAAAAGCAGCCCTGCGACCGGCCACTTGGCCAGGATCGAAATCACCATCGCCACGATGTAGCCGGCGTTCGTAAAGAAGCCGGGCAGGTAGAAGTCCTCGGCCTTGCCCGTGGTGTTGGCCAGCCACGCCGAAATTCCCACGCCCAGCACACCGGCCAGGGCCTGGGTCAGGGGTCGCCGCTGGATGAGGCGCACCACGGTGAACACCGCGGCGCCTGCCAGGGCCGCCACCAGTGAGGGGGTCAGCTCCCGGGTGACCGTGAAGACCACCAGGAACACCAGGCCAGGCAGGATGCTCTCGGCGATGCCCTGGACACCGCCGGCGCTGCGCAGCACATCCACGCGGCCATCGTGGGTGCGGTGCAGGCCGGCCTTGGCTGCGTAGCCTGCGGCAATGTCCGCCATGGGAGTCCCTTCCTGTTGGTCACCGGCGCCCGTGTGGTTGCCTCCCGATGCGGCATTGCGGCGTTGGCCGGGCGTCGGCCCGGGCTGGGACGGTGTCATTCATTCTCCTGGCGGGACAGTATTTCGTAGCGCGGATTGAACATGGTGGGCAGGCCGCGGCTGTGGGAGAGCATGCCCTCGAGCCGCAGTTCCGTGCCGGGCCCGATCCCGGCGACCCGGCGGCGGCCCAGCCAAACGACCCGAAGCCGGCCGTGCTCCCCGCCCGGCCGGGCTGGCCTGCCGGTCCTGCCGGCTGCGGTGTCCGTCACGATGGCGGTGAACGCCGGGGCTTCACCCGACGGAACGTACGTCACCGACTCGATCCGGCCGCGGCACAGCACCCGGCCCTTGGCCGGCAGCCGGTTCGGGGACAGGCAGCCGGCGTCGCCGTCCGGCGGCGCGGCTCCCCGTCCGGTGCCCATCGGGTCAGCCAATCTGTGTGGTTTCCGGACCGCGCTCGGGCTCCTGCAGGGCAGGAGCGGCGGCCGGAGGTGTTGCGGTTGCGTCCTTGGGAAGCCGAAGCTGCAGCAGGTCACGCGGCGGCATGGGGTTGTCGCCCCGGACTACCACCACTTGGCGGAACAGCGCCTCGAGCGGTTCCGCAGCGGGGCGTTCCAGTGCAGCGGCACCGCCCAGGACACCGCGGAGGAACCAGCGGGGGCCGTCTACGCCGACGAAGCGGGCCACGCGGTAGCCCTGGCTGCCGTCGGCGGCCGCTGCGGGCAGCCTGGCGATGAGCTCGGTGCCGAATGGCCCCTCGATTTCTTCGACCTGTCCGCCCTGCGCGCCGACGGACTGGCCGATCTGGCCACGGATCTCATCCCAGAGCCCCTCGGTCTTGGGCGCGGCGAAGGCCTGCAGCTGGAGGCTGGAGCCATTGAGGTCAAGGGTCACGGCCACCACGCGCTGGGTTGCTTCCTCGACTTCGAGGCGCAGCTGCAGGCCTTCGGAGGGTGCAACCAGCAGTGCGCCCAGGTCCACGTAGCCATCCCGGCCCGTCACCTCGGACTCGTCGAACGGGCCGCCGGCCCGCCGGTGGTCGCCTTCGGCCGCCGTGTCCGAAAGCTCCGCGGCGGTCAGGGACTCCTCCGGCTCAGTGACCTGTTCCTTCTTGGTTTTCCTGCCGAGCCCAAAGACCATGGGGCTGTCTCCTTAGTGTGAGGTGCGCGGGCCCGCCCGTGGCGGGTGCCGCCGTCGTGCGTTGCTGCCGCCGTAACGAAAACCGGGATAGTCAGGTCCCGGGCTGGATGAATCCGCCCGTGGAGCCGAATCCGCCGGTGCCGCGCACCGATCCGCTTAATTCATCCACGGGAACAAACTGTGCGTACTCCACGCGCTGAATGACCATTTGGGCAATTCTATCGCCGCGGCGGAGTTCTATGGCCTGCGAGGCGTCCGTGTTCAGGAGGGTGACCGCGATTTCGCCGCGGTATCCGGCATCCACTGTTCCCGGGGCGTTGACGATGGTGAGGCCGTGCTTGGTGGCCAGGCCGGAGCGGGGGTGGATGAGCGCCACGTAGCCAAAAGGAAGGGCGATCGAAACACCCGTGGGGACCATCCTGCGCTCCCCCGGCTGGAGGACGACGTCCTCGCGGGCGCGGAGGTCGGCTCCGGCGTCACCGGGATGCGCATAGGAGGGCGCTTCCAACCCGGGATCCAGCATTTTCAGCCCGACCTGAAGGGTAGGTGCCCATGCTTCGTCTCCGGCGGGGGTTGCGTTGATAACGGTGCCTGGTGCGGCGGAAAGGTCAGTCACAGTCACTCACTCTAACCCGCGCCCCTGCGCCTGACCTAGGCGCGGGGGCGGCCATCGGATCGGTCAGGCGGGAGCCGGGATGAAATAGCGGGCCAAAGATGAAAAGCTGTCCCCATGCCCGAATCCAGCCCTGCCGCGCCCGTTCCCAGCACTCCGCCAGCCGGCACCCGGGTGATCTACCGGGAGAAGCTGTGGCCCGGCGTGTGGATCTGGATCATCGCGGCCGGCATCTCCGGGGCAGGGATCCTGGTGTTTGCCCCCATCAGCATGGCGGCAGGCTTTACCGCCGCCGGAGTGCTGTTCGCCATCATCAGCGTGCTCCTGCTGACGTCCACACCCGCCATCGAGGTCACCGGGGACACGCTGACGGTAGGGCGGGCCACCATCGAACGCCGCTTCGTAGGCGAGGCGGAGGCCTTCCGTGGTTCCGAAGCAACAGCCGAACGCGGGACCCGGCTCAACGGGCTTGCCTACCTCTGCATCCGTGGCTGGATCGATCCGGTGGTCAGGATCCGGATCACGGACCCCGCCGACCGCACGCCCTACTGGCTCACGTCCACGCGGCACCCTGAGCGGCTGACCGCCGCACTCTCGCGCCGCTAGCACCTCCCCGCCCGGACTGCCGCTAATTCGCGGCGCGCCCTGTACCTTGAGCCAATTCCCGGCGCGAGGGTGGCAGAGTTTCGATTGATAGTAATGCCAGGGTGGAGGATTTGCATGCAGGATCTACGGCTTGTAGGCGTACACGACGACGGGACGCACCTCCTGTTGAGCGGTGCCGGCGGCGAGATGTTCCAGCTGCCGATCGACGAAGCACTCCGGGCGGCGAGCCGCGCTCCTGCCAGGAAGGCGGCCGAGCGGCCGTCCGTCCCGATGTCTCCGCGTGACATCCAGGCCCGGATCCGGGCCGGTGCCACGGCAGCGGACGTTGCGGAACTTTCCGGGCTGCCGCTGTCCAAGGTGGAACGCTACGAGGGGCCGGTGCTGGCCGAACGGGAGTACGTGGCCCAGCAGGCCCGCAAGGTCGAGGTGGCGGCTCCCGCTCCCGGACATGATGCCTACCGTGCGGCGTTCGGCGACAGCCCCGCCACGTTGGCCGACATGGTGGGGCACCGCCTTTCCGCCCACGGCATCGACCCCTCCGGCGTGGAGTGGGACTCCTGGCGCCGCCAGGACGGAACCTGGACCGTGTCCGCCAGCTTCGAAGCCGGCACCGGCACCGCCGGAATCGGCGAAGAGCCGCCGGCCCTGTGGACCTTCATCCCTTCCCGTAAATCCCTGCAGAATGCCAACCGCTGGGCGCAGCAGCTGAGCGAGCTGGAGCCGCTGGACGGACCGCTTCCGGCCCGCCGGCTGTCCGCCGTCTCGGACCGGCCCTTCGATTTCGAGACGGACGCAGACGCCGCCCGTCCTGCCCGAGGCCCGCACCCTGTCCCCGCAGCCGGGGAGGAGCCGGCAGCCGGAGCGGAACCGGATGAGCTGCTGGATATGCTGCGCTCACGCCGCGGCCAACGGCTGGGTGTCGACGAGGATTCGGACGACGCCCTGGCGCTCCTCCTGACCCACGGGGTTCCCGCCGCCCACCCGCGGCCCTCCGAAGTGGTGGCTGAGGAAGAAGAGGAAGAGGAGCCGGACCTTCCGGAAGAACCGGAAGAAGTTCCGGCGGGCCGCGGCGAATCCTTCATTCGCCGCCGCGACGCGCGGCCGTCCATGCTGTCCCGGTTGAGCCTCATCCCGCCGCTGCGCGACACGGCGGAGGACGACGGGCTGGACGATTCGCTGCGGCTGCACGACGGCGTCAGCACCGCCACGCGCGAGATCACCATCGTGGCGTCCCCCCAAAAGGGTTCCCCGGGAGGCGGCGCGGGCCGCAGTTCCGGCGGCGCGGGGCTGGATGAGCTGCTCGGCGGCAGCCAGCGCAGGCCGGCTCCACGAAACGACGACGATTCCTCCGGCGCACCGTCCCCGCTTGACCCTGAGGTGCCGGAGCGGCAGCCGGCCCGGCCCAAGCGGTCCAGCGTCCCGTCCTGGGACGAGATCGTCTTCGGTACCCGCAGCGACTAGGCCTGCTTTCGCCTTAAAGCGCGCCGGAGCCCCGCCACAGGCACGCGTCGACGTCGAATGGCAGCAACTGGTCCTGCCCGGCCATGAGCGTGGCGCCGTGCGCGGTCACGCGGCGCATGTAATGCCGGCGGCACAGCGTTTCGTATCCCACCACCGGAACGTGCTCCGCGGCTGTCCGCGCCGCGGGGCCGTCCATGTCCACATCGCCCACCACCACCTGGGCTCCTTCGGTGACCATGACGCCGTCGACCGTCCTGGCGTTGTGCGTGGCCCGGCGGCCGCACCAGCACAGCGCCTCCACCTGGAGCACCTGCACCCGGTCCGCCAGTTCGACGAGCCTCTGGGAGCCGGGAAACAGCCGGGTGCGGAAATCGGCAGTGATCCCGAACGCGAAGACATCAACGTCGATTTCGTCCACCACCTTGGCCAGCTGTTCAATCTGCGCCGGCGAGTAGAACTGCGCCTCGTCGCAGATGAGGTAGTCCACCCGCTGTCCCTGGGTGCGGCGGCGCATGACCTCATCCCAGAAATCGGTGCCGTCCAGGACCTCCACCGCGTCCGTCTGCAGGCCCAGCCGGCTGGAAATCCGTGATTCGCCTGCGCGGTCGTTGCGGGTGAACCGCACGCCGCCGCGCCCGCGGGCACGGTGGTTGTGGTCCATCTGCAGTGCCAGCGTGGACTTGCCGCAGTCCATCGTTCCAGAGAAGAAAACCAGTTCAGCCACGCCGCGCAGTCCTGCCCGGGACCTGGAAACAGAGCAGGGGGACCTCGCGTTCAGCCTTGGTCAGCGAGCCGTGCTGGCCCACCACTTCCATGGCGGCGGGCCGGACGCGTCGGGTGTCGTAGAAGGCCAACGCGTCCCGGGCCGCCACCAGGACGTCGCCGATCCTGCCGGCGGCTTCCGGTCGCACTGGTCCAAAGAGGCCCGCGGCCAGGGCATCGGCCCGGGTGAACGCCCAGATCCGGTCTCTGAAGCGGGCACGCCATGCCTCCGCGAGGCGGGCGGCCGCGCCCGGGCGGGCGCCCGGTTCCAGGTAGAGGTGCACCATGCGCGGCTCCCCTGCCGTGTGCCGGACGCCTTCGATCAGGGCGGGGTCGGTGGAGTAGTCCAGCCGCTGCTGCTCCGGCACGTCCAGCATCCCGTGATCCGCGGTGAGGAGGACCGTGGTACCGGCGGGCAGGGTGGCGTGGAGCCGCTTGAGGGTGGCATCAAGCTCCTCCAGCTGGTGTTCCCACTGGGCGGACTGGCAGCCGTAGCGGTGCCCCGCCTTGTCCAGCTCGTTCACGTAGAAGTACATCAGTGATGGACCCGGAGCCGCCATCGTTTCGGCGGCGGCTGCTGTCCTGGCATGGGCGGTGGTCCCTGGCACGAAGGCGCCCCCGCGCAGGACGGCGCGGGTCATGGGAGAGTCCCCGAACTGGGGAAGGCTGACCGTGGTAACGGCCACGTGTTCAGCGGCCCGTTCCAGGACGGTGGGAAACGGCTGCCAGTCCAAGGGGTCCACGCCGGGGTCCCAGTTGCCCAGGAGGTTGACCACCTTGTCCTGGGCCGGGTCAAGGACGTCATAGCCCACCATGCCGTGCTGCCCGGGGGGAAGCCCGGTGCCCAGGCTGGCCAGCGCCGCCGCCGTAGTGGTGGGAAAGGCCGAATCGAGCCAGACCGGAACCTCCCCCTGGCCGCCCTGCATGATGGAGCGCAGGAACGGGGTATGGGCGGTCTTTTGCTTTAGGAGGTTCCGCCCCAGCCCGTCCGCCACCACAACGCACACCCGGGAGGCGGCGGGCAGGCCCAGGACGTTGGCGAACCCGGGCACGCCCACGCTGGCGGCGGAGCTGGAGAGAACCTCGGCGACCGAGCGCCGTCCGTAGGCGGGGGCGGGAGGCAGGGCCGGAGTATGGTTTTTCGCCGCAGCAGTGGCGCCGCCGGCAACGTGTTGGTCTGCGGGCATCTCAGCGCTGCTGGTGGCCGCGGCTCAGGCGGTTGCCGAATACTCCGGCGCGGGGCCGCGGCGGCAGGGACTGCGGCCGCGGTGCCGGTGCGGCCGACCCGGTGTTGACTGCACGGAGGGCCCGGGCAAACAGCTTGGCGTCCTGGACAGCCTGCAGGCCGTCCGCTTCGGCGCTGATCCGCAGGACGATGTCCTCCTGGCTGATGGTGCCGCTGTAGCCGTGGTCCGCCTCGCACTGCGGGTCGCCGCAGGTGGCAGGGCCCATGTCCAGGCGCTGCCCGCCCGACCACGCGATGGAAAGGGTCATCTCCCGCACGGGATCGGACGGCTTGTAGTCCTGGGGCTGGGCGTACATGTAGCTCAGGACAACGGAGCGGATCTGCGCCACCGGCACCGATTCGGTGGAGATCTGGGCGACGATCTGCTCGCCTGCCTCGTCGAGCTGCTGGTCGTCCACGTGCGTGATCACCAGCATGTCGGCGGTAAGGACCAGGACGGTGATGTGGCGGCGCACCTCGGCGCGGTCGAAGTGTGTTTCCAGGTGGACCAGGTGAGCCACGCAGTCCCGGCCGTCCAGCGCATCATCCACGACGTCGGCCACCAGGCGCGGGTAGAAGCCTGCCTTCTGGAGGGCGCCGTCCAGGCTTTGGCCCTGTTCACTGTGGCTGTGTGAGCTGTGGTGGCGGACTGCCTGGTTTTCGTGGCCGGGCGTTTGCGGCGCCGATGCTGGAGGCTGGGAGCTCATTCCCCCATTTTCACAGATCGGCCGGGGACTTGCTAACCGCTTCAGCCCAGCATGGCACGCCTGGCACTGTCCGTCCGCTGGGCGGCATTGCCGATCCGGACGTCTGCGGCCAGGATGGTGGCCCCCGAGGTGCCGCACAGTACCGGGTTGAATTCCACCAGGGCGATCTCCGGATGGTTGTCCTTGAGCCAGGCCAGCCGGCCTGCCAGGTCCTCCAGCGCCGCGATGTCCACCGCGGGCAGCCCCTGGTAACCAAAAAGCTTCCGGGCAGCCCGCGGCGCCCGGACAAAGTCGTGGACATCGGCCGCGGACAGCGGCGGCACCCGGTGCGCCCAGTCGTCCAGCAGGTTGACGGCGTCACCGGCGAGCCCGAAGGAGATCACCGGCCCCAGCAGCGGGTCCTCGATGGCCCGGAAGGTGCAGGCCTGTCCCACCGGCGCCATGCTTTGGACTTCCAGCGCAGCCTCCCCGTAGGACGCCAGCGCGCGGCGCATCTGCACCACGTTCTGCCGCAACGAGCCGGCATCCTGGATGTCCAGGCGGACGCCTCCCAGGTCCAGCCGGTGCCGCAGCGCCGGTTCCGTGGTCTTGAGCGCTACCGGCCAGCCGAGCGCGTTGGCGGCTTCCACCGCTTCATCCGGGGTGGTGAAGCCTTTGGAGGGCAGCACGGTGATGCCGTAGTGGCCAAGGAGGGAGGCCGCCGCCGCGGGGTCCAGCTGCTTGAGCTGCTCGCCCTTGACGTCCCGCAGCAGCAGCTGCAGTTCGTCCCACGCGGCGGCGGGGTCGCAGCCGGCCGGTTCCACGAAGTGTCCGTGGTCGCGGGCGGACCACTCCGCGTACCGCACCACGGATGCCAGCGCGGCCACGGCCGCGCCGGGGTTGGAGAAGCACGGGATGGCATTGCCCGCCGGACCCACCATGCCTTCCACGTATACGGACGGGTCAAGGATGCCGGTGAAGGCCGCCAGGACAGGCTTGCCGGCGGCCTTGGAACATTCGGCAAGGACCCCGGCAATGCTGTCCACGGTGAGGCCGCGGGCAGGCAGCAGCGCGGCCACTACCGCGTGCACGGCTGGATCCGCCAGGGCGCCGCTGAGCGCCGCGCGCAGCGCAGGCAGCGCCACGGACTGTCCGGCGTCGAGGTCGATGCCCGCGAGCAGCCGGGCCACGGTGAGCCCGTGCGCGGCCGCGCTGTCCGCCACCACCTTGCCCAGAGCGTCCGAGTTGCTGAAGAGCGCCAGACCGGGGCCCGCCGGCAGCGGCTGCCCGGAGACCACCTGTGCAACGTCCACGAGCTGTTCAATGGTTTCCACCCGGATCACGCCGGACTGCCGGAGCATGGCGTCCAGGGCGCCGGCCGGTGCCTGCGTGGTGCGCACGGCATGTCCGGGCGGCAGACGCAGGCCCATGGCATCGGACTTGGCCACGATGACCGGCTTTGTGCGGGCCAGGCGGCGGGCCAGCCGGGAGAATTTACGCGGGTTCCCGATCGACTCCAGATAGAGCCCCACGGCGGTGGTATCGGCGTCGTCCTCCCAGTACTGCATCATGTCGTTGCCGGAGACGTCCGCCCGGTTACCCGCGGAGAGCAACGTGGACAGCCCCAGCTGCCGGCGGCTGGAGGCCGCGTACAGCGACACCCCGATGGCAGCGGACTGGCTGAACAGTCCCAGGCCGCCGCGGGCGGGCAGTGCCGGGGCCATGGACGCGTTCAGCGAGACGTCGGGATGGGTGTTGACGATGCCCAGCGACGCCGGACCGATCACCCGCATGCCGCTGGCCCGCGCCTGCCGTACCAGGTCCCGCTGCCGGGCGAGGCCCCGTTCGCCGTCCTCGGCAAAACCGGCGGAGGCGATGACCAGCCCCTTCACGCCGGCCGCCGCGCACTCGGCCACCACCTGGGCGACCTCTTCGTAGGGCACCGCAATCACGGCCAGCTGGACCGGTTCGGGAACCTCTGCCAGCTTGCCGAAGGAGAGCATGCCGGCCAGTTCCAGCGCTTCGGGATTGATGGCGTAGATCCGGCCGGGGAAGTGCCCTTCGATGATGTGCTCGAGCAGCTGGTACCCCACAGTGCCCCATTTGCGGCTGGCACCGATTACTGCGACGGACGACGGCGTCAGCAGGTCCCGTACGCTCCTGGCCTCGGCGCGGTGCTCGCGTGCCTCCATGACGGCCCGGGATTTCTCCGTGGGGTCGATGTTGAACTCCAGGCTGACGACGCCGTCGTCGAAATGGCGCTTGACGTCGTAGCCGGCATCGGCGAAGACCATCAGCATCTTGCGGTTTTCCGGCAGCACCTCCGCGCTGAACCTCCGGATCCCGTTCTCGTGCGCCGCCGCGGCCAGGTGTTCCAGCAGGATGGAGCCTATTCCGCGGCCCTGGTGGGCGTCGGCGATGTTGAAGGCCACCTCCGCCTCGGTTGGATCGTCGAGGCGGTCGTAGCGGCCAATGCCGATGATGGCGCCGCCTATGGTGATGACGAACGCCACCCGGTCCCTGTAGTCCACTTCCGTGAAGCGTTTGAGCTCCTTGCTGGACAGCCGGGCCTTGAAGGCGAAGAACCGCATGTAGATTGAGTTCTGCGACTGCCCGGCGTGGAATGCCTGGACGGCGTCCGCGTCCGATGGATGGATGGGCCGCAAGTGGGCCGTGCCGCCGTCACGCAGGACGACATCGGCCTCCCAATGTTCCGGATATTCGCCGTCCCCGGGCCGATCCACCATAGGCTTAGCCTAGCCAAAAACTTCCGCAGCGCACCCGTGGCCTGCACAGCTCCCCCAAGAAGGATTTACCAGCCCCATGGCACGCCGCCAATCTTCAGCCCCTCCCGTGGACAGCACTCCCTACACGGAGAACATCGTGGACATCGATGTCACCTCCGAAATGGAAGGCTCCTTCCTGGAGTACGCCTACTCGGTGATCTACTCCCGGGCGCTGCCGGATGCCCGGGACGGCCTGAAGCCGGTGCAGCGGCGCATCCTCTACATGATGAGCGACATGGGACTGCGGCCTGACCGCGGGCACGTCAAGAGCGCCCGCGTGGTGGGCGAGGTCATGGGCAAGCTGCACCCGCACGGCGACACCGCCATCTACGACGCCATGGTCCGGATGGCCCAGGACTTCTCCCTCCGCCTCCCGCTGATCGACGGGCACGGCAACTTCGGGTCGCTCGACGACGGCCCGGCGGCTCCCCGGTACACCGAGGCAAGGCTTGCGGCTGCCGCGCTGACGCTGACGGACCACCTCGACGAGGACGTGGTGGACTTTGTCCCCAACTACGACAACCAGCTGACCCAGCCGGATGTCCTCCCGGCGGCATTCCCCAACCTGCTGGTCAACGGGGCCACCGGCATTGCCGTTGGCATGGCCACCAACATGGCACCGCACAACCTCGTGGAAGTGATCAATGCCGCCCGGCACCTGATCGCCCACCCGGATGCCACGCTGGACGACATCATGCGCTTCGTGCCGGGGCCGGACCTGCCCAGCGGCGGCCGGATTGTCGGCCTCGACGGGATCCGCGACGCGTACGCGACCGGCCGGGGCTCGTTCAAGACCCGCGCCAAGGTGGAGATCGAGCAGCTCTCGGCCCGCCGCACCGGCCTGGTGGTCACCGAACTCCCCTACATGGTGGGTCCGGAGAAGGTGATCGAGAAGATCAAGGACGCCGTCAACGCCAAGAAACTGACCGGCATCAGCGACATCGTGGACCTGACCGACCGCAAGCACGGCCTGCGCCTGGTCATCGAGCTGAAGAACGGCTTCAACCCGAACGCGGTCCTGCAGCAGCTGTACCGGTACTCGCCGATGGAAGACTCGTTCGGCATCAACAACGTCACGCTGGTGGACGGGCAGCCGCAGACCCTGGGGCTGGTCCAGCTGCTCACCGTCTACGTCAACCACCGCCTTGACGTGGTCCGCCGCCGCACCGTTTTCCGGCTAGGGAAGAAGAAGGACCGCCTGCACCTGGTGGAGGGCCTCCTCATTGCCATCGTGGACATCGACGAGGTCATCCAGATCATCCGGTCCTCGGACGAGGCCGCCGCCGCCCGCGAGCGGCTGATGTCCATCTACGACCTGTCCGAGGTCCAGGCGAACTACATCCTGGAGCTGCGGCTCCGGCAGCTGACCAAATACTCCCGGATCGAGCTGGAGAAGGAACAGGACGAACTGCGGCGGGAAATCGCTGAACTTGAGGCGATCCTGGGCTCCGATGAACGGCTGCGGACCCTGGTGTCCGACGAGCTCGCCGCCATCGCCGAAGCCCACGGCAGCCCGCGGCGCACCGTGCTGCTGGAGTCCGAAGCTGTCTCCCCCACCGTCGCTGCCGAGGTTGCCGGTGCCAAGAAGGGCAAGGCCACGCCGCTGGCCCTGGAGATCGCCGACGATCCCTGCTGGGCAATCCTCACCGCTTCGGGCCAGGTGGCCCGCACCAGCAACCGGGAACCGCTGGCTGAGGCCGGCCCGCGCGGCAAGCATGATGTCTATGCCTCCGTGGTGAAGACTACGGCGCGCGGCGAAATCGCGGCCGTCACCTCCCTGGGCCGGATGCTGCGCCTGCAGGTCATGGACATGCCGGTCCTGCCGCCGGTGGCCGGGCTGCCCAACCTGGCCGGGGGCGTTCCGGCCAAGGAGTTCCTGACGCTGCTCAAGGGCGAGTCGCTGGTGGCGTTCGTTCCGCTGGATGAGGTGCTGGCCATCGGCACGGCCCAGGGCGTGGTGAAGCGCGTCCAGCCCGACTATCCGCTGAACCGCGAGGACTGGGAGATCATCTCCCTGAAGGACAAGGACTTCGTGGTGGGCGTGGCTCCGGCCGGGGCGGATGATGCGGAACTCGTGTTCGTCACCGCCCAGGCGCAGCTGCTGAAGTTCCCGGCCGCCGTCGTCCGTCCGCAGGGCCGCACCGCCGGGGGCATGGCCGGCATCAAGCTCGCCGCCGGTGACCGCGTCATCTCCTTCGGTGTGGTGGCGGCCAATGACGGGACCGCCGTCGTGGTCACCATCGCCGGCACCGTGGGCGCCCTGCCGGGTACCGCCCCGGGAACCGCCAAGGTGACCGCGTTCGCGGAGTATCCGGCCAAGGGCCGTGCCACGGCCGGGGTCCGCGCGCACCGGTTCCTAAAGGGCGAGGACACCCTCCTGCTGGCCTGGGCCGGACACGGTCCTGCCAAGGCGTCCTCGGCCGCCGGGGTGGCCCGCTCGCTGCCCCAGGAGCACGGCCGGCGGGACGGTTCGGGCGTACCGCTCTCGCAGGCGGTGGATGCGGTGGGGCCCGCCATGGCGTGGCCCGATCAGGCCTAGACTGCTGGCATGCCTATCGTTCCTGATGAGAAGGACTGGACCTGGGTCCTGACGCGGCCCTGCCCCGAATGCTCGTTTGATTCCGGCACGGCCACACCGTCCACCGTTCCCGGCACCATTGCGAACATGCTGCCGCGCTGGCGGGCGGTCCTGCGCCGCCCGGGGGCCACTGAACGCCCGGATGACCGCACCTGGTCGCCGCTGGAATACGCCTGCCATGTCCGGGATGTGTTCAGCCTTTTCGACCAGCGGCTGAACCTGATGCTGGAACAGGACGACGCACGGTTCGCTGACTGGGACCAGGACCGCACCGCGGTGGAGAAGGACTACGCCTCTGCCGATCCCGCTGTGGTCAGCGCCGAGCTCACCGCAGAAGGCCAGCAGGTGGCGGACTCCTTTGCCGCCGTGCGGGAGTCCGACTGGGGCCGCACCGGCCTGCGCAGCAACGGTTCAGAGTTCACGGTGCTCACCCTTGCCCGCTATTTCCTGCACGACGTGGTCCACCACCTGCACGACGTGGACGGCTGACTATCCCGCAGCGGCTCCTGCCCAGCCGCGGACGCCCGTGTTTTCTGCGGCCGTATCCTCAGCACCGGAGTCAAGGACCAGCCGGGCGTCCTCCGGCCTGATGTCCGCCGCGTGGTGGGTCACCAGGACCACGGTCCGGTCCCGGAGGCCCGCCCGCAGGTCCGCCATCATGGCCGCAGCGGATTCGTTGTCCAGGTGCGCGGTGGGCTCGTCGAGCAGGATCACCTCAGCGCCCGTCATCAGGGTCCGGGCCACGGCCAGGCGCTGGCGTTCCCCGCCGCTGAGGAATGCCCCGCCGGGGCCGATACGCGTGTCCAGCCCGGCCGGCAGCCGGTCCACCAGCGGGGCGAGTCCGACGGCGGCGAGGGCCTGGCGCATGTCCGTGTCCCCGGGCGCATTTCCGCCCTGCACCTGTCCTGCCCGTGCCCTTCCATCCTGCGGCCTTCCCAGTAGCAGGTTTCCCCGGATGGTTGAATCGAACAGGTGCGCCTCCTGCGGGCACCACGCCACATTGCCGGTGGCCCGGACCGCGCCTCGGGCTGCGGGCAGGAAGCCCAGCAGGACGGACAGGAGCGTGGACTTTCCGGAGCCGGACGGCCCGGTCACGGCGAGCCAGCGTCCCGGCTCCCCAGCCGCATCCAGTGCTGAAAAGACTTCCGGTCCACCCGGCCACGCAGCGGCGAGGCCGACCAGTTCGACGCCGGCCCGGCCGCCCGCGCGCTCCGGCACGGGGATGCGGCCGTCACAGGCCGATTCGGACCCGGCACTTTTCCGGCGCGCGGCCGGTTCTTCCGCGCCGCCGTTTTCCGTGCTGCCGAGCACTCCGGACTCCCCTATCCGCCCCATCACGGTGCGGAGCGCCGGGAACTGGCGCACCGCCGTCGTCATCGCTGCGTAAGGTTCCACCAGCGCCAGCAGGAGAAGGACGACGACGGCCGCCGTGGCGGGTGCCGTCGCTCCGGAGAGGATGCCGGGAGCCGCGAGGCAGGCAGCGGCGAGGGCCGCAGTGCCGCAGGCGGCGGTGGCTGCCGCATGGCCCAGCCCGTCCGCCCAGGCGGAGCGGCGGGACGCTGCGGTGGCCTGGCGGTCGCGCCGCCGAAGGCCGGCCAGCACGCGGGCCGCCACACCGTTGGCGTGGAGGTCCGCCCGGGATTCAAGTGCTGCCGCAGCGCGTCCCAGGACGTCCCGGCGCAGTGCCTGTTCGGCGGAAGCGGACGCACGGTCGGCCCACAGCGCCAGCAACGGGGCCAGCAACAGGCTGGCGGCTCCTGCGGCGACGACGGCCGGCAGTGCGGCCGGGACGAGGACTCCGGTGGCGCCCAGGGCCAGTGCGGTCACTGCAACAGCCGTAACCGGGGGCAGGAGCACCCGGGGCAGCAGGTCGCGCACGGTATCAACGTCGTCGATGACGGTTCCCAGGACGTTCCCGCCCTGCAGCAGGCGCCGCACGGCGAGGGCCCTGCGGCTCAGCGATTCCCAGAGGCGCCCGCGCAGCCGGGTCAGGGCGGCGAAGACGGCATCGTGGAGCAGGAGCCGTTCCCAGTAGCGCAGCACCGCACGGCCGATGCCGAAGAAGCGGACGCCAACGATCGCGGTCAGCAGGTACAGGATGGGCGGCTGTTCGCTGGCCCGGATGATGAGCCAGCCGGACAGTCCGGACAGTGCCACGGCGAACACCGCGGCCAGTGTCCCCGCCCCCGCTGCGGCCAGGAACGTGCCCCGGACCGGGGACAGGATGCCTGCCAGCAGGCGGCCCGGTGCGGGCGGGACGGGCATGTCCTGTCCGCCGCTTGCGCCGGTCGTGGCCGGGGCCCCCGCAGTCCCGGGGGTTTCAGGGGCCACGGGCGTCGGCAGTCCCCCGGCCGTCCCGGACTTGCCTGCCGTGAGCGGGGCCGCGGCGGTCCCCGGCGCAGCCTGGGTAACCGGAACGATGTGGTCGGCGAGCGCGCGGGTGCGGTCCTCGTGGGCCACCAGGATCACGGTGACCCGGCCGCGCAGCCGCGCCACTGCCTCTTCGACGACGACGGCGGAGGCCTGGTCCAGGTGTGCTGTGGGTTCGTCGAGCAGCAGGACGGTGGCTCCGGCCGCCACCCGCGCGAGGCCCCGCGCCAGGGCAACCCGGCGCAGTTCTCCGGGGCTCAGTTCGGCGGGGCGCCTGCCTGCAAGGTGCCCTGCCGCCGCTTGTTCCAGGCATTCCCGTGCGACGTCGGCAGCCGGCCGCACCACCGCATCCTGGTCCGGACCTTCGGGTGCCGCGGGGCAGTAGAGCTCAACCTCGCCGAGCACTGAGTCGGCCACCGTTGCCGGATGCTGCGGCACCCACGCCAGCGCGTTCCGGTCCAGGCCGGTGATGGCGCCGGTGACAGTGGCGCCTCCCCCGTCGCCCACGGTCCCGGCAAGGACACCCAGCACGGTGCTCTTGCCCGTTCCGCTGGGTCCGGCCAGGGCGGTGATCCTGCCGGCGGGCGCCACGAAGGAGAGCGGGCCGACGGCGGCCCTCCCTCCGTAGGTGACCGTAAGGCCGCTGACACGGACCGTCCCGGCCGGCGTGCCGCCGTCGCACGTTGCTGCGGTGGCCCTTGGTACGGCCAGCGGAGCCGGCTCCGGGGCGTCCAGCACGGCGTTCGCTTCGGCGAGCGCCACCCGTCCGTCGTCGCTCGCGTGGTGGGCCGTGCCGAGCTCACGCAGCGGAAGGTAGCAGTCCGGCGCCAGGATCAGGGCCAGCAGTCCGGCTTCCAGCGGCATGTCGCCGTGCACCAGCCGGACGCCAATGAACACGGCCACGACGGCCACGGAGATGGTGGCGATGAGTTCCAGCGCCAGCGCGGACAGGAAGGCGGTCCGCAGTGTTCCCATGGTGCGCGAGCGGTATTCCCCGGAGATCTCCTCCAGGGCCTTCCGCTGGGCAACGGCACGGCCCAGCCCCACCAGGACCGGCAGGCCCCTGGCCAGCTCCAGCATGTGCGCGGACAGCCTTGCCAGCGCCCCCTGGGCCTCGCGGACGCGGTCCTCGGTGTACCGGCCGATGAGGACCATGAACAGCGGCACCAGCGGTACGGTGAGCACCACCACCAAGGCGCTTACCCAGTCCGCGAACAGGATCCTGGCGCCGAGCAGCAGCGGAACCACCGCGCAGTTCACCAAGGCCGGCAGGAACTGGGTGTAGTAGCTGTCCAGCGCGTCCAGTCCACGGGTGGCCAGTACGGCCAGCCCGCCGTCCGCCGGTCCCGCGCTGCGGACACCGTTGCGCAGCGCCCGCTCCAGCAGTTGGGAGCGCAGTTCCTCCTTGACCCCCAGCGCCGCACGCCGGGCGGCCACCGCCTGCCCCCACACCGTGAGGGAACGGAGGACGACGCCGGCAGCGCCTGCCGCAATGCCCTCGCCCCAGGCGGGGTCCCCGGCGGAGAGGCCGGCCAGCACGGATGCGAGCGCCCCTCCGATCAGTACTAGGGACAGGGCCTTAAGCGCGGCGAGGAGACCCAGCAGGTACAGGGCGGCGCGGGTCGACGGGCCGGAGGGGAACTCGGGGCGCATGTCAGCCCCTCGTGGTCAGGGCCCTGGCGGCCACCGCGGGCAGGAAGCTGTGCGCATCCGGAATGTGGGCTGCGCTGACCCTGCGCCGGAACACCCAGTACGTCCAGGCCTGGTAGGCGATGACCAACGGCAGTCCCATGGCGGCCACGACGCTCATGAGGCCCAGGGTGTAGTCCGAGGAGGAGGCGTTGGTGACCGTAAGGTTGAAGGCCGTGTCGATGGTGGAGGGCAGCACCACGGGAAACACGGCGCCGAAGATGGCAGTGGTCCCCAGTACCAGGAAGGTCCCCAGCGCCAGGAATGCCCGCCCTTCCGCACCGGCACGCGCCAGCAGCCAGGCAGCCGCGGCGGCAGCAACGGCCAGGATCACCGCTGCCCAGGTCCAGGTCTTGCCCGCCTGCCACTGGATGGCGAGCGCCCAGGCGGCGATCGGCAACAGCAACACCGGAAGCAGCTGCACGAACCAGCGCCGCGCCCGGTGGCGGATGCCGCCGTCGGTCTTCAGGGCGATGAAGGCGAGCGCGTGGAGCAGGGAGAAGCCCACCACTGCCAGCCCGCCCAGCACGGCATAGCCGCTGAACCAGGACATCGGCCCGCCCACGCGGTCGCCGTTGGCGTTCAGGGGCAGGCCCGTCGTGGTCAGCGCCAGCGCGGCGCCTACCCCGAAGGCTGCGAAGAAGGAGCCCAGGCCGATGGCCCAGTCCCAGGTGGAGCGCCACCTGTCCGTGTCCACCTTGCCGCGGTATTCGAAGGCCACGGCGCGGAAGATCAGCGCCACCAGGACCACCAGCAGCGGAAGGTAGAGGGCGGAGAAGAGGGAGGCGTACCACAGCGGAAAGGCCGCAAAGGTAGCGCCGCCGGCCGTCAGCAGCCACACTTCGTTGCCGTCCCACACCGGGCCGATGGTGTTCAGCAGGACGCGGCGTTCGGTGTTATTGCGGGCGAAGGCCTTCATGAGCATTCCCACGCCGAGGTCGAAACCCTCCAGGAAGAGGTACCCCGTCCACAGCACCGCGATGGCGACGAACCAGATGGTTGGCAGCAGTTCCATTTTTCGATTCCTCTGCTTTTTGTTCTGTGCGCCTAGTAGGCGAAGGCCAGGACGTCGTCGGCGTGCGTCGTGCCGCCTGGTCCGTCATCGCCGGCTGTCGCGTCTTCTTTCTCGTCCACGGGGGCGTGGGCAAGTTCAGGCATGGCCGAGGCAACTCCGCCGCGGATGTACTTCACCAGGAGCCTGACTTCCACCACCAGCAGGACAGCGTAGACGGCGGTCAGGGTGACCAGGGAACCCAGCAGCTCCCCTGCCGAGACCCCGGGGGATACTGCCGCGGCCGTGAACATGAAGACCTGGTCGATGCCGTTGGGGTCCGGGTTCGGGGCCACCACGAACGGCTGGCGGCCCATCTCCGTGAAGATCCAGCCGGCTGCATTGGCTCCGAAGGGTGCCAGGATCCCGAAGACGGCCAGGCGCATGAGCCAGCGGGACTGCGGCACGGTGCCCTTCCGCGTCAGCCACAGTGCCACCAGTGCGGCCAGGGCCGCGAGGGCTCCAAACCCGATCATCATCCGGAAGCCCCAGTACGTGACCTCCATGACCGGCAGGTATTCGATTTCCTGGCCGGCGCGATCGCCGTAGATGGGGTTGTCCGGCAGGTGCGTGCCGTACTTCTCCTGGTACTGCGGCAGGAGCGTGTTCACACCAGGGACTTCGGTGCTGAAGTCGCCCTTGGCGAGGAAGGAGAGGATGCCCGGCACTTCCACCACGGCCACGATGTCATCGCAGTCCTGCGAGCCCAGGTTGCCGATGCTCAGGACGGAGAACCCGGTGCCGTCGTGGCACGCTGCCTCCGCTGCCGCCATCTTCATGGGCTGCTGTTCGAACATCAGCTTGCCTTGGATGTCTCCGGTGACGGCGGTGCCGGCGAACGAGATCATCGCCACCGCGGCGCCGATGCGCAGGGAGCGGATCCACACGCGGTGGTCCGTGCGGTCGCGGCCAGGGATGTGTGGTGCGGCCCCGGGAACCACCATGCCGTCCGGATCCACGGTGTCGATGCCGTCGCGCCGCCGCCGCCACAGGTGGTACCAGGCGATGCCCAGGAGGAAGCCGCCGGCGACGGCCAGAGCGCCGAACAGGGTGTGCGGGACCGCCACCAGCGCGGTGTTGTTGGTGAACACGGCCCACGCATCGGTCATCACCGGGCGCCCGTCCACCATTTCCACGCCGACGGGGTGCTGCATCCAGCTGTTGGCCACGATGATGAAGTACGCGGAGAACATCGAACCCGCCACCGCCACCCACAGGCAGGCCAGGTGGATCTGCGGCTTGAGTTGCTTCCACCCGAAGATCCACAGCCCCAGGAACGTGGATTCAACGAAGAAGGCAAGGAGCGCCTCCAGCGCCAACGGGGCGCCGAACACGTCCCCCACAAACCGGCTGTACTCGCTCCAGGCCATGCCGAACTGGAACTCCTGGACGATGCCGGTGGCCACCCCCATGATGAAGTTGATCAGGAACAGCTTTCCCCAGAATTTGGTCATCCGGAGGTACTCCGGGTTACCGGTGCGGTGCCAGACGGTCTGCATGACGGCCACCACCAGACCCAGCCCGATGGTCAGCGGGACCATCATGAAGTGGTAGACGGTGGTGATGCCGAATTGCCAGCGTGCGATTTCCAAGGCGTCCAAGGCGGTCCCTACTGTTGGCCGAAGGGTTTTTCTACGTGCGGTAGAACAGTAACTTCTACCGAGTGTAGAACACGACGCGCCACGTGTTCTACCTGACGTAGAAACTCGCGCGTTTTCGGGGTAAATTGGTAGGCGTAGTTGAAGCAGCACCGCACGTAAACCGGCTCTATGGCGGGTAACGCGGGAAAACGACAAAGGAAAAGTGCAATGGCGAGTCTTGGTGAACTGGAACGGGCAGTGATGGACCTGCTCTGGGCGGGCCAGGAAGCAGCCACGGCCAACACCCTTCGGGACCAGTTGGCCCGGACCTCGGGCGCACAGGACGGCGCCGGGCACGAGGGCAAGGAGCTGGCGGTCACCACGGTGCTGACCGTCCTGTCCCGGCTGGAAAAGAAGGGGCTCGTGGAGCGCGAACGCGGCACACGCCCGCACCGCTATCAGGCCGTCTCCAGCCGCGAAGAGCACACTGCTGAACTGATGCACGAGGTCCTGGGGTCAGCCCCGGACCGCGAGGCCGTGCTGGCCCGCTTCATCGGTTCCGTCTCCGAGGGTGAAGCAGCGACGCTGCGCAAGCTGCTGGGCCACTCCTAGCAGCCCATGTTCTGGGCCTCGTACCTCCTGGCGCTCCTGGCGATCATCCTGGCGTGGCCGGTGCCGGTCCTGCTGTCGCGGGCCCGGTGGCCGGCCCGCTCCCCCTTCACTGCCATGGTCCTGTGGCAGGCCATCGCGCTCGCGGGCGGGCTCTCCATGATCGGGGCCATGCTGGTGTACGGACTGGAGCCCATAGGCGAGAACCTCATAGCCGGCCTTCGGGCCCTGACCGGCATGGTCCTTTTCAACGCGCCCACCACCGCCCTGGGCTTCTGGCACATCTTCGCGCTGTCCACTGCCGCATTGCTCACCGCGCACCTGGTGTTCACGCTGCTGCTGACCTACTACCGGATTGAGCGCCAGCGCCGGCGGCACCGTGAGCTCCTGGCGCTCCTGGCCTCCCCGTCAGGGCAGAATGCCGGAACCCTGGTGATCAACCACGATTCCCCGGTGGCCTACTGCCTTCCTGGCGGCGCCCGCTCGGTCACGGTGCTTTCGGACGGACTGATGGCCGCCCTGGAACCCGCCGAGCTCCGGGCCGTCGTGATCCACGAGAACGCACACCTCAGCCAGCGGCACCATCTGCTGCTGTGGGCGTTTGCCGCGTGGCGCCAAGCCCTCCCGTGGCTCCCCACCACCCGGCTGGCCCAGGAATCGGTGAGCTCGCTGATCGAGATGCTCGCGGACGACGCCGCCTTGAAGACCGAGGGAAAAGCAACGCTGATCAAGGCAATCGCCATCGTGGCCAGCGGCTCCCGGCCCGGCCCAAAGGACCAGGGGTTCCAGGAGGCAGCTGCCGGGCCCGATGCGCTGTCCGGCACCTCCGGGGCGGACTCCGCCCGCACTACCGCGTCCCGGGTCAGCCGGCTGCTCTCCTCGGAACCGGAACTTCCGGCGCCGGTCCGCGGACTCGTCCTGGCCGGTTCGCTGCTGCTCCTGGCGCTTCCCACCGCACTGCTGGTGGTGCCGGGACTTTTGTCCTGAGCCCGGCCGTCAGGCGTCGATCCGTTCCCGGTCCAGGCTGGAGGCTCCGGCGATGATGAAGTCCTTGCGCGGGGCCACGTCGGACCCCATCAGGAGGTCGAAAATCTCCTCCGCCTGTTTGGCGTTGTCGATTCCCACCTTGCGCAGGGTACGGTGCCGCGGATCCATGGTGGTCTCCGCGAGCTGCTCCGCATCCATCTCCCCCAGGCCCTTGTAGCGCTGGATCGGCTCTTTGTAGCGCTTGCCCTCCTTCACCAGGCGCGCCAGCAGCGTATGCAGCTCCGCCTCGGAGTACGTGTAAATCATCTCGTTGGCCTTCTGGCCAGGGTTGATGACTTCCACGCGGTGCAGCGGAGGAACCGCGGCGAAGACCCGGCCCTCGTCGATCATGGGACGCATGTAGCGGAAAAACAGCGTCAGCAGGAGGGTGCGGATATGGGCGCCGTCGACGTCGGCGTCGGTCATCAGGATCACCTTGCCGTACCGGGCGGCCGAAATATCAAAACTGCGGCCGGAGCCTGCGCCCACCACCTGGATCAGGGCGGCACACTCCGCGTTGGAGAGCATGTCCCCCACGGATGCCTTCTGCACGTTGAGGATCTTGCCGCGGATGGGCAGCAGCGCCTGGAAGTCCGAGGACCGGGCCAGCTTGGCCGTCCCCAGCGCTGAGTCGCCTTCCACGATGAACAGCTCAGAACGTTCGACGTCGTCCGTCCGGCAGTCGGCCAGCTTGGTGGGCATGGACGAGGTTTCCAGCGCATTCTTGCGCCGCTGGGTCTCCTTGTGGACCCTGGCAGAGATGCGGGACTTCATCTCGCTGACGATTTTTTCCAGCAGCAGGGCGGACTGGGCTTTGTCATTCCGGTTGGACGAGGTCAGCTTGGCCGAGATCTCCCGTTCCACCACCTTGGCGACGATGGCACGCACGGCAGAGGTGCCCAGGATCTCCTTGGTCTGGCCCTCGAACTGCGGCTCGGCCAGCCGCACGGTCAGCACGGCGGTAAGGCCGGCGAAGATATCGTCCTTTTCGATCTTGTCGTTGCCGGCCTTGAGCTTGCGCGCATTGGTTTCCACGGCTTTGCGGAAGGTCTTCACCAGCGCCTGCTCGAAGCCGGACTGGTGGGTGCCGCCCTTGGGCGTGGAGATGATGTTGACGAAGCTGCGGACGGCGCTGTCGTAGCCGATCCCCCAGCGGAGTGCCACGTCCACCTCGCAGTCGCGCTCCACCTCGGCGAGCTGGCTGTGTCCGCGCTCGTCCAGGACGGGGACTGTCTCCTTGAACTTTCCGGAGCCGTGCAGCCGCCACACATCGGTGACGGCGGGATCCGCGGCGAGGAATTCAACGAACTCGGAGATGCCTCCGTCGTGGTGGAAGACTTCCTCGTGGGGACCGGCCTCGCCGGGTGTCCCCGGCAGCTTGCGCTCGTCCCGGACCGTGAGCTTCAGCCCGGGCACCAGGAAAGACGTCTGGCGGGCACGGGCGGCGAGCTCTTCGTAGGAAAACCTGGCGTCCGGGGTGAATATCTGCCGGTCAGACCAGTAACGGATCCGGGTGCCGGTGACGCCGCGCTTGGCCTTGCCCACAACGTCCAGTACGGAATCGTCCACAAACGGCGTGAAGGGCGCGGCGGGGTCGGGCCGAGAACCGGTGTCCTTGAATCGGCCGGGCTCCCCTCGCCGGAAAGACATCCGGTAGGTCTTGCCGCCGCGGTCCACCTCCACATCTAGGCGGGCGGACAGGGCGTTCACCACGGAGGCGCCCACGCCGTGCAGGCCGCCGGAAGCGGTATAGGACCCGCCGCCGAACTTTCCACCGGCGTGAAGCTTGGTAAACACCACCTCGACGCCGGTGAGTCCCGTCTTTGGTTCCTTGTCGATGGGGATGCCGCGGCCGTCGTCATGAATCTCCACGGAGTTGTCTGCGTGGAGGATGATCTTGATGTCATGCCCGAAGCCGGCCAGTGCCTCGTCCACGGAGTTGTCGATGATTTCCCACAGGCAGTGCATGAGGCCGCGGGAGTCGGTGGAACCGATGTACATGCCCGGGCGCTTGCGGACTGCTTCGAGTCCCTCCAGAACGGACAGGTGCCGGGCAGTGTACTCAGAGCTGGGTGCCACCGGTAATGAACTCCTTCAGGGGACGGAACTGCGGGCGCCGGGAGCGCCTTCTCTAGGATAGTCGGCCCGCAGGGTGCGCCGAACTTGAGCAAACTTTGCAGATACGCGCACAGCGAACTTGCCCCATCCTTGCGATGGATCTGTTACGAATACTGGTTATATAGACGTACAGATCTACTAAGGAGGCCGACATGACTACAGCAGTGGCAGACCGCACACTTGATGCACTCGACCGGTGCGACCGTTGCGGGGCCCAGGCATATGTCCGGGTAGTACTCGAGTCCTCCGGGGGTGAGCTGCTCTTCTGCGGCCACCACGCGCGTGCCGTGGAGCCCACGCTCAAGCCGCTGAGCTCCGACTGGCACGACGAGACGGGCCGGCTGCATGAGAAAGCCACCGTCGAGATCGACTAGCTTATCCAGGAAAAGGGACCCTGCCGGAAACGGCGGGGTCCCTTTCTCTCTGTGCCGGGTGCCTGTCCTGCTTCAGGTCCCGGCTCTCCCTTTAAAACCGAACACGGGGCCACCTCCGGCCCTCCCCGAAGGGTTTTCCGGGCAGGAACTGACCCCGCATTGCGGTACGTCCGGCTTAGTCCAGGTAGTCGCGCAGCACCTGTGAACGCGACGGGTGGCGCAGCTTGGACATGGTCTTCGATTCGATCTGGCGGATCCGCTCGCGGGTGACGCCATAGACCTTTCCGATTTCGTCTAAAGTCTTCGGCTGTCCGTCGGTGAGGCCAAAACGCATGGCCACCACGCCGGCTTCGCGCTCGGACAGGGTGTCCAGAACGGAGTGCAGCTGCTCCTGCAGCAGCGTGAAGCTTACGGCATCAGCGGGAACCACGGCCTCGGAATCCTCGATCAGGTCACCGAACTCGGAGTCGCCGTCCTCGCCAAGCGGCGTGTGCAGCGAGATGGGCTCGCGGCCGTACTTCTGGACCTCAACCACCTTTTCGGGGGTCATGTCCAGTTCGAGAGCCAGTTCTTCCGGCGTGGGTTCGCGGCCCAGGTCCTGCAGCATCTGGCGCTGCACGCGGGCCAGCTTGTTGATGACCTCCACCATGTGCACCGGGATGCGGATGGTGCGGGCCTGATCAGCCATGGCGCGGGTGATCGCCTGGCGGATCCACCAGGTGGCGTACGTGGAGAACTTGAAGCCCTTGGTGTAGTCGAACTTCTCCACTGCACGGATCAGGCCGAGGTTGCCTTCCTGGATCAGGTCCAGGAAGAGCATTCCGCGTCCGGTGTAACGCTTGGCCAGCGACACCACCAGGCGGAGGTTGGCCTCGAGCAGGTGGTTCTTGGCCCGCTTGCCGTCGTGGATGATGAATTCCAGCTCGCGCTTGTACTTCGGATCCATGGATCCGTCGTCAGCGTTGATCTTCTCTTCGGCGAACAGCCCGGCCTCGATGCGCAGCGCCAGGTCCACTTCCTGCTCGGCGTTGAGCAGGGCCACCTTGCCGATCTGCTTCAGGTAGTCCTTGACCGGGTCCGCGGTGGCGCCTGCGGACATGACCTGCTGGACCGGGGCGTCGTCGTCGTCGGCGTCGGAGTAGACAAAGCCCTTGCCGCTGCCGACTGCGCCCTTGACGGCCTCGGCTTCGGTGTCGTCGGCCGCGTCGGGGCCGTCTACGGGCATGTCGTCGAGGTCCGCCTCAACGTCCTCGACCTCATCCGGTTCGGTTTCCCCGGCGGCGGCCTTTGCGGCGGCAGCCTTGGCTCCGGGCTTGGGCCCGCGCTTCTTCGGTTCGCGCTTGCCCTCGTCCGCTCCCTGTCCGGCGGAAGCCTTATTGGCTGCACGCGTGGCTGCACGCTTTGCGTTGGCAGCAGCCTGCTTCTCCTCAGCGGACAGTTCGTCCTTTGCGGCGGGGTCCTTCTTCGTGGAAGACGGGGTCACAGAAAACCTTTCTAGCGGCGGTCTGTGGAATCACCATACGGGCAACACCACTATGACCCTGTCAAGTCCGTGGTGGAAACCAAGCGCCACCACGGCCCGGCAGAGTCACTCGAGACAACTGACGGAGCGGCGATAATGTTCCCATTGCGGAACACCACCAGGCACTCAATACACGGACCCAACCGGGTCTCGGCATCCATTGTCTCATGATTTCGCCGTTTGGGGCCTCCCCCGCCGCTAAGAAGTCTGCCGCACCGGCCGGCACCAGCGCATGCGCCTGCAGCCCGCAGGCGTCAGGCAGCGTCCGGTCCGAACCTGCGCCATGCCGCCTCCCGCCGCCCCGCCCAGCCGCAGAGCGTCCCGCGCCCTGCCATTTCCAGCAGGAGCCCGGCCAGCCTGTACCCGGGAGCGATCTCCAGGGACTGTTTGAAGTAGGCGGCGGCGTAGGACCCCCGGCCCCGGCACCAGGCGATCCAGCCGCGCCCGGTCAGGGAGGCGGCGGCCGCGGGCCCGCCGAATGCCGCCAGCTGTTCCAGGACCGCGTCGAGTGCCTCCATGCGCCCCCAGTGCGGTACGGCCGGTTCGATACCCAGCAGCACCTCGCCGTAACCGGGAGTCTCGCTGCCGGCCGCGGGCCAGTCGTCCAGCGCGTCGGCGCCGGCGCCGGGCCCCACGGCGTCCGCGTCTTGGCCGCGGCTGAATAAGCCGAAGCGCTCCGCCCCGGCCTCGGCTGCCTCCGTTCCGGCCGCTGCCATCACCAGCACCGCATCGCGCCAGGCCGGGACCAGCAGCGTGGCCCGCAGGAAGGCGTCGCGCTGCGGGACCTGGCGCAGCGGCGGCCCCGCCGGCCGGGCGAGGACCTCGAGCCAGGTACGGAGCACGGCCCGGAACTGCGCCCTGCTTTCCCGGCGCGGTTCCAGGTCGGCCGACCACGCCGCCTCGGCCTGAAGCACCTCCTCGCGGTACTCCGCGGGAACCTGCAGCGCCGTACCCGGCAACTCTCCCGGAGGCACGCCGATACTGCTTCCCAGGTAGACCATCTCGGCATTGAGGGTGCTGTCCTTGATCTGCTGCACGGGATGTCCGGGCAATGGACAGCAGGAGAGGTCCTGGCAGAGGGCGTCCCGCCAGAACGTCTCGCCGACGTACCACGCTTCAAGGACCGGCATCCCCGCATCGCCAAGGACATCCCGCAGCAGGGCCAGCAGACCGTCGTACCCGCACGGTGCAGAATTCCGGCTCCGGGGCGTGAAAACTGCCAGGAGCGTCCCGGTGGCATCCCGGTCCGCCCGCAGGTAGGAGCAGACGGAACCGGCGAAACCGGTGGGATCTGCCAGGACGTCCGGTCCGGGCAGATCCACGCGCAGCGTCGCGCCCAGGGATCTGCCCTGCATGGTCATGGCCACCAGGCTTGAGGCCGGCCAATAACCGAGCGAGTGGGGTATGAACCCAAGGATGTCTTCCGGACCGCGTACTTTCAGGTGTTGGGGCTTTGTCATGGCATTAGCTTTCGCGCTGCTCAAAGCCGGCGGGAGGGGGCACCGTGGCTATGTGGACAAAAGGCCCAGTGGAGGACAGGCCAGGCGCGGACGGTCAGTCCTCGAACCGGGCTGCCTGCCGCCGGCGGGCCAGGATCCCGCGGCGCTGCCTGGCCAGGGCGCTGCGCAGGGGCGGGACCACAATGCCCTGCTCCGCCATTTGCCTGCGGACCTTCCGCCGGCATGCAATGATGGCGGCTGCACCGGATCCCAGGAGGACGAACTGGGTACTCAACGCGATCCGGAAAGGGTCCAGCCCATACAGGATGCCGCCGGAGAAGCCGGCGGCATACAGGATGTCCAGCACCAGTCCGATCAGGAAGATGGCTACCAAGGCGGCGATGAACCCGCCGACGTTGACGATTCCGGTCGCGGTTCCGATGCGGTGCGCGGGATTGAACGTCCTGGCAAAGTCGAAGCCGATCATGGAACCCGGGCCGCCCACGGCCAGCACCACCACCAGCGCGGCCAGCAGCCAGAGGGGCGCCGGCCCCGGCAGCGCCAGGACAGCCGCCCAGGCAGCGGCCGTACCGCCGGCAATGAGGAGAACCATCGTGGAACGGCGCAGCGGATGCCGCGAGACAAAGCGGCCAATGAACGGCCCCACGGCGAGGGCGGCCCCCACATAGAGAGCCATCAGCGCAGCGACCGTTCCGCCGTCGAGCCCCTGCCCCGAAATCAGGAAGGGGTACCCCCATGTCATGGCAAACACCGTCCCGCTGAACTGGATGGTGAAGTGGCTCCACAGGCCCAGCCTGGTCCCTGGCTGGGCCCATGCCCTGGCCAGCGAAACGCCGGTTGCCTTGAGCCCCTGCCCTGACTGCGGGCGCGCGGTGCCGGGCGGGACATCCTGCAGGAGCACCAGGACAAGCACGACGGCGGCCGCGGACATCCCGGCAAGCATCAGGAACGCTGCGGTCCACCCCGCCAGATGGAGGACGTAGGCGAACGGGATGACGCTGAACAACTGGCCCAGCTGGCCGGACATGCCGGTCAGCTGGGTCACCAGCGGAACCCTGGCGGGAGCGAACCACAGGGGGACCAGCCGGATGACGGAAATGAAGGTCATGGCATCGCCTGCGCCCACCAGGACCCGCCCGGCAACGCCCCCCGGAACGGTGTCCGCGAAGGCGAGCTGGAGCTGGCCCAGGCCCATGAGCACGGCGCCGCCGGCGATCATGGCACGGGAGCCAAACCGGTCCACGAGCAGGCCGACCGGGATCTGCAGCCCGGCGTATACCAGCAGCTGGAGGACAGTGAAGAATGAAATGGCAGAGGCGCCGGCCTGGAACCTTTCCGTGGCTTCGAGACCCACCACGCCGAAGGAGGTGCGCTGGGCCACCGCAACCAGGTACCCGAAAATGCCGATGGTCCAAATGAGCCAGGCGCGGGGTGCAGTCATCAGTTCATTATGCCCGCGCCATGGTGCGGGAACGGCAGTGCCACGGCTTATTGCGTCCTGCTACGCAGGCGGGTTTTCCCTCGCCAGATAGGCCTCCACGGCGGCGCCCAGCACGTCGGCGTCGGGCAGTTCATCGTTCTCGTCGGCCAGGAGGGAACGGCGCACGGTTCCTTCCGCTTTCTCGTCGTATCGCTCCTCAAGGCGCGAGACCACCTGGCGGACGTCGTCGGACGCGTCCATCTGCTCATCGATCTGCCGGGTGACGTCCCGGCCCGTTTCGCGGAGCCGGTCCGACGGAAGCATGAGGGACGTCGCCGCACCCAGGTATTCCAGCCCGGCGACAGCAGCGGTGGGGTATTCGGCCTCGGCCAGGTAATGCGGCACGTGGATGACGTAGCCGGCAACGCTGCGGCCGGCCTCTGCCAGACGCAGCTCCAGGATGTGGCCCACGGCGGCGGGAACCTCCACGGTAGGCTTCCACACCGATATTCCCTCGATGAGGTCCGGCCGGTTGCCGTGGACCGTCACGCCCACCGGCCGGGTGTGCGGGACGGGCATGGGAATGGAATGGATCCACGCCACGAGATTGACGTCGAGGTGCTCCACGATGCCGGCCACCGCCCGGGCAAACCGTTCCCACTGCAGGTCCGGCTCGAACCCCGCCAGGAGCAGGAACGGCTTGCCCAGCCCGTCCACCAGCCGGTACAGCGCCAGCCGCGGTTCCTGGTAGTCCTGCAGGTGGTCCTCGACGAACGTCAGGTGCGGCCGGCGCGACCGGTAGTCGATCAGCTGGTCAGCATCGAAGACGGCAACGGGCCGGGCATCCAGGGAATCGAGCAGCTCGGCATTGATCTGCCTGACAACGTGCCCGGCGTCGGCGAATCCAGTAAAGCCCATCACAAGGTCCAGGCCGCGCAGGGACGGGTCGTAGAACAGTTCGGTGTCACGCGCGTACAGCGCTTCGGGGTCCAGCAGGGAGCCGGAAATTCGTTCAAGCACGGCTTGTTCCTTTCATGGACGCAGTCGGACATCGTCTTTAACGCGGATCCGGCGCTGCCCATTCCGGGGCACCGTGTGTCGCGTGTCTCAAAAATCCCGGCGCCTGCCGGGCGGACGGGCTACGATCGGAATTGGCTGCCCGACGGCCTGCACTCCCCCGGACTGTGCCCGACCGGCAGGATCCGGGCACTGCGCAGAGAGCCGAAAATGCCTCCCTGCCAACCGAAGTCGAGAATTGAGGACTCATCCCTGTGGTCAAAAATACTGAAATCAACCTTAGTACCCTCTCGCGGGACCCGAAGAAGGCGCCCAGCGACGCAGTGGTCATCGGGGTGGCGCAGGGGGCCGGCGGACCTGTCCTCCTGGACAACCCGCTGACGGCCAAGTCCGCCGAGGCCCTGGCCGATTCCCTCAAGGCCCTCGGCGTCACCGGCGCCGCGGACCAGGTGGTGCGGCTTCCCGGCCTTCCGGAGACCGGCGCCGGCATCCTCGTCCTCGCCGGCGTGGGCAAGCTCGAGGCCGGCGAGGCGGCCACCGGCGAGGCGCTCCGCCGCGCCGCGGGGTCGGCCATCCGGCAACTGGCCGGCCTGCCCACCGTAACGCTGACATTCCCGACGGCGTCCGTCGCCGACGTCGCGGCAGTTGCCGAAGGTGCCGCGCTCGGCGCTTACGCCTACACCGAGTTCCGCTCTTCCCGGGAGGGCCTGAAGGACCCGGTCCGCAACGCGATCATCTTCACCGAACTGTCCGGCCGAGAGGTGGACGCGGCACTGGAGCGCGCCGCAGTCGTGGGCGCGGCGGTCAACGCCACCCGTTCGCTGGTCAACCAGCCGCCGAGCCACCTGTACCCCGAGTCCTTCGCCGAGGCTGCCCGTGAGCTCGCGAAGGGGCTGCCCGTCAAGGTCACGGTCTGGGACGAAAAGCGGCTTGAAAAGGAAGGCTTCGGCGGCATCATGGGCGTGGGCAAGGGTTCGGCCCGCCAGCCCCGCCTGGTCAAGGTGGAATACTCCCCCGCCAAGGCAGCATCCAAGGTGGCGTTCGTCGGCAAGGGCATCACCTTCGACACCGGCGGTATCTCCATCAAGCCGGCCCAGGGCATGGGTGACATGAAGAGCGACATGGCGGGCGCCGCCGTCGTCCTCAATACGGTCCTGGCCCTGGCCCGGCTCCGCGTGCCGGTCAAGGCGACCGCATGGCTCTGCATCGCAGAGAACATGCCGTCCGGCGCCGCATCGCGCCCCGCCGACGTCCTCACCATGTTCGGTGGCAAAACCGTCGAGGTTCTTAATACGGACGCCGAAGGACGCCTCGTGATGGCGGACGGCATCGTCGCCGCGAGCCAGGAATACCCGGACGCCATCATCGACGTCGCAACCCTCACGGGTGCCCAGCTGATCGCCCTGGGCAACCGGACGGCCGGCATCATGGGTTCGGACAAGGTCACCGGAGCCCTCAAGGCCGCCGCGGACCGCGCGGGCGAACTCGTGTGGCCGATGCCGCTGCCGGAAGAACTGCGGCCCAGCCTGGATTCGCAGGTGGCGGACCTTGCCAACATCGGCGAACGTCACGGCGGCATGATGACCGCTGCGGTCTTCCTGCGGGAGTTCGTTGGCAAGGACAAAGCGGGCGGACAGATCCCCTGGGCCCACATCGACATCGCGGGCCCGTCCTTCAACAACGGCAGCCCCTATGGCTACACACACAAGCAGGGCACCGGCTGCACGGTCCGCACGCTGCTGGCCTACGTTGAGGACCTTGCCGCAACTGCGGCCTGACGCCGGCGCGGGCCGGGAAGCCCGGCGGCACTTCCGCCCGGTTTCCCGGCCCCGGCGCCGCGTGACACTCGACACAAGCGCTCCACAAAAGCGGCGCCAAGGTGGAGCATAGACAAGTGGTTCGCTAAGGTGAACCACGGTAGTCACAAATGCAAGAAAACCCGCCTGCTGGCATAATCGCGGCAGTTCAGGTTCCAAGACCAGATGATGCGCAGGACCGCGTCATCGTTCACGCGAGGGAGCGTCTAAGTGGCCGATCAGGCAACTGCGCAAGAATTCGACATCCTGGTACTCGGCGGCGGCAGCGGCGGATATGCTGCGGCGCTGCGGGCCGTACAGCTCGGCCTCACCGTCGGCCTCGTGGAGAAGGCAAAGCTGGGCGGCACCTGCCTCCACAACGGCTGCATCCCCACCAAGGCGCTGCTCCACTCCGCCGAGCTGGCAGACCACGCCCGCGACTCCGCCAAGTACGGCGTCAACGTCACCCTGGACGGCATCGACATCAACGCGGTCAATGCATACAAGGACGGCATCATCGCCGGCAAGTACAAGGGCCTGCAGGGACTCATCAAGTCCAAGGGCATCACCGTCATCGAAGGTGAAGGCAAGCTCCAGGGGACCGACACCATCGTGGTCGACGGCACCGCCTACAAGGGCAAGAACATCATCCTGGCCACGGGTTCCTACTCCCGCACCCTCCCCGGCCTGGAAATCGGCGGCAAGGTCATCACCTCCGACGAAGCCCTGAAGATGGAGTCCATCCCCAAGAGCGCCATCATCCTGGGCGGCGGCGTCATCGGCGTCGAATTCGCTTCGGTCTGGAAGTCGTTCGGCGTGGACGTCACCATCGTTGAGGGCCTGCCGTCCCTGGTCCCCAACGAGGACGCCACCATCGTCAAGAACTTCGAGCGTGCGTTCAAGAAGCGCGGCATCAAGTTCTCCACCGGCGTGTTCTTCCAGGGCGTCGAGCAGAACGACGACGGCGTCAAGGTCACCCTGGTGGACGGCAAGACGTTCGAGGCAGACCTTCTCCTGGTCGCCGTCGGACGCGGCCCCGTCACCGCCAACCTGGGCTACGAGGAAGCCGGCATCACGATCGACCGCGGTTTCGTCATCACCAACGAACGCCTGCACACCGGCGTCGGCAACATCTACGCCGTGGGCGACATCGTGCCCGGCGTGCAGCTGGCACACCGCGGGTACCAGCAGGGCATCTTCGTGGCCGAGGAAATCGCCGGCCTGAAGCCGGTCATCGTTGAGGACATCAACATCCCCAAGGTCACCTACTCTGAGCCTGAAATCGCCACCGTCGGCTACACCGAAAAGGCCGCCAAGGAAAAGTTCGGCGAGGACCAGGTCCAGACGCAGGAATACAACCTGGCCGGCAACGGCAAGAGCTCCATCCTGGGCACCGCCGGCCTGGTCAAGCTGGTCCGCCAGAAGGACGGCCCCGTAGTGGGCGTCCACATGATCGGCGCCCGCATGGGCGAGCAGGTGGGCGAGGCCCAGCTGATCGTCAACTGGGAAGCCTACCCCGAGGATGTGGCACAGCTGCTGCACGCCCACCCCACCCAGAACGAGTCGCTCGGTGAAGCCCACCTGGCACTCGCGGGCAAGCCCCTCCACGGCTGACATCCCCCAGCAGTAAAAGGGCCTGGTGCACCCGGCGCGATATGCCGGGTGCACTAGGCTTCCACCTAAGCAGCAACCATCCGCACTAAAGATCAATAAGGAGAACGGGGACGACATGTCTGAATCCGTTAACTTGCCCGCCCTCGGTGAGAGCGTCACCGAAGGAACCGTCACCCGCTGGCTGAAGCAGGTAGGTGACCGGGTAGAGGTGGACGAGCCGCTGCTCGAGGTCTCCACCGACAAAGTCGACACCGAAATCCCCTCTCCTGTCGCTGGCGTGATCGAGGAAATCCTGGTCGCCGAGGACGAGACCGCCGAAGTGGGCGCTCCCCTGGTCCGCATTGGCGACGGCTCCGGCAGTGGTTCCGCCGCGCCCGCCGACGAAGCACCGGCCGAGGAAGCCCCTGCTGAAGCCCCCGCACCGGAAGCAGCCGCCGAGGAGGCGCCTGCCCAGGAAGCTCCGGCCGAAGAAGCACCGGCCCAGGAGTCCCCGGCAGCGTCCGGCGAAAGCCACGAGGTTACCCTTCCCGCCCTGGGCGAGAGCGTCACCGAAGGCACCGTCACCCGCTGGCTCAAGGCCGTCGGCGACACCGTAGAGGTTGACGAGCCGCTGCTGGAAGTTTCCACAGACAAGGTTGACACCGAGATCCCGTCCCCCGTGGCCGGCACCCTTCAGGAAATCCGCGTGAACGAGGACGAGACCGCAGAGGTGGGCTCCGTCCTGGCCGTCATCGGTTCCGGGGCCGCACCCAAGGCCGAAGCGCCGAAGACGGAGGCTCCGAAGGCAGAGGAAGCGCCGAAGGAAGAAGCTCCCCAAACGGAGGCACCGAAGCCCGCTCCGGCACCTGAAGCACCCAAGGCGGAGGCACCGAAGGAGGAGGCACCGAAAGCCGCTCCGGCACCCGCCGCTGCTGAAGGCGGCACCGAGTCCAGCTACGTTACTCCCCTGGTCCGCAAGCTGGCCAACCAGCACGGCGTGGATATCGCCGGACTCTCCGGCACGGGCGTGGGCGGCCGCATCCGCAAGCAGGACGTCATTGCCGCGGCCGAGGCCAAGGCCGCTCCCCCAGCAGCACCGGCAGCCGCAGCATCCGCGCCGGCAGCAGCCGGCGCCGCAGCGTCATCCCTGCGCGGTACCACCCAGAAGGCACCCCGCATCCGCCAGGTCATCGCCCGCCGCATGCGCGAGTCCCTGGAAATCTCCACGCAGCTGACCCAGGTGCACGAAGTGGACATGACCAAGGTGGCCAAGCTCCGGGCCCGGGCAAAGAGCTCCTTCCAGGCCCAGAACGGCACCAAGCTGACGTTCCTGCCGTTCATCGCCAAGGCTGTTGCCGAGGCCCTCAAGCAGCACCCCAAGCTCAACGCTGCCTACGACGAGGACAAGCAGGAGATCACCTACCACAACGCCGAGCACCTGGCGATCGCGGTGGACACGGACAAGGGCCTCCTGGTGCCGGTTATTTCCGACGCCGGCAGCCTGAACCTCGCCGGCCTGGCCGGCAAGATCGCCGACGTAGCCTCCCGCACCCGCGACGGCAAGATCGGCCCGGACGAGCTGTCCGGCGGCACGTTCAGCATCACCAACATCGGTTCGGTTGGCGCGCTGTTCGACACCCCGATCATCAACCAGCCGCAGGTGGGCATCCTGGGCACCGGCGCGATCGTCAAGCGTCCCGTCGTGGTTGCTGACGAAAACGGCGATGACTCCATCGCCATCCGGTCCATGATGTACCTGTCGTTGACGTACGACCACCGCCTGGTGGACGGCGCGGACGCCGGCCGTTTCCTGCAGACGCTGAAGGCACGCCTCGAAGAGGGCGCCTTCGAAGCCGACCTGGGGCTGTAACAGGCTGATTGCACGACGGCGGTCCGGCGCCTGGCGGGGAAACCCGCCAGCTGCCGGGCCGCCGTCGCTCTTAACGCGTTGGGAAGGCACCGCGCCGGTGGCGGTGCGCGTGGCCTACTACCGGGCGTAGAAGCACTGGCTACACTGGTCCCATGGATATCGTCTATAACATTGTGGTTTTCCTGCACATCGTCGGCGCGGCCATGATTGTCGGCATCTGGATCGGCCAGATGAAGAAGCCGACCGTGCACCCGCGCCAGTTCGACGGGGCCATGCTCCAGCTGCTCACGGGGATCGTGCTCATGGGCCTGATACCGGCCTTGGACATGGACGCAAACTACTTCAAGCTCGGCATCAAGTTCGCCATTGCCCTGGCCGTGGGCGTTCTCGCCTTCATCGGGCGCCGCAAGTACAAGAAGGACGAACCGGTCAGCGCCGCCCTGGCGCACGGGGTAGGCGGCCTCGCACTCCTCAACATCGCGATCGCCACCATCTGGCAGTAACCGCCTAGGATGGGATGCGGCGGGCCCGGCACCAGCCGGGGCCCGGTGGATATCGATTCAAGGAGTGGACATGGCAGCAGTACGTACCGCACACACGGTCTGGAACGGCAACCTGATGGACGGCGCCGGCAGCACCACACTGGACAGCTCCGGACTGGGCACGTTCGACGTCACCTGGAAGGCCCGCACCGAAGCTGCGGGCGGCAAGACCAGCCCCGAAGAGCTGATCGCGGCCGCCCACTCGGCCTGCTTCTCCATGGCGTTCAGCCACGCACTGGCACAGGCCGGACACACGCCGGAGGAAGTCCACACCAAAGCTGACGTCACGTTCGTCCCCGGCACCGGCATCACCGGCAGCCACCTGACAATGACGGCACGGATCCCCGGCATCTCGGAGGACGAATTCCAGAAGATCGCCGCGGACGCCAAGGTGGGATGCCCGGTTTCCGGCGCGTTGGCCAGCATCGACATCACGCTGGATGCCACGCTGCAGTCCTAGGTTTCGCGCCCGCGCCGGCAGCGTCTCCTGCGTTTGGCAAAGGCCCTGCGGAAACCGGATCTCCCGGTTCCCGCAGGGCCTTTGCCGTTCCCGGGGCTATGCCTTCGCGTGCGGCCTTGCCGGCAGCGGGGCCGGGCGCACCAGGCGGTAGCCTTCACGGGCCGGCGGCCGGTCCGTGGGCAGTTCCTGGATCATTTCCTTCAGGGCGCCGATGCCATACTCCAGTTGCGGATCGCGCCCGGCCGCGTAGGCATGCGGCGGGAAGATGACCTCGATGTCCGGATCAACGCCGTAGTTCTCCACGCTCCAGCCCACTCCGCCGCCGAACCAGGTGGCGTAGCGCGGCTGGGTGACGCCTGTTCCGTCGGCGAGGGAAAACCGGTTGTCGATGCCCACCACACCGCCCCAGGTGCGCGTTCCAATGACGGGACCGATACCGCGAAGCTTGGACACCTGGGTGATGATGTCCCCGTCCGAACCGGCGAACTCATCGGCCAGGATGATCACTGGCCCACGTGGCGCGTGGTGCGGGTACGTGCGCGGCTTCTCGCCACGCGGCATGCTCCACCCGGTGACCTTGCGGCCGATCAGCTCCGCCACCAGCTGCGAGGTGTGGCCGCCGCGGTTGCGGCGCACGTCCACGATCAGCCCGTCCAGGGCGGTCTCGGTGTCCAGGTCGCGGTGCAGCTGTGCCCAGCCGTTGGCCATCATGTCCGGGATGTGCAGGTATCCGAACGTACCTCCTGAAGCTTCCCGCACGGTCCGGCGGTTGCCGGCCACCCACTCCTGGTAGCGCAGGCGTTCTTCGTCCTTGACGGGGACGACGGCGACACGGCGTTGGGTGCCTGCAGCATCGCCATGCGAGGGGCCATTGAGCAGGGTCAGTTCCACGGCGCGCCCCGCGGCCCCCACCAGCTGCATGGCCGGTGTCACGTCTGCGGAGAGCGGGACGCCGTCGATCGCCAGCAGGATGTCCCGGGCCTTCGCACCGACCCCGGGCCGGGTCAGCGGCGACGTTGCGAGGGGATCCGACGACTCTCCGGCCAGGATCCGGGTGATTTCCCACCCGGACGCCGTCAGGGTCAGGTCGGCGCCCAGCCGGCCCTGTCCGCGGCTGCCCTTCTCCGTCACGGGTGCGGGCCGGACGTAGGCGTGGGACGTGCCCAGCTCACCGTGCAGCTCCCACAGCAGGTCCACCAGGTCGTCGTGGGAACCCAGCCGGTCCACCAGCGGGCGGTAGCGCATCCGTACCGACTCCCAGTCCTGCCCGGCCATGTCCTCAGCCCAGAAGAAGTCACGCTGGAGCCGCCATGCTTCATCGAAGGCCTGGCCCCAGACGCTGACCGGGTCCATCATCACCCGGATGCGGCCAAGGTCCACCTTCACCAGCTTCCCTGATTCCTCGTCCGCCTTCGCGTCCGCCGGAACCGCCGTCACCTGCTTGTCCTTGATGAAGACTACAGTGGCGCCGTCGCCGGAGATCCGGTAACTGTCCAGCGCCTCCACCAGGGTGGTCTGCTTCCGGCGGGCGAGGTCGAAGCGGGCCAGCGACGGGCGGGCATCCTTGTCCTCCTGGCTGGCCTTGCCGTCGCCGGTCACGCCGGCAAGAGCCCAGTCGAGCCACAGGAGCGCGCCGGCGGTGGCCGTCAGGGCCGTGTAGTTGCCCTGGGGCACGGGGACCGTGATGACCCGGTGCGCCAGTCCCTCGGCATCGACCCGCACGGCCGGCGCCACACCGCCGTCGGCCTCCTCCGTTGCCTTCTCCGGGTGCGCTACCCCGGCGGGGTCCACGTCCGGGCCAAAGGGCGAGGGCGTGTCCGCGGCCAGCGCCACGAGGTAGGGCTTGATGGGAGTGGGGAAAGAGAGATCGAACGAGTGCCCGTCGTACACGGGGTCGAAGCTCCGGTTGGACAGGAACGCCAGGAACTTGCCGTCCGGGGTGAACGCCGGGGAGGCGTCCCGGAAGCGCCCGTCCGTAACATCCACGGGTGCGCTGTCCGAGGCGGTGGCGTCCACCAGCCGCAGCCGGCTGCGCGAGCCGAAGGAAGTCACCGGCTCCGACCACGCCAGCCAGCGCGAATCGGCGGACCAGGCAAGGTCGGACACCGTCCCCTCACCGATGCTGGCCCGCAGGCCGAGTTCGCCGGTTCCGGTGTTGGCCAGGAAGACCTCACCAAAGGTGGTTCCTACGGCAATCCACTGGCCGTCGGGGCTGGCCTCCAGTGCGCTGGCACGCGAGGGCCCTGGGAACGCAATCCGCTGGCCCCGGGATGGGCTCTGCTGGGCTGCCGCTGCGCCAGCGGAGTCGCCGGGCGCCACGTCGGCCCGTTGCTCATCTGGCACGGGAACGACGGGGGCCGCGGTGACGGCGGATCCGGCAGCCGGGACGGGCCGCGGCAGCGGCACCGCATCCCCTGCCGGCGCCGGCGCCGCTGCCGCACGGAAGGCCGTTGCCGCCGACGGAAGATCGGGCGCAATGTCCTTGATGTACAGCGCTTCCTCGCCGCCGTGGTCCGCTATGTAAGCAATCCGGCCATCGCCCAGGGGGCGCGGCAGGCGGGCGCGCACGCCCGGGCTGGCCTCAATAATCCGGGAGGGGCCGTCCTTGTGCCGCACCCAGTGGACCGTGCCGTGGGATTCGACGGCACTGGCCAGTCCCGCCGTGTCCGGGACGACGTCGCCCAGGTGCCGTGCGGCGTCGAGCAGCGCCGGGCGCCGGGACTGCGAAGCAGATCCCAGGGTAATGTCGAGGCGGACAGCTTCAGCGTCCAAGTGGGGCAAAACCCAGAGTTCGCCTGCGGACTCGAAGATCACGCGCTCTCCGTCCGTGGACGCATGGCGGACGTAGAAATCCTGGTGGTCCGTGTGCCGGCGCAGGTCCTGCCCGTTCGGCAGCACCGAATACAGGTTCCCGTACCCTTCGTGGTCGGAGAGGAACGCGATGCGGCCGTCCACCCAGAGGGGATCAGTGAGGTTCCCCTCCAGCTCAGGGAGGAGCCGCTCGAATTCCCCGTTTCCGTCCGCATCAAGCCAGAGCTTCCCGGCGGTGCCGCCGCGGTAGCGCTTCCACCAGGCCGGCTCGCGCGAGAGCACGCTGGCCAGCACCACCGGGCGTTCGTCCCCTACTTCCGGGCCGAAGGCCACGGACTCGACGGGCCCGAACGGCAGTTCCTCTGCCGAGCCGCCGTCGACAGGGACGCTGTACGCATGGGTGTGCCGGCTTTCCGCTTGGCGAAAGGCGCTGGTCACCACCACGTCGCCTTTCGCAGTGAAGGCCTTCACCCGGGTGGTGGCATGGCCGAAGTAGGTCAGCTGGCGGTACCCGCCGCCGTCGACCTCGGCGGAAACAACCTCGGGAGCGGCGCCCTGGACGACCGTCCACACCAGCCGCTTGCCGTCCGGGGTGAAACGGGGGTTGCGTGCGGGAAGCTGCAGCGCGGAGACACGCCATGCACGTCCCCCGTCCAGGGGCGCGGTCCACACGTCGTCCTCGGCCACGAAGGTGACCAGATCGCCGTGCAGATGCGGGAAACGGAAGTAGCTCGAAGAGGTCATCGTACGATCATAGTCAACCGCTCCGGGCCCGGCGGCGTCCGCGGCTGCGCCCCCAACGTGATGGGATGGACCATGCGCATCGTCATTGCCGGCGCCTCCGGCCTTCTCGGCACCCACATGTCCCATACCTTCCGGGACGCAGGACACGACGTCGTCCGACTCGTCCGCGGGAAGCCGGCCGGCCCGGCGGAAATTGAGTGGGACCCGGCGGCAGGGCGGCTCGACGCTACGGCCCTCCAGGGCGCCGACGCCGTCGTGAACCTCTCCGGTGCGGGCATCGGGGACTGGCCGTGGACGCGCACGCGGGTGGCCGAGCTGTTCAACTCGCGCATTGGACCCACCCGGACCCTGGCGGCGGCGATGCACCGCCTTGATTCGCCCCCGCCGGTGTTCCTCAGCCAGTCGGGCTCCGGATACTACGGCGACGGCGGATCTACGGTCCTGCGCGAAACCTCGCCGCCGGGAACCGGGACCCTGGCCCGGATCTGCCGTGAGTGGGAAGCGGCGGCAGCGTCCGCTCCCGATGGAGTCCGCGTGGTGACCCCCAGGACCGGCGTGGTACTCAGCCGTTCCGGCGGAGCGCTGGGCCGGCTGATGCCCCTGCTTCGGGCAGGAGTAGGAGGACCGTTGGGGAACGGCCGGCAATACTGGCCGTGGGTGACGCTGCCGGATGTCTCCGCGGCGTTCCTGTTCCTGCTCACCGCACCCGTGAGCGGCCCCGTAAACCTCTGCGCCCCGGAACAGGCCGATGTCAACACGCTGGTCCGCGCCTTGGGACGGGCACTCCACAGGCCGGCCGCGCTGCGCGTCCCCGCTCCGGTACTGCGGCTGCTCATGCGCGACCTCGCCGAAGAACTCCTGCTGGCCAGCCAACGCATGGAGCCGGGCGTACTCGCCAGGCAAGGATTCCAGTGGGAGCACCCGGACGTGGAATCCGCAGCCGCGTGGGTTGCCAACCGGAAGGGATGACGGGAGCCAGGTGCGCTGTGTGCCCGCGGCGGGATTGGGCGCGGTTGCAAGTCAGCTGCGTCCCGGGGTCAAGGGCCGGAAAGGACCTCGCTGACCCGCCAGCTTCCGGCGTCGGAGACCAGCACCAGCCTCAGTGACTGCGGCCGGCCTGCCGGGCCCACGCCCACCACCGCTCCGGCGGCATCCCGTTCCTCGTAAGCCGTTGTTCTGGACTTCACCTGGACTATGGCCCGCGTCCCGGTGGCGCCGGCTTCGGTGCTGACCGCGGAAAGAGCTGTCGTAAAGCCCGTAAGGGCCGTGTCCAAGGCCATCAGCCGATGTGCCGTCTTCCGGTCCGCAGCGTCCGCGGGTGAACCGGTCCGGTTGACTTCGTCCAGCAGTTCAGGCCGGCCCAGGCTGAAGGCCAGGCTGCGGAGTGCTGCCAGCCCAAGGACAGCTTCCGAGGGATCCGACGCTGACGCAAGCTTCCTGGCCGCCTCCAGTTCCGCGATGGCCTTATCTTCCGCGGCGCCTGCGGCCCTCTTTGGTTCCTCCGGCAGTCCCGTCCCCGGCGACGGCACGGCGCCGGGGATCGATGCCGGGGCGCCTTGTGGCGCCGCCGCTCCGCCGGAGAGCCACCAGCCGGCGGCGGCCGTCAACCCAAGCATGCCCACAACCCATGGCCGCACGCCGGTGAGCCCTGACGCACGTCCCGCGCCGCGGCCACGCTCCCGGGGGGCCTGCTGTTCCGCGGCGTGCCTTCCTCGGACGGGTGCTATGGCAGGTCCTGCTGCGGGAAATGGCATTCGCGGCGGACGGCGGTCCTGCCCGGGAAACCTCGCGGTGAACGTCCTGGTCATTCCTTCGAATCGCCCCCGCAGCACGCTGGTTCGCCTAGCCGGGACATGCCGGCGCGTCAGCAACTCGGGGATCACGGTGGGGTGGACCGCCGGAGCGAGGTCCAGCGGCAACGGCGAGGCGCTCCGGAAGATGGCCGTGGCAAGTTCCGTCGCTGCGGGCCGTGACCGGCGGTCTTCGTTCAACCCCGATTCCAGGGCCACGGCCAGTTCCCTGGGCACCTCAGGACGCAGCAGGCTGAGCGGCGGGCGCACCGCGGATCGCGGAGGTGCGCTGCCGGTCAGGCAAAACCAGCCCACGGCAGCAGCCGCGTAGACATCGCCCTCGGGGTGAAGGCCCGCCCGCACCGCATCCACCGGCACCGGATCCGTAAACCCAGGTGTGCCGTGCCCTGCGCCCCCGCCGGGCTCCCCCACCATGCGCGCAATACCGAGATCGGCAAGCAACGGTTTGCCCTGCCCGGTGAACAGTACGTTCCCCGGTGAGACGTCCGAATGGGTCATGCCCTTCCCGTGCAGGTAGCCAAGGACCTGCGCGAGTGGCGTGAGGACGGTGACCACCTCCCCCACGGTCAGCTGTCCGCGGGCGGACACGAGCGAGGCCAGCGAACCGCCGGAGGCGTAATCCATCAGCAGCGCCTGGCGTTCACCGCAGGAATCCATCACCGTGACCGCCTCGTGAGCCCGTACCAGGTGAGGGTGTTCCAGGACAGAGAGTATACGGATTTCGCGCCGGATCCCGTCCGCGGTTAATGACTCCGGAAGAGCTTCCCCGGCACCCTGAAGCGGGGCACCGCCGTCAAAGCACTTCATCGCGAACCTGAGTCCTGTCTGCTCCTGGCGCACCAGCCATACAGTGGCGCTGCTGCCCCGCCCCAGCAACCGGTCAACGCTGAATCCGGGAACCTCCGGAGCCTTTGCATCATCCATGCCTTATGTCTAGCGGAATTCCCGGCCGCCTGCAGAAGTTATCCACAGGCTGCAGGACCGGCGTAGCAAAGTGCCCGGCCACGGTGAGTTTAAGCACTAAACCGGGCGCCATACGCTGGGGGGTCTAAGCTTGAAGTCATGACTCTTGAGTTTTCACAGCTCGGTCTTGCCCCTGATTTCATCGACTACACCCGTGGTTGGGAAATCCAAAGCGAACTCCACGCCAAAGTGGTGGCTGGCGAAGCCCCGAGCACAGTCCTCCTCCTGGAACACGCAGCCGTGTATACAGCCGGCAAACGGACAGAGGACCATGAACGGCCTTTTGACGGCACACCCGTGGTCCCCGTGGACCGCGGCGGCAAGCTCACCTGGCACGGCCCCGGCCAGCTGGTGGGCTACCCGATCATCAAACTTAAGAACCGCGCCGGGATCCGTGACTATGTGGAGCGACTCGAAGCGGTGATCATCGCCGTCCTGGCGGACTATGGCATCAAGGCGGACCGGATCAAGGGCCGGGCCGGAGTCTGGATCAAGGCTGATGCCAATGGTCCGGACCGCAAGATCGCTGCGATCGGGATCCGTGTCCACGAGAGCGTCACCATGCACGGATTTGCCATTAACTGCAATAACGATCTTGCCCCCTATGGTCAGATCATCGCGTGCGGAATCACCGACGCAGGTGTTACTACCATTGCCCGCGAAACGGGCAGGGATGTGGCCCCCGCAGACCTCGTCGACAGGATCGCCGAGGAATTGAAGAAGCACGAAGAAGCCCTGGTGGCCGCCCCTGAAGGAGTTTTACAGTGACATTGGCACCTGAGGGCCGGAAGATGCTGCGGATTGAGCAGCGTAACGCGGCTGTCCCGGTGGAGCGGAAGCCGGAGTGGATCAAGGCGAAGGTCCAGATGGGCCCGGAGTTCGTCGGGCTCAAGAACCTGGTGAAGAAAGAGGGCCTGCACACGGTGTGTGAGGAGGCCGGCTGCCCGAATATTTTCGAGTGCTGGGAGGACCGGGAAGCGACGTTCCTGATCGGCGGGTCCGAGTGCACCCGGCGGTGTGATTTCTGCCAGATCGATACCGGCAAACCGTCCCCGGTGGACATGTTCGAGCCGACCAAGGTCGCCCGGTCGGTGCAGTCGATGAACCTGCGCTACGCGACCGTGACCGGGGTGGCCCGGGATGACCTGGCCGATGAGGGTGTGTGGCTGTACGCCGAGACGGTCCGGAAGATCCATGAGCTGAACCCCGGTACCGGGGTGGAGCTGCTGATCCCTGACTTCTCCGGCAAACCGGAACACATCGCGGCGATCTGCGACTCGGCCCCGGAGGTGTTCGCGCACAACGTCGAGACCGTGCCCCGGATCTTCAAGCGGATCCGGCCGGCGTTCCGGTACGAACGTTCCCTGGATGTGATCACGCAGGGGCGGAACCTGGGCATGGTCACCAAGTCCAACCTGATCCTGGGCATGGGCGAAACCCGCGAGGAAATCAGCGAGGCCCTCCGGGACCTGCACGCGGCCGGGTGTGACCTGATCACCATCACCCAGTACCTGCGCCCGTCCGAACGGCACCTGCCCGTGGACCGGTGGGTCAAGCCGCAGGAATTCCTGGACCTGCAGCACGAGGCCGAGGAAATCGGTTTCCTCGGCGTCATGTCCGGGCCCCTGGTCCGCTCCTCCTACCGCGCCGGCCGGCTCTGGGCCACCGCCATGCGCAAAAAGGGCCGCGAAATCCCCGAACACCTCGCCCACATCGCCGAAGGCATCCAGGACTCCGGCACCACCCGCCAGGAAGCCGCCAGCCTCCTGGCCCGCTAAACCCCAACACCCCAACGCGGGGTCACTCCCGGCCCAATAAACCACCATTATCGGACCGGGAGTCACCCCGCGTTGTTTTTTGGAAAGGCAGGGGCCCGGGTCACGTAGAATTAAGGAACTATGGCGAAATCCCCTGACTCCAGCAATTCCCCTTCGGCAGACTCCGGCGCACAGAAGCGCGGTCTGTTCTCCCGCAAGCCCAAGGCGCCCAAAGCCAAGAAGCCGAGCCGGCTCAAGCAGATCCGCGAGGTCTTCAACATGACCCGCCGGCACGACCCCATGGTTCCGTGGCTGATGCTGGCGGTCTTCCTGGGGATCGTGGCCGTCAGTTTCCTGGTGGGCTTCCTGTTGGATAACTGGATCACCGGCCTCATCATCGGTATTCCGCTGGGCCTCCTGGCCGCCACCTTCATCCTGTCCCGAAGGGCGGAGCGTGCCGCTTTCGCCCAGATCGAGAACCAGCCCGGCGCCTCCGGCGCGGCCCTCGGCACCCTCCGCCGCGGTTGGATCACCGAAGAGCAGCCCGTTGCTGTAAACCCCCGCACGCAGGATGCCGTGTTCCGCGCCATAGGCCGTCCCGGCGTCGTACTGATCAGCGAAGGCCCCACGCACCGCGTCAAGCCGCTCCTTGATGCCGAGCGCAAGCGCCTGGCCCGGATCCTTCCCAACGTCACCGTGCACGTGATCGAGAGCGGCCGCGGCGAGGGACAGGTGCCGCTGAGCCAGCTTGCCAGGCACATGGGCAAGCTGAAGAAGGAACTGACCAAGCTTGAAGTGAACGCCGTATCCAAGCGGATTTCCTCGCTGGGCAACCGGCTTCCCATTCCGAAAGGCATCGATCCGTACAAGGCGCGTCCCAGCCGCGGACGTTAGTCCCTCCGCCCCGGTTCCGGCTCCTGCCTGGACCGGGGCTTCTTACTGCCTGGCTTCTTCCACAGCACCTAAGGAACCGTCTTGCCATTCAATAACGCCCTGCTCCGCACCTTCCGTTTCCTCGCCGTGGGCGAGGCAATCAGTTGGGCAGCCCTTCTGGTGGGCATGTACTTCAAATGGATCGCCGGCACCACCGAACTTGGCGTGCAGATCGCCGGCCCCGTCCACGGGGCGCTCTTCGTGGCCTACGGCCTCGCCGCACTTGCCCTGTGGCGGGTGCAGCCGTGGCCCTTCCGGGTGGCCTTCTTTGCAGGCCTTTCGGCCGTGTTCCCGTTCGCCACGGTGCTCTTTGAACGGTGGGCCGGCAGGCGGGGTTTCCTGGATGCTGCGGGCCCGGCTGAACCGGCGAAGGACCCTGCCGGGGAGGCGGCGCTCGAAGGCAGCCGCCAATAGCCGGTCGTGGGCTTCGGCGAAGCCCTCAGTTCCGGACGAGGACCGTATTCATGGCCTTGTCGTGCAGTCCACGCTGGTCGGCGTCGAAAATGACTGCAGGAACCACCAGGCACAGCAGCAGCGCGCGGACCAGGCCTGCCAGCGGCCCGGGCGCCCCGCCGGCCAGACGCCGGACTGAGACCCCCATGGCCCGGTGGCCGATGCTGTATCCGAGCGTTCCGACCAGAAGTGCCTGTTCGATGGCGAAAATCGCCAGGGTTGCCCACCGGTCCCCCTCGAACGCGAAACCCGCGATGAGCATGGCCACGCCCCAGTCGATGATGATCGCTACGATCCGCCGGCCTGCGCGGGCGATGGAACCTGGCCCTGATTCGGGAAGTCCCAGCCGCGCTCCGGGGTACCTCGAGATGCCGGAAGTGTCCGGCCCGGTCAGCCATGAGCCAATGTCTTTGCGATCTACCACCGTCCAAGTTTACCGGCAGAAGCCGCCGCCCATACTGTGGATGCTTCTGGACCACAGTATGGACACCGGATAGCGTGGACATATCAGGGCATTCTGTAACCTGCCCGAAACAATGCGGACATGGACGGGAAATGCCGTGTCCATAGGCTGTTAGCAGTTTCAAGCGATCCCGCCAGGCGGGGCGTGAACCCCGCAGGACAACACGCGCAGGGTATGCCGCACCGGCTCCCTGCGTTTGGATTGCGCTGGATCAGTTGGCTGCAAGCCACATATTTACATATGCGTTAGGAGCATAGATGTTCAAGACTGCGGACGAAGTCCTCAAGTTCATCAAGGACGAAGATGTAAAGTTCGTCGATATCCGCTTCACCGATCTTCCGGGCGTCCAGCAGCACTTTAACGTCCCCGCCAAGAGTGTTGACGCAGATTTCTTCGTCAACGGCCAGCTCTTCGATGGATCCTCCATCCGCGGCTTCCAGGGCATCGCCGAGTCCGACATGCAGCTGATCCCGGACGTGACCACCGCGTTCCTGGACACCTTCCGCATGGAGAAGACGCTCGCACTGAACTTCTCGATCGTCAACCCGCGCACCGGCGATCCCTACCACCGCGATCCCCGCGGCGTGGCCGAAAAGGCTGAAGCCTACCTGGCCTCCACCGGCATCGCTGACACCGCGTTCTTCGCTCCCGAAGCCGAATTCTTCGTGTTCGACAACGTCCAGTACCAGTCCTCCCCGCAGGGCAGCTTCTACAAGATCGACTCCGAAGAAGCCCACTGGAACACCGGCCGTGAAGAAGAGGGCGGCAACCTGGGCTACAAGACCCCCGTCAAGGGCGGTTACTTCCCCGTCTCCCCCACGGACAAGCAGGCCGACCTGCGCGATGCTATGTGCGTCGCCCTGGACGAAGCCGGCCTTGAGGTCGAGCGCAGCCACCACGAAGTTGGATCCGCCGGCCAGGCCGAGATCAACTACAAGTTCACCACCCTGACCCACGCTGCCGATGACCTGCAGAAGTTCAAGTACGTCATCAAGAACACCGCTGATGCCTGGGGCAAGTCCGTTACCTTCATGCCGAAGCCTGTCTTCGGTGACAACGGCTCCGGGATGCACTGCCACCAGTCGCTGTGGAACGGCGGCGAGCCGCTGTTCTACGACGAAAAGGGCTACGCCGGCCTGTCCGACACCGCCCGCTGGTACATCGGGGGCCTGCTCAAGCACGCCTCCGCCGTCCTGGCCTTCACCAACCCCACGGTGAACTCCTACCGCCGCCTGGTCAAGGGCTTCGAGGCCCCGGTCAACATGGTCTACTCGCAGGGTAACCGCTCCGCCGGTATCCGTATCCCCATCACCGGTTCCAACCCCAAGGCAAAGCGCATCGAATTCCGCGCTCCGGACCCCTCCTCCAACCCGTACCTGGCGTTCGCTGCCCAGCTGATGGCCGGCATTGACGGTATCCGCAACCGCATCGAGCCGCCGGCTCCGATCGACAAGGACCTCTACGAGCTCCCTGCCGAGGAAGCCAAGGACATCCCGAAGGCTCCGGGCACCCTGGAGGAAGCACTGGAGGCCCTGCGCGAGGACAACGAGTTCCTGCAGGCCGGCGGCGTCTTCACCCAGGACCTGATCGACACCTGGATCGAGTACAAGTACGAGAACGAGATCCGCCCGCTGTCGCTCCGCCCGAACCCCTACGAGTTCGAGCTCTACTACGGCGTCTAGCCGCAACGCGAGGCTGAAGCAGGCATAGTCCTGCAGAGTCCGCTGCATCTGACAAGAGAAGGGCAGGTCCCGGGCGCAGTCCGCCCGGGACCTGCCCTTTTCTGCTGCCAGAATGGCAGCGCAGGATTTGATCAAGGTATGCGCAATTTCGGTCAGCGGTTCCCCTCCGCGTGGAAGACTCAACAGCTATGGGGAATAACTTCACACTTAAATCGGCGCTTGTAGCCTTTCTGGCATCGGGCCTCCTGGCTGCCGGCTTCTCCGCCCCGGCGGAGGCCGCTACGACGTACACCACGAGCCTGCGCGCGGCGGTGCGCGCCCTGCCCGTGGCCGCCGAAAACAACGCAGGGTACGACCGCGACCGTTACTTCGGACAGTGGATCGACCAGAACAGGGACTGCCAGAATACGCGTGCCGAGGTCCTCATCGCCGAAAGCAAAGTCGCCCCCCGGTACACGACCACCCGCAAATGCACGGTGGCCAGCGGCAGGTGGATCACAACATTCGATAACCGGGCGCATACATCTGCCACCACGGTCCAGATCGACCACATGGTGCCGGTCCATGAGGCATGGGGGTCCGGCGCCCGGGCCTGGACGCAGGCCCGCCGGGTTGCCTTCTACAACGACCTCGGTTACGCGGGCTCCCTGAACGCCCAGACAAGCAGCCTGAACTCCTCCAAGCAGGCGTCCGGTCCGGAGAGGTGGATGCCTCCGGCCAACAGGTGCCTTTACATCGCCCAATGGACCACAGTGAAGGCCCGGTGGGGACTGAAGGTGGATACGGCGGAGCGGGCCGCGCTGATCAAGTATGCCGACAGCTGCCCGCAGGTGCAGCTCACTATCACCAGGGTCTAGCTGCTGTCCACCGTTCAGTGGCCGTAGAAGACCCGTTCGAACACCGCGCGCGCCTGCCGGCTGACCCGTAGGTAGTCTTCCTCCAGTGCCGCCGCCTGGCCGGGTTCGTAGCCGCACCAGCGGGCCACGGCCTCAAGGTCCCGCCGCGAAGACGGCAGCAGGTCCGAAGCCTTTCCGCTCCAGATGACGTTGGCCGAACGGATCCTGCCCGCCAGCCGCCACGACCTGGCCAGGATGCCGGCGTCTTCCCGGGCTACGAGGCCCAGGCCGGCGGCTGCCTCCAGTGCTTCCATGGTGGAGGTGGTCCGCAGCTCCGGGTGCGCGCCCGCGTGCTGCAGTTGCAGGAGCTGAACGAGCCACTCAACGTCGCTGAGGCCGCCCCGGCCCAGCTTGAGGTGGCGGGCGGGATCGGCCCCGCGGGGCAGTCGTTCCGACTCGACCCGGGCCTTGACCCTCCTGATTTCCCGGACGTCCTGGTCCGTCACCGATTCGGGGTACCGGATGGGATCGATCAGCTGGGTGAAATCGTCAGCGAGCCCGTCATCGCCGGCCATGGGCCGGGCGCGGAGCAGCGCCTGCGCCTCCCAAATCAGCGACCATCGCCGGTAGTACTCGGCGAACGAATCCAGGGAGCGGACCATGGCCCCGTTCTTTCCCTCCGGGCGAAGGTCAGCGTCGATCTGGAGGACGCGCTCAGCCATAATGGCAGGCTTCAACGGCTGCGTCAGCAGGCTGGACACCTTGCCGACGATCCGAAGGGCCTGTTCCCGGGCCTCCTCCTCGGAGTAGCCCGGCAGCGCGCGGTGGACATACATGACGTCGGCGTCAGAACCGTATCCGATCTCGCGGCCGCCCTGGCGTCCCATGGCCACCACCAGCACAGCGGTCTTCAGCGGACCCGTGCCGGAGACGATGCCTTCGGCAACGCGCAAGGCACCAAGCACGGCCGCCCGGTCCGCGTCCGCCAGTGCCGTGCCCACCCGGTCCTGGTCCACGAGTCCGGCCGAATCGGCGATGGCTATGCGGAGGGTTTCCCTGCGCCGGATCAGCCGGATCAGGCGCATCGCGCTCTCCGGCTCGGAGTGCCGTGCCATCTTGGCCGTGATTTCCTGCCATTGCGCCTCGAAGGACAGCGGCGCAAGGTCTTTGTCCTGGCCAAGCCATGCGACTGATTCGGGCGAAACCTCCAGGAGGTCAGAAATCAGCCGGGAGTTGGAAAGCATGTGGCAAAGCCGCTCAGCGGCGGCATTCGAGTCCCGCAGCAGGCCCAGATACCAGTGCGTGGTGCCCAGGGCCTCGCTGATCCTACGGAATGCCAACAGGCCGGCGTCCGGGTCCACGCCCTCGGCCAACCAGTCCAGCAGGACCGGCAACAGCTGCCTCTGCAGGGCCGCGCGGCGGCTCACGCCGGCGGTCAGCGCCTCGATGTGGCGCATGGCGCCCTGCGGATCGCGGTAGCCCAGCGCGGCCAGCCGCCCCTGCGCCGCTTCCGGGGTGAGACGGGCATCCTCGCTGCTGAGCTTGGCCGCAGTGTTTAGCAGCGGCCGGTAGAAGATACGTTCGTGCAGTTCCCGTACCGATTTCTTGGTTTTCTGCCAGGCGGCCACGAGGGCGTCGGGGTGCGGACGCTCGGTGGAGAACGGCCCGAGCACGCCCTTGGCCAGGGCGCGCAGCGCCGGTTCCGCTACGGGCATCAGGTGGGTGCGCCGGAGCTGAAACAGCTGGATCCGGTGCTCCAGGAGGCGAAGGTAGCGGTAGGCGTTGTCGAACGCGGCGGCGTCCGCGCGGCCAATGTAGCCGCCGCTTGAGAGGGCGGCTATCGCCGAAGTGGTGTCCCGCCGTCGTAATGATTCATCCACTTTGCCGTGCACCAGCTGCAACAGCTGCACGGTGAACTCGACGTCCCGCAGGCCGCCCCTCCCGAGCTTGATCTGGCGGGCCTCCTCGGCCGGCGGTATATGTTCGGTTACCCGGCGCCGCATGGCCTGGACGGACTCCACGAACCCGTCGCGTCCGGCCGAACTCCAGATCAGCGGTGCAACCGCTTCCTCGTAGCGCCGCCCCAGCCCGGCATCTCCGGCGATGTGCCGCGCCTTGAGCAGCGCCTGGAACTCCCAGCTCTCCGCCCACCGCGCATAGTAGGACTCGTGCGAGGCCAGCGTCCGCACCAGCGGACCGGACTTCCCCTCCGGCCGGAGGTTCGCGTCCACCTCCCACAGCCCGGGTTCGCGCGCAACCGAAGAAATGGCGCGGGAGATGCCGCTGGCCAGCACGGTGCCAATGGTGTTGGCCTGCGCGTCCGCCAGGCCGCCGGCGTCGATGACGTAGATGACGTCGACGTCGGAGATGTAGTTCAGCTCCCGGGCCCCGCATTTGCCCATGCCAATAACGGAAAGCCCGACGCCGGCCACCTCGCCTTCGCCGAATTGGCCCGCCGCTTCGGCGCGGGACACCGCCAGGGCGGCCTCGATGGCAGCCCCCGCCAGGTCGGCCAGTTCGCCGCCGACGGAGGGCAGGAAGTCGAGCGGGTCGGCGGCGCAAAGGTCCTTGACCGCCAGGTCCACCACTCCCCTGCGGTAGGCGGTGCGGAGGGCCACGTAAGCCTCCACCCCGGTCATGGCCGACACCGGCCTCGCTGCCCGCGGATCCGCGCCCACTGCCCGCAGCAGGGCCGCCCGAAGGACCGCAGGATCGGACTGGAGCGGCTCAGGGCTGGCCCGGACATCGAAGGCTTCCAGGTGTTCGGGATGCCGGATCAGGAACTCGCCCAGCGCCTCGGAGGCACCGAGCACCCGGTACAGCGGTTCGCTCGCCTCTGGATCCGCCCCGGCCAGGTCCCGCAGCGCCGGGTGCTTCTCGATCAGCCGGACCAGGGACTGCAGCGCGGTGTCCGGGCTCGCCGCCATCTGGAGACCGGCAAACAGCCTGTCCCGGTCCAGGCCGTCCAGTTCCCGGGCAGCAAGGAACCGCTCCCCTTTGTCGAGGTCGCTGAAACCGGCCGCGATGAGGCGGCGTGCCAGGCTCACGCCCGCGGCCCTAGAGGATGCCGAGGTTGCGCTGCAACTCGTACGGCGTCACCTGGAGGCGGTAGTCCTGCCACTCAGCCCGCTTGTTGCGCAGGAAGTGCTCAAAGACCTGCTCGCCCAGGATCTGCGGCATCAGCTCGGATTCCTCCATGGACCGGATCGCGTCGTGGAGGCTTGCCGGCAGCGGGTCATGTCCCATGGCCCGGCGTTCAGCGGAGCTGAGCGACCAGACGTCATCCTCCGCCGCGGCCGGCAGGTCGTAGCCTTCCTCGATCCCCTTCAGGCCGGCGCCGAGGAGGACGGCGTAGGCCAGGTAGGGGTTGGCTGCGGAATCGATGCCGCGGTATTCGATCCGGGCGGACTGGCCCTTGCCGGGCTTGTAAAGCGGAACGCGGACCAGGGCGGAGCGGTTGTTGTGTCCCCAGCTGAGGTAGCTGGGCGCCTCGCCGCCGCCCCAAAGCCGCTTATACGAGTTCACGAACTGGTTGGTGACCGCCGTGAACTCCGGCGCGTGCTTGAGGATGCCGGCGATGAACTGGCGGGCGGTCCGGGACAGCTGGTATTCGGCGCCGGCCTCGAAGAACGCGTTGGTGTCGCCCTCGAACAGCGAGAAGTGGGTATGCATGCCGGAGCCGGGGTGGGCGGTGAACGGCTTGGGCATGAACGTGGCGTAGGTGCCCTGCTGGAGGGCCACTTCCTTGATGACGGTGCGGAACGTCATGATGTTGTCCGCCGTCTGGAGCGCGTCCGCGTAGCGCAGGTCGATCTCATTCTGGCCAGGCCCGGCCTCATGGTGGCTGAACTCCACCGAAATCCCCACGGATTCGAGCATCGTCACGGCCGTGCGGCGGAAATCCTGTGCCACGCCGCCCGGAACGTGGTCGAAGTAGCCGCCCTCGTCCACCGGCACGGGCGCCCCGTCGGGCCCGGGAGCCTGGGACTTCAGCAGGTAGAACTCGATCTCCGGATGGGTGTAGCAGGTGAATCCCATGTCCGCGGCCTTGGCCAGGGTCCGTTTCAGGACGTTCCGCGGATCCGCGGCGGAAGGTTCGCCGTCCGGCGTCAGGATGTCGCAGAACATGCGCGAGGTCTGCTCGGTTTCGCCGCGCCACGGCAGGATCTGAAAGGTGGACGGGTCCGGCTGGGCCAGCATGTCCGATTCGAAAACACGTGCCAGTCCCTCAATCGAGGAACCGTCGAACCCCAGGCCTTCCTCGAACGCGCCCTCCACTTCAGCCGGAGCCAGCGCCACGGACTTCAGGGAACCCACGACGTCGGTGAACCAGAGGCGCACGAAACGTACGTCGCGCTCTTCGATCGTGCGCAGGACAAACTCTTGCTGGCGGTCCATGGTGGCCTCTTCTCCGGTCAACGTCCATGCTCACGGTCCGGGGTGGGCAGCCGGGAGCAGTTCACAAACACTGTACTAAGCATTCCGCGCCGCTGCTTGAGCCGCCGCCGCGCGTAACACAGCGTTAACACGCCCCGCTGCCGTGCCACGGTAGCTAGGACGGCCGGTACCGCATTAAGCTCGTCCTATGGCCACCAGCAACAGCTCAGATTCCAGCATGCCCGCAGAACACCCCGCCCCATACGGGAGCGGGCCGAGGCAGCAGGACAGGCAGCCAGGCGCGCCGGAAGCCGCGCGGACGCCGGCCAAGATCCGGGTGCACCACCTGCAGCAGGCCAAGCGCGACGGCACCAAGTTCGCGATGCTCACTGCCTACGAACAGTATTCAGCCGGGATCTTCGACGAGGCGGGCATCGAGGTGCTTCTGGTGGGTGATTCGGCGTCGAACAACGTCTTCGGCAACGAGACCAGCCTCCCTGTGACGGTGGACGAACTGCTCCCCCTGTGCCGTGCCGTTGCCCGGTCCGCCAAGCGCGCGCTGATCGTGGCCGACCTTCCCTTCGGCAGCTACGAGGTCTCGCCGGAGCAGGCCGTGGCTACGGGGGTCCGCTTCCTGAAGGAGGGGCTGGCCCACGCCGTCAAGATCGAAGGCGGGAAGTACTACGCCCCCACCGTCCGGGCCATGGTCCAGGCGGGCATCCCCGTAATGGCGCACATCGGCTTCACGCCGCAGAGCGAGCACGCCCTGGGGGGCTACCGGGTCCAGGGCCGCGGGGAGGATGCCCGGCGGCTGGTGGATGACGCCGTTGCGTTGGCGGATGCGGGCGCGTTCAGCGTCCTGATGGAAATGGTGCCGGCCGGGGTTGCGGCAGCAGTGGACGCCGCCGTCACCGTTCCCACCGTGGGCATCGGCGCAGGCAAGGAAACCACCGGGCAGGTCCTGGTGTGGCAGGACATGGCTGGCCTGCGCGGCGGGAGGATGGCCAAGTTCGTTAAGCAGTACGCGGACCTGCGCTCCATCCTCCTGGAAGCGGCAACCGCCTACGGGGAAGATGTCCGCTCCGGTGAATTCCCCGGACCGGAACACACCTTTTAGCATGCGGCCTGGCGGCGGCGGTCAGTCGTCGTCGCCCTTTTCCCAGGCTTCATTGCGCGCGTGGACCTTTTCCATCGCGTGTTCCGCCTCTTCCCTGGTCTTGTAAGGGCCGATCAGCTGGCTCCAGTCGGAAAGCCTGTCCTCTTCCACCTGGTGCGTGTTCACGTTGTACCAGTACTCAGTCATCGTCGCTCCTTGGTTCCCGCGGCGGAGCCGGAGGTGATCCGCGTAACTTAAATCCATACGCGGACCTTCCCGGCGTCCCGGTTGTTAGGCGTTCTGCCCTGCCTTATATGATCAATCTATGCCTTCCCTTGCCTCGACTGCACCCATCGGCACCCTCACCCCGGGAACCGTGGGCCCGCAGCGTCCCGTCCCGGCGTCAATCCCCCGCCCCGAATACGTGGGCAGGCCGGCACCGGCAAAGTTCACCGGCTCTGAGGTCAAGACGCCGGAAACCATCGAAAAGATCCGTGTCGCCGGGAAGATTGCCGCGCAGGCCATCGTCGAAGTGGGCAAGCACATCCGGCCCGGCGTCACCACGGACCAGCTGGACAGGGTGGGCCACGAGTTCCTCCTGGACCACCACGCCTATCCTTCGACCCTGGGCTACCGGGGCTTCCCCAAGTCCCTCTGCTCTTCCCTCAATGAGGTCATCTGCCACGGCATTCCGGACAGCACCGTGGTCCGTGACGGCGATATCCTCAACATTGACATCACGGCCTACATCAACGGCGTCCACGGAGACACCAACTACACGTTCCTGGTGGGCGACGTCGATGAGGAATCCCGCCTGCTGGTGGAGCGGACGAGGGAATCACTGAACCGCGCCATCAAGGCAGTCGCCCCGGGCCGCGAGATCAACGTCATTGGCCGGGCCATCGAGTCTTACGCCAAGCGCTTCGGCTATGGCGTGGTACGCGACTTCACAGGCCACGGGGTGGGCGAGGCATTCCACACCGGACTCATCATCCCGCACTATGACGCCGCTCCCGCCTACAACACCGTGATCGAGGCAGGGATGGTGTTCACTATTGAACCCATGCTCACCCTGGGCACGGTGGAATGGGACATGTGGGCGGACGACTGGACCGTAGTGACCCGTGACCGCAAACGCACGGCGCAGTTCGAGCACACCCTCCTGGTGACCGAGTCCGGCGCCGAGGTGCTCACCCTGCCCTAGCTTCCAGCGGCGGGGCGGTCCGGTACCGCCCACGCGCTGACTCCGGCACTGCCGGACAACCCCGGCCGGCACCGGCCGCACATCCACTGACCGCACCTGCCAGAACGGAATCCCATTGGCCAAGAAGGACGAGAAGTCTCCAAAGAACGCACCGCTGATCGGCATCGACATCGGAGGCACGGGCATCAAGGGCGGCATCGTCGACCTGAAGAAGGGCAAACTCCTGGGCGAACGCTTCCGCGTCCCCACTCCCCAGCCCGCTACGCCGGAGGCAGTGGCCGAGGCCGTGGCCCTGGTGGTGGCGGAGCTGTCCGCCCGTCCCGAAGCTCCTGCCGCCGGCTCCCCGGTGGGCGTCACCTTCCCGGGCATCATCCAGCACGGCGTGGTCCACTCCGCGGCCAACGTGGACAAGAGCTGGCTGGACACTGACATCGACGCCCTCCTCACGGCCCGCCTGGGCAGGCCGGTGGAGGTCATCAACGACGCCGACGCGGCAGGCCTCGCCGAGGCACGCTACGGCGCGGGTGCCGGGGTCAACGGCACGGTCCTGGTCATCACGCTGGGCACCGGAATCGGATCGGCCTTCATCTTTGACGGCAAGCTGGTCCCCAACGCAGAACTGGGCCACCTTGAGATTGACGGGCACGACGCCGAGACCAAGGCCTCCGCCGTAGCCCGGGAACGTGACGGCCTCTCCTGGGACGAATACAGCGTGCTGCTGCAGCGCTATTTCTCCCACGTGGAGTTCCTCTTCTCCCCGGAGCTGTTCATTGTGGGCGGCGGCATCTCCAAGCGCGCCGACGAGTACTTGCCCAACCTGAAGCTGCGCACCCCGATCGTGCCGGCTGTCCTTCGTAATGAGGCAGGGATCGTGGGAGCTGCCATTGAGATTGCGCTTCAGCACAAGCTTGCCAAGTAAGGCGTGATGCCGGTGGCGGCCGCGGCTTCCCCTCCGCTGCCGCCACCGGGAGATTAGAGCGGGCTCTTCTCGGAGTTCCCGCCGCCCTTCGCTGCGGCACCCCTGGCGTCATCGGCTTCGTGGCGGAGCAGGGCGATGGCGGTTTCGAAGTCTTCGAGGGATTCGAACGCCTGGTAGACGCTGGCAAACCGCAGGTAGGCAACCTTGTCCAGTTTTTGCAGCGGTCCCAGGATGACCAGGCCTACCTCGTGGGCGTCAATCTCCGCAGCGCCGGACGCCCGGATCTGCTCCTCGACCTCCTGGGCCAGCAGCGCAAGGTCGTCTTCGCTGACCGGACGGCCCTGGCAGGCTTTGCGCACGCCATTGATGACCTTGCTGCGGCTGAAAGGCTCTCCCACGCCGGAGCGCTTGATGACCGACAGGCTGGTGGTTTCCACCGTGGTGAAACGGCGGCCGCACTCGGGGCACTGCCGGCGGCGCCGGATTGACGAGCCGTCGTCCGCCATGCGGCTGTCGACGACCCGGGAGTCGGGGTTGCGGCAGAACGGGCAGTACATGTCGTCCCCTCTCTCGCATTGACCGGCAGGGCGCGTGCTTCAGCGGCCCCGTGGCGTCTTCCAGTCTACGGCCACATGTAGGGTAATAACAAGCCTGTAATTACTACATGTAGTGGCTAGGACGGTGTTGTGAAGCGCACTGTAACAGCGTCTCCGTGAGCAGGAAGGTCCTCCGCGCGGGAGAGGCTGACAATGTGGCCGCCCACTTCCTCCAGCGCCTGCCGGGTGTAATTGACCACCTGGATGGCGCGCAGGAAGGTGGTGACGTTCAGGCCCGAGGAAAAGGCCGCGGTTCCGCTGGTAGGAAGGACGTGGTTGGATCCCGCACAGTAGTCGCCCAGGCTGACCGGGCTGTAGTCCCCCACGAAGATGGCGCCGGCATTGCGGATCCGGGCCGCAACGGCGGGCGCGTCCGCCGTCATGATCTCGAGGTGTTCCGCCGCGTAGGCGTCGCACGCCGCGATTCCCTGTTCCAGGCCGTCCACCAGGACCACCCCCGACTGCGGCCCCGACAGCGCCTCCTGCACCCGTGCGGAGTGCCTGGTTGCAGCGGCCTGACGGTCCAGTTCACTGCGCACGGCGGCCACCAGGTCCTCCGAATCGGTGATCAGCACGGACGCTGCCTTGGGATCGTGTTCGGCCTGGCTGATGAGGTCCGCGGCCACCAGCGCCGGCTTGGCGGTAGCGTCCGCCAGGATGGCGATCTCGGTAGTCCCGGCCTCGGAGTCAATGCCCACCACGCCCTTGACCAGCCGCTTGGCTGTGGCCACGAAGATGTTCCCTGGCCCGGTGACGACGTCTACGGGTTCAAGGGCCGGTCCCGATGCCGAAGCTTCCACCCCGTAGGCAAACGCGGCGATGGCCTGCGCGCCGCCAATGGCATAGACCTCGGTGATACCGAGCAGGTGGGCCGCGGCCAGGATGGTAGGGTGCGGAAGCCCGCCAAACTCCTTCTGCGGCGGCGAAGCCAGCGCAATGGAGGCCACGCCTGCGGCCAGGGCCGGCACCACGTTCATGACCACGGAGGACGGATAGACGGCCAGGCCGCCGGGCACATAGAGGCCAACACGCGCCACCGGAACCCAGTTCTGGCTGACCACGGCACCGTCGCCAAGTTCAACGTCCACGTTGCGCGGGCGTTGGGCATCCGCGAATTTCCGCGCCCGGCTGATGGATTCCTCCAGCGCCCGGCGGACTGCCGGATCAAGCTGCTCCAGGGCAGTCCGGAGGGCATCGGCCGGAACGCGCGGGTGCTGCTGCTCCACGCCGTCGAACCTTTCCGCCAGCTCGGACAGAGCTGTGAAGCCACGCCCGCGGACCGCGGAAATGATCGATTGGACCTTATCTTCGGCGTCCGCTGCGGTGCTGCCCTGCGCCCGCGGAACGGCTGCCCGCAGCCCGGCGAGGGACAGGGCCCGCCCGCGGAGGTCGACAGTACGGAAATTCACGGCTGAAGTGGCGGGCACGGCGTCCGGGGAGATAGTCACGGCTCCTATTTTACGGCTCCGCCACCAGGCCTTTTGCGCTGCCGGCAGTCCCGGACTTCCTGCGGCCGCCACCATCGAGCACTTCCAGCGCGAACACCGCGATGGCGGTGGCCGCAGGCCACAGCAGCAGCACCGGCCAGGCGCGCAGGGAAAAAGCGATGCTCGCGTTCGCCGAGGCGTCCACCGGCGGGCTCCACAGCCGTGCCGCCGCCATGCCCGCCTGCCATGCCAGGACGGCGCCCAACGTTGCTCCGGCCAGCGCGAGCAGCAGCGCGGCCTGCCGCCGTGGCCGCCGGCCGTCCACCAGGAACACGGCCAGCAGGCACCCTGCGAACAGCAGGACTGCGCCCAGGGTCAGGTCCCGGGGCAGCCAGGTTAAGGGGTTTGCGCCCGTCCCCAGGGCGGGGTCGCGGGTGATGAGGTTGAGCCCGCCGGGCGACAGGAGCCACCACAGGATTCCGGCCGGAATTCCCGCCAGGGCAGGAACAGCCAGCATGGCCCAGGGCAGGCGGTGGACCCCGCCGCTACTTTTACGCATGCAACAAACCTTAACAAACCCCCGCCGCCGGTCCTTCCGGGCGGAACCTGCGCGGGCAGTTTCCGGGGGCCGGCCGCCGGCAAATACCCTAGGAAGGGGAAACACCAGACATTTATCTTTCAGGAGCACCAGGTGACTGACAATACCGTGCCGTTCGGGCCGACGTTCAAGGAGATCTTCCGCCGCCACGCCGCGGGCGTCGCCATCATCACGGCCAACTACCAGGACCGGCCCTACGGGTTCACGGCCACGTCCGTCGCGTCACTGTCCGCAGAGCCTCCCCGCTTCACCTTCAACATGGCCCGCAGCTCGAGTTCCTGGCCGGCGGTGGCCAACACCACCTACATCGGCGTGCACATGCTGGGCCTGGAAAACCACGAACTCGCGGACCGGTTCGCGCGCACCAGCAACAGGTTCGAAGGCGACCACTGGGAAACCGGACCGCACGGCGTGCCCATCCTCAAGGACGTTGCCGGCTGGCTGATCGGTGAAGTCCAGATGCGGCTGTCCTTCGAAAACAACGCCGTGGTGGTGGTCCAGGTGGTGGACGGCCAGGTGGGCGGCGATGGTTCTCCGCTGCTCTACCACGGCGGCGGCTACAGCCAGCCGGTCCCCCTGGACTACGAAATCTAGCAGCCCCGGCAGTACAGCGGCCGACGGCGGGAGTCTCCTCCCGCCGTCGGCCGCTGTTGGTTTTCAGGCATCCAGGCAGGCCGGACCCAGCAGGACTTTCAGGTCGCCAAAGAGGGAGGGGCTGGGGTTGACCCGCAGGTGCACCGGCAGCGCCATGATTTCCGTCCGGGTGTCGCCCTGCAGGTGCAGGCGCACCTCGGAGTTGCCGCGGTGGGTACGGAGGACGTCGCCGAGTTCGGTGACCACGGGCTCGGTGGCCTTGTGCGTGGGCATGGTGATGACCAGCGGCCCGTTGAGGCCCTCGCTCAGGTCCGGCACCGAAAGCTCCATGCAGTTCAGCGTGATGGCGCCGTCGTCCCGTTTCTGCAGGCGGCCCTTCACCACCACGATGAGGTCTTCGGCCAGCACGGAGGCGATGGGTCCGTAGACCTGGCCGAAGAACATGACCTCGATCGAGGCTCCGAGGTCCTCCACTTCCGCGCGGGCGTACGCGTTGCCGCTGGCCTTGGCGATGCGGCGGCTGAGCGAGGTGATCATGCCTGCGATGGTAATGATGGCGCCGTCCTGCGGTCCGTCCTCACCGAGCACCGAGGTGATCGTCTGCTCCGCGTGCTGGCTCAGGACCCCCTCGAGCCCCTGCAGCGGATGGTCCGAAACATAGAGGCCGAGCATGTCCCGCTCGAAGGAAAGCTTGTCCTTCTTCTCCCACTCGGGCAGGTCCGGGATTTCGATGCTCAGGGATGCCTCGGACTCGGCTTCCTCGAAGCCGGCGAACAAATCGAACTGGCCAATGGCCTCGTTGCGCTTCAGCGTGATCACCGAGTCGATGGCTTCTTCGTGGATCATGGCCAGGGCACGGCGGTGGTGGCCGAGTGAATCGAAGGCGCCGGACTTGATCAGCGATTCTATGGTCCGCTTGTTGCAGACGACCGCCGGGACCTTCATCAGGTAATCCTTGAAGGACGTGAATGCCCCTTCGCTTTCGCGGGCGGCGACCATGGCCTCCACCGCGTTGACGCCCACGTTGCGGATGGCGCCCATGCCGAAGCGGATGTCGTTTCCGACCGGGGTGAAGTTAAGCGCCGACTCGTTCACGTCCGGGGGCAGCACGGTGATGCCCATGCGCCGGCACTCGTTGAGGTAGATGGCCGACTTGTCCTTGTCGTCACCCACGGACGTCAGCAGTGCGGCCATGTACTCCGGGGCATAGTGCGCCTTGAGGTAGGCGGTCCAGTAGGAGATGACGCCGTAGGCCGCCGAGTGCGCCTTGTTGAAGGCGTAGTCGGAGAACGGCAGCAGGATGTCCCACAGGGTCTTCACGGCCTCCATCGAGTAGCCGTTGTCCTGCATGCCCTGGGAGAAGCCGGCGAACTGCTTGTCCAGTTCCGACTTCTTCTTCTTGCCCATGGCGCGGCGCAAAATGTCTGCCTGGCCCAGCGAATAGCCTGCGAGCTTCTGGGCCACCGCCATGACCTGCTCCTGGTACACGATCAGGCCGAACGTGCCGCCGAGGATTTCCCTGAGGGGCTCTTCGAGCTCCGGGTGGATGGGAATGACTTCCTGGATGCCGTTCTTGCGCAGCGCATAGTCCGTGTGCGCGTTGGCGCCCATGGGGCCCGGACGGTACAGCGCCAGGACGGCTGAGATGTCCTCGAAGTTGTCAGGCTTCATGAGCTTGAGCAGGGACCGCATGGGCCCGCCATCGAGCTGGAACACGCCCAGGGTGTCGCCGCGGGCCAGGAGTTCGTAGGAGGCGGCGTCGTCCAGTTCCAGGTTTTCCAGGTCCAGGTCGATGCCGCGGTTCATTTTGATGTTCTCGAGGGCGTCGGAAATGATCGTCAGGTTCCGCAGGCCCAGGAAGTCCATCTTGATCAGGCCAAGGCCCTCTGACGTGGGGTAGTCGAACTGGGTGATCACCTGCCCGTCCTGGAACCGGCGCATGATCGGGATGACGTCGATGATCGGGTCGGAGGACATGATCACGCCGGCGGCGTGGACGCCCCACTGGCGCTTCAGCCCTTCAATGCCGAGCGCTGTTTCGAACACCTTCGCCGCTTCGGGATCGGTGGCGATCAGCTGGCGGAAGTCGCCCGCCTCGCCGTAGCGCTTCGCTTCCGGGTTCTGGATGTCCGCCAGCGGGATGTCCTTGGCCATCACCGCAGGCGGCAGCGCCTTGGTCAGCTGCTCGCCCATGCTGAACGGATAGCCCAGGACCCGTGAGGAGTCCTTGAGCGCCTGCTTGGTCTTGATGGTGCCGTACGTGACGATCATTGCCACGCGCTCATCGCCGTACTTCCGCGTCACGTAGTCGATAACTTCGGAGCGGCGGCGGTCATCGAAGTCGACGTCGAAGTCGGGCATGGAGACACGGTCCGGGTTGAGGAACCGCTCGAAGATCAGGCCGTGCCGCAGCGGGTCGAGGTCGGTGATGCGCATGGCGTAGGCCACCATGGAACCGGCGCCGGATCCACGGCCGGGACCCACCCGGATGCCGTTGTTCTTGGCCCAGTTGATGAAGTCGGCCACCACCAGGAAGTAGCCGGGGAAGCCCATGGAAGTGATGACGCCCAACTCGTAGTCGGCCTGCTTGCGTACCTCGTCCGGCACGCCTTTCGGGTAACGGTACTGCAGGCCCTTGTCCACTTCCTTGACCAGCCATGAGGTCTCGTCCTCGCCGGGCGGGCAGGGGAAGCGCGGCATGTAGTTCGCATCGGTGTTGAAGGAGACTTCGCAGCGCTCGGCGATGAGCAGCGTGTTGTCACATGCCTCGGGGTGGTCGCGGAAGAGCTCGCGCATCTCGCGCGGCGATTTCAGGTAGTAGCCGCTGCCGGAGAACGCGAACCGGGACCCGCCGTTGTCGTACGTCGGTTCCAGCAGGGTGGAACCGGACTGGATGGCGAGCAGGGCCTCGTGGGCCTTGGCGTCATGCTCGTGGGTGTAGTGGAGGTCGTTGGTGGCCACCAGCGGAAGGTTGAGTTCCTTGGCCAGCCGGAGGAGGTCGCCGGTGACCCGGCGTTCGATGTCCAGGCCGTGGTCCATCAGTTCGCAGAAGTAGTTCTCCGCGCCGAAGATGTCCCGGAACTCGGCGGCCGCCTCCAGCGCTTCGCGGTACTGGCCCAGCCGCAGGCGGGTCTGCACCTCGCCTGACGGGCAGCCGGTGGTGGCGATGAGCCCTTCGGAATAGGTGTTGAGCAGTTCGCGGTCCAAGCGGGGCCACTTGCCGAAGACCGAGTCCAGCGATGCGATGGACGATGCCCGGAACAGGTTGCGCATTCCCGCGTTGTTGTAGCTCAACAGGGTCATGTGCGTGTACGAGCCACCGCCGGAGACGTCGTCCTTGCGCTGCGACTCGTCGCCCCAGCGCACGCGTTCCTTATCCGTGCGGGCGGTTCCAGGTGTCACATAGGCTTCGACGCCGATGATGGGCTTGATGCCCTTGGCCTGGGCCTTCTGCCAAAAGTCGAAGGCCCCGAACAGGTAGCCATGGTCCGTGGTGGCCAGGGCCGGCATGCCCAGGCGCTCCGTCTCGTCGAACAGTTCCCCCAGCCGGGCGGCCCCGTCCAGCATGGAATATTCCGTATGCGTGTGCAGGTGGACGAACGAATCATTGCTGGAAGTCACCGCACTATTCTATGCGCTGGCCTCCGCGGGACCCGGTCATGCCCGGCCGGACTCCAGGACTTCGAGCGCGTAGGCGAGGTCCTGCGGATACTCGCTGGTGACCCGTACACGCTCGCCCGTCACGGGGTGGTCGAAGCCGAGTTCCCGGGCGTGCAGCCATTGCCGGGTCAGCCCGAGGTTTGCCGCCAGCCGCGGGTCGGCACCGTAGGTGAGGTCGCCGGCGCAGGGGTGGCGCAGTGCTGAGAAGTGCACACGGATCTGGTGGGTGCGGCCGGTTTCCAGGTGCACTTCCACCAGGCTCGCCTTTCCGAACGCCTCCAGCACCTCGTAGTGGGTCACGGACGGCCTGCCGTCCTCGATGACGGCGAACCGCCAGTCATGCCCCGGATGGCGTCCGATCGGCGCGTCAATGGTTCCGGTCAACGGATCGGGCAGGCCCTGCACCACGGCATGGTAGACCTTGTCCACCGTGCGCTCCTTGAACGCCCGCTTCAGGGCGGTGTAGGCGCGTTCGGATTTGGCCACGACCATGACCCCGGAGGTTCCGACGTCGAGCCGGTGGACGATGCCGGCGCGCTCGGGCGACCCGGACGTCGAGATCCGGTATCCCGCCCCGGCGAGGCCTCCGACGACGGTAGGTCCCACCCAGCCCGGCGACGGATGGGCGGCGACGCCCACGGGTTTATCGACGACGACGAAATCATCGTCGTCGAGCAGGATGTTCAGGCCTTCCACTTCTTCCTCCACGACTTTCAGGGGGTCCCGGCGCTCCGGCAGGGTTACCTGAAGCACGTCCCCCGCCACCAGCTTGGCCGACTTGCCCAGGGGTCTGCCGGCGCTCAGCACATGCCCGCCGGCGATGAGCCCGGCCGCAGCAGAACGCGAGATCCCCAGAAGCCCCGCCAGTCCGGCATCGGCGCGCTCCCCGGCAAACGTGTCTGGAACCACCAGGCGGTCAGTCATCTTCATCCCCGTTGCTGCCCTGCTCCGCGCCCTTGTCCTCGTCCCGGTCCGCGGAGGCCGCCCGTGACCCGTCGAGGGCTATCCCCCGCAGCGTCAGGACGCAAATGATCGCCACAGCGGAGACGACCGCTGAATCGGCGATGTTGAAGATGGCGAAATTGGGGAGCTGGATGAAGTCCACCACATGACCCATGCCGAACGACGGTTCACGAAACAGCCGGTCTGTCAGGTTCCCCAGCGCCCCGCCCAGGAGCAGGCCCAGAGCCAGCGACCACCACACCGAGCCGAGCTTGCGGACCTGGAAAAGGATGGTCAGCGCCACCCCGGCCATGATGATGGAAAACAACCATGTGACGTTTTCACCGATGGAAAAAGCCGCGCCGGAATTCCGGATGAAGTACCAGTGCAGCAGCGGGGGAAGGACCGGGATCCGTTCGCCTTCCACCATGGTGGAGGTCACCCAGATCTTGGTCAGCTGGTCCAGCGCGTAGGCGAAGACGGCGCATCCGGCAAAAAGGGACAGCAGCACCGCGCGGCGCGGGCGGCGGGCGGGCGGATGGGGCGGTGCCGCACCAGCGGCAAGTTCGTCTGTCATGGTGCTTTCATTCGTAAAAACAGGTGGCAAGCAGAAAGCCGGCGGCCGAGGAGTCCTCAGCCACCGGCTTTCAGAATACGTGCTTGAAGCGTTAGTTGGCTTCGCTGACTTCGGGCGTTGCCACGGAACCGCGGGCGTCCAGGTCACGCAGCTGGCCTTCGATGTAGGCCTTCAGGCGCGAACGGTAGTCGCGTTCGAAGCCGCGGAGCTGTTCGACCTTGCGCTCCAGGACCGAGCGCTGCTGCTCCAGGGCACCGAGGATCTTGCGGGACTTTTCCTGGGCGTCGTTGACGAGGCTGCTGGCTTCGATCTGCGCCTCGGCGATGATCTTTTCCTTCTGGGCCTGGCCTTCGGCGACGTGGCGGTCGTGCATCTGCTGGGCCATGGCGAGCAGGCCGGCAGCGGACTCGGCCGAGGGAGTCGAAACAGGAGACTGGGCTGCTGCGGCCTGCGCGGGGACGGGCGCGGCAGCTTCCTTCTTCTTGGCTGCTTCAGCGGCCTTGGCTTCGGCTTCAGCCTTCTCGCGGGCCTCGTCCTTCTCAGCCTTGGCGGGAGCGGGGACCTTCTCCACAACAGGAGCTGCTGCGGAGCTGGCGGGGACGCTGGAACCGGCTTCGGCGAGCTTCTTGCGGAGCTCGTCGTTTTCCTGGTTCAGTCGGCGGAGTTCAACAACGATCTCGTCCAGGAAGTCATCGACCTCGTCCTGGTCGTAGCCCTCGCGGAACTTGGTCGGCTGAAAGCGCTTGTTGACAACGTCTTCTGGCGTCAAAGCCATCTGGTCACCTCACTGGTCTAGTTAGTCAGTAGGCCTTCCGGCCGTCAAAACTACGGTACCTAAATTATGTCTGGTTACTCTAATTCAACACCGGGGTGTCAAACGCGAGGTTTCCTCGCTTTACAGTAACCGTTCAACGCGGGTTCGGCCCGCATTGGGTTGATTGGTCAAGCGAAATTATGCGAGATTCCTTGTGATCCCCATCGCAATGCTCACGGCGATGAAGAGGACCAGGAAACCGAGATCCAGCGATATCCCGCCGAGCCGCAGCGGCGGAATGGCCCGGCGCAGCACCCTCAGCGGCGGATCGGTGATGGAATACACGGCATGGGCTGCCACCAGCGCGGCCCCGCGGGGCCTCCACTCGCGGGCAAACATCTGCACCCAGTCGAACACCAGGCGAATGATAAGAGCCACAAAAAACAGCAGCAGGGCGAGATAGACAAGTCCGAAAACAATTCCCATGACTTAACTCATATCTCCAAGTCCTTTGTTGCCACCGCGGCACCGTGCCGGGCGGTCCTATCCATTTCAGCACAGATGCCAGGCAGGTGTCCCTGCCTGGCATCCCTGATCAGAGCGGGTCAGCTCTGGTTGAAGAAGCTGGCCTGCGTTTCGCTGGCCTTCTTGTCGTCGCCGATGACCTCGATGTAGGAGGGCGAGAGAAGAAAAACTTTGTTGGTGACCCGCTCAATGCTGCCGCGCAGGCCAAAGACCAGCCCGGCGGAGAAGTCCACCAGGCGCTTGGCGTCGGCTTCACCCATGTCGGTGACGTTCATGATTACCGGGATCCCGTCGCGGAAGCTCTCGCCGATGAGCTTGGCGTCGTTGTAGGAGCGCGGATGAATGGTGGTGATCTGCCGGAGTCCGGAGGATTCCTCGCGGCTGGAGGCCGCACGCTTAATCGGAGTCACAGGGGCGCGGTATTCCTCTTCGGGGGCGTGGGACGATTCGCGGCCGGCCTCGCGGACGGGTGCGGGCGCACGGCGCTCCTCGCGGTCAGCTTCCATCGTTTCGTCCTCATCCTTACGTACAGTCTGGTGCTCGGACTCGTAGTGCTCATCGCCATCGGCGAGCCCAAGATAGATCATTGTCTTGCGCAGAGTGCCGGTCATGGTCGACTCCTTATCGTGTCCCTGTCGCGGGCCGCCCAATGACTTGACAGCACTGGTGTCCCCGCCCATCACTTCCAACAGGTCCGACGCTACCCCACCGCCGGACGCGATCCGAGAATATCGGAACCGATTCTGAGGTGTGTCGCCCCAAACCGCACAGCGGCTTCCAGGTCCTGGCTCATGCCAGCCGAAATCCCGCCCGCACCGGGGTAGGCAGCCACAAGATCAGCGGAAATGCGGGACAGCTTTTCAAAGGCCGGTTCGGGCGGAGCGCCCAGCGGCGCAACGGCCATAACCCCGGCCAGGCGGAGACCGGAAGCCCCGGCAATGCGTTCTGCCAGCCCGGGAACATCGCCGGGGGCTGCCCCGCCGCGGTGCGCTCCGGCGTCGTCCTCCAGGCTGACCTGAATGAAGCATTCGAGGGGAAGCCGGCCGCTGGCCGCAATTTCCGTGGCCATGGCACGATCCAGGGCGTCGACGAGCTGCAGACGGTCCACAGAATGTACTGCTGTGGCGTACTTGGCCACGGATTTGGACTTTTTGGTCTGGAGCTGGCCTACGAAGTGCCAGTTCAGCCCACAGTCCGACAGTTCGGCAGCCTTGCCCGCCGCCTCCTGGTCCCGGTTTTCGCCGACGTCGGTAATCCCCAGCGCGGCGAGGCGCCGGATGTCCGCAGCAGGATGGAATTTGGTGACGACGATCAGGGCCGGAAGGGAATCGCCGCGCCCGGCCGCAGCGGCCGCGGACGCTATCCGGTGGCGCACCACAGCGAGCCGCCCGGCCAGTTCCCTGGTCCGCTGGTCGGCCGCCTCCGGCAACCGCTCAGTCATGGCACCAGACGATTCCGGCGAACCTGCCGGTGTTCTTGTTGCGTCGGTACGAATAGAGTGACTCCGTTTCCAGCGTGCAGGGGCCAGAATATTCGACGCCCACTCCGGCGTCCTCCAATTGGCTTCGGGCTCCCGCGGGAAGGTCCAGTCCCGGAGTCCCCCACGAGGTCGTGGCCCTCGCGGCAGGCACTGCCGCAGCAACCTGTTCCTGGAGGGCTTCGGGAACCTCATAGCAGCGGCCGCAGATGGACGGTCCGAGCCATGCCCGGATGTCCGTGGCACCCATGGCCCGCATCCGGCCAACGGCGGCAGGCACAATTCCGGCCGCCAGACCCGGGCGGCCGGCGTGGACCGCGGAAAGGACCGGCCCCGAGGGAGACAGGCCGGCAAGCAGCAGCGGAATGCAGTCCGCCACCATGACGGCCAGCGGCGCTCCAAGGGACACCATTGCATCGGCTTCGGGTACCGGCGCTTTCCCGTCCGCAAGCGCAACGGTGGCACCGTGGACCTGGTTCATGAAGTTCAGCGAACCTGCCGCGACGCCCATGGCAGCTTCCAGCCCGCGGCGCCGCTGCAGCACGAGCGACGGGTCATCCCCCACATGCAGGGCAAGGTTGCCGGCAGCCGTATCCGTAAAAGCGGCCGAGACCCCAGGAAGGATCCCGGCCCGCCAGTGGAACAAGCCGGAGCCTACTTCAGGAAGTCGGGGACATCCAGGTCATCAGGGTGGTTGCCGGTCAGGTCCGGCTCCACCACGGAGGGAAGGTCTACGTCGAACCCGGAGTCAGCGGGGATGGACGAGGGGTGCTGCTGCCCCCAGTTGCTCAGCCCGGCCGCTCCAACCGTAGCGGGCACCGGACGGGCGTTGACCTGCTGATTGCCGGCAGCAGGCTGGTGGGCAGGCGCCGACGCCGGAGCAGCGGACGGTGCTGCCGGAGCTGCGGCGGCCGGCTGGGACTGGTCCATGGACGGCGAGGTGGCCTTGACGTCGTCGAACCCGGCAGCGATGACCGTGACACGCGCCTCATCACCCAGGGCATCGTCAATGACAGCACCGAAGATGATGTTCGCCTCGGGGTGGGCCACTTCCTGTACCAGGCGCGCGGCTTCGTTGATTTCGAACAGGCCGAGATCAGACCCGCCCTGGATGGAGAGCAGGACGCCGTGGGCGCCGTCGATCGAGGCCTCAAGCAGCGGCGATGCAATGGCAAGCTCCGCGGCCTTGACGGCACGGTCTTCGCCCCTGGCCGAACCGATGCCCATGAGGGCGGAACCGGCACCCTGCATGACGGACTTCACGTCCGCGAAGTCGAGGTTGATCAGGCCGGGGGTGGTGATGAGGTCCGTGATGCCCTGCACGCCGGACAGGAGTACCTGGTCCGCCGAACGGAAGGCGTCCAGCACCGAGACGTTGCGGTCGCTGATGGACAGCAGGCGGTCATTCGGGATGACGATCAGGGTGTCGACTTCATCGCGCAGCGCGTCGATGCCCGCCTCGGCCGAGCCGGCGCGGCGGCGGCCTTCGAAGGTGAAGGGCCTGGTGACGACGCCGATGGTGAGAGCTCCGAGGGACCGCGCAATGCGCGCCACCACAGGGGCGCCACCGGTGCCGGTTCCACCGCCTTCGCCTGCGGTCACGAAGACCATGTCGGCGCCGCGCAGGACCTCTTCGATCTCGTCGGCGTGGTCCTCGGCTGCCTGCTTGCCGACCTCCGGGTTGGCGCCGGCACCAAGGCCGCGGGTCAGTTCACGCCCGACGTCGAGCTTAACGTCGGCATCGCTCATCAGCAGGGCCTGGGCATCGGTATTGATGGCGATGAATTCAACGCCTCGGAGGCCGACCTCGATCATGCGGTTGACTGCGTTCACGCCACCGCCGCCGATGCCGACGACTTTGATGACGGCCAAGTAATTCTGCGGAGCTGCCACGTTACGTGTCCCTTGTTCGTGTTTATTGCGAAAACTGATGGAGAGCTTGAAGCTTTACAACCTTAACCTTCGAGTTGAAGGTTATAGTTATGTCAAGTAACTCATGTCTGTGACGGTATTTCGTCTGCTACCCACATTCAATAACCGGGTCCGCGTGTCGTATTAATACCGAAAGAATGCCGCTCACCGGGTCACCGGATGGCGCGGAACGCTGACGTCATACACCCGGACCGGGTTCCTGGGGTCCGCCGGCACCTTCAGGAGCGCGGCCAGTACCTTTGCCTTCAGTTCCCTGTCCGAGGCGTTTCCCCAGATAATGGTCTGGCCGTCAACCAGCTTGAGCTGCACTGCGTCCACGGACTGGGCCGAAGCGTTGGAAAGCCTGGCAAGCACGTCGGCAGGCAGGGCGCCAAGGACTGCTGCCGTGGCACGGAAGAGGTCCTTCCCGATGGTTCCGGCACCTCCGTCGATCACGGGCAGCTTGACCGTCGTGGGATCGGCCGTCACAGCCAGGCGCACGCCTTCGACATCCACCAGTTGGTATTGCTTGCCCCGCTTGACCAGTGCCACGGGTACTCGTTCGCGCACTATCACGGCCAGGCCCGAGGGAGGCCGGGCCTGGACGGACACGGACTTCACCTGGACCAGCGGCTCGAGCAGGGTGGCCACCTCCTGGTCCGTGATCTGCGGAAGGGGCTTTCCCCTGAGCGGTTCCAGGGCAGTCTGGACCTGCGCCTGCGTCAGGAGCCGGGTGCCGCTGACCGAGACGCTGTCCATCGCCAGCCAGGGCGAATAGACGGCGGCTACAAGCAGCGCCGCCACCGCGGCCACCACCGTTCCCATGGCCACCAGCACGTTCCGCCGGATCCGTCTGGCCCTGGGCTCAGGGAACGCCACCACGTTCGGAGCATCGGGGGAAGCCGCCGCGGGGCGCTCCTTCCGGCGGAACGCGGGGAAGCCGCGGGGCGCCCTGGGCGCCTTGACCGGGTCTTTGGGCGGCTTGGGGGCCACACCCGGCCCGTTGCCCTTGCGGGGCCCCGGTGCCTTGTCCGGATTCGAGAGCTTGCACGCCATGCCGGCCGCCGCGGGCGGCGCTGTCTCCGGGACCTCGCGCGAGGCGGAAATGACGTCGTCGCCCTTGCCGCCCTGGCTGCCGGCGGGTGTGTAGGTGGGGCGCCGGTTACCTGCCATGCAGGGCCTCGACAATGCGCGGACCAAAAGCGGTAACGTCACCGGCTCCGGCGGTGAGGATAACGTCGCCGTCCCGGGCAGCGGCCACCATTTCGGCCACGGCATCTTCGCCCGCCACGAGGCGGCCGCCGTGGTGCAGGTGGTCGGCAATCAGCCGGCTTGTGACGCCGGGGATCGGGTCTTCCCGGGCCGGGTAGATGTCCAGGACCAGGGCGGTGTCCGCGAGATTGAGGGCGTCGGCGAAGTCCCGGGCGAATTCGCGGGTCCGGGAGAACAGGTGTGGCTGGAACAGGACATGGACCTTATGCCCGGCAGCCACCGTCCGGGCGGCAGACAGAGCGGCACGGACTTCGGTGGGGTGGTGGGCGTAGTCATCGAAGACCCGCACGCCGCGTGCCGATCCCTTGAACTCGAACCGGCGCGAGGCGCCGGAAAAGCGGGCCAGGGCCGCCGCCGCAGCAGCCGGCTCCACGCCGAGTTCCAGCGCCACGGCGAACGCCGCCGCAGCGTTCAGCGCGTTGTGCCGCCCGGGAACCTGGAGGGCCAGGCTGAAGCTCCCCTCCGGTGTGGAGACTGCGACGTCGCCCGGGCCGCCGTCGTGCAGCCTCAGCGCAGCGCCCTCCCCCGTCCCGTAAAGGACCACGCGGGTGTTTCCCCGCCCTCGGGTGCGTTCAGCAAGGGCCAGCGCGCCGGGATCGTCGGCGCACGCGACCAGTACGCCGTCCGCCGGCAGCAAGGCGGTGAACCGGTCGAAGGATTCGTAGACGGCCTCGGCGGTACCGTAGTGGTCCAGGTGGTCCGGCTCCACGTTGGTGACCACGGCGATCCGCGGCCGGTAATTGAGGAACGAGCCGTCCGATTCGTCAGCCTCGGCCACGAATACCGGGGACTTGCCGTGCGCGGCATTGACGCCCAGCGCCGGCACGTTGGCGCCAATCGCGAAGGACGGGTCCAGCCCGGCACCTTTGAGGAGGACGGCCACCATGGCCGTGGTGGTGGACTTGCCGTGCGTGCCGGCAACCGTAACCACTGTGTCGTCCCCCATCGTCGCGGCCAGCGCCTCGGAGCGGTGCAGGACCGGCAGTCCTGCAGCCCGCGCGGCAGCGAGTTCGGGGTTGTCCGGGCGGATGGCCGAACCGGCCACCACGGTCTGGGCGTCCCCGAGGTTGACGGCGGCGTAACCGACGGCGATCCGCGCGCCGGCCGCTGCCAGGTCCGCCATCACGGGAAGGTCCTTGGCGTCCGAACCGCTGACGGGGACACCGCGCGCCACCATGATCCGCGCCACGGCGGACATACCCACGCCGCCGATGCCGATGAAATGGACGTTCCCCAGCCCGCTGAGGCCCGCGGGGGCGGGATTGTTGTGGTGGTTCATGCGCCTACCGCTTCCAAGACAAGACCAGCCATCTGCTGGTCGGCGTTCCGGACGCCAAGCCGGTATGAGTTTGCCGCCATGGCGGCCAGGCGTGCTTCGTCGGTGAGGAGCGGAATCAACTGCTCCGCCACCCACGCGGGGCTGAAGTCGCGGTCCGCCACCAGGAGGGCACCGCCTGCCTCCACGAGGCCGGCGGCGTTCAGCGCCTGTTCGCCGTTGCCGATGGGCAGGGGCACCAGGACGGCGGGGACGCCGACGGCGGCAGCCTCGGAGACGGTGGCCGCACCGGCGCGCGCCAGCAGTACGTCCGCAGCGGCATACACGGTTTCCATCCCGTCCACGTACTCCACCTGGCGGTAGCCTTCGGCGGCAAGCGGCTGACCTGATGCGTCGGTGACGGTCTTGCCGCGGCCGGTGATGTGCAGGGTCTGGATGCCCGCGTCCGCGAGCAGCTGCACAGAGGCCGCGATGGTCCGGTTGATGCTCAGCGCACCGGAGGATCCGCCGGTCACGATCAGGGTGGGCCGCTCTCCATCCAACCCCAGGGAACGCCGTGCCCCGGCTCGCGCCGCTGCCCGGTCCAGTTGTGAAATCCCGGTGCGCATGGGCATGCCCACATGCCGGGCGTGCCGCAGCCGCGTGCCCGCGAATGCCACGGCCACGCGGCGTGTGAACAGGGCGCCTACCCGGTTGGCCAGGCCCGGCCGGGCGTTGGCTTCATGGATCACGATGGGGATCCGGCGGCTGCGGGCGGCGAGGTACATGGGCGTGCAGACGTATCCGCCGACGCCCACCAGGACGTCCGCGGCGGCGCCGTCCAGGATCGCCCCGGCCTGCTTGACCGCTCCGGCCAGGCGGCCCGGCAGGCGGAGCAGGTCCAGGGAGGGTCGGCGCGGAAACGGCACCCTGTCGATCGTGGCAAGCTCAACGCCGGCAGCAGGAACCAGCCGGGATTCCATCCCGGAGGACGTGCCGACGGCGAGGATTGACGATTCCGGGGCAGCCTCACGGACCGCGGCGGCGATGGCAAGCAGCGGGCTGATATGCCCTGCGGTGCCGCCTCCGGCAAGGACGATGGAAGGATTCTTGGAGGTCATCTGGGGTCAGGCACGCTTTCTGGCAGTCTTCGTCTTGCGGCCGGCGGCCCAAGCGGGCGCGGCCTTGAATTTGAGGATCCGCTGCGGCCGGATGGCCGGTGCCATCTGTTCCCTGGCCAGCGACAGGACCACGCCGATGGCGCACAGTGACATCAGCAATGCGGAACCGCCATAGGAAATGAACGGCAGCGGCACGCCGATGACGGGCATCAGGCCGGTGACCACGGACATGTTAACTGTTGCCTGTCCCAGCAGCCATACCATGATGGTCCCGGCCAGAACGCGGTGGAACATGTCTTCCTGCGCCACCACTACGCGGTAAATTGCAGCACCCAGGATGGCGAACAGAACAAGTACGACGACGGTGCCCACCAGGCCGAGTTCCTCGCCGATGATGGCGAAGATGAAGTCGTTGTGGGCTTCCGGGATCCAGTTGTACTTGAGCCTGCTTTGCCCCAGGCCCACGCCGAACCAGCCGCCCGACGCCAGCCCGTACAGTCCGTTGGTGGCCTGGTAGTTCACGTCAGTGCCGTCGGCGCAGTTTTCGCCGCTCCACCATGAGGTGATGCGGCACATCCGGTTGGGGCTGGCCATGGCCATGGCCGCGGTTCCTGCCGCGGCAACCAGCCCGGCAAGGCCAAAGAAATAGAGCGGGACGCCGGCAAAGAAAAGCGCAGCAGCAGCGAGCATCATTATGATCATCGCCGTGCCCAGGTCATTGCCCCAGAGCACCAGCCCGATGATGAGGCCCGCCATCGGAACAACCGGCACGGCGATGTGCAGCCACTGCCTCAGCAGCCTGCCCTTCCTGGCAAGGACGGTCGCCATCCACAGGGCCAGGGCCAGCTTGGACGCCTCGGACGGCTGGAAGGTGAACCCGCCAACGTTGATCCAGTTCCGGTTGCCGTTAATTTCGTCGCCCACCAGCTGGACCAGGACCAGGAGCACCAGGGCAACCCCGATCCCCAGCCAGGCAAGCCGTTTGAGCCAAACCACGTTCACCCTGGAGAGGACGAACATGAGGAAGATCCCCAGCGTGGCGAAGATGCCCTGCTTCATGGCGTCACCGTAGGGCGATTTGCCCGCGGCAATGGATTCCACGCTGGAGGCCGAAAGGACCATCATGATCCCGATGGCGGTCAGCGCCAGGGTGGAGCCCAGGATGAGGTAGTAGGTGGAGCCGTTCCTTGATGTGCCGGTGCCCTCGAGGGCGGACCAGAACTTCTGGTAGGCCGACCGGACCCGGGCGCCGCCCTTGCTGACCGGCGGGCGTCGCGTTGCGGTGTTGGCCATATCTACTCCTCGCCGGTCTCGTCCTGCCCTTCCACCAGCCCGCGGACGGCCTCGATGAAAGCGTCGCCACGATGCGCGTAGGACGTGAACTGATCCATGGATGCGGCTGCGGGGGCCATGAGCACGGTGTCACCCGAGCCGGCCACGCCGGCTGCCGCCGCCACCGCCTGCGCCATGACATCTCCAGTCTGGTCCTCTTCCGGCCTGATGACCGGGACGTGCGGAGCGTGTCGCGCCAGGGCGGCGGCAAGTTCCGAAGCGTCCTTGCCGATCAGTACCACCGCCTTGAGCCGGTGCGCATGGCCGCTGACGAGGTCATCGTAGGAAACGCCCTTGGAGAGGCCACCTGCTATCCAGACCACGTTGGTGAAGGCTGCCAGCGAAGCCGCCGCAGCGTGCGGGTTCGTGGCCTTGGAATCGTTGATCCACAGCACTCCCTTCCAGCGGGCCACCGGCTGGATCCGGTGGTCGCCCGGCAGGTAGTCCTTGATGCCCTGCTTCACCGCGGCGGGCTCAACGCCGTAGGCTCTGGCCAGGCCGGCCGCTGCGAGGGCGTTGGCCACCATGTGCCGCGGAGCGATGGGGCCCAGATCTGCCATAGCGGCCAGTTCGGCCGCGCTGTCCCGGCGTTCTTCGATGAAGGCCCGGTCCACCAGGAGCCCTTCAACCACGCCGAGCATGCTGATGGCGGGGGTGAGCGTAGTGAAACCAACGGCCCGGCAGCCTTCCACTACGTCGGCATTTTCCACCATGCGTTCGGTTTCGACTTGTTCGGCGTTGTAGATGCATGCTTTTTGTGTGCGTTCGTAGATCTTGGCCTTGTCCGCGACGTAGGAGTCGTACGAGCCGTGCCAGTCGACGTGGTCCTCGGCGACGTTGAGGCAGACGCTCGCCACGGGCGAGAGGGATGAAGACCAGTGCAGCTGGAAGCTGGACAGCTCCACGGCCAGGACGTCGTACTCCACGGGATCGCGAAGGGCGTCGAGGATGGGCGTGCCCACGTTTCCTACCGCAATGGCTTTCAGGCCGGCAGCTCGAAGGATCGATTCGGTCAGGCCGACTGTGGTGGTTTTGCCGTTGGTGCCGGTGATCGCCAGCCAGTCCGCAGTCTTCCGCCCGGCCCGTTCGCGGACGCGCCAGGCCAGTTCCACGTCACCCCACACCGGAATGTGTGCGCGCGCGGCGGCAGCCAGGAGGGCCTGGTCAGGACGCCAGCCGGGAGAGGTCACGATGAGTTCGGGAAGTTCGCCGTCGATCCGCGGAACGGAGGTCACCGCCTGCGGGCCCAGCAGGACGTCGGCGGCTCCGACGATCCGCAGGGTGTCGGCGTGGGCACGTGCGGTGGCGGTTTCGGCGGCGTCTACGACCACCACCCTGGCGCCGAGTTCAATGAGGGTGTCTGCGGCGGCAAAACCTGACACCCCGATGCCGGTCACCACGACGCGGAGTCCTGACCAGTCGGAGTCCCAGCTGACGAGGTTTTCGAGGCGGGCAGATGTAACGGTCACAGCAGCACAACCCATTCTGCGTAGAAAATTCCCAGGCCCACGGCCACGAAGAGCCCGCACAGGATCCAGAACCGGACGACTACCGTCACTTCTGCCCAGCCCTGGAGCTCGAAGTGGTGCTGCAGGGGCGCCATCTTGAAGACGCGCTTGCCGCCGGACAATTTGAAGTAGCCCACCTGGATAATCACGGAAAGCGTGATCAGCACGAACAGGCCGCCGATGATGCCCAGCAGGAGTTCCGTGCGGGAAAGGATGGCGAAACCGGCAATGGCACCGCCGATGGCAAGGGAACCGGTGTCACCCATGAAGATCTTGGCCGGTGAGGTGTTCCACCACAGGAAGCCCACCAGCGCTGCACTCAGGATGGCTGCGAGCAGCGCCAGGTCCAGCGGGTCGCGGACTGAGTAGCAGCCGCTGCCGGCCTCCCGTGGGGACCCGCAGGCCTGGTTGCTCTGCCAGATACCCATGAGCGTGTAGGCGCCGAACACCATGACCGACGCGCCGGCTGCAAGGCCGTCCAGTCCATCGGTGAGGTTGACGCCGTTTGTGGCGGCGGTGACGATCAGGTTGGACCAAAGGACAAACAGGATGGCGCCGAGGACGGTGCCGCCGAAGGCCAGGTCGAGCCACGGCAGGTCGCGAACCAGGGAGATCCTGGTCGAGGCCGGCGTGATGCCCCGGTGGTCCGGGAAGTTCAGGGCAAGGACGGCGAATGCGATGCCAACGGCAGCCTGCAGGATCAGCTTGGCCTTGGCGTTGAGCCCCAGGCTTCGCTGCCGGGAAATCTTGATGAAGTCATCGAGGAAGCCCACCAGGCCCATGCCTACCATCAGGAAGAGCAGGATCAGGGCGGACGCAGAGGGTCCGGGCGAATTAGGGTTCACCATCATCATGATGAGGTGGGTCAGCCCGTAGCTCAGCAGGACCGCGCCCACCACCACCGTGCCGCCCATGGTGGGTGTGCCGCGTTTGGTGTGGTGTGAGGTGGGTCCGTCGTCCCGGATGAACTGGCCGTAGCCCCGGCGGACCAGGAGCCGGATGAAGAGGGGGGTTCCGACCAGGGCGAACAGCAGTGCCAACCCGGCGCCGATCAAAAGTGCAATCACAGCAGAGTGCTCCTTTCTTCGGCGCTTTGCGGGGTTTGTGGTGGTAATGCTATCCGATCGCCCAGGTGCCTCAGCCCCACGCTGTTGGAGGACTTGAACAGGACAAGGTCGCCGGGCAGGAGTTCGGCGTTGAGGAGTTCAAACGCCTCATCGGCGGTTTCCACAAAGACGCATTCGTCGCCCCAGGAACCTTCCTGGACGGCGGAGACGTAGAGCGAACGGGCTTCCCGCCCCACCACCACCAGCCTGGAGATGTTGAGGCGGACAACCTGGGTGCCAACGGCCGTGTGTTCCCGGATCGAATCTTCCCCGAGTTCCAGCATGGCGCCGAGGACTGCCCAGGTGCGGCGGCCGCGGCCCAGGTCCGCCAGCGTGCGGAGGGCCGCCCGCATGGACTCAGGGTTCGCGTTGTAGGCGTCGTTGATGACGGTGACGCCGTCCGGGCGCTCGGTCAGTTCCATCCGCCAGCGGCTGGCGGCAGCCTGGCTGGAGAGCGAAACAGCGATCGCGTCCCCGGGGATTCCCACAGACCAGGCGGCGGCGGCCGCGGCGAGCAGGTTGCCGGTGTGGTGGCCACCGATAAGTCGGCTGCTGACATGGCGGGCCGGGCCGCCATCCGGCAGCACCAGGTCGAATTCGGGGCCGCCCCCGGCGTTAGTGTCCAGGTTCAGCGCCTGGACAGCGGCGTCGCCGCGTCCTTCGGCGGAGAACCCGACCACGGAAGCAACGGTTCGGTCCCTCATGGCGGCGACCCGGGCGTCGTCAAGGTTGATGATGGCGGTACCGGTTTCCGCGAGGGCTTCAACCATCTCGCCCTTGGCCACGGCAATATTCTCCACGCCGCCGAATTCTCCGGCGTGGGCGGTTCCCACGGCGAGGACAATGCCGACGTCCGGTTCCACCATCCGCGCCAGGTACTCGATGTGCCCGATGCCGGTGGCCCCCATCTCTATCACGAGGTAGCGTGTCTCCGTATCGGCCCGGAAAACGGTGAGTGGCACGCCGATCTCGCCGTTATAGGAACCCTGCGGGGCAACGGTTGGTCCCTGCGCACCAAGGATCCCGGCCAGAAGGTCCTTGGTGGTTGTCTTCCCGGCAGAGCCGGTGATGCCGATGACGGTCAGTTCCAGTCCCGCCGCAGCGCGGACGGCCCGGATCCTGCGCACTGCCTCGGCAGCCAGAGCTCCCATGGCCAGCACGGCATCGGGAACGACGACGGCGGGGTACCGGGTGCCGTCGGGACGGCTGACGGGGCGCTCCACAAGGGCAAGGACGGCCCCTGCCTCGAACGCGGAAGGGAGGAAGTTGTGCCCGTCGGCGTTTTCTCCCGGTTTGGCGACGTAGAGCGAGCCGGGCGTGGCTTCACGTGAGTCCGTGACCACCGAAAGGGGCGTCACTCCAGGATCGGCGTCCAGGCGCCCGCTAGTGATGTCGGCGATCTCCGCCGCAGTAAATGCAATCATGTCGGTCTAGGACTCTATCCGCTCGTCCGGGAGAACGTTGAATCCCCGGGCTGTCAAGGCGCTGCGCAGTTCCACCCTGTCGTCGAGGGCGATGTTCACGCCCTTGACCTCCTGCCACACCTCATGCCCGCGGCCGGCCACGAGGATGGTGTCCTGCGGCCGGGCAAGGTCCACGGCCCTGCGGATCGCCTCGTCGCGAGGGAAGACTTCGAGCACGTCGGCGGTAAGGGACTCAGCTTCCAGCGCCTCCCTGGCGCCGGCCAGGACATCGGCGCGGATTTCGCCGGCGTCCTCGTCATGTGGGTCGTCGTCCGTGACGATCACGGTGTCTGCCAGGCGGACGGCGGTGGCCCCCATTGCCGGCCGCTTGCCCTGGTCCCGCTGTCCGGTGGCACCGAAAACCAGGATGGTGCGCGCCCCTGCCCCGGCCGGCCGCACGGCTTCCAGGGCGCGGGCCAGCGCGTCGGTGTTGTGGGCAAAATCAACAACTGCCGCGGGCTCCCGGCAGACGAGTTCCATTCGCCCCGGTACCGCCACCGTGAAGGGGTCGGCGCGGTCCAGGGCTTCCTGCAGGTCGGCGGGTCCGATCCCGGAGGCCAGGACCATCACGGTGGCAAGGGCGGCGTTGGCCACATTAAAGGTTCCCGGCAGGCCCGTGCGGACGGACAGAGTGGCCGCTCCGGGCCCGGTCAGCGTGAACCGGGTTCCCAAGCCGTCCGGGGCGGTATCCGTCACGGTCCAGTCAGCAGCAGGGCCGGGCGCCGTTGCCAGCGTGGTCACCGGCACCGTTGCCGAGCCGGCAAGCCGCCGGCCCCATTCGTCGTCGACCGTTACCACTGCCCGGCGGGCGCGCGCGGGCGTAAATAGCTGCGCCTTCGTTGCGAAGTACTCTTCCATGGTGCCGTGGAGGTCCAGGTGGTCCTGGGTCAGGTTGGTGAAACCGGCCACGTCGAAGAGCACGCCGTCCACCCGCTGGAACTCGATTGCGTGGGACGAGACCTCCATCGCGGCGGCACCCAGGCCGCGCTCCCCCATGAGCGCCAGGAGCCCGTGGACGTCCGGCGACTCCGGCGTGGTGAGCAGGCTGGGGACGGGCTCGGCCCCGGCAAGGATTTCGATGGTGCCGATCAGCCCGGTGCGGTTCCCGAGCGCACGAAGGAGGGAGGTCAGGAAGTAGGTCGTGGTGGTTTTGCCGTTGGTCCCGGTCACTCCGAACAGCCGCGGCGCGCCGCCCTGCGCCGGCTGGCTGCGGTAGATCATGGCCGCCAGTGGTCCCACCGCGTTGCGCGGGTTCGCGGTGATCAGCACCGGAACGGGGATATCCGAGGACAGCGCCAGCATGCGGGCCCCGGCTTCGTCGGTCAGCACGGCAACCGCGCCGGCCTCGACGGCTTCAGCGACGAAGTCCGCTCCGTGGCGGGAGGCTCCCGGAAGCGCCGCGTAGAGATCGCCCGGCTCCACATTCCGGGAGTTCAGCGAGATGCCGCTGACCAGCACATCCGCTGACGCGCCGGGAACGGGGACCCCCACGGATTCCGCAATGCTCTCCAGCCGAAGCGGTTCAACCGCCGACGGGCGGAACCGGACCATGCCGGCCGTATCCGAGGAAGCAGTGCTGTCGGGCAAATCGAACTCAGACAAGGGGTCTCCGATAGTGCTAGTGAACCGTGCCGGGCGCACCGGGCAGCGCCAGCTGGCGCGGCCTGCTGCGGCCAACGTATTACTTCGCGAACTGGGGCAGCCTTGCCGGCTGGCCGGTGGAGGGCTGGACGTTGTAGGTACGCAACGCCTGGCTCATCACCGACCGGAAGACCGGCCCCTGCGTAATTCCGTAGATGCTGCCCTTGGGCCGCTGGAGTACAACCTCCACAATAAACCGCGGATCGTCCATCGGTGCCATGCCCACCATGGATGCGGTGTATCCGCAGAAGCCTGCGGTGCCGTTGTCGCAGGGCGATTCCGAAGTGCCCGTCTTGGCACCCACCCGGTAGCCGTCAATGGCGGCATCCTTGATCTGGCCCTCGGTCACGGCGCTCTCCAGCATGTCCTGGACCTGCTGGGCGGTTTTCTCGGAGACGATCCGGCGTGCTTCGGCCGCGGGAGCCTTTTCCTCCGTGCCGTCCGGTGCGATGTAGCTGTCAATCAGCCGTGGCTGGAGCATGACGCCGTTGTTGGCGATGGACTGGAAGGCGCGCACTGTCTGGAGCGTGGACTGGGAAACGCCCTGTCCAAAGAGCACGGTGTATTCCTGCCGCCCGTCCCATTGCCGGTACGGAGTGAGGATCCCGCCGGCCGTGGCGGGGAGGCCGATATCGGGTGCGTCGCCGATGCCGAACTTCTTCAGCCAGTCATACCGCTGCTTCTTGTTCAGCCGCTGGCCGGCCATCACCGTGCCGGTGTTCATCGAATAACCCAGGATCCCGGCAAGCGTCCGCTTCTCCGTGCCGTGGGTGAACGAATCGTTGAACGTCTGCCCGTTGACCGTGTAGGAGGGCGGGAGGGTGAACTCGGACAACGGTGAGGCCTTGCCCTCTTCGATAAGCGCGGCAGCCGTCAGGACCTTTTCCACGGACCCCGGTTCGTAAGCCGCTGTCACGGCCCGGACTCCGCGGTCGTGTGGAGCCACGAGCCCGGGGTTGTTCGGATCCGGAGCGTTGGTGTCGGCCATGGCCACGAGGTTTCCGGTCTTGACGTCCAGGACGATGATCACGCCCCACTCGGCGCCCAGCTTGTCCGACTGGCTCTGGATGGCCTGTTGGGCGAAGTACTGCAGGTCGGAGTTGATAGTGAGCTTCACATCCTTGCCGTCCTCCGGCGGCGTCAGTTCATCCACGCCCACTGGAATGCGGAGGCCGTCCGCGCCGATTTCGAAGCGCCGCTCGCCGTCCTTGCCCCGCAGGATTCCATCCTGTGTTTGCTCGATCCCTGCCTGGCCGGTGTTGCCGTCTTCCAGGAAACCGATAATCCCTCCGGCGATGGAGCCGTTGGGATACACGCGCTTACTCACGCCCTGCGTGACGATGCCGGGTATCTGCAGCCTGGAGATCCGGTCTTCGACATCAGGCTTCACGTTCTTCGCCACAATGTAATAGGGCTGCTCACCGGTGAGTGCCTCGCGGATGGTTTCCCGGTCCATCCCCAGCACGCTCGCCAGTTCGGAATGTCCCTGGTCGCGGCTCACGTCCACCAGCCGGTCCTGCCCGTCCACGGTCTCAAGCCGTTTGAAGGTATCAGTCTTGGTGTTCACGCGCTGGTCCACAACCACGTTGTAGCGGATCACGCTGTTGGCCAGGACCGTTCCGCGGCTGTCAAGGACACTGCCCCGTTCGGCGGGCAGCGCCGTGTGCATCATGCGCTTATTGAGCGCTGCCTCGGCCATGCCGCCGACGTCCAGACCCTGGACCAGGAAGAGCTTGCCGCCCACCACCAGCAGCAGCGTCAGCATGATGCCGAGGCCAAGACGGAGGCGTTTGGTGGCGTCAGGTTCTTTCGCGTTCCGCGGCTTGCCGGTCTTCTGCGCCACCGTGATCTTCCTTGCTGCTCGGCTGTCCTGCGTGAATCCGTACTACTGCTCCGGGGTCTTCTGTTCCGGGACCGGAACGGACCCGCCGTAGAGTTCCACCGCAGGTTTCTTCGGTGCGGCCACAGACTTCTTCTTGGCCGGTGCTGCGGCGGCTGCCTGCGCGGGCTTGCGGCCCGACAGCGGTTCGCCCTTGGTCGCAGGGGGCACCACGATCAGCTGGCCGGGAACGGCCGGCGCAGGAATGACTGCCCCTGCTGCGCCGCCCTCGACAGCCGGGACCGCCTTTCCTGTTACAGAGAGGTTGGACAGGTCGATCTGTCCCTTCACGGTGGATGCAACCATGCCCAGTTCCGTGGCCTTGGCGGCGAGGTTCTGCGGTGCTTCGAAATTCTGGACCTGCTGGGTCAGGTCCTGGTTCTGCTTGGTCAGGGTGCTCTGCCGCGCCTTGAGGGTGACCAGTTCGTACTGGGCGGTGGAAACTGAAATATTCAGGACCAGCACTGTCACCAGGGCAACTGCCAGCATGGCGAAGCACAGGACCACGAAGGGAGCGCGCCGCTTCCTTGGGGCCGTGCGGACCACGGACAGCGGGGTGCGCGCCTTCCTCGCCGGGCCCGCCGCGCCGGCGGGAAGGTGGGCGTCAGTTGCCGAGGTGCCCGGGACGACCGGAAACGTCTTGGCGGCTGCTGTGCTCATTCGGCTCTCCTGGCTCTGATTCGTTCCACAGCGCGCAGCCTGGCTGACGCAGCGCGGGGGTTTTCGGCGATTTCGTCGGCGGTTGGCACCTCGGTGCCTTTGGTGAGGGTTTTCAGTTCCGGCTTATGTTCTTCAAGCTCCACGGGGAAACCCAGTGGGGCCGATGACTTGGAGCGGGCCTGGAATACGCCTTTGACGATCTTGTCTTCCAGCGAGTGGTAGGACATGACAACGATCCGTCCGCCCAGGCCAATGGCGTCCACTGCCGCCGGAACTGCCCGTTCGAGGACATCCAGTTCCTCGTTGACCTCGATGCGGAGGGCCTGGAATGTCCGTTTAGCGGGATGGCCGCCGGACTTCGCAGCGCCGGCAGGCACCACAGCCCGGATCTGTTCCACCAGTTCGCCTGTGGTGGTGAACGGCCTGGCCGCCCGGGCCGTGACGATCCGGCTGGCGATGCGGCCAGCGAACTTCTCCTCGCCCCATTTCCGGATGATCCGGACAAGCTCTTCCTCGCCGTAGCTGTTAACCACGTCTGCCGCGGTCTGGCCACGGCTGGTGTCCATCCGCATATCCAGCGGAGCATCAAACGAGTAGGCGAAGCCCCGTTCCCTTTCATCGAGCTGGAGGGATGAAACTCCAAGATCCATCAGGATGCCGTGAACCTCGGAGACGCCAAGGTCTTCGAGGACATCGGGGATCTCGTCATAGACGGCATGGACCAAATCGGTGCGGGCCGCGAACGGAGCGAGCCGTTCCCCGGCCAGCGCCAAAGCTTCCTCGTCCCGGTCGATGCCGATGAGGTGCAGGTCCGGGAACCGCTGCAGCATGGCTTCCGAATGGCCGCCCATGCCGAGGGTGGCGTCGATCGCGATGGGAGTTTCGCCCCTGAGCCGCGCAGCCTCGAATCCGGGTGCCAACAAATTGATGCACCGGTCGCGAAGGACCGGCACATGGCGTTCGGACGTAGGCCTGCTCTCATCCATGCCGTGGTCCCTTCCGCCGTTGCTGGTGCCTGTCCTTTTCTTGGACCAGATCCCCATCCGCGCCTACCGGGCCCGCCTGGCTCCGGGGAAGTGAGCCAGGTTGGCCGGCCGGTGGGCCGGCTGGAGATCTCATCCAAGAATCTGCTGCTGTCCCGTCCGTCATTCAGAGAATGCCGGGAATGGGATCGTCCGTTTCGGAGAAGGCTGTTTCCTTCTCCGCCAGGTACTCATTCCAAGCCTGGGCATCCCAGATCTCCGCTCGGGAACCTGCGCCAATGACCGCCAGTTCCCTGCCGAGACCTGCATATTCCCGGAGCGCCGGTGGTATGGTCACGCGCCCCTGCTTGTCAGGTACCTCGTCCGAGGCTCCAGAAAGAAAGACGCGGATGTAGTCACGTGCCTGCTTGGAGGAGATCGGTGCCTCCCGCATTTGCTCGTGGACCCGCGCAAATTCCTTCTCGCTGAAGACGTAGATGCAACGCTCCTGGCCCCGCGTGAGAACCAGCCCGCTGGCAAGTTCCTCGCGGAACTTCGCGGGGAGAATGATCCGCCCCTTTTCATCCAGACGCGGCGAATGGGTTCCCAGGAACACTGGCCCACCGCCTGTCTGCTGTCAGGAACTGCACATCCCCTGTGTTGCAACCACCCTCTTATGTCCTCCACATTACTCCACTTTCCACCACAGTCAACGCAAACGCGCGCCTCTGCCAGCCTTTTCCACCAAATCCCGCCGCGGAATGACGCGGTTTTCGGGCCGGTGGTGCAAAGTGGAGGGATTGTGCGCCGCCGGCAGGGGCTTGACGCGAGCAGCGTGGAACAGCGCGCCCCGGACCACGGGTGCTGCGGGGCGATATGCGGGGCCGGCAAACGCTGCAATTGGGCGCAAAAAAAGACCCGCCGAAGCGGGTCTTTCACTGTTGTCCCGCTCCCGGCAATTGATCCGGGGAGCGGAATGGAGGAGAGCGGGCTTAGGGTTCCCCGCGGCGGCGTTCGTCCCACCGCTCTTCAAGATTGCTCATAAAGGACCCGCGCTTACCCGGCTTTCCTTTTAGGGTTTTTCCGGATTTCGCAGCGGGCGCGCTGCTGCGCATTGTTGCGAAGTACACGCCGCCGCCCATGACGATAAAGCCCAGAACGCCAACAAATATGTTTTGGAAAGTAACGCCAACCAAGAGCAGGAACACGCCGGCCAAGGCGCACAACACGCCAATCACCACATGCCTGGTGGACCACGAGCGCCCCGGGTCGGAACCCATCGAATTCGCAAACTTCGGGTCGTCCTCGTGAAGCTGCTTTTCAAGCTGCTCCAGCAGCTTCTGTTCGTGCTCCGACAGCGGCATCACGACCTCCTTTGGTAGGCCAACGTCCGGGCTGGTCCCAGCCACGACTTCTGCACCATTAACGGCTGTGATGCCTAAGAGGTTCCCGTATTTGCCGGTGCAGGCAAAAACGGAAACCCGGCATGCAGCCGCGGGAGCGGGAGCATGTCCAAGAGGGTCCGGCAGTATGTCCATTCGCTCATAAACTATGTACCTCTAAGGATAGTTTGTCGCGGGCCGTTCTGAAAGACGCCAATGGGTTTCGCAAGGGTTGCCCGGGACCGGCATTTCAGCCATGCCGGGAGGCTCCGTCCGTGCCTCGGCCCGGCTCCATCAGCCGGGCCGGAAGCACCGATTTGCTTCCAAATTTCCGCGTGACCTGGTCCAGTGCCTGCTCGGCCGCGCGCCAGTTCTCATCGCGCCGGTCGAAACTCAGCTGCAGCGACGTGGTGGCGGACTCCTCCAGCTGTTCGGCGCGCACGCCGACCAGCCGTACGGTCTGGCTCCGTTCTCCCACCGAGCCCAGGAGTTGCACGGCCACCGAGTAGATCAGCTGCGCGCTGTCCACGGGAGTCTGGACGGTCCTGCTGCGGCTAATGGTGGAAAAGTCCGCGTACCGCAACTTCAAGGCAATAGTCCGGGCCACAAGCCCTGCTGCCCGGAGGCGGCCGGCCGTGCGGTGAGACAGCCTCAGCAGTTCACGGTGGAGCAGGGCGTCATCGGCGGTATCCACCACAAAGGTTTCTTCCGCGCCGATGCTCTTCTCCGCCCGGACGGGCGTAACCACACGGGGATCGATGCCCCAGGACAGCCTGTGGACATGCTCGCCGGCGGCACCGAGGATCCTCTTCAGGGTGGGCAGGGGCGTCGCTGCGACATCAGCCACGGTCCGGATCCCCATCCTGGCAAGCACTTCGGCAGTCTTGGCCCCCACGCCCCATAGCGCCCCAACGGGAAGGCTGTGCAGGTAGGGCACAGTTTCATCGGGCGTGATCATCAGCAGGCCGTCCGGCTTGCAGCGCGTGGAAGCAATTTTGGCCACGAACTTGGTCTCGGCGATCCCCACCGAGGCAGTGATTCCCAGCTCCGTGGCGACACGCCCCCGGATCAGCTCCCCGATACCCCGTGGCGGCCCCAGCCGGCGAAGGGCTCCGCTGACATCAAGGAAGGCCTCGTCCACGCTGAGCGGTTCAACCAGTTCCGTCACAGATTCGAAGATTTTCATCAGCTGGCCGGATACCTCGTAATAGAGGGAATGACGGGGTTCAATGACCACCGCCTGGGGACACAGCCTGTAGGCCACTGCCATGGGCATCGCCGACTTTACCCCGAAGGCCCGGGCCTCGTAGGAAGCCGAGAGTACCACCGACCGCTCCCCCGGAAACCCGACGATAACCGGCACGCCCAGGAGCTCGGGACGGCTCCGGAGCTCTACAGAGACGAAAAAGGCGTCCATATCCACATGCATGATGCACATGGGCCGGCGGCCTGGCGGCCGTGCCGGCACTGGCTGGTTCTTACCTTCTGGCCCCACGGCTGCAATCCTATCGGCAGCTACTGACTAAACTGGAGGCTGATCCGGCATCAACTCCAGGAGGAATGACCCTGTGACGGTCTTTGGAAATCCCAGGCAGGCTGGCCTGACCGCCCTCGCAGCGGCGGTTGCCGTCACCCTGGCAGCATGCAGCAGTCCTGCCCCCTCCGCGTCGCCGGAATCCACGACATCGGCATCCGCCACCGCTTCTGCGGCCTCCGCCGGTCCAAGCCCGTCCGCTTCGCCCGGGACAACTGCCACCGTTGGCGGATTCGTGCCAGGTTTTCCGCAGAAGCTGCTGCCCCTGATGCCGGGCGCCACGGTGCTTTCCAGCAGCTTCGACAAGACCACCTCGCCCGCTACAGCCGCGCTGGTTGCCACAACCAAAGCCACACCGGCCGCAGTCCTGGCCTTCTACACCAAGTCCCTCAGCGGGCAGGGGTTCAAGGCCGTCCCCGGAGACGCAGTGGGAACCGTCGCTTCCAAGGACTTTGTGCGCGGGGACGGCGAAACGGTCAACGTCTCTGTAGTTAAGGCCGGCGACGTAGCCACGTTCACAATTGGCGCCAACGTGGCAGCGAAGTCCGTCAAGTGACGGCGGCAGAGCAGTTAAGGGACGAACAGGCCGGCTTCGTCGCATCCGTTGCCGGGGAACTTAACGGGTTCCTCGCCGGACGGCAGGCTGTCATGGCGTCCATCTCCCCCGATATCGAGCCGATCATGGGTTCGATATCCAACCTGGTGACCGGCGGCAAACGGCTCCGCGCCCTGATGTGCTACTGGGGCTGGCGGGGGGCCGGCGGGCAGTCAGGCGCCCGTGAAGTCATAGCCGCGGGAGCCGCGCTGGAGTTGTTCCAAGCGGCAGCACTCATCCACGATGACATCATCGACCGGTCCGACACGCGCCGCGGCGGGCCCAGCGTCCACCGCCGGTTCAGCCAACTCCATGAGGCGCAGGGTTGGGCGCTGGACAGCGAACGTTTCGGCCATGCCGCAGCCATCCTGGCCGGCGACCTGTGCCTGTCCTTTAGCGAGGAAGCGTTTACGGACATCGGCGAACGGGCCGCTGCCGGTGGGCGTGCCCGCCTTATCTTCAATCTCATGCGCGCCGAAGTGATGGCGGGACAGTACCTGGACATTCTCGAGGAAGTAGCCGGCCCGGTACGCGACCGGGCCGGGGCGGTGGACCGGGCACACTCCATCATCAGGTTCAAGAGCGCAAAGTATTCGACGGAGCATCCCCTTGCCCTGGGCGGGGCGCTCGCCGGCGCGCCTGATGAACTGCTGCGGGGCTACTCGGCCTTCGCACTGCCCCTGGGTGAAGCGTTCCAGCTGCGGGATGACGTCCTGGGCGTCTTCGGGGATCCGCTGACCACCGGCAAACCGGCCGGCGATGACCTCCGGGAAGGAAAGCGCACCGTCCTCGTGGCGCTGGCACTGGACCAGGCATCGCCTGCAGAATCCGCTTTCATCGATGCCAGGCTGGGGAACCCGGACCTGTCGGCTGAGGACATCATGGAAATCCGGCGGATTATCGAGGATTCAGGTGCACTCCAGGCCACCGAAGTACTCATCGCCGAATTCGGCAGCCGTGCCTTCGACGCGCTGGCGGCACTGCCTTTGGAGGACCTGCCCAAGACGGCCCTGCAACGGCTGGCGGAATCGGCGGTCAGCCGGGCCTCCTGAGGGCAGAGCCGCATAAGAGCGGAACGGCCAGGACCCTGACGGGGCCTGGCCGTTCCGCTCTTTGACTTTCGCGCCCTTACCAGGCCAGCGTCTGCGCCCTGCGGCGGATCTCCGTCTTCCGCCCCTCACGGAGGGCGTCGATGGGCCGTCCGCGCAGGGAGGGATCCTCAGTGAACAGCCAGACAATCAGGTCTTCGTCCGAATAGCCGGCATCGGCAAGGACGACGATGGTGCCCTTAAGGCTGTCAACCACCTGGCCGTCCTGAATGAATTCCGCCGGGACGCACCGGATATTGCGCTCACCGACGCGGATGGCGGCCAGCGCCTTTTCGTCGATCAGGCTGTGCACGCGGGTGATGGAGACATCCAGCAGCCGGGCGACGTCGGGCAGGGGCAGCCATTCGCCCACAAGGTTCTCAACATTAGTCACTGACCAAGGTTGCCACGGCGCCGGCCCCGGCGCCTAGTCGACGGTCCGTCGAGAGAGCAGGCGGAGCAATCCGCCGGAACACTCCGCCCAATTCCTATTGCCGCCAATGCCGGAATTCTTGTGCTATTCGCAAATTCGTGAGAGATTCACATTGATCACAGTCATAACACTATTCACTTAAGTCACACTAGTACCGGATAAACACCGCTATCCCCGACCGCCCCGCAGTTGAGAAGAGGATTCCTTCCATGACGACGTCCCACTCGCCTAAGCAGCACCCCAGGCCGAGTCTGCCGATGATCGCCGCAACCACGGCGGCGCTGCCGGCAGTCGTGTTGTCCTCCCTGGCCCTCGCCGAGCCTGCCGCGGCAGAAAAACCGGCCCGCGCCGTGCCTGCGACCCTCGCCGCAGCCATGAAGGCCCAGGCCGCCCAGGCAGCCGCGCCGGTGATTCCCGCCGCAGCTGTGTCTACTGCGATCCCCTCCGCACTTCAGCCCGCGCGGCCCTCTGCGCCGGCCAGCTACACGATCGCGCGCGGCGACACCATCGGCGCCGTTGCCCGGCGGTTCGGCCTGAATACGGGTGAACTGCTGAAGCTGAACGGCCTGAAGGCCACCACGATCATCTACCCCGGACAGAAGATCAAGTTGTCCGGAAAAGCGGCTGCCGCACCCGCAGCACGCAAGGCGGGCGCACCTGCCGCGGCACGTCCCGCCGTCGCGGTCTCCGGTGCCACCTATACCGTTAAGGCCGGGGACACCCTGGGTGCAATTGCCGCCCGCCACGGGGTGCGGCTTGCCGATGTCTTCGCCTGGAACAACCTCTCGGGCCGTTCCATCATCTATCCGGGTCAAAAGATCAGGATGGGTGCCGCAAAGGCTGCGCCTGCGCGGGCAGCCGCGCCCGCACCGGCCAAGGCATCAACCCCCAAGCGCACCGGCGGCTCCTACACTGTCAGGGCCGGCGACACGCTGTCCGCCATCGCGTCGCGGCATGGAGTCAGGCTCTCCGCCCTGCTCTCGGCCAACCGGCTGAGCATGAGCTCCATCATCTACCCGGGCAACAAGCTGGCCATCCCGGGCGGCGTACCCGCATCCCCGCTTCAGCCGGTTGCCGCAACCAAGCCCCTGGTTCCGAGTACTTTCCTCGGGTTCACCTATCCCCCGGCCGTAGTGAGTTCGGCCAATGCGAACAAGGCGCTGCTCAACGCTTCCCCGGTGCCGACGCGGGAGCAGATGCGCGGCATCGTGGCGGACACTGCACGCAGGATGGGCGTCGAACCGTCCCTTGCACTTGCCTTCGCGTACCAGGAGTCGGGGTTCAACCAGCGCGCAGTTTCACCAGCCAACGCGATCGGCACCATGCAGGTCATTCCCAGCTCGGGGCAGTGGGCTTCGGACCTGGTGGGCCGGAAGCTGAACCTGCTCAACCCCCAGGACAACGTCACGGCCGGCGTTGCCATCATCCGCCAGCTCCTTGCCACCAGCAAGACCAAGGACCTGGCCATTGCGGGCTACTACCAGGGCCAGTATTCAGTCAGCAAGTACGGCATGTACCAGGACACGAAGGCATACGTCGCCGCCATTAAGGCGCACCAAAAGAACTTCAGCTGACTGCCCGCCCCTCACCACGAGGCGGCTGCGACACACCCAACGGGTCCGGACCGGTGACGGTTCGGACCCGTTTCACTGCCGATTAGGATCGTATGGTGAACGAACCTGCCACAGACCCCTTCGTGGGAACGCTCGTGGACCACCGCTACGCTGTCCGCTCGCGGGTGGCCGGCGGCGGCATGTCAACGGTCTACCTCGCGACCGACCAACGGCTGGACCGGGATGTTGCTTTGAAAGTGCTGCACCCCCACCTTGCTGCGGACGAGTCTTTCCTGGGCAGGCTGGCCCGCGAGGCCAAGGCGGCTGCCAGGCTTTCGCATCCTCATGTGGTGGGTGTCCTGGACCAGGGCATTGACGGACGCACCGCCTACCTGGTCATGGAGTACATCCAGGGCCACACCCTGCGCGACCTCATCAATGAGAAAGGCGCCCTGCCTCCGCGCCTTGCCCTGGCGCTCATTGATCCGGTGGTGGAGGGACTCGCTGCCGCCCACAGCGCCGGGTTCATCCACCGCGACGTCAAACCCGAAAACGTTCTTATCGCCGACGACGGCCGGATCAAGGTAGGAGACTTTGGCCTGGCCCGCGCCGTCACGGCGTCCACCGGCACAGGCACCCTGATCGGCACCGTGGCCTATGTTTCCCCCGAGCTGGTCCTGGGCAAGCCGGCGGATGCCCGCAGCGACGTCTACTCCGTGGGAATCATGCTGTACGAGATGCTCACCGGCCGCCAACCTTTCGAAGGGGAAGTCCCCATCCAGGTGGCATACCAGCACGTCAACGGGACGGTAGGGCCGCCGTCGGACCTGATCCCGGGCCTGGCAGCGGAGGTGGACGAACTGGTGCAATGGTGCACCGCCAACGACCCCGAGCACCGGCCCGTTGACGGAACCGCACTGCTGCAGGAACTGCGTCACATCAGGACGAACCTCAGCGACGCGGAGCTGGACCTGCACCCGCCCGCCGCGGACAACCGGAAGCCCGCACCGGCAAGCCCTGCCGCTGCGGGCAACGCCCCCACCGAGATCATTTCCCGAACAGCCAACCCCACAGCCGCGCTGCCGTTCGGCCGGCACCCGGTGGTTCCACTTCCCCCGGCAGAGCCCGCCCCGCTGGGCAAGCGCGCCCTGAAGAAGGCAGCACGCGAAGAAGGGAAGGCGCGTGCACGTGCCGCCGCCACCCCGGCCAGGAGCCTGCGTGAGGGCAACCCGCGGCGGCGTGGAGCGCTCTGGGCGGTCCTGCTGGTCCTCCTTGCCCTGCTGGCTACCGGGGCAGGCTGGTTCTTCGGCATGGGCCCGGGCTCGGCCGCCACGGTCCCGCCAGTGGCCAACAAGACCGTTGCGCAGGCGCAGCAGTTGTTGGAGCAGGCGGGATTCCGTTCCAGCACGAGTGATGTTTTCGACGACGACATCCCCGCCGGCCTGGTGGTGGGCAGCGACCCTGCCGCCGGCCAGGAGATCCGGAAGCTGCAGCCTGTGTCGTTGTTTGTTTCCAAGGGCCCCCAGCTCTTCCCGCTGCCGAAACTGGCAGGCGAAACCCTGGCTGATGCCCGGACCGCAGTGCAGCGCGCCGAAATGGCGTTGGGCGCCGTGACGGAACGCTTCGACGAGAACGTCGCGGCCGGCGTCGTATTTTCCCAGGACCCCGTGGCCGGGACGGAGGTCCGCCGCGGAACTCCCGTCGCACTCGTGGTCTCCAAGGGCCCGCGGCCCATCCCCGTCCCGGCGGTAGTAGGCCGGGACAGGATCGACGCGGTGAAGGCGATCGAGGATGCGGGCCTGTCTGCGGAGGTTGCCGCCGAAGAGGTCTTCGACCGCAAGGTCCCCAAGGGCGCGGTGGTGAGCCAGTCGCCCGGCAGCGGAACGCTGGCGCGCGGCGGAACTGTCACCCTGACGGTCTCCAAAGGCCCGAGGATGGTGAAGGTCCCCAGTTACATCGGCAAGCAGGCCGCGGACGCGCGCGAGGCGCTGGAAGGGCTCGGATTCGAGGTTCGGGTGAACAACATCCTGGGCGGCTTCTTCGGGACGGTCCGGGACCAGGACCCTGTGGACGCCGAGGCGCCCGAAGGTTCGGTCATCACCCTGACGGTGGTGTAGCCGGAACGCTCCGCCCGCAACACCGCCAGGGGTATGAATGCACTGATCAGTGCCTGGCCAGCGCGCCTGCCACCAGGAACGCCATTTCCAGCGACTGCATGTGGTTCAGCCGCGGGTCGCAGACGGACTCGTAACGGTCCAGGAAGGCTTCCTGGTCGATGGGGTCGGCGCCGCCCAGGCACTCGGCGACGTCATCGCCGGTCATCTCGACATGCAGGCCACCCGGGACCGTGCCCAGGGCGTGGTGCACTTCGAAGAACCCGCGCACCTCGTCAATGACGTCGTCGAAATTGCGCGTCTTGTAGCCGTTCGGGGAGGTGACGGTATTGCCGTGCATGGGGTCGGTGACCCACAGTACCTGCGCGCCGGAGGCAGTAACCTTTTCGACGACGGCGGGCAGCTTCTCACGGATGTTCCCTGCGCCCATGCGGGTGATGAAGGTCAGGCGGCCCGGCTCGCGCTCTGGATCCAGCCTGTCGATGAGGCGCAGGGCGTCATCGCCGGTGGTGGAGGGGCCAAGCTTTACGCCGATCGGGTTCCGGACCCGGGACAGGAAGTCCACGTGTGCGTGGTCAAGTTCGCGGGTGCGCTCCCCGATCCAGAGGAAGTGCGCGGACGTGTCGTACGGGAAGCCGGTGCGCGAGTCGATCCTGGTGAGGGCACGCTCATAATCCAGCAGGAGCGCCTCGTGGCTGGCGAAGAATTCCACCCGCTTGAGGGCTTCGAAGTCCGCACCACAGGAGTCCATGAACTTGATGGCCCGATCGATATCGCGGGCCAGGGATTCGTAGCGGGCGTGTGCGGGGTTTTCCGTGAAGCCCTTGTTCCACTGGTGCACCGAGCGCAGGTCCGCGAAGCCGCCTTGGGTGAAGGCGCGGATCAGGTTAAGGGTCGAGGCAGACGTGTGGTAGGCACGGAGCATGCGTGCAGCGTCGTGGCCGCGAGATTCGGGGGTGAACTCGTAGCCGTTGACGATGTCGCCGCGGTAGGCCGGGAGGGTCACGCCGTTGCGCGTTTCGTCGTTGGAGGAGCGGGGCTTGGCGAACTGGCCGGCCATCCGGCCCATCTTGATGACGGGCATCGCAGCGCCGTACGTCAACACGACAGCCATCTGCAGGATGGTCTTGACCCTCGCGCTGATCTTGTCCGCCGTGGCGGCTTCAAAGGTTTCCGCGCAGTCCCCGCCCTGGAGCAGGAAGGCCTTGCCCTGTGCCGCGGCCGCGAGGCGCTCCCGGAGGACGTCCACTTCACCCGCGAAAACGAGGGGCGGCAGGACGGAAAGTTCCTTAACCGAGGCATCAAAAACGGTCTTGTCCTGCCAGCTGGGCTGCTGGGAAATGGGAAGGTCCCGCCAGTCGTCCAGTCCGGGATAGTTGGCGGCTCCGCTCTGGGCGGTGCTGGACAGCGAAAAGGCGGGTTTGGCAGATAGCTCAGTCACCCTCTAAGCCTAGCGCCCGTGTTCCTGTGGCCGACACTGCCCTGTCACGCTGTGGACCCGGCGCGTCACACGCCGCCGGAAGCTCCCACGCCCGGCTCTCCCGGCGCTGCGGCCTCCGCGGCCAGCCGGAGCTTGACCGCGGCAGCGTATTCGTCGACATATTCCTGCCCGGACAGGCGCATGAGTTCGAACATGATCTGGTCCGTAACCTGGCGCTGCACCAGCCGGTCCTCCGCCTGGTCCCCGAACCCGCTGAAGTCCATGGGTTCACCGAAGATCATGCCGATCCGCCGGATGTTTGGGAGGCGCTTCCCTATGGGCTGCACCTTATCCGTCCCGATCATGGCCACCGGAATCACCGGGACGGCCGCCTGCAGCGCCAGCCTGGCAACGCCAACCTTGCCCCGGTACAGCCGGCCGTCAGGGCTGCGGGTACCCTCCGGGTAAATTCCCAGCAGGCCGCCGTGCATCAGCACTTCCATCCCGGCGCTCAGCGAAGCGGCTGACGCCGCGCCGCCGGAGCGGTCCATCGGCAGCTGGTTGGTGAGCCGGAAGAACAGCGCGGTGAGCCGTCCCTTAACGCCGGTGCCGGTGAAATATTCGGACTTCGCGAGAAATACCACGGGACGGCGGACCATCAAGGGCATGAAGATGGAATCCGAGAAGGACAGGTGGTTTGAGGCGATAATCGCGGCGCCCTCTTCCGGAATGTTATCCAGACCCTTGACCCAGGGGCGGAACAACAGCTTTATCACCGGACCCAGGAAGATCCTCTTCATGACCCAATAAAACACGTGGCGAACCTCTCCGGACGGCGACTTTCAAGGCCTTCTGGTCGGGCCTGGCGGGCAGCTCAATGCAACCCTACTCTAGTGAGAATTGTCCGGAACAGTGACACGATGGACGCATGACCGAAAGCAGCATCCCGCCCCGTCCCGCGGCTCTCAGCTACCCGGGACACGGCGGGAACGCCCGCATTGGCGTAGCGATCTGCCATGGCTTCACCGGAAGCCCGCTGAGCGTCCAGCCGTGGGCGGAACACCTGGCCGCCCAGGGCTATGCCGTATCCGTCCCGCTCCTGCCCGGGCACGGCACGGACTGGCGCCAACTGGCGCGGACCGGCTGGCGCGACTGGTACCGCAGCTATGAAGCCGCTTTCCTTGAGCTGCGCGGGCGCACGGAGACCTGCTTTGTCGCGGGGCTTTCCATGGGCGGGGCGCTGGCACTTTTGACGGCTTCGAAGCACCGCGTAGCCGGCGTCTCCGTTGTCAATCCGGGGTTGAGCTTCTACGACCGCCGCATACGTGTCATCGGTGTCCTGAAGTACTTCCAGCGCACCACGCTTCCCATCGAGGAAGAGCAACCCACGGCGGCCGCCACGTACGACGGCGACTATTCCCGCACGCCGCTGGCTGCGGTACATGAGCTCAAGAAGCTGTACGGTGCAGCCATCCGGGGGCTGCACCGGATCGATGCCCCCGTCCAGGTCTTCAAGTCCCGGACCGACGTGGTGGTGCCACCCACCTCCCTGGCCCTCCTGCGGCGGCGGCTGGGCCCGCGGCTTACCCAGGTGGTTGATCTTGCCAGCAGCGGACATGTGGCTACGCTGGACGTTGATGCGCCCCTGATCTTCGGGGGGTCAAGCGCCTTCTTCAACGCCCATGCACACCAGACCAATGCCCTGGAGACTCCATGACGTCCGTTCCGGACCACAGCCCCTTCCGCAGTCCCGCCACCCTCCAGGGCCCCCGGACCGGAGTGGTCCTCTCCCACGGCTTCACAGCAAGCCCGCACGGCCTCCGGGCCTGGGCCGAGGCACTGGCAGAAGCCGGTTTTGCCGTGCGCATGCCGCTGCTGCCCGGGCACGGCACCACCTGGCAGGACCTGTCCCGAACCCGGTGGCGGCAGTGGCATGATGCCCTGGACCAGGCCTGGCTTGAGCTGGACTCCGAGTGCGACCAGGTGTTTTCAGCCGGCCTGAGCATGGGCGGGACGCTCGCCCTGCGGATTGCCGCCACCCGCCCCGTAGCGGGCGTGATCCTGGTGAATCCGGGTCTGGTGGTGGACGACGTCCGGGCTCCGCTGGCCGGCATCCTTAAGCTCGTTATGAAGAGTACTCCCGCCATCGCCAATGACATCCTGAAGCCGGGAATGGACGAGGCTGCCTACGCCAGGACTCCCGTCGCTGCGGCGCACGAGGTCAACAAGATGTTCAAGGACACCATCCGGCTGCTCCCACGGATTGGCGCGCCCGTGCAGGTGTACCGGTCAACGCGCGACCATGTGGTGTCCGATGCCAGCATCCGGGTGTTGCGGCGCGGGCTCACGCACGCGCCGCTGGAGCTCGTGCCACTGGAAAACAGCTACCATGTGGCCACGCTGGACCACGATGCGGAAAAGATCTTCCAGGGTTCAGTGGACTTTATCCGGCGCCTGCAGCCCGCCGCCCCCGGAGAGGAAGTCCGCCATGACCAGGCCTGACCCGGAGTCGGCGGACCAGGGCGCCAACCAGGACGATGCCGTCTGGCTGGACCTTGTGGCACGCCTGGAGGGGGACCAGCCGAACACCGGCACGGTCTCCCCGGCGCCGGGCACCGCCGAAGCGCCCCCTCCGCGGCCGGCTTTCCGCGACTTCGACCCCCTGGGGCTCGCAGGCGGTCCGGTCACTGATCCCGCCGCGCCCGGTCCGCGCGACTACGCAGTGGATGACGACGACGAAGGCCGGTTCATCCCCGAGGAGCCACCCAGCCTTGCCGGCACCGAGCCGCTCACCATGCTTGCCTGGCTCGCCGCCGTGGGCGGGCCGGTGGCGCTGCTCTTCGCGGCCATGTTCTGGCGCTCCGCTCCCCTGCCCGCCATCCTGGGCATCGTGGCGGCTTTCGTCCTGGGCACGGTGTACCTGATCATGCAGCTTCCGCAGGAGAAGGACGAGGACGACGACGGCGCCCGCGTTTAGCTGCCCCCATGTCCTAACGGATGCGCGACAGGTCAGCCGCGCCAATGAGGCCGGCATTGGGCCCCAGCGCGGCCAATTGGATGTCCGCCGCCGGACGGAATCCGCGGCCGGTCAGGTTCCGGGCAAAGGCCTTGCGCGCCGGTTCCGCCAGGAGGTCTCCGGCTGAACACAGGCCGCCGCCGATCACGAACAGCCCCGGGTCCAGGGCCGCGGCCAGGTTGGCCAGCCCAAGGCCCAGCCATTCGCCCACCTCATCGAGCAGTTCGCGGGACGCTCCGTCCCCGCGCAGTGCCAGCTCCGTCACGGTGGCTCCGGTGATGGCGTCGGCCTGGCCTGCCACCGCTGCCAGGAGGTCCTGGGCGACCGGGGAGTTGGCGGAGGCCAAAGTCCTGGCCTCCCGGCCCAGGGCGTTTCCTGATGCGTACTGCTCCCAGCAGCCCCGGTTGCCGCATTCACAGCGGTGCCCGCCCGGCATGATGACCTGGTGGCCAAACTCGCCGGCCACGCCGAAACGGCCGCGCTCCAGCCGGCCATCCATGACCATCGCACCCCCGATGCCCGTGCCCAGGGTGATGCACACCAGGCGGCTCTCGCCCTGCCCGGCACCGAAGCGCCATTCCGCCCACGCCGCGGCATCGGCGTCGTTGGCCAGGAAAACCGGGCGGCGCAGCAGCTGCTGGAGGTTGTCGCGGAGGGGTTCATTGCGCCAGGCGAGGTGCGGGCTGAACAGCACCGTGCCGCCGTCGAGGTCCATCCAGCCGGCCGCGCCGATGCCCACCGAACGGATCCGCCGGCCGCGCCCCAGCTCTTCGACCAGCTCCACGATGACCTTTTCCACCGCCCGGGGATCACTGCCGGGCGTGTTGCGCCGCGCTTCGCTCAGGATCCGGCCGTCCGGGTCCACCACGCCCGCCGCCACCTTGGTTCCGCCGATATCGATCCCGATCGCCAGGCCACGGCGGGCCGGCCGCAGCCGGCCTTGGAAGCCTGCGCCGCGCAGCCGGGGACGGCGGGAAGCGGGCAGTTTCCGCCAGGGCGTCCTTCTGTTCAGGAGGCCGGAAGATCCCCCGGCAGGCGCAGCGTACATAGTGCCCCATTCTAGGACCGACTCCTTGCCGGCCGTGACGGATGTTGTTTGTGTCAACTGTTCGGCCATTGACGGCTAAGTTACCGGACAGTAACTTTAGGTACTGCACAGCCCGCGGGAGGCGTACTAGTCTTTAGGCATGCCCCTGCTTGGGCCACGGATATCAAAGGAGCTATAGTGCGTGAATTCAGTGTTCCGCCCCTGGTTGTCGTTCCCCCGGAGACCAACATCACCGACCTGGTGCTGCGGCAGGCCGGCAAGGCCAGCAACCCGGCGCTGTTCTCACGCCTCGACGCGGCCGGCGCCTGGCAGGACATCTCCGCCACGGAGTTCCTGGCCGACGTCAGCGCCCTGGCCAAGGGCCTGATCGCCAGCGGAGTGAACCCCGGCGACAGGGTGGGAATCATGTCGCGCACCCGGTATGAATGGGCACTCGTGGACTTTTCCATCTGGTTCGCCGGCGCAGTCTCGGTTCCCATCTACGAAACCTCGTCCCCTTCCCAGGTGGCTTGGAACCTCGGGGATTCCGGAGCCGTCGCAGCCTTCGGCGAAGCAGCACACCATGAGGCCATCATCCGGCAGGCCGTGGCGAACGAGGGACTCACTGACCTCCAGCACGTCTGGCAACTGGAAGGAGCAGGCCTGGATTCCCTGCGGGAGGCAGGCCGGGGCGTCAGTGACGACGAGCTCGAATCCCGCCGTACCTCCGCGGGCCTGCAGGACCTGGCCACCATTATCTACACCTCCGGAACCACCGGCCGGCCCAAGGGCTGCGAACTCACCCATGGCAACTTTGTGGAACTGTCCGAGAACGCCCTCGGCATCATCGGCGACATCGTCCACGAAGGTGCCAAGACCATCATGTTCCTCCCCCTGGCCCACGTCTTCGCGCGGTTTATCTCGGTCCTGGCCATGGCAGCGGGCACCACGGTGGCCCACACGCCGGACATCAAGAATCTCCTGGGCGATCTGCAGAGCTACAGCCCCACGTTCATCCTTGCCGTGCCCCGCGTGTTCGAGAAGGTGTACAACTCAGCCCTGACCAAGGCCGAGGACGGCGGCAAGGGCGCCATCTTCCATAAGGCCGCGGACACCGCGATTGCATTCTCCAAGGCGCGGCAGGACGGCCGCGTTGGGCTGGGCCTGAAACTCAAGCACGCCCTGTTCGACAAGCTGGTCTACGGCAAGCTTCGGGCAGCGATGGGCGGCCATGTCTCGCACGCGGTCTCCGGTGGCGGTCCCCTGGGCGAACGCCTGGGCCACTTCTTCCAAGGCATCGGGCTGCAGGTGCTGGAGGGCTATGGCCTGACGGAAACCACCGCGCCGGTCTCCGTTAACACTCCGGCCAGGATCAAGATCGGTTCGGTGGGCAAGCCGCTGCCCGGCAACGCCGTCCGGATCGCCGGTGACGGCGAGATCCTCGCCAAGGGCGTCAGCGTCATGCGCGGCTACTACAAGCGCCCTGACCTCACGAATGAAACGTTCGACGACGGCTGGTTCCGCACCGGGGACATCGGGAGACTCGATGACGACGGGTTCGTCTGGATCACCGGCCGCAAGAAGGAAATCATCGTGACGGCAGGTGGCAAGAACGTGATCCCCGCGCTGCTCGAGGACCAGATCCGGGCCGACGCGCTGGTTTCCCAGGTGCTGGTGGTGGGCGATAACCGGCCGTTCATCGGCGCCCTGGTCACGCTTGATCCGGAGGCCCTCCCGGGCTGGCTGCAGCGCCACAGCCTGCCCGGCGACATGACGCTTGAACAGGCTGCCATGAATCCGGTGGTCAAAGCCGCCGTGCAGGATGTCATCACGGCCGCCAATGCTTCCGTCTCGCAGGCTGAAGCCATCAAGTCTTTCCGGATTGTGCCCGCAGACTTCACGGAAGCTTCAGGCCACCTCACCCCGTCCATGAAGGTCAAGCGCGCACAGGTGATGAAGGACTTCGAAACGGTCATCGAGGAGATGTACAGCGCCAAGCGCCCTGACAACGGCTAGGAAAAGCAACGCGGGGTCACCTCCTGCCCAATAACGCGCCGTTATTGGACCGGAGGTGACCCCGCGAATGCTTTATGGGTTACTCGATGACCAGGAGCAGGTCCCCGCCCTGCACCTGTTCCACCGCTGAAATGGCGAGGCGGGCCACCTTGCCGCCCACCGGCGTCGTAATGGACGCTTCCATCTTCATCGCCTCAATCGTGGCAACGGTGTCTCCCGCATTTACGGTGTCACCCACCTTGACGGTGACGGTGACGGCGCCGGCGAACGGGGCCGCAACGTGTCCCGGCTGGGCGGGATCGGCCTTCTCGGCGGCCTTGACGTTGCTGACCACCGAACGGTCGCGGACCACCACGGGACGGGATTGGCCGTTGAGGGTGCACATGACGGTGCGCATGCCCTTTTCGTCGGGCTCCGAGACCGCCTCCAGGGAGGCGATCAGCCGCACGCCCTTCTCCAGCTGGATCTCGTGCTCCTGGCCGCGCTGGAGGCCGTACAGGTAATCGCGCGTATCCAGGACCGAGATGTTGCCGTAGGTCTCCACGCTCTTGAGGTAGTCCTTGGTGGGACCGTCAAAGAGAAGGCGGTTCAGGGTCTGCTGGCGGGTTTTCGAATCGGACTTCAACGCCGCGCTGTCCTCGGAACTCAGCTCCACGTCACGGACCTTCACGCTCCGGCCCTGCAGGGCCTTGGTGCGGAAGGGTTCCGGCCAGCCGCCCGGAGGGTCGCCGAGTTCGCCGGAAAGGAAGCCGATCACCGAGTCGGGGATGTCGTAGTTCTGCGGGTTTGCTTCGAAGTCCGCCGGGTCGGCGTTGAGGCCCACCAGGTGTAGTGCGAGGTCGCCCACAACCTTGGACGACGGCGTGACCTTGACCAGGTGCCCAAGGATCCGGTCCGCGGCGGTGTACATGTCCTCGATGGCTTCGAAGCGCTCCCCCAGTCCCAGCGCCATGGCCTGCTGGCGAAGGTTGGACAGCTGGCCGCCCGGAATTTCGTGCTTGTACACGCGGCCCGTGGGGCCCGGCAGTCCGGACTCGAACGGAGCGTAAACGCGGCGCACGGCTTCCCAGTAGGGCTCCAGGGAGCTGACGGCATCCAGGCTCAGGCCGGTGTCCCGCGGGGTATGGGCCAGGGCGGCCACCAGCGCAGAGGCCGACGGCTGGCTGGTGGTGCCTGCCAGCGACGCGGAGGCGACGTCCACCGCATCCACGCCGGCGTCCACTGCGGACAGCAGGGTTGCCAGCTGGCCACCCGCGGTGTCGTGCGTGTGCAGGTGGACCGGCAGGTCGAAGCGTTCACGGAGCGCGGACACCAGTTTGGCCGCGGCAGCGGGCCGAAGCAGTCCCGCCATGTCCTTGATGGCCAGGATGTGGGCGCCGGCGTCGACAATCCGCTCGGCGAGCTCCAGGTAATAGTCAAGCGTGTAAAGCTTCTCGGCCGGGTCCAGCATGTCGCCGGTGTAGCACAGCGCCACCTCGGCGACGGCGGTCCCCGTGGCCCGGACGGCGCGGATGGCGGGTGCCATCTGGCTGACGTCGTTCAGCGCATCGAAGATCCGGAAGATGTCGATGCCGGTAGCGGCCGCCTCGTTCACGAAGGCTTCGGTGACTTCCTCCGGGTAGGGCGTGTAACCCACGGTGTTGCGGCCGCGCAGCAGCATCTGCAGGCAAACGTTGGGCATGGCCTTGCGGAGCGCCGACAGCCGGTCCCAGGGGTCCTCCCCCAGGAAGCGGAGTGCGACGTCGTAGGTGGCGCCGCCCCAGGCCTCGACGGACAGCAGCTCCGGCATCAGGGCGCTGACCGCGGGACCTGCAGCCACGAGGTCGCGGGTGCGGACACGGGTTGCCAGGAGGGACTGGTGCGCGTCGCGGAAGGTGGTGTCCGTGACGGCGACGGCGGTCTGCTCCCGCAGCGCCCGGGCAAATCCTTCGGGGCCAAGCTCCAGGAGCCGCTGCCGGGAACCTGCGGCCGCGGGCCGGTCCTTGACGTTGGGCAGTTTGTCCGCGGGGTTCGACTGGACCGTCAGTTCGCCGTTGGGCTTGTTAACGGTGACGTCGGCCAGCCAGGTGAGAAGCTTGGTGCCGCGGTCCGCCGACACCCTGGCCTTGAGCAGCTGGGGACGCTCGTCGATGAAGTTGGTGGCTACGTCGCCGGCGATGAAGTCCGGATCGTCGAGCACCGCCTGCAGGAAGGAGATGTTAGTGGACACGCCGCGGATGCGGAACTCGGCGAGGGCACGCCGGGCACGTGCCACGGCGGCGGGATAGTCCCGGCCGCGGCAGGTCAGCTTGACCAGCATGGAATCGAAGTGGGGGCTGATTTCGGCACCCGAGTAGACGGTGCCGCCGTCGAGCCGGACGCCCGCGCCACCGGCGGAGCGGTAGCCGGTGATCTTTCCGACGTCAGGCCGGAAGCCGTTGGCGGGATCCTCGGTGGTGATGCGGCTCTGCAGGGCCGCGCCGCGCAGCTTGACGGTCTCCTGGGAGAGGCCGAGGTCGGCGAGTGTTTCGCCCGCGGCGATCCGCATCTGAGCCTGGACCAGGTCCACGTCCGTGACTTCCTCGGTGACCGTGTGCTCCACCTGGATGCGGGGATTCATTTCGATGAAAACGTGCTGTCCCGCACGTTCACCCACGGTGTCCACGAGGAACTCCACCGTGCCGGCGTTGACGTAATTCAGCGCCTTGGCGAACTTGACCGCGTCGCGGTACAGGGCCTGCCGGATGCCCTCGTCCAGGTTGGGCGCAGGTGCGATCTCGATGACTTTCTGATGCCGGCGCTGGATGGAGCAGTCGCGTTCAAAGAGGTGCATGACGTTGCCCTCGGCATCCGCCAGGATCTGCACCTCGATGTGGCGGGGGCGCAGGACGGCCTGCTCCAGGAACATGGTGGGGTCGCCAAAGGCCGCGTCCGCCTCGCGCATGGCTGACTTGAGCGCTTCGGGGAGGGCCTCGCGGGTGTCAACGCGGCGCATGCCGCGGCCGCCGCCGCCGGCCACGGCTTTGGCGAAGATGGGGAATCCGATTCCGTCCGCGGCAGCCAGGAGCTCGTCCAGGTCCTTGGACGGGGCGCTGGACTTAAGTACAGGCACCCCGGCATCCCGGGCCGCCTTCAGCGCGGCAACCTTGTTGCCTGCCAGCTCCAGGACTTCCGCCGGCGGACCAACGAAGGTGATACCCGCTTCCTTTGCCGCACGCGCCAGGTCAGGATTCTCGGACAGGAAGCCGTAACCGGGGTAGATTGCATCGGCTCCGGATTCTTTGGCCACCCGGATAACCTCGGCCACGTCCAGGTAGGCCCGGACGGGGTGGCCTTCCTCACCGATGAGGTACGCCTCATCGGCCTTCTGCCGGTGAATGGAGTTCCTGTCCTCTTGGGGGAACACGGCAACGGTCTTTGCGCCCAGCTCGTAGCCGGCGCGGAAGGCCCTGATCGCGATTTCGCCGCGGTTGGCCACCAGAACTTTGGAAAACATACTTCTCCTGCATCATTGCGGGGTGGAACGGGTGGTCACAGTGTCTAGGACCTCCAAGGGCAAACACAAATCTTTGTGTCAACCATCACAAACTTTCCCGTCATCTCCAGAACGGCAGCACCGGAAGACTGCAGGCGGGCCGCCGCTGAAGCAGCACCCCCACGCGGCCACGCTGCATGCCGGAGCCCACCCAAGGCGGGTTTCCCCGGCGCATCAACATATGATGGGTGGGGCGGCAGCGCCGTCCGGCTTCGGTACCGCCGGAGCAAACACTACCCCGAACACGGCATCCGGCGTTAGGTTTTGGTCTCTCAAGTGCAAGTAGTCAGCATCAGCAGCCTCAAGGGTGGAGTCGGCAAGACTTCCGTCACCACAGGACTGGCGTCTGCGGCGCTGGCCACGGGAATCAGCACGCTGGTGGTGGACCTGGATCCGCACGCGGACGCCACAACGGCGCTCGGCGTCCAGCCCGGCGACCAGCTCGATATTGGCCGCATGCTCAAGAACCCGCGCAAGGCCAGGCTCACGGACAACGTGGTGGGCAGCACCTGGACTTCCCATGCGAACGGCAACGGATCCGCTGTCCTCGATGTCGCCGTCGGCTCTGCTTTCACCGGGATCTACGACCGGCCGGACCTCGGCCGCCGTGACCTCCGCCGGCTTTCTGCCGTGCTCGCGGGGGCCGGGAACTACGACCTGGTCCTCATCGACTGCCCGCCCTCGCTCAACGGGTTGACCCGCATTGCGTGGTCGGCCAGCGACAAGGTTGCCCTGGTGGCCGAGCCCGGCCTGTTTTCCGTGGCCGGAACCGAACGGACTATGCGTGCCATCCAGCTCTTCCGCCAGGAATTCGCCCCCAACCTGGCCCCGGCCGGAATCGTGGCCAACCGCGTGCGCACCGGGTCGTCAGAGCACACCTACCGGCTCGCGGAAATGGAATCGATGTTCGGGGATCTGCTCTTGAACCCCCGTATTCCGGAACAGGCCAACTGGCAGCAGATCCAGGGCGCGGCCCACCCTGTCCACCACTGGCCCGGCGATTCGGCGAAGACGACGGCCGGGCTCTTCGACCAGTTGCTGGCAAACCTCATGGCAGCCGGAAGCCTGCGTCCCCGGACCCGCTAGGCGGAACCGTCAGGCCCGCCTCCACGCAGCGAAGGCCCCCTTCCTGCTGGAGGGCGGCCTTCACCGTTTTAATCCTGCTGCGGAGCTAGCTGATCTTGCGAGCGGCCCGACGCTTGCTGAGCTCATCGTCCGGGAAAGACTGTTCTGCCGCGTGCTCGCTGGGCAGGGCGGCCAGGCTGCCCTCCACCTCACGCCAGACCCGGCCGACGGCAATACCGAAGACGCCCTGGCCGCCCTGGACCAGGTCGATGACCTCGTCCGCGGAGGTGCATTCGTATACGCTGGCACCGTCGCTCATGAGCGTGATCTGCGCCAGGTCCTCGACCCCGCGTTCCCGGAGGTGTTCCACCGCGGAACGGATCTGCTGAAGGGAGACACCGGTATCCAGGAGCCGCTTGACCACCTTAAGGACCAGGATGTCACGGAAACCATAGAGCCGCTGCGAGCCGGAGCCTGCCGCACCCCGGACCGCGGGCTCAACCAGTCCGGTGCGGGCCCAGTAATCCAGCTGGCGGTAGGTGATTCCGGCCGCTTTGCAGGCAGTGGGACCGCGGTAGCCGGCGTCCTCATCCAGGACGGGAAGGTCTTCCGTGAAGAGGAGGCCCTGGGCACCGCCCGCGGGCACAGCAACACCGCCTGTGGGCTGCTTCAGCCCGCCTGCTTCGCCTTTGGGACTCACGGGGATCCTCCTTGTCCTTAGCTCCCGGGGATCAATTGCAACAGCCTGGCCGGCCCGAAGACCATGCGTGTAATTTTCGCGGGGCGCACTTTCCAGTGTGACTTGCGCGGCTGCCGTAAGCAATGGGAACTTGATACTTCGACGTTAGGGCCGGCCGGGCTCCAGGTCAAAGACCCTGGCTGCTTCGCCCTGGCGTGTCGAAACTTTCAGGCTGAACTTTAACCTTAACGTGACCTAGCCGTCGAAATCTTCCGGCTCTACGTCATCCAGGAACTCGCGGAAGCGCCGCAGCTCGCGTTCCTCGTCCACGGTGGGGCTGGGCTGGGCGTCCTCGCCCTCATCGTGTTCGGTGATTCGGACTCCGGCCTCTTCCATCACCGAGTCCGCGCACCAGATACGGCACTTCGCCCGAAGGGCCACGGCAAGGGCATCCGACGCGCGGGAGCTGACGGTGGTGCCGTTCTCGAACTGCAGCTGCCCGTAGAAGATATTGTCCTCCACGGCCACTATGTTGACGCTGACCACCGAATGACCCAGCGACTCCACCACATCCACCAGCAGGTCATGGGTCATGGGCCGCGGCGGAACCACGCCCTGCTGGGCAAGCGCGATGGCACTGGCCTCAGGGGTGCCGATCCAGATGGGGACATGCCGTTCACCGTGCAGCTCCCGGAGGAGCACCAGCGGCTGGTTGGACGGCAGTTCGATCCGGACGCCAACAATCTCGACTTCAATCATCAGATATCCATGCGTGAGATATGGTCCTGCACCAGGGCCCGGTGCAGGGTGAGGCAAAGGTCGCTGATTTCGCGGGCAGCCTCGGCAGCCCGCGCCTGGGAGGCGGAATCCTTCCGGGACGCCAGCGGCGCCACGGCGCGTTCCACCAGGCCGAACTCGCGCTCCGCCGCAGCCTGGAAAGGCCGCAGGTGCCGGGGTTCGAGTCCGTGGCTTTCGAGCTGCACGCAGGCACGTGCAACCTGGAGCGCATGCTCGTCGAACCGGCCATTGGTGTGGCTGATGAGTCCGAAACTCAGCAGCGACTGCAGCAGCGGGACACTGGCGCCGGACTCCGCGCGCAGCTGCTCTTCGGACAGCTTCCGCCCGCGGTTCTGCAGCTCGGCGGCAAGTTCGTCGGACACGATCCGCGGGGAAACCACGACGCCGGGAGGCAGGTTTTCGGGCCGGTCCCCCCTGTCGATGGCGTCAAGGTAGTCCTTGATGACTTTCAGCGGCAGGTACTGGTCGCGCTGGAGGGCCAGCACGAACCGCAGACGTTCGACGTCGCTCTCGGCGTACTGGCGGTAGCCGGCGGGGGTGCGTCGGGGGTTGATCAGCCCCTTTTCCTCAAGGAACCGGATCTTGGACGCGGTCATGCCGGGAAAGTCGCCGCTGAGCTGGGCGAGGACTTCCCCGATATTCAGGACCTGGGGTGCCCGGCGGTCCGGTTGTGCCATTGCCACAGGCAGCGGTCCCCGAATCAGCTGCGGCCTGCGCCGGCAGGACTGAGGTAGAAGGTGAGGCGGAACTTGCCGATCTGGACCTCACTGCCGGATTTAAGCTCTACGGAGTCCACTCGGTCATGGTTGACGTAGGTGCCGTTGAGGCTGTTCATGTCAACTACCTCAAACCCGCGGGAAGTACGGCGGAACTCGACATGGCGGCGCGAAACGGTGACGTCGTCGAGGAAGATGTCCGCATCCGGGTGGCGGCCCGCCGTGGTGACGTCTGAGTCCAGCAGGAAGCGCGCGCCCGCGTTGGGGCCGCTGTGCGCCACGAGCAGGGCCGACCCCGCCGGGAGCGCCTCGATGGAACTGCGTTCCTCACCGGAGAGCTTGGGAGCAATGGTGGGTTCTTCCCGGACCGGGGTGAGGTGGATGGAAGTGGTCTCCGACGCCCCGGCCGCACCCGTGCCGTGTTCCCCGTCGGCAGGGTTGTGTGTGTGGCCAGCCATGGATTCCTCCTCTTCCCGCCGCGGCCACCGGCCACGGCAACAATTGCCCTCCGGGCCTGCGCCGCAGGCCCGGTCCCGGCACCTGGCCGCGGCGGTGACGTGCGAAAACGTACTGCCGGGGCCGTGGGGCCGGACCGGAATTACCGGTTAGCTTTAGCCTACCTGCTGTTCGTACTCGGATGCACTGAGCAGCGAGTCCACGGCGTCCGGTTCGGCCAGCTTGATCTCGATGAGCCAGCCGTCACCGTAAGGGTCCGAATTGATAAGCGCGGAATCGGTATCCAGCGATTCGTTGCGGGCCACGACTTCGCCGCTCACGGGCGCGTAGATGTCGCTGACGCTTTTGGTGGACTCGACCTCCCCGACCACGTCATTGGCCGTGACGGTGGTCCCGGCTTCCGGCATCTGGGCATAAACCACGTCGCCCAGGGCATCCTGGGCGAAGTCGGTGATGCCCACACGGACCACACCGTCGGCATTGGGAGCAGTAACCCACTCGTGTTCGGCGGTGTAGGACAGGTCTTCGGGAATATTGCTCATCAGGGGCCTTTCATCGGGGTCGAACACCAATGTCAACGGGGCCAGGAAACAGGCCGCCGCTGAAAGTATAGGCACAAGTCCCGGGACGGCCGCCGGGGTTTCTGCCAAGATGGGAGCCATGAGTTTAAGCACCGGTAAAGACCTCCCGGGCCCGGACAGGTAACACCCATGCCGGAACTTCCCGAAGTGGCCGGGCTGGCGCGCTACCTCGACGAACAGCTGCGGGGAACCGTCCTGGCGAAATTGCAGCTTGTTTCCTTTGCCGTACTCAAGACCGTTGACCCGCCCTACAGCGGCCTGGAAGGGCGGAGCGTCACCGGTGTCCGGCGGTTCGGCAAGTTCATCTGCATCGATACCGGCGGGGTTTCGCTGGTCTTCCATCTGGCACGGGCCGGTTGGCTACGCTTCACCGACTCCCCCGCGGACCGGCCGCTACGGATGGGCAAAGGCCACATCGCCGCCCGAGTGGCCTTCACCGGTCCGGACGGGCCGCGCGGGTTCGACCTCACCGAAGCAGGCACCAAGAAGAGCCTGGCCGTGTACGTGGTGCGGGACCCGCAGGACGTTCCCGGGATCGCCGCCCTGGGCCCGGACCCGTTCGCGGAAGCGTTCGACGCCGGCATGCTGGCGGAGATCCTTGGCGGCAGTTCGCAGCAAATCAAGGGCCTCCTGCGCAGCCAGAGCGTGATCGCCGGGATCGGGAACGCCTACAGCGACGAGATCCTGCATGCCGCCCGGATTTCTCCGTTTGCGCCGGCTAAATCGCTGGACCGCGCCTCGGTTCAGGTCCTCTATGACGCCATCCACAGCGTGCTGGGCGAAGCCCTCGCGGAGGCGGCTGGAAAACCGCCGCAGGAACTGAAGGACGTCAAGCGCAGCCATCTGCGTGTGCACGGACGTACCGGTGAACCATGTCCGGTATGCGGAGACACGGTCCGTGAAGTGTCGTTCGCCGACTCGGCATTGCAGTACTGCCCGACCTGCCAGACGCACGGCAAGATCCTGGCCGACCGCCGGACCTCGAAGTTCCTCAAGTAACCGCATGCCCCCGGCAGCGGCAGTGCGTTTCGACGCGCAAATCCGGCCTCGACCCCCATGCTCAAAACCGCACCCTGGATTTGAGGCGCGCCACCCTGTATCCGGGTCGAAAAGGGGATGCGCGTCGAAAAGGGGCTGTCAGGGGGCACGAAAAAGCGGAAGCGCCGGAGTTGATCTCCGGCGCTTCCGCTTTTTCGGTCGGGCTGACAGGATTTGAACCTGCGACCCCTTGACCCCCAGTCAAGTGCGCTACCAAGCTGCGCTACAGCCCGTCAGTTCCGCCGTTCTCCGCTGCGCGTTAACCCGGATTACTCCGTGGTTTCCACCAGCAGTCCGGCCGAACCACCTAGAAGAGCTTACACGATTCCAGAGGGTGCTCGTGACACTTTCCAGGAATCAGTGGCGCGGTGTGTCGCAATTAACGCTTCTTGCCGCGCTTTTCCCGGACACGCATGCTGACCTCGATGGGAGTGCCCTGGAAACCGAAGGTTTCGCGCAGCCGGCGGGTGATGAAGCGGCGGTATCCGGGGTCCAGGAACCCGGTGGTGAACAGGACAAACTTGGGCGGCCGGCTGGAAGCCTGGGTGCCGAAAAGTATACGGGGCTGCTTGCCGCCGCGGACCGGGTGCGGGTGCGCTGCGACGAGTTCACCGAGGAACGCATTGAGGCGTCCGGTGGGGATGCGCTTGTCCCAGTTCTCCAGGGCCAGGTCCAGCGCGGGGACCAGCCGGTCCTTGTGCCAGCCGGTCTTGGCCGAGATGTTCACCCGGGGCGCCCACTCCACGTGCGCCAGGTCCTGCTCGATTTCGCGCTCCAGGTAGCGGCGGCGCTCGTCGTCCAGCAGGTCCCACTTGTTGAACGCCAGCACCAGTGCGCGCCCGGATTCGATGGCCAACTGGAGGATGCGCACATCCTGTTCGCTGAGCACCTCGTCCACCGCCAGGAGCACGACGGCGACCTCCGCCTTTTCGAGCGCGGCCTGAGTCCGCAGCGAGGCATAGAAGTCCGCACCCTGGGTCATGTGCTGCCGGCGGCGGATCCCGGCGGTATCCACGAAGCGCCAGGTGCGGCCGCCGAGTTCGATGAATTCGTCGACGGGGTCGCGGGTGGTTCCAGCGGTGTTGTCCACCACCACCCGCTCGGATCCTGCCAGCTTGTTCAGCAGCGAGGACTTGCCTACGTTGGGGCGGCCGATCAGGGCGATGCGGCGCGGACCCCCGGAGCGTTCCACTCCCTCGATGGTGGAAAATTCGGGGAGGACGTCCATGACGTGGTCCAGGAGGTCCGCCACGCCACGGCCGTGCAGGGCCGACACCGGGTAGGGCTCGCCGAAGCCCAGCCCCCAGAGTGTGGCCGAGTCCGCTTCCTGGGCGAAGTCGTCCACCTTGTTGGCCACCATGATGACCGGCTTCTTGCTGCGGCGCAGCATCTTCATGACGCCTTCATCCGTTGCGGTGGCGCCCACGGCGGAGTCCACCACGAAGAGCACGGCGTCTGCGAGTTCCACGGCCATCTCAGCCTGTTCGGCCACGCGCGCGTGGATGCCGCGGGCGTCGTGCTCCCAACCGCCGGTGTCCACCAGCGTGAAGTTGCGCCCGTTCCAGTGCGCCGAGTACATGACGCGGTCACGGGTGACGCCAGGGGTGTCCTCCACCACAGCCTCGCGGCGGCCCAGGATGCGGTTGACCAGCGTGGACTTACCCACGTTTGGCCGGCCGATGATGGCGAGGACAGGGTCAAGCTTGACCGGGCCGTCGAAGTCCTCGTCGCCGTACTCCCCGCTCAGCAGCGCGGCGTCTTCCTCGTCAAGGTCGTAGTCCTCCAGGCCCGCCCGGAGCGAGGCCGCGCGGAGCTCCGCCTCGTCGTCGTCGATTGCCGCCAGCCGTTCGGCCACCTGGTCCGTGCCCGCGGGCGTGTATTCGTCTTCCCCGGCGCCGAAGTGGCCGGGAGTCTGCGTGGTATCGCTCATTGCACTGTCCTTAGTGGTCATCTGCCGGCGTCCCGGCTACTGCTGCTACATCTTGCGGATCATTGGATACGGGCAACCGCTGCCCGCTGAGTTCAATGGCGTCCTGGACATGCCCGGCCAGCGCAGCGCGGATCTCCTGCGCCGCCCTGTCCATTGAAGCACGGCCGCTTTCGCCTGCATGGGCGGCAAGGGTCAGCGCCCTGCCGAAGTTCACGTGGAGCCGGCGGCCCGGACGCGGCACGCTGTCCAGGTGTTCGCTGCCCTGGCGGGTACCAAGGATTGCGACGGGAACCACGGGCGCGCCCGTCTGGAGGGCAAGCCACGCCACCCCGCCATTGATTCCGGAGGCGTCACCGCTCCCCCGGGTCCCTTCGGGAAGAATGCCCACGCACCGGCCGGCGTCGAGCACGTTCCTGCAGCGCTGCAGCGCTGCCCGGCCGCGCCGGCGGTCCACCGGAAGCTGGCCGGCTGCGGTGAGCACGCCGCCCAGGAAGCCGCGGAACATCTCCTGTTTGACCAGGATATGCATGGGCCGGGGCGCGGCCCCGAACATCACGGGCCCGTCCAGGAAGCTGATGTGGTTTCCGGCGAAGATCACCGGACCGCCCGTGGGCACGTTGGACCTGCCGGCGACGGTGGTCCGGTACACCAGGTTGTCCAGGATCCAGCCCACTGGCCGGCTCCATGCCATGGTCCACGTTCCGGGGACGCCGGCCCCGCGGTCAGTCACGGTTGAGGACCTTGGTGACGATCACCAGGGCCGCGTCCACGGTCTGGTCGAAGTCGAGGTCCGAGGAATCGAGGGTCACCACGCCGTCCGCGGCCTGGGTGAAGTTCACCACCGTTGAATCCTTCGCGTCCCGGTGGGTGACCTGCGCCGCGAGTTCCGCCGCGTTCTGCGTTCCGCCCAACTGGATGCCGCGCCGGCGCAGGCGGGCTTCCTCGCTCGCGGTCAGCAGCATGCGCACCTCGGCGCCGGGTGCGACGACGGTGGTGATGTCCCTGCCTTCGACCACCATGCGGCGGTGGTGCTTTTCGATCTGTTCACGCTGCCGGCGGATCAGCTCCGTCCGGGCGCCGAGGGTAGTGGCCACGGCGCTGACGGCGGCCGAGATGGCCGGCTCCCGGATGGCGTCGGTGACGTCGACCCCGCCCACGCGGACGTATTCCTCCTGCGGCGTGGTGCTCTGGTCAAGCACGAAGTCCCGCGCGGCCTGCTCCACGGCAGCGCCGTCTTCGAGGTCGATCCCGTTGGACACGCAGTACCAGGTCAGGGCCCGGTACATGGCACCGGTATCCAGGTAGGCAAGGCGCAGCCTGCGGGCCACTTCCTTGCTCACGCTGGACTTGCCGGAGCCGGAAGGACCGTCGATGGCGACCACCAGGGGCCGTCCGATGCGCAGAGCGGGCATGGTGTCGAGAACTTCCTGTGTCATTACTGCAGTACCCGCCATCCGCGGTCGTTGAGGGCTTCGATCAGGTGGTCGTGCTTGTTCGGCAGGACGGAAATCTCCACCATGCCGACGTTCTGGCCGGACGAGTGGTCCAGCCGGAGGTCCTCGAGGTTCACGCCGATTTCGCCGATCTCCGTGAGGAGGCGCGCGATCTGGCCGGGCTTGTCGTCCACCAGGACCGTGAGCCACGCATACGCCTGCGGAGGCCCGCCGTGCTTGCCCGGGATCCGGGCCTGGCCGGCATTGCCTTCGCTGATCAGCTGGGCAAGGTCCAGGCGGGCTCCGGGGGCGGCGGGGTCCTCGAGGGTGTTGATCAGGCGGTTCAGGTCCTCGCGCACGCCGTAAAGGATCTCGACGATCTTTCCGGCGTTGCCCCCGAGGATCTGGACCCACAGCGTGGGGTCGCTGGCAGCGATGCGGGTCACGTCCCGCAGGCCGTTGCCGGCCAGGGACAGCGCGTGCAGGGGGGTCCCCTGCAACCGGCTGGCAAGGAGCGAGGACATGACCTGCGGCAGGTGGGATACCAGGGCCACGGCTTCGTCGTGCTCCTCGGGGGTGAACTGGGAGACGACGGCGCCGAGGTCCATCGCGAGCGACCGTGCGGTCTGCAGCGCCTGGGCCGAAGTTTCCGGACCGGGGCACAGCACCCACGGCATAGAGGTGAACAGTTCCCCGCGGGCAGCTACCGGGCCGGATTTCTCGCGGCCGGCCATGGGGTGGGTCCCCACGTACCGGGTCAGGTCAACGTCCATGCCCTGCAGGTGCGCCAGGATCTCCGCCTTGACGCTGGCGATGTCCACCACCACCGCGGCCGGGTAGTCTGCCAGGGCGCCTGCAACGACCTCAGCCGTGACATCCGGCGGGGCCGCCACGACGACCAATTGCGGCATGGCGTCGCCTATTTCGGCCAGCGGCCGGCCTGCGCCGATGTCCACCGCCACCGCCTGGTTGGTGGGCGACGGGTCCGACAGGAAGACCGGGATTGCCCGGCCACGCAGGCCCAGCCCGATGCTGGTTCCGAGCAGGCCCGTACCAAGGACCACAACCGGACCGTCCAGGTGGCCGCGGCCGGCGCTGTGGAAGGCGGCCATGCCTCAGAGACCTACGGCTGCCAGCAGGTGGCCGACTTCCTGCTTGCCCAGGTTCCGGATGCTGCCCTGGCGCTGGTCACCCAGCCCGATGGGCCCGACCTTGACGCGGACCAGGCGCTGGACGGGGAAGCCGACGGCATCGAACATGCGCCGCACGATGCGGTTCTTTCCGGAGTGCAGCACCACCTCGATGAGCACGTGCCCCGGGGTGGAATCCACCAGCCGGAAGGAGTCAACGGCGGCCACGCCGTCTTCAAGCTCGACGCCGGCCTTCAGCTGCGCGCCAACACCTTGCGGGAAGGGGCCGCGGACCTGGACCAGGTACGTCTTGGGCACCTCATACGAAGGGTGCGTCAGGCGGTTCGCGAGCTCGCCGTCGTTCGTCAGAAGCAGGAGGCCCTCGGTGGCAACGTCAAGGCGTCCGACGTGGAAGAGCCGCTCGCCCTTGTTCTTGTTGTTCTTCAGGAAGTCGCTGATGCACGGGCGGCCGTCCGGGTCCTCCATCGTGGACACCACGCCCTTGGGCTTGTTGAACACCATGTAAACCAGGTTCTCGTCGAGCTGGATGCGCAGCCCGTCAACGTGGATGACTGCCGTCTTGGGATCAATGCGCACGCCCAGTTCGGTGACCACCTGGCCATCGACCTCTACGCGGCCTTCGGCGATCATCTCCTCACAGACACGGCGGGACGCCACGCCTGCGGATGCCATGACCTTCTGCAGGCGCACGCCGTCGGCGTCGTGCAGTTCCGACTGGGGCACGTCGCCGCGGGGGCCCTTCCTGCGCGAAGGCCTGCGGACGGGGCCCAGGTTCTGGCCGAAACGCTCGCTGCCGAATGCCTTGGACGCAGCGGCGCCGGGAGCACCGGTGCTCGGCCTGGCCTTGGGCGCCCCGGGGGTGCCGGGGGCCTTCTTGGAGCCCGGCTTGCGGGCGGCGGGCTTGCGCGACGACGGTTTGGCAGCACGGGCGCCGGCGCTGCGGTCAGGCTGGTCCCCGGCCAGGTCCGGGTCCACAAAGCGTTCTTCGCGTGGCTTGGGGGCGCGCTGTGGGCGGTCGCTGCCGAAGCCTGAGCCCCGGCTGGCGCCTCCCCGGGCGCTGCCGAAGCCGCCGCCCTTGGAACCGCTGCGCTGTGGTGAGCGTTCGGAGTTGTTGCGCCCCGAACCGTTACGTGGTGAACCCTGGCGTCCCGCCTGTGTCATGACCCGTCCTTCAATGTTTTGGCCGGCAAAGATGTCCACAGACAACCCTAGCCAGCCCTGCAGAAATAATCTGCCCTGATAAAAATCTTTCGCAGCCGCGGGATTCCCCGGCTACATGCGTTCCTCGTCGTAGAACTCGGCGATCCCGTCCAGCCCCGGAAGGTGCGGTGACAGTTGTGGCAGTTCCGCCACAGAGCCAATCCCCATCCGTTCAAGGAAGTAGGAGGTGGTGCGGTAGAGAATGGCGCCGGATTCCGGATCCGTCCCGGCATCCTCGATCAATCCGCGCTGGGCCAGTGTCCTGACGACGGAGTCAACGTTGACTCCGCGAATTGCAGACACCCTGGCCCGCGATACGGGCTGGCGGTACGCGATGACCGCCAGTGTTTCCAAGGCAGCCTGCGTGAGCCTGGCGGTCTGCCCTTCCAGCACGTACTTGCCCACGATGTCAGCGAACTCCGTGCGGGAGTAGATCCGCCAACCGCCGGCGATGTTCCGCAATTCAAAGCCCCGGGGGCTGGAGCCGAAGCCAGCGCTACTGGCGTTCTCCATATCCGGGGCGTTACCAGTATACCCGTTATACTCGCGCTCCAGTTCTGCCAGCAGGCCGCGGACGGTGTCCACCGTCAGGCCGAGTCCCGCGGCGAGCTCCTCTTCCGTGGCGGGCTGGTCCACCACCATGAGGACAGCTTCCACCGCAGCCTTGGCGCCGCCCGGCAGACCGGCCAGGTCCTGTTGTTCCTGTTGTTCCCGCTGGTCCGTGCCGCTCATGGCTGCTCCTCGTACTCTTCGCTGACGTTTTCCGCCGTCCAGTCCCGGTTCCCCGCCGCCCAGTGCACGGTGAGGTCCGCCAGCGGGGACAGCTGGTCGAAGGACACCGCCGTATCGCGGAACAGCTCCAGCAGTGCCAGGAAGCGGGCCACCACCACCAGCGTGGATTCGGCGTCCGCTATCAGGGAGCGGAACGGCTGCGGCGATTCACGCTGCAGGCGCAGGCCCAGGAGCGCGGCCTGCTCCCGGACGCTGACGGCGCTGCCGTGAAGGTGGGCGATGCCCACTTCGGTGGGCGCAGCGGGTTTAGGCCGGAGTGCGCTTTCGGCCAGCCGGGCGAACTGTTCCGGCGTGTGCTTCCAGACAAGCTCCGGCAGCATGGCGGCAAAGTGTTCCTCGAGTGCCACCTGCCGGGGAAAGCGGCGCGCCTCCCGGTAAAGGGTGTCATCCAGGATGGCGGCCACCTGCTTGAAGGCTTTGTACTGCAGCAGCCTGGCGAACAGGAGGTCCCGGGCCTCAAGCAGTGCGATGTCCTCGTCATCAACCGCTTCGCCGGACGGCAGCAGCCGCGCGGCCTTCAGGTCCAGCAGCGTGGCGGCGATGACCAGGAATTCGCTGGCTTCATCCAGCGCCCATTCCTCCCCGAGCTCCTGGAGCTTACGGATGTACTTGATGAACTCATCGGTAACGGTGGCGATGGCCACCTCGGTGATGTCCAGCTGGTGCTTGGCGATCAGGCCCAGGAGGAGGTCGAACGGGCCGGTGAAGTTGGCCAGCCGTACCTCAAAACCCGGCTTGGTATCTGCTTTGGCCTCTGCCACGGGATTGCTAGGGCGCGCCGCCGCGCGAAATCAGTTCCTTGGCCAGGCGGCGGTAGGCGTCCGCGCCCACATGGTTGCCGGCATAGCTGGTGATGGGCTCCGCAGCAACGGTGGCGTCCGCGAACTTGATGGAGCGCTTGATGACGGTTTCGAACACCTTGTCGCCGAATGCCTCCACGAGCCGGGTGATCACCTCACGGCTGTGCAGGGTGCGGGCGTCGTACATGGTGGCCAGTACGCCGTCCACCTGCAGGCCGGGGTTCAGCCGGTCCTGGACTTTGTCGATGGTTTCCACGAGCAGGGCGACTGCACGCAGGGCGAAGAACTCGCAGATCAGCGGAATGATGACACCGTGAGCGGCGGTAAGTGCGTTGACTGTCAGCAGGCCGAGGGAGGGCTGGCAGTCGATGAGCACGACGTCGTAATCGTCCTCGACCTTCTTCAGGGCACGGTCCAGGACCTGCTCCCGGGCAACTTCGTTGACCAGCTGGACTTCCGCCGCGGAGAGGTCGATGTTTGCCGGCAGTAGGTGCACGTTCTCCACGGCGGTCTGGTGGATGGCCTGGCGGATGTCCACCTTGCGGTCCATGAGGACGTTGTAGACGGTGAGGTCCAGTTCGTGCGGGTTGACACCGAGCCCCGCCGAGAGCGCACCCTGCGGATCGAAGTCCACCAGGAGCACGCGGCGGCCATATTCTGCGAGCGCAGCGGCAAGGTTGATGGTGGACGTGGTCTTGCCCACGCCGCCCTTCTGGTTCACCATGGCGATGACGCGGGCCGGGCCGTGCGAGGACAGCGGCGCGGGGTCCGGGAATTCGCGGTGGGGGCGCCCCGTGGGACCCATCACCGCGTTGTCCAGGTCAAATTCCGTGCCTTCCAGAGTTGCTGAACCCTGTTCGCTGCTCACGTATCTATCCACACTTTCACTGACGGTGATTTCCTGCCTCCGGAGCCCCGGAGGCGTTCCTTCTTCTTCCCAAGGTTACAGGCGCCGACACGGTATTCGGGGCAACTTGACTTTCCCCGGATGTTGAGCCTTGACCCTCTAGCTGAGGTCGAAGGTTTTGCCTGGGGACATGGCAGTGCCCCCGCCTGAAGGCTGCGGGGGCACTGCCGGGACCTGCCGGAACGCGGGCTGTCCGTCGTCCTAGACGGTGGCGGGAACCCGACGGGTTTCCACTTCCTCCGCCGGTGCCGTGCCATGTCCGGCGATCATGGTCTGCTCGTCGAACGGCTCGGCCCCGGAGAGTACGCGGCCCACCTGGCCGCCGTCGATCTCCTTGACCCAGGTGCCGATCAGCAAGGTGGCCACGGCGTTGCCCGTGAAGTTGGTCAGAGCGCGGGCCTCGGACATGAACCGGTCGATGCCGACGATCATGCCGACGCCGCCCAGCAGTTCGGGCTTGTGTGCCTGCAGACCGGCAGCCAGCGTGGCCAGGCCTGCGCCGGTCACGCCGGCCGCCCCCTTTGAGGCGATGATCATGAAGATGAGCAGGGAGACCTGGGCGCCGAGGTCCAGCGGGGTTCCCATGGCGTTGGCCACGAAGAGGGAGGCCATGGTGAGGTAGATGGCCGTGCCGTCGAGGTTGAAGGAGTAACCGGTGGGAACGGTGACGCCGACGACGGGCTTGGAGATGCCGAGGTGTTCCATCTTGGCGATGAGGCGCGGCAGGGCGGCTTCGGAGGAGGACGTGGAGAAGATGAGCAGGTACTCACGGGCCAGGTACTTCATCAGCTTGAAGATGTTGACGCCGGTGACCACCTTGAGCAGGCCGCCCAGGATAATGACGATGAACAGCGCGCAGGTGATGTAGAAAGCCGCCATGAGCGTGAACATGCTGACGATCGCCTGGAAGCCGGTGGCTCCAACGACGGCGGCAATGGCACCGAACGCACCTACCGGGGCAAGCCACATGATCATGATGAGGATCCGGAACACCAGTACCTGGCCGTGTCCGACCGCCTTGAGGATGGGAGCGCCCTGCGGACCCATCTTCTGCAGGGCGAACCCTACGAGGATGGCGGCAAAGAGGGTGGGCAGTACGGGGATGTCGCCCGGGATGATGCCAAGGAGGAAGGCGACGGTGCTGTCGACCTCTGCCTTCTTGCTGGGGTCGTAGGCCGCCAGTTTCAGGCCCTCGCCCGGGTGGATCAGGTTGCCCACCACCAGGCCGATAGCGAGCGCGAATGTCGACATGACCAGGAAGTACCCCAGCGCGAGGCCGCCCACTTTGCCCACCGTAGCCGCCTTGGCGATGGATCCGATCCCGAGCACGATCGTGCAGAAAATAATCGGCGCGATCATCATCTTGATGAGCTTGATGAATCCGTCGCCCAGCGGCTTGAGGGACTTGCCCACCTCGGGGAACATGAGGCCGACCACGGCACCCAGGATTACAGCGGCGATAACGGCGATGTAGAGATAATGCGATTTGTCGATGCCCTTGCGCCGCACCTCGGCGGTGTCAAGCGACTCTCCTCGTTGAGAAGCCATTGGTGTCTCTCCTTATGGATAATCTGTTAGACGCTTCGGCGCAGTTTCCGGGCCCAACGTCCTTGTGGTGTGATTCCCATCATTGGCCCTCCCGTGATCCAGCTCACCGTTGCGTTCATATTGGTCGCAGGAGGCACGGTGGCCGCAGGAAGGTTGAAGGAGGCGCGGATGATTTACCACTGGAGCATTGCCCGGCGGCTGTTCGTGGCGAACCTGCTGATCGTGGTGGCGTTTATCGCCATCGTCGGTTCTGCGGCCTATGTGGACGCCCGGGACCGCGCCTACGAAGAGGCCGGGGCGCGCATGGCAGGCATTGCCGCAGCCGTGGCGGCTGCGCCGGTGGTGCTGGAGGCCGCAGCCACGGACGACCCGTCCGCCGCCCTGCAGCCCTACGCCACGGAGGTCATGGCCACTGCCCATGCGGATTTCATTACGATCATGGCTCCGGACCGCACCCGCTGGACGCATCCAAGCCCCGACGAAATCGGCCAGCCCTATATCGGTTCCATCGATGCGGCGCTGCGGGGGGAAGTGTTCACGGAGGTCACCGCCGGCACGCTGGGCCCCTCAGTCCGGACCATCGTCCCGGTGAAGGAAGCGGACGGGAGCGTGAAGGCGCTGGTGTCCGCCGGCGTCACGGTCCGGACGGTGGATGTGGCCTTCGCCGGGCGGCTTCCGGCGCTGGCCGCGATAGGAGGAGCCTTGCTGGTGGGCGGTTCGTTGGCAGCGTGGCTGCTGGGCCGGTACCTGCGCAGGGTCACGCGCGGCTGGGGTCCGGAACAGCTGGCCCAGCTGTTCGCGTATTACGAATCCGTGCTCCATTCAATCCGTGAGGGGCTGGTCCTGATCGACACCAGGGGCCGCGTGGTTATGTACAACGACCAGGCCGCGGAACTGCTGGGACTGGAACACCGCGGCGGCAATGATCCCAGGGACGCCCCCGCCCTGGCAGACCTTCCGCTCGATGACGAACTCCGCGTCCTGTTCGAATCCGGCCGCACGGCCAAGGACGAGATGGTGCTGGCCGGTCCACGCATCCTGGTGGTCACCCAGGCCCCGGCCAGGGCGCCTTCCTCCCCCGGTTTCCGAGGCCGCGCGCCCGTCTACGGAACGGTGGCCACACTCCGGGACCGCACAGAGGTGGAAGCGCTGGGCAGCGAACTGCAGACGATGCGCACGCTCTCGGATGCGCTCCGCGCCCAGACCCACGAACACGCCAACCGCCTGCACACGATGGTTTCCCTGCTGGAGCTGGGACGGACCACTGAGGCGCTCGACTTTGCCACGAAGGATCTGGAGCTGAGCCAGCAGCTGACCGACGACATAGTGCGTTCCGTGAATGAACCCGTGCTGGCGGCCCTGGTCATGGGCAAGGCCGCCGAAGCGCATGAACGCGGGGTACAGCTGGACGTGGCGGCGCTGGGCACCGGAGGCGCGGCGGGCATCGCCGTCCAGGACCTGGTAACAGTGCTGGGGAACCTGCTGGACAACGCCATCGACGCGGCGGCCGAGGGCGCACCGCCCCGGCATGTCATGCTGACGGTGGAATCGGACGAGGAGGGCCTGGACATCACCGTCCATGACTCGGGGCCGCCCATCGATCCGGCGGCCGCGGAGGGGATATTCCGGCACGGCTACAGCACCAAGCCCGGTTCCCGCGGCCGCGGCATCGGGCTCGCCCTGGTCCGCCAATCGGTTGGGCGCCTGGGAGGCATCCTGACGGTCAATGGCCGCCGCGGGGCCAAGTTCGAAGTCTTCCTCCCCGCCACCGCCGCAACCCCCGGTAAGGAGCAGCCGTGAGCACCATCCGTGTCCTCGTCGTTGAGGATGAAGCCGTCGCCGCGGCCGCGCACGCCGCCTACGTCCAGCGGATTCCGGGCTTTGAGCTGGCCGGGACGGCGGCCGACGGCCAGTCCGCGTTGCGGCTGCTGGGAGAACTCGCCAGCTCAGGAGCCCCTGTCGACCTGGTGCTGCTGGACATGAACCTGCCCGACCTGCACGGACTGGATATTGCGCGCCGGATGCGGTCATCCGGAATCCTGGCGGACATCATTGCCATCACGGCGGTCCGGGAGCTTGGCATAGTCCGGAGCGCGGTGGCCATCGGCGTGGTCCAGTACCTGATCAAGCCGTTCACGTTCGCCACGTTTGCGGACAAGCTGGAGAGCTACCGGAGCTTCCGCCACCAGCTTTCGGACCGGCAGGCCGGCCGTGGCAGGACCGGCGCCTCCCAAAGCGAAGTGGACCAGGCCTTCGCAAGCCTGCGCGCGCCCTCAGAACTTCCGTTGCCGAAAGGCCTCTCTGCAGCCACGCTCGGATCGGTTCAGGACTACCTCCGGGAACATAGGGGTGCTGTCTCGGCGACAGAGGTCATGGACGCGCTGGGCATGTCCCGCGTGACCGCCCGGCGCTACCTGGAGTACCTGGCCGACGCCGGCACGGCCCTTCGCACAGCACGGTACGGCACGCCGGGGCGGCCCGAGAACGAGTACCGCTGGAACGGGCACTGACTCAGGGGCTTGCGCCGTCACACTCCCACGCGTGATGAACAGATAGCCCCCGGGTTGACGCAGCCACGTCACGAGGCGGAGCCAAGCCACGGGGGTGTGTCCTGTATACAAATGGCAAGAATTTTCGAGAGATTCTTCGAACCTGGTGCAACAATGGCTACTCTGTGTATACACTGATCGGGTTGCAGCGAAGGAAGGAGACCGGGATGCGGGCCAGCGACAGGGCATATGCGGCATTGCGCGATGACATCATCGAATGGCGCCTGGGCCCGGGAACCGTCCTGGCGGAAGTCGAACAGTCCGAACGCCTCGGCGTCTCACGTACTCCCCTCCGGGAGGCGCTCAGCCGCCTCACCGCCGAAGGACTGACGACGGCGGCAGGCGGCCGCGGCGTCGTCGTCAGCGGAATTTCGCTGGAGGACATCGGGGAACTGTTCGAACTCCGCGAAACGCTCGAGGGGAAGGCTGCCGCACTGGCTGCCGAGCGCGGCGATCCGGCCACCTTCGAAGAACTCAGGCAGGAGCTGGCCGCGGCCCCGCAGTTGATCGACGGCAGCGAATCCGGCCGGCAGGCCTATTACGCGCTGGCGGCCCGGCTGGACGCCGCCATCGACTCGGCGATCTCCAACTCATACCTGGCGCAGGCCATGCGGAGCCTCCGGGTCCACCTGGTCCGAGTCCGCCGGCTGGCCGCCGATGATGCGGACCGGCTCACCGCTGCCGCCGCGGAGCACGCCGCGATCGCCGAGGCCATCGCGGCCGGCAACCCACGGCTGGCCCAGGCGGCAACCACCGTCCACCTGCACCGCAGCCTCTCCCACGTCAAAGCCACCCACATCCCCTAGAAGGAGCACCATGGTCAAGGAACACCACGTCCGCGTGTACAAGAGCGAGGAAAACCTGCCCCGTGAGGAGCAGCTCGCCTACAAGATCGCCCAGGTGGCCACGGACCCGGTGGCAGTCACCGACGAGGTCACCGACATGGTCATCAACCGGATCATCGACAACGCCTCGGTGGCCATCGCCTCGCTGAACCGCGCCCCCATCATCGCCGCCCGCGCCCAGGCCCTGGCGCACGGCCCCAGCACCGGCGGCAAGGGCGCCAAGGTGTTCGGCATCGACGAGCGGGTCTCCCCCGAATGGGCAGCCTGGGCCAACGGCGTGGCCGTGCGTGAACTGGACTACCACGACACTTTCCTGGCTGCGGACTATTCCCACCCTGGCGACAACATTCCGCCGATCCTGGCCGTGGCCCAGCACACGGGCGCCAGCGGCGCGGACCTGGTCCGCGGCATCACCACCGGCTACGAGATCCAGGTCAACCTGGTTAAGGCCATCTGCCTGCACAAGCACAAGATCGACCACGTGGCCCACCTTGGCCCGTCAGCCGCGGCGGGAATCGGCACCCTCCTGGGCCTGGACGTGGAAACCATTTTCCAGTCCGTGGGCCAGGCGCTGCACACCACCACCGCCACCCGCCAGTCCCGCAAGGGTGAAATCTCCACCTGGAAGGCGCACGCCCCCGCCTTCGCCGGCAAGATGGCGGTCGAGGCCGCCGACCGCTCCATGCGCGGGCAGACCTCCCCCGTGCCGATCTATGAAGGCGAAGACGGCGTCATCGCCTGGATGCTGGACGGGCCGGATGCGTCCTACATGGTGCCGCTGCCCACCCCGGGCGAAGCCAAACGGGCCATCCTGGACACCTACACCAAGGAGCACTCCGCGGAATACCAGGCCCAGGCCTGGATCGACCTGGCCCGCAAGCTCAACCGTGAGCACCCGGAGGCGACGGACCCGGCCAACGTGGCCTCGGTGCTGATCAAGACCAGCCACCACACCCACTACGTGATCGGCTCCGGCGCCAACGATCCGCAGAAGTACTCTCCCACCGCGTCGCGGGAAACCCTGGACCACTCCATCCCGTACATCTTCACCGTGGCCCTGCAGGACGGCTCCTGGCACCACGTGGACTCCTACGCCCCCGAGCGCGCCGCCCGCCCGGACACCGTGGAACTGTGGCACAAGGTCACCACTGAAGAAGACCCGGAATGGACCCGCCGCTACCACTCGCTGGATATCAGTGAAAAGGCCTTCGGCGGATCCGTGGAGATCACGCTCACCGACGGCACCGTGATCAAGGACCAGATCGCCGTGGCGGACGCACACCCGCTCGGCGCCCGGCCGTTCGCCCGCGAACAGTACGTCAACAAGTTCCGCACCCTGGCCGCCGGCCTCGTGGAGGAGGCCGAAATCGAAAGGTTCCTCGCCGCCGTCGAACGCCTCCCGGAACTGGCCGCAGGCGAACTGGACCAGCTGAACATCGCTGCCGCCCCCGGCGTCATCGACCTGGACGCGGCACCGAAGGGCCTGTTCTAGATGCTCTACTCCAAAGTGACGCCGGAGCAAAAGCGCATCCGGTTCCGCGAACTCCTCGCCGCCGGGACAACCGCACGGTTCCCCGGCGCGTTCAACCCGCTCTCCGCGCGGCTGATCGAGGAAAAAGGCTTTGACGGCGTCTACATTTCCGGCGCCGTGCTGGCCAACGACCTGGGCCTGCCGGATATCGGGCTCACCACCCTCACCGAGGTGGCCACCCGCGCAGGGCAGATCGCCAGGATGACGGACCTGCCGTCGATAGTGGACGCGGACACCGGTTTTGGCGAACCGATGAACGTGGCCCGGACCGTGCAGGAAATCGAGAACGCCGGCCTGGCCGGGCTGCACATCGAGGACCAGTTCAACCCCAAGCGTTGCGGCCACCTCGACGGGAAGAACGTGGTGGACCTGGACACGGCCACCAAGCGAATCCGCGCCGCGGCAGACGCCCGCCGCGACCCGAACTTCCTGATCATGGCCCGGACCGACATCCGCGCCGTGGACGGCCTGGCCGCCGCCCAGAACCGTGCCAAGGCGCTGGTGGAGGCCGGCGCGGACGCGATCTTCCCGGAAGCCATGGCCACCCTGGACGAGTTCCAGGCCATCCGGGATGCAGTGGACGTGCCGATCCTGGCCAACATGACCGAGTTCGGCAAGAGCGACCTCTTCACCGTGGACCAGCTCCACGGCGTAGGCGTCAACATGGTCATCTATCCGGTGACGCTCCTCCGTAGTGCCATGGGCGCCGCGGAGCGTACGCTGGAAGCGATCAGGGCTGACGGCACCCAGCAGGCGCAGGTCGGGAACATGCTCACGCGTGCGCGGCTGTATGACCTCGTGGATTACGAGGCCTACAACCGCTTCGATACCGGGATCTTCAACTTCCAGGTTCCCGGTAACTGAAACCCGCAAACCCCGGCCCGGCACCATCCGGGCCACCAGGCGACAGGAACAAAGGAGTTTCAGCATGGCTGAACAGGACATCAAGAAGGGCCTCGCCGGCGTCGTGGTGGATTACACCTCCGTGTCGAAGGTGAACCCCGAGACCAATTCGCTTCTCTACCGGGGCTATCCGGTCCAGGAGCTGGCGGCCCGGTGCAGTTTTGAGGAGGTTGCGTACCTGCTGTGGAACGGCGAACTGCCCACGGCTGAGCAGCTCGCGGAGTTCACAGCCCGGGAGCGGGCCGGCCGCGCTTTGGATCCGGTGGTCAAGCAGGTCATCGATGCGCTGCCCACCACGTCCCACCCCATGGATGTGTGCCGCACGGCCGCCTCCGTGATGGGCGCCCGGCATCCCATGGCAGAGGACTCCTCGCGGGAGGCAAACATGGCCAAGGCCGTGGACCTCTTCGCCGCAATGCCCGCCGTAGTGGCGTACGACCAGCGCCGCCGGCACGGGCAGGAACCGGTGGCGCCGCGGGATGACCTGGGCTACTCGGCGAACTTCCTGTGGATGGCCTTCGGCGAGGAGCAGGTGCCCGAGGTGGTGGAGGCGTTCAACGTCTCGATGATCCTGTATGCCGAGCACTCCTTCAACGCCTCCACATTCACCGCCCGGGTGATCACCTCGACGCTGTCCGACCTGCACTCGGCCGTGACCGGTGCCATCGGTGCGCTCAAGGGGCCTCTGCACGGCGGCGCCAACGAGGCCGTGATGCACACCTTCGACGAGATCGGCATCCGCCAGGAGGAATCCCTGGAGGAGGCAGCTGCCCGGGCCAAGGCGTGGATGGAGGACGCCCTCGCGCAGAAGAAGAAGGTCATGGGCTTCGGGCACCGCGTCTACAAACACGGCGACTCGCGCGTTCCCACCATGAAGGCCGCCCTGGACAAGATGATTGCCCACTACGGCCGCCCGGAACTGCTGGGGCTCTACAACGGCCTGGAGCAGGCCATGGACGAGGCCAAGGCCATCAAGCCCAACCTCGACTACCCTGCCGGGCCCACGTACCACCTGATGGGCTTCGACACCCCCACGTTCACGCCGCTTTTCGTGGCCAGCCGGATCACCGGCTGGACGGCCCACATCATGGAGCAGCTTGATTCCAACTCGCTCATCCGTCCGTTGAGCGAATACAACGGAGCAGAAGAACGCCACGTGCCGTAGCAACGGCTTAGGGTTAGCGTTCGACGGCGGGCCGGCCACCTTGGGGTGGCGGCCCGCCGTCGCTTGTCTACAGGGCAGTCGTCTACAGGGTCAGATCGAGGGATACCATCATGCGCTTGAGCTGCGCATATTCACCGGTCGCCATGTAGGCTTTCGCCTCTGCCACAGAGGAGAACACCAGCCCCTCGCCGCCCAGATTCACCTGGAACTGTGAGGCGAAGGACAGCGTCCCCACCGGCGAGGACACCGTGTTGTAGTACATGCATGCCTCGGTGGCGTGCAGATCCGGCTGGGACAGGCCCAGTGAACCGTTCACCCTAAGGCCGCTTCCCGTTCCGTCCAGCACCCGATAGCTAAACTCCGGCGCTGCCGCGCCTTCGGAGGCACGGTAGGGAAAGGTCACCGGCTCCGAGTCGAGGGTGAGCAGGGGTACCGCTTCCGGCCCGCAGGCACCGCCGAGACCACCCGGCTGCGCGTGAATCAGCGAGGCAACTTTTGCCCCCTGTTCGTTCTGTACGTCGAGACGGACGGACGGCACAGCCCCGTCCACGCTGTGCTCGATGACCGCCCACCCGGGGGGCAGGTCGAAGGCGACGCCAGCGGACTGGTTCGAGTACCGTTCCCAGCCAATCGGCGTGGGTGCCGGCGCGGGGGTGGCCATCGGGACGACAACTTTCCTGGAGGGGACAGAGCTGGCATCCACGGCTGGAGCGGGCGGCGCGGACACGCGGGCGGAAGGCGCCGGCGCGGCACTGGCGCTGGCGGAAGCAGACTGGGTTGCCACCGGCTTGCTGGCTGGTGCGGGGGCGGCCGTGGGTACAAGATTCGTGGCGACCAGGACGCCAGCCGCCACGGCGGCGGCAGCCAGGGTCACGGCGCCGAATACGCGGGCGCGGGCCCTTCTCCGCTCCGCGAGGGTGGGAATGTCCGCGGACACCCGGTCGGCGAAAATATCGGGACGCAAAAGCATAGCGCTGAGGGCCTGTTCGGCGTCGGGCGTGGCGGGGCCGTGCCCCAGCGGGTCGGCTCCGGCGACGAGGTTCCTGATGGAGTCCATGGCTAGGCACCGACTTTCTGGTCGAAGTGGCCGCAAAGAGCCGGGACGAGTTTGCGGAATGCTTCCCTTGCCCGGTGCAGCCTCACCTTGGCGGTCGACTGGGTGCATTGCAGGACCTGGGCGATCTCCGCGATGGTCAGCTCGTCCCAGTAGGCCAACTGCAGGATGTCGCGATCCTTTTCGCGCAGCGCCGCCATGGCCTCCTCCACGGCTGTGATATCGCGGTCACCTTCCCCGGATGGGCAGGTGACAGGCGTGAGGCTGAGCCTTTCATGCAGCGCCCGGCGCCTGTCACGTGCCCGGTATGCGTTACCAATAAGGTTGCGGGTAACGGTCAGGAGCCAGGAAACTTCGGTGGGCCCCGTACCGTCCCACTTTTGCCATGCCACGCGGAACACGTCGGCTGCCAGTTCCTGTGCCAGTTCGGCGTCCTCCACCCGGCGCGCGACGTACTTGTGGATTCGCGGATACTTGTCCTTGTATAAGGCGATAAACGCCAACTCGCGCTCTGAAAGCACGGTCCCCCCTGACTTCCTGTTGCCCACCTGAATGTAACCGTATAGTTTCCGGCCAAGCCAGGACGGTTACAGTTCCTGGGTCGGCCTCGTTTCAGCGGGAGGTGTAGTCCAGGACTTCCCGCACGCTTTCGTTGTCATCGTTCATGACCACGGTGAGTTGGAGTGTGTTGCCATCCAGGGCCAGCGGGAGCCAGTGGGCCGCATCCTGCCACATCCGTTCGACCGGCAGCGATGCTGTGCCAAACCATTCGGGGAGGATTTCGGCCGTTTCGGCCGGCTCCCCGATCCACTGCGCAGCGACGAACAGCCGGGTGCTCATATTCCACTCCGGCCGGGCCGGGAAATCGAAGACCACCAGACCGGCGTCGCGCAGGTCCTCCTCCCTGACCAGCACTCCGGATTCCTCATAGACTTCGCGGCAGGCGGCCTCGGCATCCGTCTCTCCGGGCTCTACATGGCCCCCCAGCCCTACGATTTTCCCGCGTCCGAAGCCGGTTTTCTTCAGGCCGAGCAGGACTTCCCGGCCGGCTTCCCCTTCCCGGAGCAGGAAGCAGAGGGTGACGGCGGCGCTCATCCGAGGGCCCGTGGGTGCGCCGCCGCATAGACCTCACGGAGCGTGTCCGCGGTAACGAGCGTGTACACCTGGGTGGTGGTGACGGACGCATGCCCCAGCAGTTCCTGGACCACCCGGACGTCCGCGCCGCCTTCCAGGAGGTGGGTGGCGAACGAGTGCCTCAGCGTGTGCGGCGAGACGTCCCGGGTGATGTTGGCCTTTTCCGCGGCCGCCTTCAGGATGGTCCATGCGCTCTGCCGGCTGATCCGTCCGCCACGGGCGTTCAGGAACAACGCCGGGGTGCCCTTGCCCTTGGCGGCCAGCAGTGGCCGGCCACGGACCAGGTAGGCGTCAAGGGCCCGGGCACCGTAGGAGCCCAGCGGCACCAGGCGCTCCTTGGACCCCTTGCCGAACAGGCGCACAATGGCGGGACCTCCCTCCAGGGATTCCCTCTCTGGCAGGGAGATGTCATCCACGTCCAGGCCCACTGCCTCGCTGATCCGGGCACCGGTGGAGTAAAGGAACTCAAGGAGGGCCCGGTCGCGAAGGCCAGTGGCCGTGTCCGTGCCGGCTGCCTCCAGGATCCGGGTGACCTCGTCCACGCTGATGGCCTTGGGCAGCCTCTTGCCGGCCATGGGTGGGTGCACTTCACTTGCAGGGTCTGCCGGGGTGTGGCCTTCGACCGCCCAGAATTTGTGCAGGCCACGGACCGCAACCACCGTCCTGGCCGCAGAGCGCACGCCCAGCGTGGAGCCCCCGTCGGACCCGTCCGAAAGGGCCTGGACGTAACCGGTGACGTGCCGGCGGGTGATGTCCTCGGGGCGGGTGCAGCCCGCGGCGGCCAGGTAGCGGGAGTAGCGGGCCAGGTCGCGGCGGTAGGCGGCCAGCGTGTTCGCGGCGAGGCCGCGTTCGACGCCCATGTGCTGCAGGTAGTCCGTGATGGCCCTCTCAATGGCGCCGGGAGGTGCCGCCGGGCGGGCCGGCGCAGCTTCAGCCGATGGAACCATCAGCGCTGGCTGGGGTGTTCGGGCCAGGGGGCGTCAGCGGGGCGGAGGCTTGCGTAGCCGTCAGCGCGGGCGGCGGCCGCTGCGAGGATTCCGACGACGGCACTCGGGTTGTGCAGGCGGCCCGCCAGAACGGCGGCAAGGGCGTCGTCCAGGCTGATCCAGTGGAATTCGATTTCCGCTTCCTCGTCCGTGCGGTGGTGCCGTTCGGGGTGCGGGATCTCCGTAAGGTCCCTGGCCAGGTAGATCCTGATGGCTTCGCTGGACGAGCCCGGCGAGTTGAAGAAATCCACCAGGACGTTCCAGGTGCCGGCGGCGAGGTCTGCTTCCTCGGCGAGTTCCCGGGCGGCTCCGGCCACGAAGTCCTCACCTTCGACGTCCAACAGCCCGGCCGGGATCTCCCACAGGTCCATGCCCACGGGGTGCCGGTACTGCTTGAGAAGCAGGATCTCCCCGTCCTTGTTCATGGGCAGGACGGCCACGGCGCCTGGGTGGTCGATATAGTCCCGGGTCAGGGCGTGGCCGGAATCCTGCAGCTGGAACGTATCGCTGACGACATCCCAGATCCGGCCGTCGTAGACCTTCTCGGTAGACAAGAGACGGCGCGTGCTCGGTGCATCCGAAACGTGGCCTGCAGCAGGATTGGTTTCAGGTGTACCGGGCATCGCGCCGTCCTTCTTCTGTTGTGCGTTACTTAGCCGCTACGCTACCCGATGCCTTGGCTCCGGACGCGCCGGCGGCCGCCGTGGCGGCGCCGTTCTGGTGGTCCAGGGCGGCCTTGACCAGGCCGGCGAAGAGCGGGTGCGGCCGGGTGGGCCGGGAGCTCAGTTCCGGGTGGGCCTGGGTGGCCACGTAGTACGGGTGGACGTCAGCGGGCAGCTCGACGTACTCAACAAGCTTGCCGTCCGGCGACGTGCCCGAGAAGACCAGGCCCTGGGCGGCGATCTGGTCACGGTACTTGTTGTTGACCTCGTAGCGGTGCCGGTGGCGTTCGCTCACGCTGGTCTTGCCGTAGGTCTTGGCGATGACGGAACCTTCGTCCAGCTTGGCTTCGTAGAGGCCCAGGCGCATGGTGCCGCCCAGGTCCCCGCCGCCTTCGACGAACTCCAGCTGCTCTTCCATGGTGGCGATGACCGGGTACTTGGAGTCCGGCTCAAACTCGCTGGAGGAGGCACCTTCCAGGCCGACCACGTTACGAGCGTATTCGATGACCATGCACTGCAGTCCCAGGCACAGGCCCAGCACCGGGAGCTTGGTTTCCCTGGCGAACTTCAGGGCGCCAAGCTTGCCTTCGAGGCCGCGGATGCCGAAGCCGCCGGGGACGCAGATGGCGTCCACGCCGTCCAGCGCCTTGATGGCGCCTTCGCGGGTTTCGCATTCGTCGGACGGTACCCAGCGGATCTTGACCTTGGCTTCGTTGGCGAAACCGCCGGCGCGCAGCGCCTCGGTGACCGAGAGGTAGGCATCGGGCAGGTCGATGTACTTGCCCACCAGCGCGATTTCCACGTGGTGCTTGGGGTTGTGCACCGCTTCCAGGAGCCGGTCCCAGCTGGTCCAGTCCACGTCCTTGAACGGGAGGTCCAGTGCCCGCACGATGTACGAATCCAGGCCCTGGCTGTGCAGGGTCTTGGGGATGTCGTAGATGCTGGGCGCGTCCGCGGCGTTGACCACGGCGTCGATGTCCACATCGCACATGCGGCCGATCTTTTCGCGCATGGCTTCGGGCACTTCGCGGTCCGAACGGATCACAATGGCCTCGGGCTGGATGCCGATGGAGCGCAAAGCGGCAACGGAGTGCTGCGTGGGCTTGGTCTTCAGTTCCTGGGACGGACCGATGTACGGGACCAGGGAAACGTGGAGGAAGAACACGTTGCTGCGGCCGATGTCCTGCCGCACCTGGCGGGCGGATTCGAGGAAGGGCTGGGATTCGATGTCGCCAACCGTGCCGCCGATTTCGGTGATGATGACGTCCGGAGCGTTCTTGCCCTCGGCGGGCAGGCGCATGCGGCGCTTGATCTCATCGGTGATGTGCGGGATGACCTGGACGGTGTCCCCCAGGTACTCGCCGCGGCGTTCCTTGGCGATCACCGTGGAGTACACCTGGCCGGTGGTGACGTTGGCCGAGCCTTCGAGGTTCTCGTCCAGGAAGCGCTCGTAGTGTCCGATGTCCAGGTCCGTCTCGGCGCCGTCGTCGGTGACGAAGACTTCGCCGTGCTGGAAGGGGTTCATCGTGCCCGGATCCACGTTCAGGTAGGGATCGAGCTTCTGCATAGTTACAGACAGGCCACGCGCCCGCAGGAGGTGGCCGAGGCTCGAAGCCGTCAGCCCCTTACCGAGCGAGGACGCCACACCACCGGTTACGAAGATGTGCTTGGTCGTCTTGGACGAGCCCGGGAACCGGGAATTTACACGGGAATTTGATCGCTGCACCACGGAATTCGAGCCTATCATCAAATGAGCCTTCCACGGACGGGGACACTGTTCCCCCAAACGTCCAAGTCTGCAGTCCCGGATCCCGATGGGCAAGGGCAGCCCGTCCAGCGGGCAGCTGGAATGGCCCGCCACGGGACCCGCGTCCGGGCCGCTCAGGCGCGCTGTGGCAGCAGTTTGGCGTCGTCCAGCAGTTCCTGCGCATGCGCCCGCGCAGACTCTGAGTCCTCCTGGCCCGCGAGCATGCGGGCCAGTTCGCGGACCCGTTCTGGCCCGTTAAGGAGGCGCACATCACTGGAGGTGAACCCGGTGGCGGTGCCGCCGTCGGCTCCCCGGACCGACGTCTTGGTCACCGTGATGTGCTGGTCCGCGAACGCCGCCACCTGGGGAAGGTGGGTGACCACCAGCACCTGCACGTGCCGCGCCAGCATGGCCAGCCTTCGGCCGATCTCGACGGCGGCCCGTCCGCCCACGCCGGCGTCGACCTCGTCGAAGACAAAGGTGGGCACCGGGTCCACGGCCGCCAGCACCACTTCGATGGCCAGCATCACGCGGGAAAGTTCACCGCCGGACGCGCCCTTGCCCAGCGGCCTTGCCGGTGCTCCGGCGTGCGGCTGCAGCAGGAAGCTGATGTCATCCGCGCCGTGCGGGCCGAGCTGGCCCGCCGGTTCGAGGGTGATCACCAGGGTGGCGTCCGCCATGGCCAAAGCGGTCAGCTCGGCGCTGACCCGGGAAGAGAGATCCTTCGCGGCCTTCGTCCGGATCTTACTGATGGCTGCCGCCTGTTTCTTCAGCTCCGCTTCAGCCCGGACCACTTCCGCTTCCAGGGCCTCGATCCGGCTGGAATCGTCCTGCAGTTCGTCGAACCGGGCACGGCTCTTCTCCGCCCATTCCAACACTTCGTCAATGCTGGGTGCATACTTCCGGACCAGCCTGGCCAGCGCGGCACGGCGCTCCTCGATCTCTGCCAGCCGCTCCGGGCCTTCAGTGTCGAGACCGGCCTGGTAACTGGCCAGCTCCGTGGCGATGTCGTTGAGCAGGAATCCCACCTCGGCGAGGCGTGCGGCAGCGGCGCCGAGTTCGGCATCGTGTTCCGCCACGTGCTCAAGGGTCCGCTTGGCGGCGTCGATGAGGGTGGTGGCATCCCCCGCCTCGCCGAAATCCTCGGCTATGAGGGCCTGGTGGGCCGTGCTGGCCGCGATCCGGAGCTCTTCCACGTTGGCGAGCTTTACCGCCTCGGCCTTCAGGAGTTCGTCCTCACCTGGCTGCGGATCAACCTCGTCGATTTCGGCCAGGGCGGCCTGGAGGGACTCTGCCTCGCGAAGCCGGTCCCGGGCTTCGCTGCGAAGCGTGTCCAGTTCGGCCTGGTTCGCCTTCCAGCCGGCGTACAGCTCCTGGTAGGCGGCAAGCTGCCCGGCCAGCGCGTCCCCGGCGAACTTGTCCAGGGCACCCCGCTGGGCCGCAGCCCCCTTGAGCCGGATCTGGTCCGACTGGCCATGGACAACCACCAGCGATTCGCCCACCTCGGCCAGGGCCCCCACCGGCGCGGCACGGCCGCCCAGGAAAGCCCGGCTGCGTCCGTCGGCCCCGAGGCGGCGGGCAAGGATCAGCTCCGCGGCGCCGTCGTACTCCTCCGCCTCGGCGCCCGCCTCCAGGGCCCGTACCACGGCGGGGTGGCCCGCCTCGAGCTTCACGACGGCCTCGGCGCTTGCGCTCTTGGCGCCGCTGCGCACCGCGCCGGCGTCGGCCCGGGCCCCAAGCAGGAGCCCGACGGCGGTGACCACCATGGTCTTGCCGGCGCCCGTTTCGCCGGTCACCACGCTGAGCCCGGGTCCCAGCGGAAGGGTCGCGTCGGTGATGACGCCCAGATCGCGGATTCTCAGTTCTTCAAGCATCGGTTCACTTCGCGGTTGACGGATCGGTGTCTGCATCCGGGCGTGCGGCCTGCAGCGGGGGCATGGGACGCGGGGTCCGGACCACCGGGATGGGGCCTGTGGTGATGGCCTCCGCCTTCGGAACAGGACCGCGCCAGCCGTGGATGGGCAGTTCGAACTTGCGCACCAGCCGGGCCGAGAACGGCGTCTGGTGCGTCCGGGCCAGCCTGACGGGCGTGCCGGACTTGGTGACTTCCACCCGGGAGCCCGGCGGCAGGTCCACGGACCGGCGCCCGTCGCACCAGAGCACCCCCTGCGCGTCGGTGCGGCCCAGGACTTCGACGGCGAGCTTCGAGCGTGGTGACACCACCAGCGGCTTGGCGAAAAGCGCATGCGCGCTGATGGGGACAATCACCAGTGCCTCCACTTCGGGCCAGACCACCGGGCCGCCGGCGGAGAAGGCGTACGCCGTGGAACCGGTGGGCGTTGCCAGGACGATCCCGTCCGAACCGAAGGAGGTGAGCGGACGCTCGTCCACCTCAGTGACCACCTCGATCATCCGTTCCCGGTTGGCCTTCTCGATGGCCGCCTCGTTCAGGGCCCACGTGTGCCAGATCTTCTGGCCGCGCACCCACACCTGAACGTCGATGGTCATCCGTTCTTCCACCGTGTACTCGCGGCTGGCGATCCATTCGACCGTCTGGGCGAGGTCCGCCCGCTCGCTTTCGGCCAGGAACCCCACGTGGCCAAGGTTCACGCCCAGGAGCGGGACATCCACCTCGCGGACCAGTTCCGCTGCGCGCAGGATGGTGCCGTCGCCTCCGAGCACCATGACCAGTTCCACATCGGGAAGCCGGACGTGGTCATGCAGGATCTCCACCGGCTGCGCCAGGTGTCCGAAAAACCGCTCCATGTCCTGGAGCTCCGATTCCTGCATCACCGGCACGATGCCGGAAGCGTGCAGGAGGGCGCACGCCTCCCAGGCAGCCTTCAGCGATTCCTCGCGGCCGGTGTGGGCAAGGACCAGTACACGCCTGCTCATTCGGTTCCGCTCTCTAGTGGTTCGGCCAGATTCGTCCAAGCAGAGCAGACACAGCTGCCTCCCGCTCTTCGATCTTAGGCAGGTCCTGGCCCATCCTGCGTCTTATCCACAGGAAGTATTCAACGTTTCCGTCCTGGCCTGGAAGGGGACTGGCCGCCAATCCGCACAGGTCCAGTCCGGCGTCGAACGCCGCCCTGGCCACCTTTTCAACGGCCAGCCGGCGCTCCCGCTCCGACGTCACTACCCCCGTGCGGCCCAGCCGGTCCTTGCCGATTTCGAACTGGGGCTTGACCATCAGCACCAGGTCGCCGCCTGGCCGCGTGCAGTCCGCCAGGGGCTGGACTACGAGGGTCAGGGAAATGAACGAAAGGTCTGCGACAGTCAGGTCTGCCGGCCCGCCGATGTCCGAGGGTTGCATGTACCGCACGTTCAGGCCCTCGTGGACTTCCACGCGCGGGTCCTCCCGCAGCCGGGGCACCAACTGGCCGTGTCCGACGTCGACCGCCACCACGTGCGCGGCGCCCCGCCTCAGGAGGACGTCGGTAAAACCGCCGGTGGATGCGCCGGCATCGAGGCAGCGTTTGCCTTCGGGCAGCACCTGCGGGAACTCCGCCAGGGCACCTGCGAGTTTATGCCCGGCCCGGCTGGCATACTCGTCCCGGACGTCGTGCTCCACTTCGAGATCCCGCGCGTCATCCACCTGCAGGGAGGCCTTGGCGAGCACCAGTCCTGCGGAGCTGACCTTGCCTTCGGAGATGAGCGCTGCGGCGTGGGTCCGCGACCGGGCCAGTCCGCGAGCCACCAGCGCCTGGTCGAGCCGGAGCGGCATCAGGCGCCGCCGTCCGCGATGCTGTTGGCCGTATCCGTGGGGTCCGCGTTGAGGGCCGCCAGGAGGTCGTCATGAAGCTCGTTGTACGCAGCTTCCTGCTCGCCCACTGGCAGGTGCGGCACGGCCTCCAGGCGCTTGATGGCTTCGGCCACCACCTGGTCGGTCACTCCGGCTCCGGCTGCAAGCCCGGTCGCGTCAGGCGCGGGCCACTCCGCGGGCGGCTGGGCTGCTGCGGATTCGCCAGGTTCGGTCAGCTCAGTCATCCGACCAGTCTAATGATCAAGCCACGCCAGTTTGGGCGCATGGGGCGCGGCGGCGTCCGGCGTCGCGGCCCACCAGGCAGCACAGGCAGCGCGCCAGGCGTTCAGGTCATCCTGGCGGCCGATGATGCCCACGGCACCGTTCGCGACCCTGGCCGTTGCCCCGCCGCAGGAATACGTGCCGTCCTCGTGCGTCACCTCGGGGTACGGCCGGTAAAGGTCCGCAAGGGTTTCGATGATGTAGGCGGGGCGTTCGGCCGCCCGTGCCGCCAGGATGCTGTCCCGGGTGTCCACGCCGGTCAGGACCGCAACGGTGGCAAAGCCGGCATTGTTGCCGCCCAGGATGTCAGTGTCCAGCCTGTCCCCCACCACCAGCGGGCGCTCAGCCCCGAGGCGCTTGGCAGCAGTGTGGAACAGGGGGGCCTCCGGCTTACCGGCAACCCTGGGTTGCCGGCCCGTGGCCGCCGCGACCGCAGCCACCAGTGTTCCGTTGCCGGGGGCAATCCCGCGCGCCTGAGGGATGGACATGTCAGTGTTGGTGGCAACCCAGAGGGCACCGGCGGACACCACATAGGCTGCCTCGGCAAGGTCTTTCCAGCCGATCTCGGGGTTGAAGCCCTGGACTACAGCCACCGGCTGCTCATCCTGGCTGTGGACCGGAACGAGCCCCGCCAGTTCGACTTCGTGCGCCAGCGCCGCGCTGCCCGTAACCAGGACCCGCGCGCCGGGCGCCAGCAGGGACGCCAGCAGCTCCGCAGCGGCCTGGGACGAGCCGACCACCTGGTGGTTCTCAGCCGGGGCGCCCAGCTCACGCAAATGCGCGGCGACCTGCGCCGGAGAGCGCGAGGCGTTGTTGGTCACATAGCCAAGGCCGATGCCCAAGGCAGACAGTTGCTGCAGGGACTCCACTGCGCCCGGGATGGCGTGCGGTCCTGCGTAGACGACCCCGTCCAGATCGGACAGGAGCGCGTCGAAACGGGAAATCAGGGACGCCTCTGCCACCTGTCAGTCCTCGTTGCGGTCAGCGTTCGGGGCATCATCGTGGCTTTGTGCGCCGTCGAGCCCCTCGGCTGAGCCGTCCTCTGTCGGGCCGCCGGTGTGCTCTTCATCCTCGTCCACCGAGTCCTGGTCCGATTCCGCGTCGTCGGAGACGAAGTAGTCGGCTTCGGCGTCGTCGATGCTGGCGTCCTGGACGTCGGCGGGTGAAGCGCTGGCAGCTTCGGCGTAGCCGGGAGTGCCGGCGTCGTCCGTTCCTGCTGCGTCCGCGGTGTCGGAGGACCGGCTGTCCGCTGACTTGTTGGTACCTGCCAGCAACCGGCGGCGCTCGGCCTCCTCGCGTGCTTCCTCTTCCTCGTCCCAGCCGAGGTCGATGATGTCGGGTTCTTCATCGACGCCCTGGCCCAGCGCGTTTTCGGCGACGACGGCCTGCTTCTTCCACTTCTCCGCCTCAGCCTCACGGCCCACCGCAGCGAGGGCGTCACCGTAGGCGCGGAAGAGGCGGGGGCTGTATGAGAAGGCCCGGTTGATGTCCAGCTGCGCGATTTCCAGCTCCGCGACCGCTGCGTCCAGCTGTCCCAGGTCGGTGCGGGCGCCGGCTGCCACGATGGCGAGCTCGACCTTGCCGGGAGCGTCTAGGTCCTGTGCTTCCTCGGAGCGTGCCACGTCCAGGGCACGGTCGGGGCGGCCAAGGCCGCGTTCGCAGTCCGCCATCACCGGCAGGTGCACGTTGGAGCCGCTGATCCGCCGGTACGTGCGGAACTCCCGCAGCGCCTCGCCGTAATGTCCGGCGGCGTAGGCGGTGAGGCCCACTGCCTCGCGGACGGCGGCGAGTCTGCCGCCGCGGCGGCTTGCCGCCAGGGCGTGCTGGAACGCCAGCTCGGGCTCGTCGTCGATCAGGCGGCCGGCCATCACCAGGTGGCGGGCCACCCATTCGGCACTCTTGGCCTCGAGGGTCTTGATCTGGTGCTGCGTGGCGCGGTCCAGCTCCTTGCCGGTAACGTCCTCGTCAATTTCCGGCGAACGCTCGCGGTCCGGGCGGTTGGCGCTGCGGAGGTCACGCACGTTGGGGACCCGTGCGGGGCGGTCCTCCTGGCGGCCGTAGCCGCGGGGGCCCGAGTCACGGGTGTTGTCACGGGTGTTGTCACGGGAGTAGCGGTTGTCCCGGGTATCCCGGCTGTCACCGTCGCGTGCGGGGCCGCGGCTGAAGCCACGGTCCGGGCCCCTGTCAGCGGAACGATCGAAGTTGCGGGGTCCGCGGTCCTGCCGGTCGCCGAAGGGCTTGCGGTTCTCCCCTGCACCGAAGGTGCGGCGGTCACCCTCGTCGCGGCGCGGCCGGTCACCGAACGGTTTACGGTCCCGGTCACCGCCACCGAAGCTCCGGCGGTCACCCTCGTCGCGGCGCGGCCGGTCACCAAAAGGTTTACGGTCCCGGTCACCGAACGGTTTACGGTCCCGGTCACCGAACGGTTTACGGTCCCGGTCACCGCCACCGAAGGTCCGGCGGTCACCCTCGTCACGGCGCGGCCGGTCACCAAAAGGTTTACGGTCCCGGTCACCACCACCGAAAGGTCGACGCTCGCCCTCGTCGCGGCGCGGCCGGTCACCAAAAGGTTTACGGTCCCGGTCACCACCACCGAAGCTCCGGCGCTCACCCTCGTCGCGGCGAGGCCGGTCGCCGAAGGGCTTACGGTCACGGTCACCAAAGGGCTTACCGCCGCGCTCGGGCCGGCCGGCGGAATCAGATCCGTCACGGTTGGTGCGGGCGCGGAAACCGCGCGGCTCTCCGCCGGAGTTGTTGTTGCCGCGGAAGGGCCCGCGGTCATTCCTGCGGTTGCCGCCGTTGTGCTCAGCCATGTGGATTCCTCCTGTTGAGAGCCGACTACTGGCGCAACTGCAGCCGCTCGTATCCGTGTTTCGTTTTCCTACGCAACCCGAAATCAAGCGCTTCGAAGTCCGTACATCTCCATCAATTCTAGGGGAGCACGCCCCCGGCGGCTTACGTACCGGGTGCCAGACGCCTCATCGTGGCCATCTTCACACGTCAACGGCCATGCCGAACGCTCATGGATGTGAGAGAGCGATGCGCGGTTCGTTGCCGGTGAGAGAGCGTTGCCCGGTTGGGTGCCGGATGTGAGAGAGCGTTGCCCGGTTGGGTGCCGGATGTGAGAGAGCGTTGCCCGGTTGGGTGCCGGATGTGAGAGAGCGATGCGCGGTTGGGTGCCGGATGTGAGAGAGCGTTGCCCGGTTGGGTGCCGGATGTGGGAGAGCGTTGCCCGGGGGGGTGCCGGGTGTGGGAGAGCGTTGCCCGGGTGTGGGGGTTTAAATGTGGGAGGCCCCGAACCTGGTGGTTCGGGGCCTCGACCAATGTGTGTCCGGCGGTGACCTACTCTCCCACACCCTCCCGGGTGCAGTAC